>UCNG01000005.1 GCA_900473915.1 Hyphomicrobiales bacterium | reverse complement strand
ACGCCGAACCGTAAGTTAATCCGTCACTACAGCCTAAGCTCGGGGTGCATCTGAATCGGGTTGCTCATAGTGCTAACAAACGAGACGGTCTGCTCGTGGAGTGGATCTGTAAACCTGTAGGATCAGTAGGATGAGGGGTATGCGATGAAGAAGCGGGGGGGCGCTTCGGCTTCGGCGGAAGGTACGATGGCGCGCACGTCCGAACAGGACTTCCGCATTCTTTTCACGACGCATCCGACACCCATGTGGGTCTATGACCCGCAGACGCTGCGCTTCATCGTGATGAATGACGCCGCATACCGGCTGTACGGTTATACAGCCGACGAAATCCCGGCCATGACCGTGCTCGATATTCGCCCGCAAACCGAGCGGGACCGGATGCTGGCCGCCATTCGCGACCGCAGCGACCTTGAACGGCCTGAGCGCTGGCAGCATCTGCGCGCCAATGGCGAGATTATTGAGGTTCTCACTTACGGGCGCCAGGTGCTGTTCGACGGCAAGGAAGCGATTCTCGCCATTGTCCAGGACAGGACGGAACTCGCGGAAGCCAACCGTCAGGCCAGCCACGCACAGACCTTGCTGGACAGCCTCGTCAACAATTTGCCGCTCGGCGTGTTCGTCAAGGACATGCACGACGATGGCCGCTACGTGCTCTACAATCAGGCCGCATCGGCGGCGAGCGGCCAGCCGATAGACGAAGCCATCGGTTCCACCGACCTCGATCTTTTCCCCGAGGGGGAGGCCGCTATCATCAGGCAGCAGGATCGCACGACGATGCGCCGCCGGGATGTATTGAACGTCGAGCGCAAGATTTTGCGCAAGGACGGCACTTCCCGCACGATGCGTATCATAAAATGCTCGATCCCGCCGATCGAGGGCAATGAACCCCGCTATCTGATCGGCCTTCTGGAAGACATAACCGAGCGGCGCGAGATCGAGGAACGCATGGCGCATATCGCGATGCATGACAGCCTCACCGGCCTGCCGAACAGGGCCTATTTTGCCCATCATGTCGAAAACATGCTGAAAAAGGGCGGGGATTGCGAGCCTTTCGCATTGTTCTATCTCGACATCGATCATTTCAAGAACATCAACGACAGTATCGGCCATCAGGCGGGCGACCAGCTTTTGCAGGAAGTGGGGCGTCGCCTGAAACGGATCACGACTTCGGACGAATTCATCGCCCGGCTGGGCGGCGACGAGTTTGCCATCGTTTATCGTAGCGGAACGCTGGGGCAGGTCGCCATGTTCGCCGACCGCGTTCTTTCGGCTTTTCAGGACCCGTTCAAACTGGTCGGCAATTCGGAATTTGTCACCTGCAGCATGGGCATTGCTCAAGCGCCGCTGCACGGCGATACGCCCGATGCGCTGATGCGTAATGCCGATCTCGCGCTTTACGCATCGAAATCCGGCGGACGCCGCACATTCCGTTTTTATCAGCACTCGCTGCGTCTGGCAGCCGAGAAGCGTCACGTCATGACCGGCGAGCTTCGGCAGGCGCTGCTGGATGGACAGTTCGAGCTTCACTATCAGCCGATATTCAACCTGGAAAGCGGCAGGATTTCCGGCTTCGAGGCGCTGATCCGCTGGCGTCATCCGGATCGCGGCATGGTTTCTCCCGCCGAATTCATCCCCTTGGCGGAAGAAACCGGGCTGATCGGGCCGATTGGCGACTGGGTCTTGAGGGCGGCATGCCGGGAAGCGGTACTATGGCCGGAGGACATCAAGGTCTCCGTCAATCTCTCGCCGGTCCAGTTCAGCCAGACCACGCTCCTGCAATCGGTCAAGGACGCGCTGGAAGCGGCGCGCCTGTCGCCAGACAGGCTTGAGCTTGAAATCACGGAATCGGTCTTCTTGTCGAATAGCAAGAACAATATCGAGCTGCTGTTCGAACTGCGTCGGCTGGGCGTGCGTATTGCGATGGATGATTTCGGAACCGGTTATTCGTCGCTGAGCTATCTGCGTTCATTCCCGTTCGACAAGATCAAGATCGATCGCAGTTTCGTTTCGGGAATTGAGGTCGATACGCGCGATCTGGCCATTATTCAGGCGGTCGCGACGCTTGGTGCGGGTTTCAACATTGTCACCACGGCAGAAGGCGTGGAAACCGCGCAACAGCTTGAACGCCTGAAGACCGAACGTTTCGGCGAGGTGCAAGGTTTCCTCACGGGCCGTCCGATGCCCGCCGGCGACGTGCAGTCCTTCATCGCCAATCGCAGCAATGCAGGGCTGGGACTGGTCGCGGCGCATAACACATTGCCGATTTAGAGCCGTCTGCCCAACCTGCGTGAGCGGACGCCGTAATATATAGCGGACCTTGTTTCGAAAAGGGCTTGACCTTCCAACGGTGGGAAGGACTATTAAAGGAGCAACTCTCGAATTGTGCCCTTCACGGGCAGTGAAAGGGATTGCCATGAACAAGCCAGTTAATCACGAAACCATCAGTTTTCCCGTGCCGGTCGAAGGGATGACCTGCGCATCATGCGTGTCATCCGTGGAAAAGGCTGTGGCGAAAGTTCCGGGTGTGGACAGGGTTTCCGTCAATCTCGCCACGGAGCGCGCCGACGTGACTTTCAAGGGCGCGCCGGATTTGCCATCGGTGGTCGAGGCCATCCGCAAGGCGGGCTACGATGTCCCGGCGGGCAGCGTCGATCTTGCCATCGAAGGCATGAGCTGCGCTTCCTGCGTCAGCAAGGTGGAAAAAGCCCTCAACGCCGTGCCGGGCGTGACGCGGGCCAGCGTCAACCTCGCGACCGAACGCGCCCATGTGGAACTGGCGGGCCCGGTCCAGACTTCCGATCTCGTCAAGGCGGTTGAGCAGGCGGGCTATGAAGCACGCTCGCTCACTGACGCCGCATCCGATGCAAAGCCCGAGACGCAGGCCGAAAAGCGGGATGCGGAAGCGGCAGAGCTGAAGAAAAGCGTCATCCTTGCGGCTGTGCTGACCCTGCCGGTGTTTATCATGGAAATGGGGTCACACCTCATCCCGGCCATTCATATGTTCGTCGCTGACCGCATCGGGATGCAGAACAGCTGGTATCTGCAATTCGTGCTGACCACGCTCGTCCTGTTCGGCCCCGGCTTGCGCTTTTTCAAAAAGGGCGTCCCGACCTTGTTGCGCGGCACGCCGGACATGAATTCGCTGGTCGTTGTCGGCACGCTGGCCGCCTGGGGATTTTCCATCGTCGCTACCTTCTTCCCCGGCTTCCTGCCGGAAGGAACCGTCAATGTCTATTTCGAGGCGGCGGCGGTGATCGTGACGCTCATCCTGATAGGCCGCTATCTGGAAGCGCGCGCCAAGGGGCGCACCAGCGCGGCAATCAGCCGTCTCGTCGGCTTGCAGGCAAAGTCTGCCCGGGTCGTGCGTGATGGAGAAGCCATTGACGTGCCGCTCGAAGAGGTTCGCGCAGGCGATATCGTGCAGGTGCGTCCCGGCGAGAAAGTGCCGGTCGATGGCGAAGTGATCGAAGGTTCCTCCTATGTTGATGAATCGATGATCACCGGCGAGCCTGTGCCGGTTGTCAAGGAGAAGGGCGCGGAAGTGGTCGGCGGCACGATCAACAAGACCGGCGCCTTCACCTTCCGCGCCACCAAGGTTGGCCGCGACATGGTGATCTCGCAGATCATCCGCATGGTCGAAGACGCACAGGCCGACAAGCTGCCCATTCAGGCCATGGTCGACAAGGTGACCGGCTGGTTCGTGCCTGCGGTGATGGCCGCCGCCGCTTTGACCTTTGCGTTGTGGCTGGCGATTGGCGGCACGGGCATGCTGGGTTACGCGCTGGTGAACGCCATCGCGGTTCTCATCATCGCCTGCCCGTGCGCCATGGGCTTGGCCACGCCGACCTCGATCATGGTGGGCACCGGTCGCGCAGCCGAGTTCGGCGTCCTGTTCCGCCGCGGTGACGCCTTGCAAACCTTGCGCGATGCTTCCGTCATTGCCGTCGACAAGACCGGAACGCTGACACAGGGAAAGCCTGCACTGGCGCACTTTGCAACCGTCGAGGGCTTCGGCAAGGACGAGCTTCTGGCGCTGGTCGCCGCTGTGGAAGCCCGCTCCGAACACCCGATTGCCGACGCGATTGTGGAAGCGGCAAAGGCGAAAGGATTGAAGCTCGCGGAGGTTTCCGCTTTCGAGGCCGTGCCCGGTTTCGGCTTGAAGGCGCAGGTCTCCGGCCATGAGGTTGCCATCGGTGCCGACCGTTACATGGCAAAGCTCGGACACGATGTGGCTGTGTTCGCCCATGATGCGAAGCGTCTTGGCGATGAAGGGCAGTCTCCGCTCTACGCGGCCATTGACGGCAAGCTGGCGGCAATCCTGACGGTTGCCGACCCGATGAAGGAAACCACGCCAGCGGCGATTGCGGCCCTTCACGAGCAGGGGCTGAAGGTTGCGATGATCACCGGCGACAATCGCCGCACGGCGGAAGCCATCGCAAAACGGCTGGGCATCGATGAAGTGGTTGCGGAAGTGCTGCCGGACGGCAAGGTCGAGGCGTTGAAGCGTCTTTCGGCGGGCGGCAAGCGGATTGCCTTTGTCGGCGACGGCATCAACGATGCCCCCGCACTCGCTGCCGCCGATGTCGGTATCGCCATTGGCACCGGAACGGATATTGCGATTGAAAGTGCGGATGTGGTGTTGATGTCGGGCGACCTGCGCGGCGTGGTCAATGCCATCGCCATATCCAAGGCGACGATCCGCAATATCGGTGAAAACCTGTTCTGGGCCTTCGCCTATAACGTGGCGCTGATCCCGGTCGCAGCCGGTGTCCTCTATCCCTTCACCGGCACGCTGTTGTCGCCGGTTCTGGCGGCGGGAGCCATGGCATTCTCAAGCATTTTTGTTCTGAGCAATGCCTTGCGGCTCAAGGCTTTCAAAAGCCCGATAGAGGTCTGAGCAAAAGAAAGGCGCGGTCCCGACCGCGCCTTTCTGTTTCAGAGCATTTCCAGCAAAAGTGCGAAGCGGTTTTGCGTAGGATAATGCGTACAAACAAAGACTAATGAGTGCCGACAGCCTTGCCGTATGTCCGCACGACATTGCGGACGGCCTCCACCATCAAGGCGTGGGGCGTTGCTTCCACCGCGCCTGAGGCCACAGCCGGATAGAGCGTGCCGAGATACTGGCTGATCAGCGTTTCCGGTATCTTGCGGCCTTCGAGACGCTTCAAAAGCGCATCGACAGCAGCCGTTGCGACCGGATGCGGCCAGTAATAGCGAATGCGGTCGCTATAGGAAAAATGGCGTTGCAGCCGCAGTTCTTCCGCGTCGCCATGGTAGTATTTTTCCCAGTTCTTCGGCTCGGCCAGAAGCAGCGCTTCCATCTTGCCGCGCAGAGTTTCCTCTTCCGGCAGCTTATCGAGGAAGGCGGCAATCTGGTCGAGACCATAGAGCGCCTCGCGCAGCGCGAAAGTCAGTCCGGGGCCGACTTTCAAAATGGCGAAACCATCGTGCACCAGATCGGAAAGCGCTTCCACCGGCTGGTAATCGGTCGAATGCGCTTCGAACACAAATTGCGGCATTTCGCTCAGAACGCCGCTCAACGCGGTTGCCTTGTCGCTGTTGTAGAAGACCACGTTCTCGTTGCCGAACTCGACGCCCGGCTGCACCACGACGCCGATGGCGCGGGAAAAGGCGTCTTCCAATCCCAGCGCCGCGAAAGCCTTGCGGTGAATGGCGACGGTTTCCACCGCCGCATCCGGCTTGGTCAGTTCCAGCTCCTCGATCTCTTCCATCGCGCCGCCGGGGATCGGTACTTCGGTGCCGATGATGTAGACCGGCAGGTCATATCCGGCTTCACGGGCCGCCGCTTCCGAAACCTTGGCAAGACGCGCCGCGCGTTCGGCGGTCACGGCATCGGGCAGCGCGACCGGCTCGCCGGCGCAGCCCATCGACGTGTCGAGATGGATCTTGGTAAAGCCTGCGCGCACGAAGGCGTCAATCATCACGTCCGATTTCGCAAGGGCTTCCTCGGCGGGCAGGTGCTTCCACGGGTTCGGACCAAGATGGTCGCCGCCCAGAATGAGCCGCCCGGTGTCGAAGCCGACCCGCGCCGCGATTTCTTCCACGAAACGGCGGAAATCGGCAGGCGTCATGCCGGTATAGCCGCCGTCCTGATTGACCTGATTGCAGGTGGCCTCGATCAGAACGTCCGTATTGGTCGCAACGCCTTCCAGAAGGGCGGCTTCAATGACCAGAGGATGCGCGGAGCAGATCGAGGTGATGCCGCCGCGAACGCCGCTGGCATAACGTGCGGGAAGTGCGCTCAGAACTTTCGTGCTGCTCATGCTGGAACTCCGTCTTTCTGAAGGAAGGCTTCGATTTCGGCCATGGTCGAGGTGCCCTCCATCGGTCCCTTGACGCCGACGGCGCGCGCGCCGGTGGCATTGGCGATGGTCAGAGCGTCCTTCGGCGCCATGTCGCGCAGCCAGCAGGTGACGAATGCCGCGCCAAAACTGTCGCCTGCGCCGGTCGGGTCGATTTCCTCCACCTTGAAGGCAGGCGCGAAAACCTCGCCGGATTGGTCGAAATAGCTGGCGCCTTCCGCGCCGCGCTTGACCACCACGGCCTTGATGCCGCGCGCCAGAAGTTCTTCCACGGCTGCCTTTTCCTCGGTCGCCTTGGTGAAGAGAAAGATTTCCGGGCCGCTCGGCATGAACAGGTCGGTGTTCTCCAGCGCATGGGCCAATGCCTGGCGCATGCCCGGCAATTCCAGCATTTCCTTGCGGATATTAGGGTCGAAGGACACGGTGCCGCCCTTCGCCTTGATGCGGATCGTCGCCTCGTGGATTGCCGAAACAATGCCGTCGGAGAACAGCGCCGAACCCATGATATGCAGGTGATCGGCGGTCTCGATCAGCTTTTCGGCTTCCGGCGTCAGGCCGATGGCGCTGCATGCGCTGTGCTTGATGTTGAAGATGAAATCGCGGTTGCCGTCCGGGCGATAGCGCACGAAGGCGCTGCCGGTGGCGGCTGTCGGGTGCACGCCGATGGCCGAAACATCCACGCCGTCTCTTTGCAGGCGCTCGACATTGAGCGCGCCGAAATCGTCATTGCCGACCGCGCTGACCATGCCGCAAGGCTGGCCCATCTTGGCCGCCTGATCGATGAAGATCGCAGGCGCGCCGGAAGCGAACGGCCCGATCAGCGGGATGGCCGACTTGAAGCCGTTGCCGGTTTCCACGGCCATGATTTCGACGACGATCTCGCCGATGGTGATGATCTTTTTCATGTGTGGTACCGCGATTACGTGCGCATGGATTTCGAGCGCACGTCGAGCCAGACGGCGACCAGAATGACCACGCCCTTGACGATGAGCTGGTAGAAATAGGGCACCGACAGCATGTTCATGCCGTTGTTGATGACGCCGATGATGAGCGCGCCCAGAATGGTGCCGACCATGGTGCCGACGCCGCCGGCAAGCGAGGTGCCGCCAAGCACCACCGCCGCAATGGCGTCGAGTTCATAGCCCATGCCCGCATTGGTCTGCGCGGAGGACAGGCGCGAGGAAAGCAGGATGCCGCTGATCGCCGCCATCACGCCGGAAAGCATGAAGACGATGATCTTGATGCGGTCGACGCGGATGCCGGAATAGATCGCTGCTTCCTTGTTGCCGCCCGACAGATAGATGCGGCGACCGAAGACCGTCTTCGAAAGCAGGATATAGTTGAAGATGAACAGGACGCCGACGATCCAGATGATGATCGGCAGGCCGAGCCAGCTTTCCGAGCCGATGGCAAGCCATGCATCGTTTTCGATGATTTCGGGCGCGCCATTGGTCGGCAGGCTGACCATGCCGCGATAGATGCCCATGGTCGCGACCGTGACGATGAAGGAGGGCAGCATCAGCTTGGCCGAAAGCACGCCGTTCAGCCCGCCCATGATCGCGCCCGCCGCAAGGGTGAAAACGACCGTTGGCACGAAGCCGAAGCCCATGGCGAAGGCTTGCGCCGCCACCATGCCCGAAACCGCGATGATGGAGCCGATGGAAAGATCGATTTCGCCGAGCAGGATCACATAGGTCATGCCATAGGCGGCGACGGCAATCACCGCCACCTGCTGCATGATATTCATGAAGTTGTTGAAGGCGAGAAAGCGCGGGTTCAGCACCGCGAAGACCACGCAGAGCACGGCCAGCGAAATGATGATGCCGCCATACTGGCGCACCAGCGGGGAGGAGAAAAGCGAGCGGCGGACTTCGGCGTCCACGGCTTTCTTCTGAATATCTGCGTTGCTCATTGATGCATTCCTGCTGCGTAGCTCATGACGGTTTCGGGCGTGAGGCCATCGGCATCGACAATGGCGGCGACATGCTTGTTATGCATGATTGCCACGCGGTCGCTCAGGCCCAGCACTTCCGGCAGTTCGGAGGAAACCATCAGGATCGCCGCGCCATTGGCGGCAAGTTCTCGGATGATGCGATAGATTTCGAATTTCGCGCCCACGTCGACGCCGCGTGTCGGCTCATCGAGAATGAGGATGCGCGGCTTTGTCTGCAGCCACTTTGCCAGCACGATCTTCTGCTGGTTGCCGCCGCTGAGCGACCCGGCAACCGTGTCCAGCGACGCTGTCTTGATGGCAAGCCGCAGCACTTCCGCCTTGGCGGCGGAACGCTCCGCCCTCGACCGCATGAGCCCGAGCGGGCCTGCGAGCTGGCCGAGCCCGACCATATTGATGTTGCGTTCCACGCTGTGCGGCAGAACGAGGCCTTCTTCCTTGCGGTTTTCGGTCACGAAGGCAATGCCGTGGCGAATGGCGTCGGTCGGCGAGGAGAGCGTGACAGCCTTTCCGTCGAGCCGGATTTCACCCGCTGGCCGCAGCATCCCGAACAGCGCCTTCATGACGTCCGAACGACCGGAGCCGACCAGCCCGAAAAGACCCAGAACCTCACCGGGCTTCACGCCGATGGAAACCTCGTGAAATTTGCCCGGAACGGACAGGTTCTTCGTTTCGAGAATTGGCGCAACTGTGTCCGCAGGGCGCGGTGCTTCACGCGGCGGATAGATGTCGTTCATCTCGCGGCCAACCATCAGCGCGATCAGCCGTTCGATGGTGGTCTCGCCCTTTTCCGTGGTGGTGACATATTCGCCGTCACGCACGACCGTAATGTCGTCGGAAAGCCGCATGATTTCTTCCATGCGATGCGAAATGTAGATGACGGCCGTGCCGCGTGCTTTCAGGCGCTCGATGATCGAGAACAGGATTTCCGCTTCGCTGTCGGAAAGCGATGAGGTCGGCTCGTCCAGAATAACCACGTCGGCGGGCTGGCTCAGGCCCTTGGCGATTTCGACGAGCTGGCGCTGGGCAATCGACAGGTCGCCGACCTTGGCGCGCGCGTCGACCGGCAGGCCAAGCTCGCCGATCAGCTTTTCGGCAGCGGCGTTCAGCTCGCGCTCCCGGATGAAGCCGAAACGGCTCGGCTCATGATTGGCGTAGATGTTTTCGGCAACGCTGAGATTGCGCGACAGGCTCAGTTCCTGAAAGACGATGGCAATGCCGTTGGCGCGTGCATCGCGCGGGTCTTTCGGCGCATAGGTCGCGCCTTTCAGCAGGATGGTGCCGGAGGTCGGCTTGAAAACGCCAGCCAGGATCTTCATCAGCGTGGATTTGCCAGCGCCGTTTTCACCAAGCAGCGTATGCACGCGGCCGCGACGCACGGTCAGGTTCATGCGCTTCAGCGCGACCACCGGGCCGAAGGATTTTGCCACGTCGCGAATGTCGAGAACGGTGTCCGAAGCGGATTTTCGTTCGGATTTGGCGGCTGTCACAGTATCTGTCACTCTTGGGGCCTCCATTCTCCGTTGTTCAGTCTATCGGCAGGACTTCGCTCGAACGAAATCCGCGATCAAAAGGGATGCGGCGGCGGCAGGCGCGTGGTGTTCGCCGGGCCGCCGCACGCAGAAAGGAAACAGCGACTGGGAGGAGTGTCGCTGTTTCACGCGGTCTTACTTGGTTTCGCCGTCCTTGGTGACGACGCCCGGAACGATCGGCTGCTTGGCAGGGACTTCCTCGCCCTTGATGACCTTAGCCGCGGTTTCAACCGCAACCTTGCCCATCTGGTCCGGATACTGGGCGATAACGCCGACCATGACCGGATCGTTCTTCACGGCGTTGCGGGCTTCTTCCATGCCGTCGAAGCCGATGACCTTGACCTGGCTTTCAAGCTTGGCCGACTTCACCGCCGAGGCAGCGGCCAGTGCGGCGTCGTCGCCGAAGCCGAAGATGCCGACGATATCCGGGTTGGCCTGCAGGATGTTCTGTGCAGCCGAAAGCGCTTCCGGACGGGTGATGCCCGGCTGGATCGCCACGATCTTGATATCCGGATACTTTGCAATGCCCTTCTTGAAGCCTTCGATGCGATCCACGACCGACTGAACCGTCGGGTAATCGATGACGGCGACATTGCCCTTTTCACCGATGGACTTCGCCATCAGTTCGGCGGCCTTTTCGCCGCCCGCGAAATTGTCCGTGCCGACGAAGGAGGTCACATCGACATTGTTGGCCGGAACATCGACGGTGATGACCTTGATGCCTGCCTTCTGGGCCTTGTTGATGGCCGAGCGGACGCCCTTGCTGTCAACCGGCGAGATGACGATGACGTCGACGCCCTTGGTGATGAAATCTTCCACATCGGCGAGCTGCTTGCTCAGGTCCTGATTGGCGATGGCGATTTCCAGCGGCACATTCTCTGCCTGCGCTTCCTTCTTCATCGCGTCTGCGAGCGAGATGTAGAACGGATGCTGCTGGGTAAGAAGCGATGCGCCGATGCCTTCGGCAGATGCCGCGCCTGCCATCATGGCGAGCGCAACGCCGGAAAAGAGAATGCGGCTGAGCGATTTGCGAAACATGATTTCCTCCGAATGACCGGCGCTCGCCGGGGCGTCCTTCTATAGGGACATGAACAATGGTTTTTCCTGCAGGTTCATCCGTTGTCGCCAACTTCAAACCTCCCGAAGGGCAGGGCCTTCAGCTCTGATCGAGCTTCCCTAGACATGCTAGAGCTTGTTCAATGTGTCAACATAAAATTTTTCACGTGTAAAAATTATAACGATTGAATTTGGGCGTGATGCGACCGGATGAGCTGGCACGGAAGTAGGAAAGCGTGGATCGTCCACCGACAACCCGCTGAAATTTGTTGCGTCAGGGCGGAAAAAAATTTACGCATGGAAAGAAAAGTGAATAGCGCTGTAAAATCGCTATGATACCCGAGGGAAAACGAGGGCATGACCGAACAGAAGATCAGGACGATGGAAGAGTTCGCCGCCGCAAGCGGATTGTCCCGTCCCACGGTCTCGAAATATTTCGACAATCCTGAAAGCGTAAAGCCCTCGACGCGCCTTCGTATCGAGAAGGCGCTGAAGGATTATAACTATCAGCCCAACATCTTCGCGGTCAGCCTCAACCGCAAGAAGCCGAAGAATATCGGCGTCATCGTTCCCCATATCTCCGATCCGTTCTATGCGGAAATCATCCGCCAGATCGAAATGCGCTGTCTGGCGGAAGGCTACTGGCCAATCGTTCTGTCATCGCATGGCGAGAGAAAACTTGAGGCGCGGGCGATGCGCACGCTCATGTCTCTCAAGATCGCTGGCGTCCTGATGGCTCCGCTCGGTTTCGAGACGGATGCGAAGCTGCTTTCCAGCCTGTCGAATTCGACGCCTGCGGTTTTCCTCGACAGCCGTATAGGCGACGATCAGCCTTTTGTCGGCACCGATAATCGCCAGAGCATCGGCAACATTACCGAATATCTTTATCGAACGGGCGAACATCCGTGCTTCCTCGAAATGCCGGCTGTAAACCAGAATGCGCTGGAACGGCGCTCGGCCTATATCGAAACCATGGAGCGGCTGGGCGTCGAGCCCATCGTCCTTCCGATCGCTGCAAAAAACTGGAATTTCGAGGAACTGGGCTATCAGGAAGCTGGCCGGATTCTGGATCGCGGCGGGTTTCCGACGCGCACGGTTCTCTGCGCCAATGATCGCCTGGCATTCGGTGTTATTTCCGCAGCCTTCGAAAGACGGCGGCATGTCGGGCGCGAGGAAGGCTGCGATCTTCGCGTCGCCGGTCACGATGACCATCCGCTCAGCCGCTTCACCTGTCCGCCGCTGACGACGGTTGCGCAGGACTATCGGCAAATCGCGCAACTGGGTCTCGACATGCTTTTCTCGCGGATCAATGCGCAGGAAAGTGGAGCGGCAGTCGAGAAGGAAATCCGTCGCCTGGATAGCCATCTCATCATGCGCGGCTCAGCCTGAAATCTCGAAAAAGCCGCCTGAAAGACACAAGATACACAGTTTCGCCATTCCTTCGCCACAATTGAACGGCGAAAATTTGCGTATTCGCGCAGCATTTTGCGTGGTTTAAGCGCTGAAAACCCCTCTGCCTTGATTTTGCCTTGATTAAGGGCGGCGCCCGGGCCCTTGATCCCTTCGGCCCGAAAGAAACACCTTTCCGCTCTCTGGATTTTTTCCATGCTCGCCTATGTGGATAGGCAGGCAGCAGGGAGTTGTGCGGCAAACGGAATGCTGCGAGACTTGCGATCATATCAGGCCATATCAGGCCAAATCAGGAATGCCTCGAAATTGGTGAGCGGTTGGTCCGCACGATTTTCCCGCATGTGAGCGGGGAGAACGGTTGTACTGGAAGGGGGTAGTGTCTTGCTTATCTGGTTAACTTCTCTCGTACTTCTCTTGATCGGGCTGGCGCTCGGCGCGGGCGGCATCTGGCTCGCCGTGCTGGGCGGAAGCTGGTATTACATACTCGCGGCGGTTGGCTTTCTGTTCACCGCCGTTTTGCTTTTCCGGCGCAACGCCGCCGCGCTTTGGGTTTACGCTCTCGTCATTCTCGGCTCGCTTGGCTGGGCCGTTTATGAAGTCGGCTTCGACTGGTGGCAGCTTGGCGCGCGCGGCGGTCTCATAGTGCTGCTCGGGTTCTGGCTGCTGGCCCCGTGGATCAGGAAGCCGCTCAATGGCGGCGCAGGCGGCGGCGGCTTGCCGCTGGGCGTGGCATCGCTGGTCGCGCTTGTGGTCGCGGGCTATTCCATGACGCAGGACCCCTACAATATCGCAGGCGACCTGCCGACGGAAAAAGTCGCCGCAACGCCCGATCTCGGCGGCAATGTTCCCGATGGCGAATGGCATCAATATGGTCGCACGCCTTACGGCCAGCGTTATTCGCCGCTGACGCAGGTAACGCCGGAAAACGTCGCCAAACTGCAAGTCGCCTGGCAATATCAGACCGGCGATGTGAAGCAGCCGCAGGATGTGGGCGAAACCACCTATCAGGTGACGCCGCTCAAGATCGGCGATTCGCTCTATCTGTGCACGCCGCATAACTGGGCGATTGCGCTCGATGCGGCGACCGGCAAGGAAAAGTGGAAGTTCGACCCCAAGGTCGGCTTCAACACCGACCGCCAGCACCAGACTTGCCGTGGCGTCAGCTACTGGAAGGATGCGACCGCCACCGCAGGCGCGAAATGCGCCGAGCGCGTCTATCTGCCGACGTCCGATGCGCGCCTGATCGCGCTCGACACGGCGACCGGGGAAATCTGCACGGATTTCGCCAATGGCGGCACGCTCGATCTCGGCCACGGCATGAAATACAACCCCGCCGGTTACTATTACTCGACCTCGCCCCCGGCGGTGGTCGGCGACAAGATCATTGTCGGCGGTGCCGTCAACGACAATTACTCGACCGAAGAACAGTCGGGCGTCATCCGCGCCTTCGATATCCGCAGCGGGCAATTGTTGTGGAACTGGGATTCCGGCAATCCGGACGTGACCACGCCGCTGCCGGAGGGCGAACACTATACAACGAACTCGCCCAATAGCTGGTCGGTTTCCAGCGTCGATGAAAAACTGGGCCTCATCTTCGTGCCGCTCGGCAACAAGGTGCCGGACCAGCTTGGCATGGACCGCAGCGAGAATGTGGAGAAATATTCCTCGTCCATCGTGGCGCTCGACGTGAATAGCGGACAGGTCCGCTGGGTGCGCCAGACGGTGCACCACGACCTGTGGGACATGGACGTCCCGGCCCAGCCGGTCCTGCTGGATATCAACGGGGTTCCGGCACTGGTCGGCCCGACCAAACAGGGCGATCTCTACGTTCTCGACCGGCGCACGGGCGAGCCGATCATTCCGGTCAAGGAAATCCCGGCGCCGACCGGCACCATACCGGAAGACCATTCCTCGCCGACGCAGCCGATCTCCGATCTGACCTTCAGCCCGCCGCCCTTGCGCGAAAGCGACATGTGGGGCGTGACGATGTTCGATCAGCTTGCCTGCCGCATCAAGTTCCACCAGCTGTTTTACGAAGGCCGCTACACGCCGCCCTCGCTGCGCGGAACCATTGTCTATCCGGGCAATTTCGGTGTGTTCAACTGGGGCAGCGTGGCGGTCGATCCGGTCCGGCAGGTCATGTTCGGCATGCCGACCTATCTCGCCTTCACCTCGCGCCTCGTGCCGCGCGCCGATATTCCGCCGCGCGGACAGGATGAGAAGGGCAGCGAACAGGGACTGAACCGCAATGACGGCGCGCCTTACGGCGTCTTCATGGGGCCGTTCCTCGGGCCGCTCGGCATTCCCTGCCAGACGCCGCCATGGGGCTATGTGGCGGGCGTGGACCTGCGCACCGGCAAGATCGCCTACAAGCATCGCAACGGCACGATCCGCGACATGGCGCCGGTCCCGCTTCCGTTGAAGGTCGGCGTTCCGGGCATCGGCGGGCCGATGATTACGGCTGGCGGCGTCGCCTTCCTTGGCGCGGCTGTTGACGACTATCTGCGCGCCTATGACCTGACTTCGGGCAAGCAGCTCTGGGAGGCCCGGCTTCCGGCAGGCGGCCAGTCGACGCCGATGACCTATACGGTCGGCGACCAGCAATTCGTGCTGATGGTTGCGGGCGGACATGGTTCGGTCGGAACCAAACCGGGCGATTATGTAATCGCCTATACGCTGCCGAAGAGCTGAAACTCATGAAAACGCCGGGAGAAATCCCGGCGTTCCTTTTTCATATCTTGCCGTGCAGCAATTCGCCCTTGCGGGCTTGCGGACGCTTGCGCGGCTCCAGTTTCGGCTCGGCAAGCTGATGGATGATGGGGCAATCGGGCCGGTTGTCGCCATGGCAGTTTTGGGCGAGATGGCGCAGCGTATCGGCCATTTCCTGCAACTGGCGCATCTTGGCCTCCAGTTCCTCGACATGGCCGAGCGCCACTTTCTTCACATCGGCGGAAGCGCGGTTGCGGTCGCGCCACAGCGCCAGAAGTTCCCTGATCTGATCGACCTGAAAACCGAGATCGCGGCTGCGGCGGATGAAGCGCAGCGTCTCCACATCCTTCTGCGTGTAGACGCGATAGCCCGAGCCTGTTCGTTCGGCAGCCTCGATGAGCCCGATGGTTTCATAATGGCGGATCATCTTTGCCGATATGCCCGATGCGGCGGCGGCCTGCCCGATATTCATCCCGTTCCTCACTGGCTTGTTCCTGCAAGGATATAGGCATGTTCAGGCGTATTTCAAAGAGGACTTGAGGTTTCAGATGGCGCGTCCGGACCGTTTCAGGAGATAATGCTCGATTGCCTGAAAGCCATCGAAGATGAGTATGGCAAGTGCGGCGACGACGAGGCCTCCCTGCAAAACGAAGGCGAGGTTATTGGAGATCAGTCCGGCAATGATGACTTCCCCGAGCGTTCTGGCCGCGACGGTCGAACCGATGGTGGCAGTGGCAAGGCTGATCACGGCGGAAAGCCTGATACCTGCCAGAATGACCGGCATGGCCAGCGGAACCTCGATTTTCACAAGCCGTTGCGCGCTGGTCATCCCCATGCCGCGCGCGGCTTCGACGACCGGCGGGGGCAATGTCGTCAGTCCCGTCAGCGTGTTCTCGAAAATCGGAAGCAGTCCATAGAGGAAAAGGGCGATCAGCGTCGGCTTGTCCCCGAAACCGAAGATGGGAACGGCCAGCGCCAGCACCGCGACGGGCGGAAAAGTCTGGCCTATATTCACGAGGCTGCGCGAGAGCGGCAGGAATTCCGCGCCCTGCCTGCGCGTGACGAAGATCGCCATGGCGACGGCAAGCAGCGTCGAACAGAAGGTGGCCAGCGCCACCAGTCCCAGATGCTGCAAGGTCAGCGTCATCAGGTTCGCGCGGTCATAGATGACCGGGGCTCCCGCATCGACGAGCGGGCGGAAAACCGGCTCGAAAAGATGGGGCTGCGCCAGAAACAGGAGCAGCACCGCCAGAAGCACAGCGCGCGGAACGAGGGACATGAGCAATTTCATGCCGGGCGCTCTGCCTGATGAAGCAGCTTTTCCAGCGTCACCCGGCCAAGCGGCCTTCCTTCGCCGTCAAGAACGGGAAGCGCCTTGCGCCCCGACCATAAAAGTGCGGCGAGCGCATCGCGCTGCGAGGCGGTGACGGGCAGCGCCTCGCCGCTGGCGTCCCCCGGTTGCAGCACGGTTTTCAGATCGGTGAGCGACAGAAGACGGAACGGCCTTTCCCCGGTTCCCACCAGCCGTTCGACGAATTCGGTCGCGGGGCGGGCCAGAATTTCGGCGGGCGGGCCGAATTGCAGAAGCTTGCCGTCATCCATCACGGCGATGCGGTCGCCGAGCGAGATCGCTTCTTCCATGTCGTGCGTGACGAGCAGGATGGTCGTGCCGAGCCGCTTCTGGATCGTTTTCAGGTCTTCCTGCGCCTTGGCGCGGATCACCGGATCGAGCGCGCCGAAAGGTTCATCCATCAAAAGTATGTTCGGCCCGGCGGCAAGCGCCCGCGCCACGCCGACGCGCTGCTGCTGCCCGCCGGAAAGCTCGTTCGGATAGCGGTCGCGATAATCCGCGGGTTCGAGCTGGAACAGGTCGAGCAATTCGTCCACCCGCTTGTCGATGCGCTGTTTGGGCCAGTGCAGAAGCACCGGCACCGTGGCGATGTTTTCCGCCACCGTGCGATGCGGAAACAGCCCATGCTGCTGGATCACATAGCCGATCCGCCGCCGCAATTGATGGCCAGGTTCGCTCAGCACGCTCTGCCCGTCAATGCGGATTTCGCCTTCCGTCGGTTCGACAAGGCGGTTCACCATCCGCAGCAGCGTCGTCTTGCCCGAACCGGACGTGCCGACGATTGCCGCGATGCTGTGCGGCTCGACCGTGAAGCTTACCGCATCGACAGCCGCGCGCCCGTTGTAGCGCTTGGTGATCCGGTCGAACTCGATCATGCGGTTTTCCTTCCTTCGGCGATTTCGATTGCCCCATCGAGGATGACGGCGGCGGCAAAAGCCAGAAGCACGGTCGGCAGCGCGCCAAGCAGCACGAGGTCCATCGCCGTCTGGCCGATGCCCTGAAAGACGAATGTGCCAAACCCGCCGCCGCCGATCAGCGCGGCGATGGTCGTCAGGCCGATATTCTGCACCATGACGATGCGTATGCCGGTGAGAATGACCGGGAAGGCCAGCGGAAACTCGGTCCTGAAAAGCCGTTGCAGCCGCGTCATGCCCATGCCGCGCGCGGCGTCGGTCACGGGTTCGGGCACCTGTGCCAGCCCGGCCACCGTGTTGGCGACGATTGGCAGCAGCGAATAGAGAAACAGCGCAACGAAGGCAGGCGCCGCGCCGATGCCGCGTATGCCGAGGCTCGCCGCCCACGGAAATTGCGCCGCAAGCCAGCCGAGCGGCGCGATCAACAGGCCGAACAGCGCCATGGACGGAATGGTCTGCACGATGTTGAGGCTGTTTAGCACGAAGGCGCGCAACCCGGCCAAGCGATGGCAGACAAGCCCGAGCGGAATGCCCGCTGCCGTGGCCGCCAGCAGCGACCCGAGGGCCAGCGCTATATGCCGTTCTGCTTCATTCCAGAAGCTGTCGGCGCGGCTTTGATATTCCTTCATGAAGGAAATATCGTCCCAGAGGCCGGAGGAAAGCAGCACGGCGAGCAGCACGCCTGCCATGACCAGCAGGCCGACACGCAGGAGCGGACCGGCCTGCAATCGGACCAGCCCATCGGCGACATAGAGGGCGCTGGCGAAGAACAGGAGCCAGAAACCGGACGCTGGGGAGACGCGCGCATAATTGTTTCCCTCCGGCGACAGGAACGACGCGGCCAGGCCGATCGCCACCATGACGGATGCGAGGCAGACCAGAGCAGCCCCGAGCCGCAACAGGCTGTTGCTGCGGACAAAGCCGATCAGCAGCCCCGCAGCCACGATTGCCGCAAGCGCCAGCGCCAGTTCGCCGGGCAGGGCATCGAACAGGTAACGAGGCTCGCCCTGAACGATGCGGTTGGCCCGAAAATTCGCAAAAGGCAGAAGCAATCCCGATAAGCCGATTGCCGCAATAACCAGTCCGAGCTTGTCGATACAGGCAAGCAGGCCCTTCGCGCCATTTGCCCGGATCGTCTCGTGTGCTGCGCTCATGCCCGGCAAAAACCTATTTCAGAAAACCGTTGGCTTTAAGAAAATCCTCGGCGACCGCCTTTGCCGGTTCACCGCCGAGCTGCACGCGGCCATTGAGGTCCTGCAAGGTGGTGAGGTCGAGCTTGGCGAAAACCGGCTTCAGCAATTCCTCGATCTTCGGGTTCTTCTTCAGAACCTCTTCACGGATGATCGGGGCGGGCTGGTAGACCGGCTGCACATGCTTGTCGTCTTCAAGCACGACAAGCCCGGAGGGCGCGATGCCGCCATCGGTGCCGTAGACCATGGCCGCATTGGCGCCGTTGGTCTGGTTGGCGGCGGCGGCAATGGTCGCCGCCGTATCGCCGCCTGAAAGCGTGATGAGCTGGTCGGGTTTCAGGGTGAAGCCATAGGCGGTCTGGAAGGCGGGCAGGGCTGCGGCAGAATTCACGAACTCGGACGAAGCTGCCAGAACCACCTTGCCGCCGCCTGCAACATATTTGCCGAAATCGCTGAGGCTTGCGAGCTTGCTTTCGTCGGCCACGTCCTTGCGCACCGCGATGCCCCATGTGTTGTTGGCGGGAGAGGGGGCGAGCCACACGATCTTGTTGGCATCGTAATCAAGCTGTTTTGCCGTTTCGAACGCCTTGGCGGCATCTTTCCACAGCGGGTCGTCGGCCTTGTTGAAGAAGAAGGCCGCATTGCCGGTATATTCGGGATAGATGTCGATCTCGCCGGCGGTGATCGCCTTGCGCACCACTGGCGTCGCGCCAAGCTGGATGCGGTCCGTGGTCTGGATGCCGTTTGCGTTCAGAACGGCCAGAATGATATTGCCAAGGACGCCGCCCTCGGTGTCGATCTTGGAAGAAACGACCACTTGCGCCTGGGCAGTGCTGGAAAACTGGATTGCGCCCGCAAGAAGGGTAAGTGCGACGGCACTTCCCTTGAACAAGTTCCTGTATGACATGCTTTTCATCCCGTCACGCTGGTTGTGCCTTGTGACGGTAAACTATAGCGCAGGCGGAAAAAGGAAACCGCCGTTCGCCACCCCTCCTGACAGCAGGCTGGCAGGAGGGGTGATGTCAAAGGGCCGGATCAGGCCGTGAAATCGCTCTGCGTGCCGTGTGCTTCAATGGCCTGTGCGAGGCGCTGCAACGCATGGACATAGGCCGCCGAACGGACCGTCACATTATGCTCCTTCGCATGGTTCCAGATGGCGCGGCCTTCGCGTTCCATGATGGTTTTCAGGCGCTCATGGATTTCTTCCAGCGTCCAGTAATAGCCCTGACGGTTCTGCACCCATTCGAAATAGGAAACCGTCACGCCGCCGGCATTGGCCAGAATATCCGGCAGAACCACGATGCCCTTTTCTTCCAGTATCTTGTCGGCTTCCGGCGTAACGGGACCGTTTGCAAGCTCGACAATCAGCTTCGCCTTGATGGATGCGGCATTGTCCTCATGGATCATGTTTTCCATGGCGCTCGGCACCAGAACATCGCATTCGGCGGCAAGCAGCTCATCGGCGGTGATCGCTTCATGACCGTTGGTACCGGCGGTCGAGACGACCGACTTGTTCTGTGCCTTCGCTTCCAGAAGCGCGTCGAGATCAAGACCGTTGGCGCAGTAAACGGCGCCCGACGAATCCGACACGGCGACGATCTTGTGCCCGTCGCTTGCCATCAGCTTGGCGATGAACTGACCGGCATTGCCGAAACCCTGAACCGTGACGCGAAGCTGCGAAGCAAGGCCCAGATCCTGCGACAGATGACGCACGAGATAGAAGCCGCCGCGCGCCGTCGCATCGTTGCGACCGAGCGAACCGCCGAGCGCCAGCGGCTTGCCGGTGATGACGGCGGGCGACGACTGGCCGACGATCTGCGAATATTCATCCGCCATCCAGCCCATGATCATGGAATTGGTGTAGACGTCCGGTGCCGGAATGTCGCGGTCCGGGCCGATAATGCCGGAGAAAGCCTGGATATAGGCGCGCGAAAGGCGCTCCAGTTCAGCCTTGGAAAGCTGGCGCGGGTCAACCTGGATGGCACCCTTGCCGCCGCCATAAGGCAGGTTCATCACGGCGCATTTGAAAGTCATCCAGAAGGCCAGCGTCTCGACTTCCTCCGCCGTCGATTCGGGATGGTAGCGAATGCCGCCCTTGGTCGGTCCGCGCGTGTCGTCATAGCGGCAGCGCCATGCAAGAAAGGATTTGCGCGACCCATCGTCCATGCGAATCATCAATCGCACTTTCATGGTCTCACGTGCATATTTCAGCTTCTCGATGACATCCGCATCGATGTTGATGTGGCTTGCCGCCTCGTCCAGACGAACGAGGGCGCTTTCGAGTAGATTCTCCTTAGTCACGGAATCACCTTTCTTGCGTTTCTTTTATTTTGGACGCGATTTTACGAAAGAATGCGTAGACCTTTGCGCAACAAAAGAAAAGGAAAAAGGACAATAATGTTGTCCTATTTTACAGGGGGCATTTTTGAAACTGCTTTGCCGTCTGGTTGCAGGCGAGGACAGGCCTGTCCGCATCGGGCGGCATGTCGCGAAATGGTGGCCATGTCGTATTTGTGGCGTCTTTTGACGCAAGCCTGCTGTCGGGCTTGAAACGGAAACAATAGAAATATCATCAAAGGCTTCGCTTGTGCCGGAAGGGCGCTTGCGGCCCGCGAAACTGGTGGTTGTCCATGTCCCGTTTTTCTGCAGCTTCGATTATCAAGAATGCGCTTTCCGGCAATAAGAACTGGAAGCCGCAATGGCCGAATGCCGAACCCAAGGCCGAATATGACGTCATCATCGTCGGCGCTGGCGGGCATGGCCTGGGTGCCGCTTATTATCTGGCCAAGGAACACGGCATCACCAATGTCGCCGTCATCGAAAAGGGCTGGCTCGGCGGCGGCAATACGGGCCGCAACACGACCATCATCCGCTCCAACTATCTCTATGACGAGAGCGCGCATCTCTACGAACATGCGATGAAGCTGTGGGAGGGTCTGAGTCAGGACCTGAACTACAACGTCATGTTCTCGCAGCGCGGCGTCATGATGCTGGCGCATACAGTGCATGACGTGCAGAGCTTCAAGCGGCACATCCACGCCAACCGCCTCAACGGCATCGACAATGAATGGCTGACGAAGGAGCAGGCGAAGGAATATTGCCCGCCGCTCGATATTTCGCCCAATGCCCGCTACCCGGTGGTGGGCGCCACCTTGCAGCGGCGCGGCGGCGTGGCCCGTCACGACGCGGTTGCCTGGGGCTATGCGCGCGGCGCGACCGAGCGCGGCGTCGATATCATCCAGAACTGCCCGGTCACAGCCATCCGCCGCGACGCATCGGGCCGCGTCACCGGCGTTGATACGCCACGCGGTTTTATCAAGGCGAAGAAGGTGGCGGTATCGGCTGCGGGCAGCACGTCGATTGTCATGGAGACGGCAGGCGTGCGCATGCCGCTTGAAAGCTTCCCGCTGCAGGCGCTGGTGTCCGAGCCGGTCAAGCCGATCTTCCCTTGCGTGGTCATGTCCAACACGGTGCACGCCTATATCAGCCAGTCCGACAAGGGCGAGCTGGTGATCGGCTCCGGCACCGACCAATATGTGTCCTATAGCCAGCGCGGCGGCCTGCCGCTGATCGAGCATACGCTTGCCGCCATCTGCGAAGTCTTCCCGATTTTCACCCGCATGCGCATGCTGCGCAAATGGGGCGGTATCGTCGACGTCACGCCGGATCGCTCCCCGATCATCGGCAAGACGCCGGTGCCGGGGCTTTATGTCAATTGCGGCTGGGGCACGGGCGGCTTCAAGGCGACGCCGGGTTCAGCGCATGTCTTCGCCCATACGATTGCCCGCGACGAACCGCACTGGATCAATGCGCCATTCACGCTTGAACGCTTCACCACTGGTCGCCTGATCGATGAAGCGGCTGCTGCTGCAGTCGCGCATTAAAAGCATTTCCAGGAAAAGTGGAAACCGGTTTTCCGTTCGGAAATGCGTTGAAAAAATAAGAGAAACACACATGCTTCTTATCCGTTGCCCTTATTGCGAGATGGAACGCCCGGAACTGGAGTTTGCCTATGCGGGCGAAGCGCATATTGCGCGCCCTGCCGACCCGTCGACGCTTTCCGATGATGAATGGCGCGATTTCCTGTTCACGCGCTCCAATCCACGCGGCACCCATTTTGAGCGCTGGCGGCATATCAACGGCTGCGGCCGCTTCTTCAATGCGGTGCGCGACACGGTCAGCGACAAGTTCGCGATGACCTACAAGGCCGGTGAACCCCGTCCTGCTTTGGCAGAAACTCCGGCTGCGGAGACGAAATAATGACCGATATGCGCATCCATAACAAAGGCCGCGTCAACAAGGCCAAGCCCGTTCGCTTCACCTTCAACGGCAAGGCCTATTCCGGCTTTGAAGGCGATACGCTGGCTTCCGCAATGCTTAGCCATGGCGAGCATCTGGCCGGTCGTTCGTTCAAATATCACCGCCCGCGCGGCATTCTTTCCGCCGGTTCCGAAGAGCCGAATGCGCTGATGGGCGTTTCACGCGGGCCGGGCCGTTTCGAGCCGAACACCCGCGCCACGGTGCTGGAACTCTATGACGGCCTGAAAGCCGAAACCCAGAACCACTGGCCGTCGCTGAAGCACGATGTCGGCGCGATCAACGACGCCTTCTATATGTTCTTCTCGGCGGGTTTTTACTACAAGACCTTCATGTGGCCGAAGAGCTTCTGGAACAAGGTCTATGAGCCTTTCATCCGTGGCGCTGCCGGTCTTGGCAAATCGCCCTCCGAGCCCGATCCGGACACTTATGCCAGCCGCTATGCCTATTGCGACGTGCTGGTTGCCGGTGGCGGGCCTGCCGGTCTTGCCGCAGCACTTGAGGCCGCGAAAAGCGGGGCGAAGGTAATCATCTGCGACGAGCAGGCGGAAATGGGCGGCTCGCTTCTGTCCGAGCCGGAGCCGGTCATCAATGGCCGTGCAAGCTGGGACTGGCTCAGCGAAACCATTGCCGCGCTCAAGGCCAATCCGAATGTCACGCTTTTGCCGCGCACCACGGCCATCGGCTATTACCATCAGAACATGGTCGGCCTTTGCGAGCGCCTGACCGACCATCAGGCCAAGCCCGCCTCCAATGCGCCGCGTGAACGCATGTGGCGCGTGCGCGCCAAGCAGGTGGTGCTGGCGCAGGGCGCGATTGAAAAGCCGCTGGTCTTTGCAGGCAATGACCGTCCGGGCGTGATGCTGGCCTCCGCCGCGCGCACCTATCTCAACCGCTATGGCGTCAAGGTCGGCAATCAGGCCGTCGTCGTCACCTCGCATGACAGCGCCTGGCTTGCCGCTTTCGATCTCGCGGTCGCGGGCGTCAAGGTTCCGGCCATCATCGATGTGCGTTCCAGCGTTGCCGACAGCCTCGTCAACCGCGCAAAAATGCTCGGCATCGAGACACTTACCGGCTGGACTGTGACGGACACCGGCGGACGCCATCGCGTTTCATCCGTGCGCGCCAATCCGGTTTCGAATGGCAAGGTTGGTGCCGCGCGCACGATTGCCTGCGATGTACTGCTGATGTCCGGCGGCTGGAATCCGAGCGTGCACCTGTTCTCGCATACCAAGGGTTCGCTGGTCTGGGATGAGACCCGCCAGATTTATCTGCCGGGCGAACGCACCGAGGAAAGCCGCTGTGCCGGTGCGGGCAATGGCAATTTCGACCTTGCTTCCGCGCTTCGCGAAGGCGCCGAGGCGGGTGCCGCCGCCGCCCGTGATGCGGGCCACAAGGCGAAGGCCGCCGATTATGCGGTTGCCGGAGATTTCATCTGCGATGGCATAAGCTGCCGCGAACTGCCGACGGATCGCGATCCGGGCAAGGCCAAGGCTTTCATCGATTTCCAGAACGATGTGACCGCCAAGGATATTCGTCTGGCCGTGCGCGAGGGCTTCCACTCCATCGAACACGTCAAGCGCTATACCACAAACGGCATGGCGACCGATCAGGGCAAGACGTCCAACATCAACGGTCTGGCCGTTGCCGCCGATGCGCTCAAGCGCCCGACGCCGCAGGTTGGCCTCACCACCTTCCGCCCGCCTTATACGCCGACGACCTTCGGCGCGTTCTGCGGCTATAATCGCGGAAAACTGTTCGATGTGACGCGCAAGACGCCAATCGACGCTTGGGCCGAACAGCATGGCGCGGCTTTCGAGCCTGTCTCGCTGTGGCGGCGCGCCTGGTACTTCCCGAAAGCCGGTGAAGACATGCATCAGGCCGTGGCGCGCGAGTGCAAGGCGACCCGCCAGTCGCTCGGCATGTTCGACGCTTCCACCCTTGGCAAGATCGAAGTGGTTGGCCCGGATGCGGCGGAGTTCATGAACCGCATGTATACCAATCCATGGACGAAGCTTGGTGTCGGGCGCTGCCGCTATGGCCTGCTGCTCGGCGAAGACGGCTTTATCCGCGATGACGGTGTTGTCGGGCGTCTGACGCAGGACCGCTTCCATGTGACGACCACGACCGGCGGTGCCGCACGCGTTCTCAACATGATGGAAGACTATCTCCAGACCGAATGGCCGGAGCTGAAAGTCTCGCTCACCTCCACCACCGAACAGTGGGCGGTGGTGGCGATCAACGGCCCGAATGCGCGCAAGCTCATCGAGCCGATGGTCGAGGGCTTGGACATTTCGGACGAAGCCTTCCCGCATATGTCGGTCGCCGAATGCACATTTTTGGGCGTGCCTGCGCGTCTGTTCCGCATGAGTTTTACGGGCGAGCTGGGCTATGAAATCAACGTGCCTGCCCGTTACGGCCTGTCACTGTGGAAGGCGCTTTATGAGGCCGGCCAGCAATATGACATCACGCCTTACGGCACCGAAACCATGCACGTTCTGCGCGCCGAAAAGGGCTATATCATCGTCGGTCAGGACACGGATGGCACCGTGACGCCCGATGATGCAAGCCTTGGCTGGGCCATCGGCAAGCAGAAGCCGGATTTCGTCGGCAAGCGCTCGCTGGCGCGCCCCGACATGTTGAAAAAGGACCGCAAGCATCTGGTGGGTCTGATGACCAGAAACCCGAAGCTGGTGCTGGAAGAAGGCGCGCAGATCGTCGCCGATCCGAAACAGCCGCTGCCCATGACCATGCTCGGTCATGTCACCTCGTCCTATTGGAGCGAAACGCTTGGCCGGTCCATCGCCTTGGCGCTGGTGTCGGGCGGCAAGGATCGCATGGGGGAAACGCTTTATATGCCGATGCCGGATGGCAGCGTGCATGAGGCCACCGTGTCGGGCATGGTCTTCTATGATCCCGAAGGCAAGAAGTTGAATGGCAACGGATAAGGATCGAACCATGCTCGTTGAAACAAAACCTTATTCGAACCGCAAGGTCGTCATTCCCGGCCGTCTGGAAATCCACGCAGCCGATGACGCGGCTCGCTTCATCCTGCGCATTGCCCCGGCAAAACTGCCGCTGGCTGAAAAGGCGCTGGGTGCGAAAATCCCCGCCAGGATCGGCGATCTTGTCCGCACCGGCGATATCGCCGTTGCCTGTATCGGACCGGACGAATGGTATATCTGGGCGGATGAAAGCAAGGGGACGGCCATTGTTGCGGCTTTCGCCAAGCTTTATGAAACCGAACCGCACAGCCTGACGGAAGTGAGCCATCGCGAGACGGGCATCGACATTGCAGGCCCCAAGGCTGAATGGCTGCTCAATGCGGCATCGCCGCTCAATCTGGCTGAAATGCAGGCGCCGGGCGCGGCCCGCACCATCTTCGATCATGCCCAGATCATCCTGCTGAAATGGGACGCGGATCATTACCGTATCGAAGTGTGGAACTCATTCGCCGATCATGTCTGGACCTTGCTGGAACTGGCCAGCAACGAGGTCGAACTCGCAATCTGATCGAAAAAATGCCGCCCCGCCGGGCGGCGTTTTTGCGTTATGAGACTTCTCCTTCCCTCATCCTGAGGAGCCGTTGAAAACGGCGTCTCGAAGGGCTGAGGGAAAATGCGCCGGGCATGCGCCTCTATCCTTCGACACGGTGCTTCGCACCGGCTCAGGATCAATTGAGTCTGGACCCTAAAGCTTCCAGAGACGCGTTGCATTCCCGGACAAAAGGCGCGCCTTTTCGTCATTGCTGCATCCCTCAAGAAGCGCGTGGGTCGTGGCGACCCATGTGGAAAGCCCGGCAGCGGCATTGGCTGCCCCCGGAATTGACAATGTGCAGACGGGCCAGTCGCTTCCCCACACCACACGGTCCCAGCCGAACGACTGGATGACATGCTCGACATAAGGCCGCACCGTATCGACGGTCCAGCTTGCCGGGTCGGCATAGGCCACCACGCCGGAAATCTTGGCGACCACATTGTCGCGTTGCGAAATCGTGGCAATGCCCTTCTGCCAGCTTTCCAGCGCGCCTGATTTGATGTCCGGCACGCCGCAGTGATCGAGCACGAATTGCACGCCGGGCGCGAGGTCGGCGAGCGCCAGCACCTTGTCGATCTGATGCGGCAGTGTGCAGAGATCGAAGGTCAGGCCGGTGCCTTCCAGCCGCTTGATATTCTCGCGGAAAAGAGCGCCCTCGGAAACATCGTCCGGCACCACATGCAGCACGCGGCGAAAGCCCTTGATGAATGGATTGCTGCGGCTCTGTTCCAGATAGGCCGCGAAGCCCGGTTCTTCCGGGCGGCAGGAGGCAATTGCGCCCTTGATGAAGCCGCCCGAGCGTCTGGAAATCTCCTGAATATGGTCCGTTTCGGCCTGAATGGCGTCGGCTGCCACATCCACTTCCATATGCAGCGCCGCCCCGATGCCGCAGCGCTCTGCCTGCGTCCGATAGGTCTCGAACAGAAAGTCGCGGTTGAGCGCCGGAACGCCGTCCAGCCATGGATAATTCAACGCGCTTTTGTCGATCAGATGCAGATGGGTATCGATAATCATGAAAAACGTCCTCCTTCCGCATAGTTTCAAAAAAGAAGAGAGTTTTCAAATAAGAATTACCGATAAGCCGCTACTCCATGGCTCCGATATCGGAGCCGACCAGTTTTGACAGGTCTTTGACCGTCTTTTGCAGCAGGCCGATGGTCTGCGTAATGTCGGGGGCGGAAGCCGAGTTGACGAGCGTCACATAGGGGCAGGTCAGCGAGGCTATGCAGGTGCCGTCGGGGCCGAGAATCGGCGCGGAAAGATTATAGACGCCCGCCACCTGCGCGCTCGGCATCATTTCATAACCGCGCTCGCGTATCTGGTCGAGGCGCTCATAGAAACTCTCGTCGAGCTTCACGCTTTCACCGTCCTTGGCATATTCGGCAAGCATCATCCGGCGTTCTTCCGGCGAACGGAAGGCGAGAAGCACATGGCCCGAACCGGTATCGAACAGGCTGATATGCGAGCCGACGCGGATCGAAATGCCCCAGTAATCCGGGGCTTCCTGCTGTGCGATGACCACGACAGACCCACGGTCGAACACGGCAAGCTGGTTGGCCTGTTTCGAGCGGTCCGCGAGCTCACGCATGAAGGGCGTGGCAAAGGAAGCGAGCCTGCGCACCGGCGCATGCAGATGCGCCAGGCCGAACAGCTTGAGGGTCAGCGAATAGCGGTCGCCCTCCAGCTTGGTCACGTATCCGCGCTTCACCAGCCGGTCCAGCATCCGGTAGAATTCATTGGGGCTGCGGTCGAGATGCTTGGCGATTTCCGCCTGCGTCAGCCCGCCATCCACGCTTGCAAGCAGTTCCAGAATATCCAGCCCCTTGTCGAGCGCGGGGGCGCGATAGCGATCCTCTGTTTCCAAGTGAACTCCCCTTGTGAATATCATTCTTCATATACGAAGAGCCGTGGATTCGAAAGGTGCAAACAGGCAGAGAGAGCCTTGACCAGATTTACATAATATGTTTGCATATAAATAAACAATTTACAATTGGGGGCGGATCGGGAGCCGCCCGCCGGGAGGAAGACGGTGCAAGGCGAGTTTCAAGTCGCGTTTCAGGGGCGCGTTTCAGGGCGCCCACGATCCTTGCAATCAGCATCATGCCAATCAACCCGGTTGCTTTTTCCCACGGTTATGATCGTCTGCGATTCATATCTGAATACGCTTAATCAGCGGGATGAACACATCCTGCTTGTCGAACGGAAGGCTTGAAAATGACGATACGTTTTGATGGAAAAACCGCGCTGGTGACAGCCGCTGCGCAAGGGATCGGTCGTGCAAGCGCACTGGCCTTTGCGGAGGCGGGCGCGAAGGTCTACGCGACCGACATCAACACCGATGCCCTCAAGGAAATCGAAGGCGTCAACGGCATCATCACCCGCAAGCTCAACGTGCTTGACGACGCGGAAGTGAAGGCGCTTGTAGCCGAAATCGGGCAGGTGGACATCCTGTTCAACTGCGCTGGCGTCGTCCACGGCGGCTCCATCCTCGAAATGAAGGATGAGGACCTCGATTTCGCCGTCAATCTCAACATCCGTTCGATGATCCGCACCATCCGCGCCGTGCTGCCCGGCATGCTGGAACGTGAAGACGGCGCCATCGTCAACATGGCTTCTGTCGCGTCGAGCGTGAAGGGCGTGCCGAACCGCTTTGCCTATGGTGTCACCAAGGCCGCCGTCATCGGTCTCACCAAGGCCGTCGCGGCCGACTATGTTGCCAAGGGCATCCGCTGCAACGCCATCTGCCCCGGCACGGTCGAAAGCCCGTCCTTGCAGGACCGCTTGCGCGCGCAAGGCGATTATGAAGAGCAGCGCGCCGCCTTCATCGCCCGTCAGCCGATCGGCCGCATCGGCCAGCCGGAAGAAATTGCTGATCTCGCCGTTTATCTCGCCGGTGCAACTTATACGACTGGACAAGCCTACAACATTGATGGCGGCTGGACGATTTAGTCTCAGCGCCCTCTCTTTCATCCCCTCAAAGGAGCAATCTCATGAAATTTCTTCGTTACGGTGAAGCCGGTCAGGAAAAGCCGGGCCTTCTGGCTGCTGACGGTTCGATCCGCGATCTCTCCGCGCATGTAAGCGACCTCTCCGGCGCGGCTCTTGCCCCGGATGCGCTGGCGAAGCTCGGCGCGATTGACGTCGATTCGCTGCCGAAGGTGGAAGGCAATCCGCGCCTTGGCCCTTGCGTCGCAGGCACCGGCAAGTTCATCTGCATCGGCCTCAACTATGCCGACCATGCCGCCGAATCGGGCATGGCCGTGCCGCCTGAGCCGGTCATTTTCATGAAGGCCACCTCGGCCATCGTCGGCCCCAATGACGATCTCCTGATCCCGCGCGGCTCGGAAAAGACCGACTGGGAAGTCGAGCTTGGCATCGTCATCGGCAAGACCGCGAAATACGTCTCGGAAGAAGATGCGCTTGATTATGTCGCTGGCTATTGCACGCTGCACGACGTTTCCGAACGCGCTTTCCAGATCGAGCGCGCCGGTCAGTGGACCAAGGGCAAATCCTGCGACACGTTTGGCCCGACCGGCCCGTGGCTCGTCACCAAGGACGAGGTTGCCGACCCGCAGGATCTCAAGATGTGGCTCACCGTCAACGGCGAAACCATGCAGGACGGCTCTACCAAGACCATGGTCTACGGCGTGCGTTATCTGGTTTCCTACCTGTCGCAGTTCATGTCTCTGCAGCCGGGCGACATCATCTCCACCGGCACGCCTCCCGGCGTCGGCATGGGCATGAAGCCGCCGCGTTACCTCAAGGCTGGCGATGTCGTGGAACTCGGCATTGAAGGTCTCGGCAACCAGAAGCAGAACGTGCGCGCCGACGTTTAATTTGCTTGAGCATGACCCCCAAAACCGGTTTTCCCCTTTTGGGGATCATGCTCGGATAACGGAATAAATCATGACGAAAATTACTGACCTGCGCGTCTTCGATCTGCGTTTCCCGACTTCACAAAGTCTGGACGGTTCCGACGCGATGAACCCGGACCCGGATTACTCCGCGGCCTATGTCATCCTCGATACGGATGATGCGTCGCTGAAGGGCCACGGCCTTACCTTCACCATCGGCCGCGGCAACGATATTTGCTGTCAGGCGATCCTTGCCATGCGGCATCTGGTGGTCGGCTCCTCGCTGGAAGATTTCCGCGCGGCCCCCGGCAAATTCTGGCGTTATCTGACCGGCGACAGCCAGCTTCGCTGGATCGGCCCGGACAAGGGCGCGATGCATCTGGCCACCGGCGCTGTCGTCAATGCCTTCTGGGATCTGCTGGCAAAGCAGGCGGGCAAGCCGGTATGGCGGCTGGTCGCCGACATGTCGCCGGAAGAAATCGCCGACATCGTCGACTATCGCTACCTCACCGATGCGCTGACGCGTGATGAAGCCGTCGCGATCTTGCGCAAGGCGGAAGCTGGCAAGGCTGAGCGCATCGCTACGCTGGAGGCGGAAGGCTATGCCTGCTACACGACTTCGGCTGGCTGGCTCGGCTATGACGACGACAAGCTGCGCCGTCTGTGCCAGGAAGCCATTGACGAGGGCTTCAACCACGTCAAGATGAAGGTTGGCCGCGATCTCGAAGACGATATTCGCCGCCTGACCATCGCGCGCGAAGTGATCGGCCCGGATCGTTACCTGATGATCGACGCCAATCAGGTGTGGGAAGTCGACCAGGCCATCGAATGGGTCAACAAGCTGGCCTTCTCCAAGCCGTTCTTCATCGAAGAGCCGACCAGCCCGGATGATGTTGCTGGCCACCGCAAGATTCGCGAGGCGATTGGCGACGTGAAGGTTGCCACCGGCGAAATGTGCCAGAACCGCATCATGTTCAAGCAGTTCATTGCGGAAGGCGCCATCGACATCGTGCAGATCGATTCGTGCCGCATGGGTGGCCTGAACGAAGTTCTGGCGGTGCTGCTGATTGCCGCCAAGTTCGGCAAGCCGGTCTGGCCGCATGCGGGCGGCGTGGGCCTGTGCGAATATGTGCAGCATCTGTCGATGATCGACTATGTGGCTGTTTCCGGCACCAAGGAAGGCCGTGTGATCGAATATGTCGATCATCTGCACGAGCATTTCATCGATCCGTGCGTGATCAGGGATGCGGCCTATATGCCGCCGTCACTGCCGGGCTTCTCGATTGAAATGAAGCCGCAATCGATTGCGGAATACACGTTCAAGGGTTGAACGCCCTCATTCTTGAATGCAGAAAAGCCGCGCCGAACAGCGCGGCTTTTTTCGCTTATAGAAAGCGGATCATCAGCGCGCCGGTCAGAAGCAGGACGGCACCGGCAATGCGCCCGGCGGTGATTTCGCGCACGGCAACGCCCATGAAGCCGATGCGGTCGGCAGCAAGCCCGGCCATCAACTGTCCGGCGACCGCGAGACCCATCACGGCGGCGGCACCGATACGCGGGGTCAGCAGGATGGACGTCGTCACGTAAATGCAGCCAAGCGCGCCGCCCACGACGAACAGCCAGCCTGCCGGAACGTTGAAGGCGGGCAGGGTGCCTGTCGCGCGCGCGGTAATGCCCGCGATAACGGCAAGTATGACGGCACCCGCCAGAAATGAAATCGCGGCAGCCGTTACCGGTGAGCCCAGACCGCGAGCCAAGGCTGCATTGATGGGGGCCTGAATGGCAATACAGGCACCGGAAAGGATGCCGAACAACGTCCACAGCATGGGAGTTCCTTATATGGAATTTTGGGAAGAACCGATTGGACCCTAGTCCTCGCAGAGGAATATCGTCAGGTCAATATTGGAGCGCGTCAGTATTGCCAGGGCATATTAGAAACAGTTTTACCAAGCCTCAGGCCGCACAGTGATCCAGTGCGGATTCCATGAGATATTCTGTGAATTGTCTTGCCAATTTTGCAGCAGTTCGGGGTAAACTTCCCGAATGCAGGCAGGTGGCTACGGGCGCCGGAGTGCCTTACGTTCTTCGCGCTTAAAGAAATATCGATAGGGAACTATGCTTTCGCTGCGCGCATGTTCACGGCAGACAGAGAGCAACCGCGAAAATGCAAGCCTAGGGTTGCCGCCATCGTAGTCGACGATTGAGAGAAGCATCTTTAAAATAGGTTCCTGCGGAAACTCCCGAATTGCTTTTAACAAAAGGTTTCGCGCGGCGTTGATCCTGCCAATAGTCCTATAGGATGAAGCGAGACAGAAATAGACATTGATGCGTTGCGCTTCGGTCAGATCGCCTTGAAGTGCAGCCAGATAAAGCGGCACGGCGTTTTTCTCCTTACCCGCCCTGTCATAAGCATACGCGGCCTCCATTATGTCATGAGGTGAAATCGCCCTATCTTCTTGGAGAAGTACCTCGAAGAACCGCAGGGCCTTTCTATGGTGCCCTTTCAAAGATTCTTCTACAGCGTTTGCAACAGACAAAATCATCGTGCACGTCACTTGGTTTCAGCGGTGTAGGTATGAGTTTTTCGTCCCCTTCCGCAGCGCGGTTTTTAGCGTGCTGTTTAAGGCGGATGGGCATTATCCGTTCTGTGTCGCGAACGCATGGGCTTGCGAAGTTGCAATTGTCCATTCATCCGGTCTTGCCCGTTGTGGGCGCAAGCAAAATCCTGGCTCAAAGCGAGGTAGAAATTCTACCCTATAAAGGCGTGCACAGAACCTCCCATTATCGGCTTGCATTTTCATGGGGAGGATTATTCGGCAATATTCCTATGCGTCCGCCTCGACTTTATGCTGGACGGCATGAGCCAGAAAGCCAGAGCGGTTTATCCCTCTGCTTTTCGCTGCAAAAGCTCGCTATCGCAAAATCCAGAAAACTAGCGATGCTACCAGTGTGCTACCACGGCGCAATTTCAAGGCCCGATTTTTAAGGAGGAATTTTGCCAGATTACCTAAGTAAATCAAAATGGTGCCCGGAGGCGGATTCGAACCACCGACACGCGGATTTTCAATCCGCTGCTCTACCAACTGAGCTATCCGGGCATCCGTAACAAGCGATTTGCTCGTTCAGGGCGGTGTTGGTTCCCGCCGGAAGTGGGTGGGTTATAGCATTAAATTTCGCGCTGTCCAGCACCGTATCGCAATTTTTATCAGCTTTTCTCACAGTTTCGATAAATAGCTGATTTTATTGCAGGAAAATGGTTTGGAAGAGGCTTAGTTCCCTTCTTCTTCCTCTTCATCGATCGGCTTTCCGGGCAGCACATAGCTGCCGGACAGCCAGCGATTGAGGTCAATGCTTTTACACCGGGGCGAACAGAAGGGATAGGATTCGCGCGTTGAAGATTTTCCGCATTCCGGGCAGGGGCGCGTCGGACGCAATGGCGTCACGCGTCCACCGGCTGATATGTCCTTCTTGTCGTCCATGGCTGTTCTTCAGACTTTTCCGCTGTTCCAGTTGGCGTAAACCGGATAATCGACATCGCTCAGCAGGCTCGTGGTCTCCTGCAGCGGCAACCCCACCACATTCGTATAGGAGCCAACCAGCTTCACGACAAAACTGCCGGCCAGTCCCTGGATGGCATAGCCGCCCGCCTTGCCGCGCCATTCGCCCGACGAGAGATAGGCATCCATCTGCTGGCGGGAAAGGCGTTCGAAGCGAAGCCGCGTTTCAACCAGTGTCTGGCGCAGATTGCCGTTCGGCAGAACGAGGCTCACCCCTGTGAAGACCTTGTGCGTGCGTCCCGAAAGCAGGCGCAGGCATTCCCGCGCTTCGTCTGCGATCTCGGTCTTGGGCAGAATGCGGCGGCCAACCGCCACCACCGTGTCGGCGGCGAGAATGAAGGCGCTGGCGAAATTCGCATCGTCCTTCAACTGTTCCTGCGCCTTGCGCGCTTTTTCCCGCGACAGACGCTTCGCCAGCGAGCGCGGATGTTCGCCACGCTGCGGCGTTTCGTCAATATCGGCCGGATGGATATGGTCCGGTTCGATGCCTGCCTGCCCCAGAAGCTCGATCCTGCGTGGAGAACCGGAGGCAAGAACCAGCTTGTGTTGCGCGCTCATCGAATAGACATTTCCTGGAACGGATTGCTTACTTGAAGCGGTAGGTGATGCGGCCCTTGGTCAGGTCGTAAGGGGTCATTTCAACCAGAACCTTGTCACCGGCCAGAACGCGGATGCGATTCTTGCGCATACGGCCAGCGGTGTGGGCGATGATTTCATGTTCGTTTTCGAGCTTCACGCGGAACATAGCATTGGGCAGCAGTTCCGTAACAACACCCGGAAATTCGAGGACTTCTTCTTTCGCCATGCGATACCTGTTTCTTTCTTCGGTAAAATGCCCGCTCTCGAGCGGTCTTTAGGTCTGAATTTGCGCGGAACCTATATGATTAGGCGGCATTTGTGAACAACGGAATTCGGCGAACTTATTGCTCGCCAAAACGGTGCATGATCTGGCGCTTCAGGCGGTCACGCACATCGCGATAGGCCGCCATGATCTGGCTTCTGCTGCCGGTTACCAAAGTCGGGTCCGGCGTCGGCCAATATTCCACGTCAACCGAGAAGCCGCGCATGCGTTCCAGAACGGTGTGATGGGCAAGCGGCGTCAGCGTTACGATCAGGTCGAAATAGCCATCCGCCAGTTCTTCGAGGCCACGCGGCTGCCGGTTGTCGAGCGAGAGACCCTCTTCCTGAAGCACGGCATCGACAAACGGATCGCGCTCGCCCCGTTTCACGCCCGCCGACGCCACATAAATATTGGGTGGCAGGGCTTTTCTTGCAAGTAATTCCGCAATTGGCGAACGAATTGCGTTCTTGCCGCAGACGAAAAGCAGCGACGTGGGCAGGCGTCGTTTATGATCTTCCTTGTCAGTTTCGCTAAGCGTTACGGGAGGTCCATCGGCGACGATCATCGATGATCAGCCCCTCCAGTGCAAAACGCAGACAAGTGTGAAAAGCCGCCGGGCCGTGTTGAAATCAACCTCGATCTTGCCCTTTAACCGCGCTTGCAGGGTTTGCGATCCTTCATTGTGCAGGCCGCGCCGCCCCATGTCGATTGCCTCGATCTTGCTTGGCGTGGCCGAGCGGATGGCCTGATAGTAGCTTTCGCAAATCATGAAATAATCGCGCACCACGCGGCGCAGCGGCGTGAGCGAGAGAATATGGGTTGCGACATCCTCGCCGGTTTCCCGTGCGATGGCGAAAATCAGCCGTGATTCCATCAGCGATAGCTTCAGGCGATAAGGCCCGCCCGTATCGTCTCCGATCGGGTGGAAGGAGTTTTCCTCGATAAGGTCAAAAATGGCCACCGCGCGTTCATGCTCGACGTCAGGCGTCGAACGCCCGATGGATTCATCGAGCTCGACGTCAACAAGGCGGGCATTTGGAACACCGGCGGTCATATCACCTCATAGGTTCAGCCGGATGGCGACAGACTGCGCATGGGCATCAAGGCCTTCGGCGCGGGCAATTTCGATTGCCGCAGGCCCAAGCACGCGCAGTTGATCGGGGCCGAGTTTGAGAAGCGACGTGCGCTTCATGTAATCGAGAACGGACAGGCCCGATGAGAAACGCGCCGAGCGCGCCGTCGGCAGAACGTGGTTGCAGCCGCCGACATAATCGCCGATCACTTCCGGCGTATAGCCGCCGATGAAGATCGATCCTGCATTGCGAATTTTCGGCAGCAAGGCTTCCGGATCGGCGGTGGCGATTTCCAGATGCTCGGCTGCAATGCGATTGGCAAGCGGAATGGCTGCCTCGAAATCCTCGACCAGAATGACGGCCCCGAAATCGCGCCAGCTTGCGGCGGCGGTTTGCGCGCGGGGTAGAGTGCGGAGCTGGCGTTCGACGGCCTCCTCCACCGCTATCGCCAGCGCTTCATCATCGGTCATGAGGATCGACTGCGCGGCGGTATCGTGTTCCGCCTGGGCGAGCAGGTCAGCGGCGATCCAGTCGGGATTGTTGTCCTTGTCGGCAATGACCAGAACCTCGGACGGGCCTGCGATCATGTCGATGCCGACCGTGCCGAAGACGATGCGCTTGGCGGCGGCAACATAGGCATTGCCGGGGCCGACGATCTTGGCGACGGGCTTGATTGTTTCGGTGCCATAGGCAAGCGCCGCGACAGCCTGCGCGCCGCCGACACGGTAAATCTCGGAAACACCGGCGAGCCGCGCTGCCACCAGAACCAGTGGATTGAGAATGCCATCGGGTGCCGGAACCACCATGACGATGCGCTCCACGCCAGCCACCTTGGCGGGAACCGCATTCATCAGCACGGAACTTGGATAGCTTGCCGTGCCGCCCGGAACATAAAGCCCCACGGCCTCGATAGCCGTCCAGCGCGAGCCGAGCTCGACACCCAGCGCATCGGTATAACGGTCATCCTTCGGCAATTGCCGCGCATGGTGCTTTTCGATGCGCTCATGCGCGAGTTTCAGCGCTTCAATTGTGGATGCGGGCGCGGTTTTGAAAGCTGCGTCGATTTCAGCCTCGGTGACCGCGATGCCGGTTTTTTCGAGATCGATCCGGTCGAAGCGGCGGGAATAATCGATCAGCGCGCTGTCACCTTCCCGGCGCACACGGTCGACAATTTCCCGCGCCGCGCGATCGACATCTTCCGATGCCTCGCGCTTGCCTGCCAGAAACGTCGCGAAATTATTCTCGAAATCGGGATCGGTTTGTCTGAGCGTCTTGACCACGCTTCTGTTCCTTCAAATATGCTTGCCGGACCTCGTGTCCGGCTGACGAATGACGGTTGTGCAGAACCTGCTCTCAGACGTTATGGCGGGGAAGCGATTCCGTTTCCCATGCCGCGCCAAGGTCCGTCATTTGCGCCTCAATACATTCCACTTCAAGACGGATAGCCGCATTTGCCGAAAAAGTCAGTTCTATTGTACCTGCGGGCGTTTCACCGGCGGTGAACTGAATGGCCATCAGGGAAAGCACGTCTTCGGGCTTCTGGCGGTCGATGCCGGTCGCCTTCGCCGCAATCACACGGTTGAAATGCAGGGCGGTGCGTCGGCGCTGATATTGCGGCTTGCGCAGGAATCTCGGCTTGCTTTCTTCCCAGACAAAACGGTTTGCCGTCAGGATGAAACGCTTTTCGTTGGCGAGATATTGAAGGTCGGATACTTTCAAAACCGCGTCCTGAAGATGAGCGGAAAGGACCTGCAAGTCCTCCTCATCCAGCGCCACAAGCTTCAACATATCCATACTCCAGCACCGCTTTCCGTTGTCGGTCAATAACTGCTCCGGCGGGAAGAAAATCAATCACCCGCCGGGCCGGTTACCAACTTGGCATGTCAAAACAAAAAAATCGACAGGCTTTTCAAACCCGTCGCTGTTCAAATAACGTCAGCCAGAAAAAAGCCGGAGCAACGAATGTCACTCCGGCCGATCACATCAACCGCTGATGCGTTCCACCATCGCGCCGCAGCGCGACAGCTTCTCTTCCAGTCGCTCGAAGCCGCGATCCAGATGATAAACGCGATTGACCATGGTTTCGCCCTCGGCGGCGAGGCCCGCGATCACCAGGGAAACCGATGCGCGCAGATCCGTTGCCATCACCTGTGCGCCCTTCAGGCGCTCGACGCCTTCAACGGTTGCGGTCTGGCCGGACAGGGAGATTTTTGCGCCAAGACGCGCCAGCTCCTGCACATGCATGAAGCGGTTTTCAAAAATGGTTTCCGTGATGCGCGACGTTCCCTTCGCCTTGGTCATCAGTCCCATGAACTGCGCCTGCAAGTCGGTCGGGAAGCCGGGGAAGGGGTCGGTGGTGACATCGACAGGCTGGATGCCATGGCCGTTGCGCACCACGCGAAGACCGCTATTGGTCTCGGTGATCTCGGCACCGGCCAGACGCAGCGTGTCCAGCGCCGATGACAGCAGGCTTTCCTGCGCGCCTTCCAGAAGCACGTCGCCGCCGGTCATCGCGACCGCCATTGCATAGGTGCCGGTTTCGATACGGTCGGGAATGACGCGAACGCGTGCGCCCGAAAGGCTGGTCACGCCTTCCACATGGATGGTGCTGGTGCCCGCGCCGGTGATCTTTGCGCCCATCGCATTGAGGCAGTCGGCAAGATTGACGACTTCCGGCTCGCGGGCCGCATTTTCGATGATGGTCTCACCCTTGGCGAGAGCCGCCGCCATCAGCATGACATGGGTTGCGCCGACCGAGACTTTCGGAAAGCTGTAGCGTGCGCCGACAAGGCCGCCCTTCGGCGCGCGCGCCTTGGCATAGCCGTTTTCAATGTCGATTTCCGCGCCCAGCGCCTGGAGGGATTCCAGCAGCAGGTCTACGGGACGGGTGCCGATGGCGCAGCCGCCCGGCAGCGACACGGTTGCCTCGCCGGTGCGCGCCAGAAGCGGGCCGATCACCCAGAAGCTCGCGCGCATCTTCGAAACGAGTTCATAAGGAGCCGTCGTGTCGACGATGTTGCGGGCGGTGAAATGAATGGTGCGCGAATAGGCGCCGTTCTGGTGCTCGCGACGCCCGTTCACAGAATAATCGACGCCGTGATTGCTGAGGATGCGGATCAACTGCTCGACATCGGCCAGATGCGGCACGTTTTCGAGCGTCAGCGTATCGTCGGTCAGAAGCGAGGCGATCATCAACGGCAGGGCGGCGTTTTTCGCGCCGGAGATCGGAATGATGCCGTTGAGCTTGTTGCCGCCGACGATTTTGATGCGATCCATGCTGTGTCACCTTCTGGGCCGATGCCTTGCCCGATAAATTTCACCAAACCCGGCAGCCCTTGCGGCGCGGTGGCGTTGCGTCATGAAATTACGAGTCTTGCGGCCAAATTACGTCAAATACGAATCACAATAGGACGATATCGCTGCGAAGAACGGAAGTAAGCTTTTACCGCAGAGCCTCCCTATCTTCAAGGAAGGCTTTGTTGCCGTGATTCTCAATCGGTCTTGTCGCTGGCGGCGGTAATGCCGTCGTTTCGCTCGTCGGCTTCGCCTGCGCGGCGCGAGCGCGATTGCGCCTTGCGGCGCATCAGATTCGCGCGCAACTCCTCAGCGCGGCGCTTTTTGCGCTGGTCTGATTGGATTTGTTTCTCTTTGTTGGTCGTATTTTCGCTCATGACGGTCTTCTACTACGGGAAAAAGGGCCGGAAAAGCGGCTTTCAAATGCGTCTCCTACAGATTTCCACATTATGTGCAAAGAAATGCAATTGCTTGCTTGCGATTTGCGTAATGATGTGGCAGAAGTCCGCCGCACTCAAGAGATTGCTGCGGTAGCTCAGTGGTAGAGCACTCCCTTGGTAAGGGAGAGGTCGAGAGTTCAATCCTCTCTCGCAGCACCATTATTCCCCGGACATTTAAGGCAATTTGGTTTCACCCTGTCGAGGGGTGAAGAACAGATGCGCGCTGGCCTGTGTTGGCGGCACAAATCTGGCGCTGCCTGTCCTTTATTCCGTTCTCAAAGGCTGATCTGCTCCAGCCGTTCGATCAAATCGAACGGTGATCTTTTGGCTTTTGCAGGCGCTTACGTCCCGCCTTCCTTGTTTTTCTTCTTCTTGCCCTCATCATAATGAAACTTGATGGCAAAGAACATGGCCACGCCCAACACGATAACCTTGAATGCCATCAAGCCAATAGGGATCCATTCCATTTAACTACATTCCTGAGCTGCTGTTTCCGTGAGTGGCAGTAGCACATCGTGGTTCGATGAACAGATCATATTTGGTTGATCTCGTTGACGTTTGGAAAGCGCCGGGTCGTGCGCATGTGGTATTCGTTCAAGCGGGCTCGATCCTGCCGGGCCGTTTTCCTTTCGCAGCCGGTCTTTTCGATGTATACTGGCTGCCTCATCGTCAGGCTTCTCAAAGCCGGAAATTGCGTGCAGGCCTGTCCTGACCGCCGCCCTGCCGTCAGGACTGCCTAACCCGCAGGAGGAACGTCATGGCACAGTTTCATGTGATTGCAGGTCGGGACCAAACAGCCTTTTACCCGGAAGTCAAACGCATCCAGATGGCGGATGTATTCGACGCGCTGCGTTTGGGATTCGACGATTTCTGGGCGAAGCCATCGCATTATGTTTTTCTTTGTCTGATATATCCGCTGGCCGGATTGTTCATCACCTATTGGAGCACGAACGCAAACGCTCTGCCGCTTCTGTTCCCCCTGATGTCCGGATTTGCCCTGATCGGGCCAGTTGCCGCCTTGCCGCTTTATGAAATGAGCAGGCGCCGCGAGGAGAAACTGGACACCAGTTGGAGGCGCGCTTTCGATGTCAGCCACTCCCCGGCATTGCCGTCCATCGTGGCCGTCGGCTCTTTCCTTTTCGCAATCTTCATTGCGTGGCTGCTGGTGGCACAAAATCTCTATGTTCACTATTTCGGCCCCATGCCGCCCGACAGCTTCTCGATGCTGATGAATCAGGTGTCATCGACGGAAGAGGGGCGTAGCCTGATTTTCGCCGGCTGCGGCATTGGCTTGCTTTTTGCAATCGTTGTCCTGTGCCTGACGATCGTCACCTTCCCGATGCTGCTTGATCGGGATTGCGGTGCGGCGGCGGCAATCGCCACGTCATTGCGCGTGGTATCTCGCAATCCGCTGGAGGCGCTGCTTTGGGCGGCAATCGTGACCGCGATGCTGGTGGTGGGATTTGCAACGATGTTTGCCGGATTGGCGTTGGTCCTGCCCATCCTTGGACACGCGACATGGCATCTCTATCGAAAGACGGTCGCAATTCCATTGGGGTGACAATGGAGGAAGACAAATTTCCTTGTCGGAAATAGCCAAATAAATTCAAATTCTTATGGAGAAGAAATGGCGCACCCGAAAGGATTCGAACCTCTGACCCCCAGATTCGTAGTCTGGTGCTCTATCCAGCTGAGCTACGGGTGCTTGCCTGTGTGCCGCTCGCTGCGGCGATGGGCGGTTGATAATCGGACAAATCGCTAAATGCAAGCGTCTTCTTAGAAAAAAATGTGGTTCTGTGAAGATTTCTTGTCAGGCACCACGTTTCCGGGCTTTTCCACCAGAGCCGGTGCAACGGCAGATTGTCTACGCGCGCTCTTCGGTGCGCAGGTTGTTGCGGTCTTCGCGTTGCATCGGCAAATCAGGGATGCGAATCTCGAAATGCGCGCCAACGGGACGGTCTTCCCGAAGCTCGATTGTGCCGCCATGCGCGCGGATCAGTTCCTGTGCGATGGCAAGCCCTAGGCCGGTGCCGTCGCTGCGTGTCGAGCCACGGAACGCCGTGAAAAGATTGTCGCGCGCCTTTTGCGGCAGGCCGGGACCGGTATCCTCGACGCCGATGATCGTCGTAGTCCCGATTTTCCCCGCAGATATCGTGAGCCGCTTGACCGTCGCGACATCGGTCGTCTGGTCGCGCTCCATTGCCTGAACGGAATTTCGGCACAGATTGCTCAGGACACGGAATAGCTGCTCCGAATCGACATTCAGTTCAAAATCTTCCGGAACGAGATTCTCGAACTCGATGCTGCTTTCGGAACTGGGGCTGAGGGTTTCCTGCACATCCGCGATAATTGTGTGCAGCAGGACGCGGCGCGGGCGCGGCGGCGCTTCCTGCGAGCGGCCATAGGCCATCACGCTTTCGGAATAGCTGATCGCGCGGCTGAGCGTGCGAATGAGTTTGGGTGCGAACCGCTGCACCATCGGGTCTTCGGTGTCGGCGAGCCTGTCCGACATCAGCTGTGCCGAAGCCAGAATATTGCGCATGTCGTGGTTGATCTTGGAGACGGCAAGGCCGAGATCGGCCAGATGCTTCTGCTCCTTCAGCGTGCGCTGGAGATCGCTTTGAATGTGGGATATCTGGCGCTGGGCGATGCCGAATTCATCCTTGCGGTTTTCCGGAACGAGGATGAGTGCCGGATTGTCGGGGGACGACGCGAAGTCGATCATGTTGCGATGCATGATGCGCACGGGCCGCAGCAGCATTTCGTGGATGATCAGGTAGATCAGGCTTGCCGCTATCACCGAAATGATGAGCGATATGAAGGTGACGTTGCGCGCATAGACCAGCATGGCGTGGCGCAGCGGCGCGTCCGAGGTCACGATTTCAATGATGCGCTGCGAAGAGCCGGCCGGTGAAACCGAGCCGAAGATGCGCAGCGTTCTGTCTCCGCCATTGAACAATGTGCCGAATGCGTCCCATATGGCTGCCGCTTCGCTGATATTGTTGAGGTCGATGACCTGATCGATCTTGCCGGGAACCTCCGACATGGCGAGCAGGCGCGACGCACCGGCTTCACGCATGGCGATGGCCTTGGTGCCGGTGGCCAGAAGCACCTTGTCCTGAATGTCGCGCGGGACGTCCATGTCGCCCCCGGCGACCAGGACCTCGCTGACGGCGCTCACGGTATCGAGCCTGGAACTCATCCAGCGCACGCGCATATTGGCCACGGAGGGGACGAAGATCAGAACTTCGGTGATCAGCACTGCAAGCGCGGTCAGGAGCAGCAGCTTGCTCGAAAGCCGGTTGCGCCAGGGAAGCCGTGTGAATTGCGTTGGAGAGACCCGTTCAGCGGTCGCGGTCTGGGAGGCCGCTTCAGGGGAAAGCGCGCCCGTGTCTGTGGTCTTTTCAACAACCGCCATAGCCTGCTTCCAATTCAAGGCGAACCGGCCCAACTGCCGCGGTGCCCAGGGTCAGGACCTATTAATTTGATGGAAATGGCACCTGAAATGACAAGAGCTGCCAGGAGAGCTGCGAAGGACGGGGTGGTTCCCCCGGCCGAGCGGTTCAACGCAGCAGATCGCCAGTCATTTCGGTGTCCAGAGGATGTGGTCCATCCGCCCGGCTATCTCGTCGAAAAGGCTCGAAAATGAACCACATTTCCTTCGCCTTTTCTCCTCATATCCAAACGGATGGCCGCACACCATTTTCATCAAATTAATAGGTCCTGACCCTAAACCGGTTTGCCGTCGAAACGCAATTCGTAAAGGTAGCCTCCTATATATGGAGCCTGTCGATAAATCCAACAGCCTTTGTTCAATCGGTTAAAAGCGTGCGGCTTTCCCGGGGCTTTCATGCGTTGCATTACCGAAATTTAACTCGACGGGTCGGGGCCTCTGTGCGAAATCTTAACCGGAAAAATCTATGTATCCTTATGGGATGCGTGATTTGCGCAATGTGAAGGCAATCATCATTCTGATACTATTTGCTGGCATTTTCCGCGCCCGACATAATGGTTTCGAATACGAGGTCCCGTCAGGGCGACGGTACACCTCGCCGGAGAGCTGAATGAAATCCTGGAAGCAGCTTGCCTTGTGCCTGCTCATCGCCGCAGCCGCCGTTGGTGGCTGGTATGCTTATAAGAACAAATCTGAGGTGGTGAAGGCCGCCGCGACAGGCGAAGCGCCCAGAAACGGGGGCGGGCGGTCCGCGCCGCTGGTCGTCGTTGAGGCAGCGGGCGAAGAGACCATCAACAACCGGCTGACGGCGATCGGTTCGGCACGGGCGCTCACCACCGTATCGATAACCCCGTATTCCAGCGGTTACATGACGAAGCTCTACGTCAAGGCCGGCGACATGGTGAAGGAAGGCGATCCCATCGCCGAACTGGATGCCGAGACCGAGAAGATCGCCGTCGCCAAGGCGCAGACCGCGCTGAAAGATGCACAGACCACCCGCCAGCGCATCGCAAAATTGCGCGCGACCAACACCGCAACGGAAGTTCAGGTGGTCGAAACGGAACTGGCGGTTGCCAATGCGCAGCTTGCCTTGCAGGACGCGCAGCTCGCCTTGAGCCGCCGCACGGTTCGTTCGCCGATTTCCGGTATCGTCGGCATTCTTCCTGTCAATGTGGGCAATTACATTACCGCACAGACCTCCATCGGTCGCATCGATGACCGGTCGAAAGTGCTGATCGATATCTGGGTGCCGGAACGGTTCGCACCGCAGATCAAGGTTGGCCAGCCTTTGACAGCGGAATCGACCGCTTTCCCCGGCGAGACCTATAGCGGCGAAATCAACGCCGTTGACAACATGCTGGATGAAGCCAGCCGGACACTGCACGTCCGCGCCGAAGTCCCCAACACGCAGGATCGCCTGCGCGCTGGCATGTCGTTTTCCGTCACCGTTCTTTTTCCGGGCGACCGCTATCCGTCGGTCGATCCGCTGGCGATCCAGTGGGGCGCCAACGGTTCCTATATCTGGCGGGTTGAAGACGGCGTGGCCCGCAAAGTCGAGGCCCGTATCGTTCAGCGCAACGCCACCAACATCCTCGTCGACGGCCCGGTAAAGCAGGGCGACCTTATCGTCACGCAAGGCGTTCAAACCGTGCGGGACGACGCGCCCGTTCGTGTGAAGGACGAGCAGGGGACGGCGCTGGCTGACCCGGCCTCGGCAAAGCGGACCGCAGGATGAGGATGGCAACGTGACCGGTCACAATTCCCCATCCGACAAGGGCGGATCGACGGCGCTGTTCATCCGCCGTCCGGTTTTTGCGTTCGTTATCAACGTTTTGATCGTTGTCGCGGGTCTGGCGGCGTTCACAGGCGTCGATATCCGCGAACTGCCGGACGTCGACCGGCCCGTCGTGACGATCAGCACGGACTTCAAGGGCGCGTCCGCCGAAACCATCGATCGCCAGTTGACGCAGGTTCTCGAAAACGCCGTGGCGCGTGTTTCTGGCGTGAAATCCATTTCCTCGACATCGTCCTTTGAGCGCAGCCGCGTCACGGTGGAGTTCAATGACGGTGTGGACCTCAATGTTGCGGCCGCCGATATGCGGGATGCGATCTCTCGCGTGGCAAATACAGTGCCGGAAGAGGCCGACCCGTCGCGCATCATCAAGGCGGACTCCAATGCCGATGCGGTGATGCGTCTGGCGGTGACGTCTGACACCATGTCCGTCGACGACATGACGGTGCTGGTTGAAGACCAGATACAGGATATTCTGTCGGCGGTGCCAGGTGTGGCCGACGTGCAGATCTACGGTAATCGGGACAAGATTTTCCGCATCGATATCCTTCAGTCGCGCCTTGCCAGTTATGGCCTGACCATTGCCGATATTTCCACGGCGCTTTCTTCCATGGGGCTTGATGCGCCTGCCGGTTCACTGCGCAGTTCGGATCAGTCCATCGTGGTGCGTGCTACGGCCAATCTGGAGAAGCCGGAGGATTTTGAGAACGTCTATATCAAGGGACGCACGCAGATCCGCGACGTGGCGACGGTCACGCTTGGGCCGGATATCGAAAGTTCCGCTGTTCGCTCCAACGGCAAGACGGCAATCGGTCTCGGCATCGTCCGTCAGGCGCAGTCCAATACGCTCGATATTTCGCAAGGCATCCGCGCCGCGGTTGCCAATCTGCAAAAGACCTTGCCTGCGGGCGTCAATATTACCGTCACCAGTGACGATGCGAACTTCATCAATGGCGCTATCCACGAGGTGGAAATCGCGCTGATCGCGTCGGTGATCATCGTCGTGGCAATTATCTTCATGTTCCTGTGGGATATACGCGCCACGCTTATCCCGGCCTTGTCGATGCCGGTTGCTCTCATCGGCACGGTTGCAGCTATTTATCTGGCGGGTTTTTCGGTCAATATCCTCACGCTTCTGGCGTTGGTGCTCGCCACGGGGCTGGTGGTCGACGACGCCATTGTGGTGCTGGAAAACGTCGTCCGGCGACGCAATCAGGGCATGGGGCCGCGAGCCGCCGCAGTTCTCGGCACGCAGGAAGTCTTCTTCGCCGTTATCGCCACCACGCTCACGCTGGCGGCGGTCTTCGTGCCGATCTCGTTCTTGCCGGGGCAGGCGGGTGGCCTGTTCCGCGAATTCGGCTTCGTTCTGGCGATTGCCGTTCTTCTGTCGTCCGTGGTTGCGCTGACACTGTGCCCGATGCTCGCCTCCCGCTTTCTGAAAGAAAGCAATGGCGAGGATAGCGGCCATGGTCCGCTTTTCCTGCGCCGGATCGGCGGCGGACTTGCTGCGTTTTATAAAAAGACGCTGCATCTTTGTCTTTCGGGGCCTTTCGTGGTCGTGCTCGTCGCGATGCTTTTCGCCGGGGCTTCCTTCGTTGCCTATGGTCTGATCCGTCAGGAATTGACGCCATCGGAAGATCGGGCGGTTGCGCTGTTGCGGATCAACGGGCCGCAGGGCATCAGCGTGGAGTTCCTTCAGTCGCAGCTCGACAAGATCGAGGAGGCGATTCAGCCCCTGCGCGATAGTGGTGAAATCACCACCACCTATGCCATCGCCGGTTCGAACGGAGCGTCGAACAATGGCTTCGTCGTTCTGACGCTGGCCCCCTGGCAGGAACGCGCGCGCAGCCAGCAGGAAATCATGGCTGACATCACCCAGCGCATCAAAGGCATAACGGCGGTGCGCATATTCACCACCCAGCCGAACAGCCTTGGTATTCGCGGCGCGGGCAACGGCTTGCAGTTTGCCATAGTCGGCAGCGACTATGCCAAGCTACAGCCTGCGGCGCAGGCCGTTGTCGCAGCGCTGGAAAAGGACCCGCGCTTCGTACAGCCGCGCCTTTCGGTGGAACCGACCCAGCCGCAATTGTCCGTCGAGATCAATCGCGAGCGGGCCTCTGATCTTGGTATCGACATCACCGGGCTCGCCAATGCCGTGCAATCGGTGCTGGATGGCCGCAAGATCGGATCGGTCTATGTCGGGGATCGCAGCTTCGATGTGAAACTCGTTGCCACCACCAATCCGATCAATGATCCGACCGATCTTGAAAACATCTTCATGAAGACGACGGATGGCCGGTATGTGCCGATGTCGTCCATCGCATCGGTCGTCGAAAAAGCGGTTCCGCCGCAGCTTGATCGCGAGACGCGCCAGCGTTCCGTCTCCATCACGACAAACCTGCGTGACGATTTCGCTCTGGGCGACGCCTATAAGGCCGCGCAGGAAATCGCAGCGCCCCTGTTGCCGCCGGGAAGCCACATCATTCCGCTGGCCGAAGCTTCCACGCTCAGCGAAACGTCAAGCGGGCTGGCCATGGTGTTCGGCTTTGCCATCATCATCATCCTGCTGGTGCTGGCGGCGCAGTTCGAAAGCTTTGTCAGCGCCCTGATCGTGATGGCAACCGTTCCCTTGGGGCTGGGTTGCGCCGTTTTCGCCATGCTGCTGACCGGCACCAGCCTGAACGTCTATAGCCAGATCGGCCTTGTGCTTCTGGTCGGCATCATGGCCAAGAACGGCATCCTGATCGTCGAGTTTGCGGATCAATTGCGTGACAAGGGCTTGAGCGTCCGCGAAGCTATCGAGGAAGCATCCAATATCCGTCTTCGCCCTGTCTGCATGACGATGATCTGCGCTGTTCTTGGCGGCGTGCCCCTGATTCTGGCGAGCGGCGCCGGTGCGGAAGCCCGCGTGGCTCTGGGCTGGGTCATCGTCGGGGGCCTCGGTCTGGCAACCATCGCCACGCTCTATGTGACGCCGGTTGCCTATCTGCTGCTCGGACGCTTTACGCAGCCCAAGGCAGAGGAAGAAGCGCGGCTTGAGCGGGAACTCGACCAGGCGCTCAAGGGAAAGCCGCAAAGCGGCGGCGCGGCTGAACCCGCTGAGTAAACTCGGAATTAGAAACCGGCCTTTCGGGCCGGTTTCTTCTTTTCATTTCAAACCTGTCATTTCTTCATCGCGTCGGTGATCTTCGCGGTCCACGCGCCTTCCGGTTTCTTGGTGATGACAGGATCGGAACCGCCGCCGAGAAGCGTTTCGACCGTGCGGTCGGCGGCTGCTACGTCAAGGGTGCCATCGGAACCGTCGACCAGCTTGCCGATTTCCTTGACCATACGCTCCTGAACCACCTTGGTCTGCGCGCCGGAAGCATCATTGTCGAGCACGATATCCGCTGCCTCGCCCGGATTTTCGGAAGCGTATTTCCAGCCCTTCATCGAAGCGCGGACAAAACGGGCCAGCTTGTCGACCATTGCCGGATCGTCAAGGCTCTTTTCCAGCACGTAAAGCCCGTCTTCCAGCGTGGCTACGCCCTGTTCCTCATAAGGGAAAACGACGAGCTGGTCGGCTGGAATGCCTGCATCGATCACCTGCCAATATTCATTATAGGTCATGGTGGATATGCAATCGGCCTGCTTCTGGATCAGCGGATCGACATTGAAGCCCTGCTTCAGCACGGTCACGCCGTCCTTGCCGCCCTCGGTCGGGATTTTCAGGTGGTTCATCCAGGACAGGAAAGGATATTCATTGCCGCCAAACCAGACGCCAAGCGTGCGGCCCCTGAAGTCTTCGGGCTTGGTGATGTTGGTGTCCTTGCGGCAGGTCAGCATCATGCCCGATTTCTTGAAGGGCTGGGCGATGTTGACGAGCGGGACGCCTTTTTCGCGGGTGGCGAGCGCCGACGGCATCCAGTCGACCACGACATCCGCCCCGCCGCCGGCGATAACCTGCGGCGGCGCCACGTCAGGCCCGCCGGGCTTGATATCGACGTCGAGATTTTCTTCTTCGTAGAAGCCCTTGTCCTTGGCGACATAATAACCGGCGAATTGGCCCTGCGTCACCCATTTGAGCTGCAAGGTCAGCTTGTCGGCAGCCATTGCCGAACTGCTCATAAGCGCGAGCGCCAGCCCCGCAGTGCCAAGGCATAAGGAAATTGCCTTTTTCATTTTCAGTTCTCCTCTGGTTCTTTTTTATTGCGTGCATTTGCCCGAAAACCGGTTGCCACTTTTCGGAACGCACTTTGGTCCACCTTATTTTTGCGGATGCCAAATATTCAGGCTCAGGCCCTCCTGTATGAAGGGTGCCAGAATGTCACTTTGCGCTCGATCAGCGCGATCAGCCCGTAAGAAAGCGATCCGGCAAGCGCAGCCACAAAGATTTCAGCCCAGACCATATCCACATTCATCCGCCCGATCTCGGCGGAGATGCGGAAGCCCATGCCGACAATCGGCGTGCCGAAAAATTCCGCCACGATCGCGCCGATCAGCGCCAGGGTGGAATTGATCTTGAGCGCGTTGAAGATGAAGGGCATGGCGGCTGGCAGGCGCAGCTTGAACAATGTCTGCCAGTAGTTCGAGCCGTAGGTTTCCATCATGTCCCGTTCCATCGCCCCGGTGCTGGCAAGGCCCGCAACCGTGTTCACCAGCATCGGGAAGAAGGTCATGATGATGACGACCGCCGCCTTTGACTGCCAGTCGAAGCCGAACCACATCACCATGATCGGCGCGACGCCGACAATGGGAAGCGCCGCGGCCAGATTGCCGAGCGGCAGCAGCCCTTTGCGCAGGAAAGGGATACGGTCTGCGATAATGGCGGTGATGAAGCCAAGGCCGCACCCGGCGACATAGCCGATGATGACGGCCTTCAGAAAGGTCTGCCTGAAATCCGCCCAGAGGATCGGCACGGACGCCGAGATGCGCGCCCAGATCGCCGAAGGCGCTGGCAGGAGAACCTGCGGAATGGCGAAGAGCCGGACCGTCACCTCCCACAGCAACAGCATTGCGATGCCGAACAGCGCGGGCACCGCGATATCCAGCATCTTCTGGCCGACTGGATTGCGGGTCTTCAGGCTTGCCACCCAACCCACGAGCAGCCAGGAACCGGCAATGAGCGCCATGACGGAAAGAATGCCTGTCATCATGCGGCTGCCCTTTCCGGCTTTGCGCCCATGCGCCGGTTGACGATCCCTGCGGCAATGCCGATCAGGGCGACGAGAACAGCGGCCATCAATGCGGCTGCAACAAGTGCCGCCCATATCTGCACGGTCTGCCCGTAATATGAACCTGCAAGCAGGCGCGCGCCGAGACCGGCGACCGCGCCGGTTGGCAACTCACCCACAATCGCGCCGACGAGGCTGATGGCGACCGCGATCTGCATGGAAGTGAAGAGAAACGGCATGGCCGCAGGCCAGCGCAATTTCCAGAACACCTGCGATCTCGATGCATTATAGGTGCGCATAAGGTCGAGATGCATGACGTCAGGCGACCTCAGCCCCTTCACCATGCCGACAGCCACCGGGAAGAAGGAGAGATAGGTCGAGATGATCGCCTTGGGCAGCAGGCCTGATATGCCGATGGCGTTCAGCACCACGATAATCATCGGCGCGATGGCGAGGATCGGGATCGTCTGCGATGTGATGATCCACGGCATCAGGCTTTTGTCGAGCGTGCGGGAATGCACGATGCCGACAGCAAGGAGAACGCCGAGCGCCGATCCAAGCACGAAGCCGAGCATGGTGGACGACAACGTCACCCAGCCGTGATAGACGAGGCTGCGCTTGGAGCTGGGCTTGACCCCGAAGACGGTCTTCCAGATTTCTTCGGCCACCTGATGCGGCGCAGGCAGGACCGGCCGCTCCTGATGCATCGTGTTGGCGACGAGCGTCGAGAAGGTGATTTCCGTCCCCGCGCGCGCAGCCTGATCACGCTCGAACGGCGCATTGAGCACAATCGCCAGCCCATACCAAAGCGCAATGATGACGGCGAGTATGGTCGTCACCGGGATGAATCTGTCGCGCAGAAAACCTTTCATGGACAATCTCCAGCACGATGCGGTCGATGCGCGTTACTCATGGATATGCCCCAGCCGCAGGCCCTCACGGACCCTGTGGGCAATTTTCAGGAATGCTTCCGATTCCCTGATTTCCAGCGGCCTGTCAGGACCAAGGTCGCAATCGATGATTTCATGAATCCGGCCCGGACGCGGGCTCATGACGACGATTTTCGTGGACAGAAAGACCGCTTCCGGAATCGAATGCGTGACGAAAATCACCGTCTTGCGGGTCGCTGCCCATAGCTTGAGGAGCTGTTCGTTGAGGTGATCGCGCACGATCTCGTCCAGCGCGCCGAAGGGCTCGTCCATCAGCAGCATGTCCGGGTCGAAGGAGAGGGCGCGGGCAATAGATGCGCGCTGCTGCATGCCGCCTGAAAGCTGCCATGGATATTTCTTGCCGAAGCCTGAGAGATTGACGAGCGCGAGGTTCTTTTCGATCCGCTCGCGCCGGTCTGCCTTGGAGAACCCCATGATCTCCAGCGGCAGGCTGATATTGTCTTCGATGGTGCGCCACGGAAACAGCGCCGCCGCCTGAAAGACATAACCGTAGGACCGGTCGAGGCGGGCTTGCTCCGGCGTTTTTCCGTTCACGGTTACGGAGCCGGAAGTGGGCTGTTCGAGATCGGCGACCACGCGCATCAGCGTGGTCTTGCCGCATCCCGAAGGCCCGATGAAGGAGACGAACTCGCCGCGCTTGACGGCGAGGTCTATATTTGAAAGCGCATGAACCGGCCCGTCATTGGTCTCGAAGACGAGCGACAGGTTTTTGATGTCGATCACGGTCCGCGCATCGTCCAAGCCCCTCTCCGGGGCAACGCTGTTTTCCAAATTCATGCGCATTTCCCGAAGCTGAGCTAGAGCCATGTATCAGACCCCTATCGGCATATGTTCGGCGCTGCGCTCCACCTTGCGCGGCGCAACGATTTCCTTCCATTGCGACAGCGCCCGATTGGCGGCGCCATTCGGCTCGCGCTCGATGAAGCGCCCGTCGCCCGGCTGTGCCGTGACATGGCCCTTGTCGAAAGCAATGCGCCCGCGGGAAAGCGTCATCTTCGGCAGGCCCTTGAGTTCAAAGCCTTCGAACACGTTGTAGTCGATGGAGGAATGCTGGGTCTTTGCAGAGACCTTTCTGGTTGCCTCCGGGTCCCAGATGACAAGATCGGCATCCGCACCCGGCAGCACCGCGCCTTTCTGCGGATAGATGTTCAAGATCTTGGCGATGTTGGTCGAAGTGACAGCCACGAATTCATTTGGCGTGAGGCGCCCGGTGCGCACGCCGCGTGTCCACAGCACCGGCATGCGTTCTTCCAGCCCGCCCGTTCCGTTGGGTATCTTGGTGAAATTGCCGATGCCGTAACGCTTCTGATCGGTGGTGAAGGCGCAATGGTCGGTGGCCACCACTTGCAGGCTTCCAGCCGCAAGCCCGGCCCAAAGACTGTCCTGATTGACCTTGTCGCGGAATGGCGGCGACATCACCCGGCGCGCCGCATAGTCCCAATCGCGATTGTGATATTCGCTTTCATCGAGCGTCAGATGCTGGATCAAAGGTTCGCCGAAAACACGCATCCCCTTCTGGCGGGCACGGCGGATCGCCTCATGGCTCTGCTCGCAGGAAACATGCACCACATAAAGCGGCACGCCTGCCTGATCGGCGATCATGATGGCGCGGTTGGTGGCTTCGCCTTCCACTTCCGGCGGACGGGAATAGGCATGCGCCTCCGGGCCGTCATTGCCTTCCGCCAGCAGTTTCGCCTGCAACTGCGCGACGATGTCGCCGTTTTCGGCATGGACGAGCGGCATGGCGCCCAGTTCCGCGCAACGCTGGAACGAGGCGAACATCTCGTCGTCATTCACCATCAGCGCGCCTTTATAGGCCATGAAATGCTTGAAGGTGTTGATGCCGCGCTTCACCACTTCGGCCATTTCAGTAAAAGTACGCTCGTTCCAGCCGGTGATGGCCATATGGAACGAATAGTCGGTCCGCGCCTTGCCCGCTTTCTGAAACCATTCCTGCAAGGCTTCCAGAAGATTGCCTTCCGAGCCGGGGAGGACGAAATCGACCACCATCGTTGTACCGCCCGCAAGCGCGGCAGAAGTTCCCGTATCGAAATCGTCGGAGGAATAGGTGCCCATGAAGGGCATCTGCAAATGGGTGTGCGGGTCAATACCGCCGGGCATGATATAGCAGCCGGATGCATCGATCACTTCATCGCCGGAGAGATTGTCGCCGACGGCAACGATCTTCTCGCCTTCGATGAGAACATCGGCTTTAAAGGTGCGGTCAGCCGTGATGACGGTTCCGCCTTTGATGACCTTTGCCATTGTTCGTCGTTCCCCTTTTGGTTTTGTTGCGAACAGTAGCAGTCTTGGAGAGGTCCGAAATCAACTCACAATTTCAGCGGTCTCCAATACTGCATGCAGAAGCACGTCGGTTCCCGCCGACGCCCATTCCTTCGAAATGTCCTCGTCTTCGTTATGGCTGAGCCCATCCACGCAGGGGCACATGACCATGGCGGTCGGTGCGACGCGGTTGACCCAGCAGGCATCATGGCCTGCGCCCGAAACGATATTGCGATGGCTGTAGCCGAGCCGTTCCGCCGCATTGCGGATCGCCTCCACGCAGCCATTATCGAAAGTCACCGGGTCGAAATGACCCGCCACTTCGATCTCGATGCCGATGCCAAGTTCTTCGGCGATCTTCGGCGCTTCCTTTTCAAAACGCGCTTTCATGTCGTCCAGCACGGCCTGGTTGGGCGAGCGGAAATCGACGGTGAAAACAATCTGGCCGGGAAGCACATTGCGCGAATTGGGCGACACGTCGATATGGCCGACGCCGCCCACCGCGTCCGGCTGGTGCGACATGGCGATCTCGTTGACGAGCTGCAGCATCTTGCCAAGGCCAAGACTTGCATTCTTGCGCATCTTCATCGGCGTGGAGCCGGTATGCGCTTCCTTGCCGGTCAGGGTCACTTGCAGCCACCACAGCCCCTGGCCGTGGGTAACGACGCCAATATCCTTGTGCTCCGCCTCAAGGATCGGCCCCTGTTCGATGTGAAGCTCGAACATCGCATGGATTTTGCGTTTGCCGACCGGCTCATCGCCTTTCCAGCCAATGCGCTCCAGTTCGTCACCGAATTTCTTGCCCTTGGCGTCGGTGCGCTGATAGGCCCAGTCCTGCTCGTGGACACCGGCAAATACGCCGGAGGAGAGCATGGCGGGCGCAAAGCGCGTGCCTTCCTCATTCGTCCAGTTGACCACGACGATGGGCCGCTTCGTCTTGATATTCATGTCGTTGAGCGTGCGCATGACTTCGAGGCCGCCCAGCACACCCAGCACGCCGTCGAACTTGCCGCCAGTCGGCTGCGTGTCCAGATGGCTGCCCATATAGACCGGATCGGCATCCGCATCTTCGCCGGGGCGGGTGAAGAACATGTTCCCCATCGTGTCCACGCCCATCGAAAGCCCGGCTTTTTCGCACCAGCTCTGAAACAGCTTGCGGCCTTCGCCATCCTCGTCGGTCAGGGTCTGGCGATTGTTGCCACCGCGCAAACCGGGTCCGATCCGGGCCATGTCCATCAGACTGTCCCACAGACGATCGCCGTTGACTCTAAGATTGCTGGTGAGCACCATGCGCTCTGCCTCCGCATTATGTATGGGCGTTCAAATCCGGGCCATTATATTTCTGGCCCACATTCACCCGCCAATATATGTTCCCGTGACCCGGCTCTTTGGCCACAATATTCTTGCCTTGCGCAAAAACTTGACTAGTTGGTCAAATTGCAGGCTAGAAGAGCCTTTGAACATGGTCAAGCGCTTTTGAAAAATTCTATGCTGCTGAAAGGTGTCAAATGGCCACAGCTCCTTCAGACTCACGCACCGAGGCGGTCGAAAGCGACAGGACGTCGAACGACAGGTCGGAAGGTGCGACGCGCATTCAGGGCATCAATCGCAGGCTTATCCTTGATGCGGCACTCGAGGTTTTTTCCGCTTACGGCTTTCGCGGCTCGACGGTCGACCAGATCGCCGAGAAGGCGGGCATGTCGAAGCCAAACCTGCTTTATTATTTCCCGCGCAAGCAGAATATCTATGTGACCGTGCTGGAAGACACGCTCGCCAGCTGGCTGGAGCCTTTCGAGCACATCGACCCGGACGGCGATCCGCTGGAAGAATTGCGCCGCTATATCCGGTTGAAGCTCGAAATGTCGGCGAAGAAACCCGAGGCTTCGCGCCTCTTTGCCAATGAGATCTTGCATGGCGCTCCGGCGATATCCGATTTCCTGAAGGGACATCTGAAGCAATTGGTCGATGAAAAGGCGGCGGTCATTCATCGGTGGATTGCTGAAAAGCGCCTGGCTCCGGTCGATCCATACCATCTGATTTTCACCATCTGGGCGGTAACGCAGCACTATTCGGATTTTTCCGTGCAGGTCGCAGCCGTCCTCGGCCGCCGTTCGGAAGAAGCCGGATTTTATGACGAAACGGCCCGGGCGGTGAGCGCCATCATTCTTGACGGCATTCGCCCGCGAGACGAAAGTCCGTCATCATGAAGACGATTCGAATTTCAGCAGCCATTGTCCGCGATGAAGCGGGCCGTTTCCTTCTCGTGCGCAAGCGCGGCAGCGAGATTTTCTTCCAGCCCGGCGGCAAGATCGATGCGGGGGAGCAGCCTGAAATTGCGCTCATCCGCGAGATCGAGGAAGAGCTTGGCATTCTCATTGACGAGAGCCAGCTGCGCTATGCCGCGAAAATGGCAGCGCCTGCCGCCAATGAAGTCGGTGCGACGGTCGAGGCGGAATTGTTTCACCTCACTTTGAAAGACGGTCAGGTTCCGGTTGCCTCCAGCGAGATCGAGGAACTTCTATGGAACCCGCCGGGTGATACGACACGCCCGGTCGCCCTGCTGTCACAGAGCATCCAGGCGCGCTTTGCAGAAAAATAGCCGCTGTTGCGGTAATTTTATTCGTGCATGAATAATCTGTTCGCAGGTGCACATATTTTCAATTGCGCTTCGACAATCCGGCTTCTATCAATCGCCAAAAGAGGAGTGCGGTGTTGGACGCCGCTACGGAGGAGATATCCATGCAATTGAGGGCATCCGAAAAGCGAACGCTTGGCCGTACCGGCTTGACCGTAACCGCGCTTGGTCTGGGAACCGCGCCGTTGGGTGGGCTATATGCGCCTGTTTCCCGCGCTGACGCCGACGCTTTGCTGGAAGCTGGCTGGGATAGCGGCATCCGTTATTACGACAGCGCGCCGATGTATGGCTACGGTCGCAGCGAGCATCTTCTCGGCGATATGCTGCGTGAAAAGAGCGAGCGCGCCGTTGTTTCAACCAAGGTTGGGCGCCTGATGGCCAATGAGCGTGCTGGCCGTACCTTGCCGCCGCCGCTGCCGAAAAATCCGTTCGATTCCGGCTGGCACAATGGCCTCAATTTTCGTGAGGTTTTCGATTACAGCTATGACGGCATCATGCGCAGTTTCGATGACAGCCAGCAGCGTCTCGGCTTTCCTGAAATCGACCTGCTTTACGTCCACGACATTGGCCGCGTGACCCATGCCGAAAGGCACGAGCATCACTGGAACGCGCTGACCAGAGGCGGCGGATTTCGGGCGCTGGCCGAATTGCGCGATGCGGGAAACATCAAGGGTTTCGGTCTCGGCGTGAACGAATGGCAGGTCATTCGCGATGCGCTGGAAGAAGCTGATCTCGATTGCTCGCTTCTGGCCGGCCGCTATTCGCTGCTTGATCAGGTGTCGGAAAAGGAATTCCTGCCATTGGCGCAGAAGCGCGGCATGGCGCTGGTCATCGCCGGTGTTTTCAATTCGGGGATTCTGGCCGCGCCGCGCGGCGGCGAGCAGAAGTTCGACTATGCCGACGCGCCTGCCGAAATCGTTGCGCGCACCAATCGCCTGCATGATATTTGCGACGAGTATCATGTTCCGCTTGCCGCTGCCGCCATGCAGTTCCCGATGAGACATGAGGCCGTCAGCTCCATTCTGATCGGTGTCCGCTCGCCGGAGCAGATCAGGCAGAATGTAGTCTGGTTCGAGCAGTCGATCCCGGATGAATTCTGGACGAAATTGCGTTCTGAAGGTCTTATTTCGTAACCATGACCTCCAGAGTTCTCTGCGTCGGTGCCCTCACCATGGACACCATCTTGCGCCTTGATGCGCTCCCTCAAGCGGCGGGCAAATATCTGCCGCGCGAGGCCGTGGAAATCGCAGCAGGCATGGCTTCGAGCGCAGCCGCGGCTATTGCCCGGCTTGGCGGCGATGTGGCGCTTTGGGCTTCTGCGGGGATTGACCCGGTGGGTGATCGCGCCGTCGCGGAGCTGGAAGCCGAAGGTATCGATTGTGCCTATATCCGGCGGCTGGAAGGCGCACGCACCGCATTTTCGTCGATCCTCGTCGATGCGGGCGGCGAACGCATCATCGTGCCTTTTTATGATCGCAGGCTCGCAAGCCCGTCTGATGTGGCGCCGCCGATTGCAGCGGGAGCCTATGCTGCCGTGATGGTCGATGTTCGCTGGCCGTGGGCGGCTGAAACCGCACTGCGTGCCGCACGCGAAGCGGGTATTCCGGCCATATTGGATGCCGATACCGCGCCCGTCGAACTGCTGGAAACGCTGCTGCCGCTTGCAACCCATATCGTTGCATCGGAACCCGCTGCAATCAGCGTCGCGGGCGCGACGGATTTGCGCGAGTGCGTCCGGATCCTGAGCCGTCGCTATGATGTATTCACCGCGGTCACCGCTGGGGCGGAAGGCTGCTACTGGGCGGAAGGCGCTGGCGAGCCGGTTTCGCATATGCCCGGTTTCAGGGTGGATGCAGTGGATACGCTGGCGGCAGGCGATGTCTTCCATGGGGCTTTCGCGCATGGTCTGGTGGAAGGCAGGGATATCGCCGAGATCATCCGCTTTGCCAGCGCCGCAGCCGCCATCAAATGCGCACGTTTCGGCGGGCGGGCCGGTTCGCCGAGCCGAAAGGAAGTCCTTTCCTTTATCGAAACGGGTGTCGTCCCAGCCCGATAAGCTGATTGCTGCAGAGCGTTCCCTCATCCTCAGCCAGCGTGAAACACCATGCCCGTTTTATAAGAATACGCGCTGAACACGAATTGACTCTTTACTAACATGTTAGTATGTGCAAACTTAAAGTTCAAATTTGGGAGGAGCCAGTTTTGGCACATAATCATTCCGGTCAGGAACGCTTTGGGCTTTCCGCCGCCCTGACGACGCCATTCGATGCGGATGGCAAGATCGACGTTGCGCGTGCATTGGCGCATGCCCGCGCACGGCTCGATAATGGCTGCTCAAGCGTCACGCTTTTCGGCACGACGGGCGAGGGCTCATCGATTGCCGATGCCGAGCGCGCCGCCCTTCTCGATGCATTTGTTGCAGGCGGTTTTCCGGCATCGCGCATTGTCGTCGGTGTCATGCAGAATGCGATTGGCGATGCGGTCTTGCAGGCAGGGGATGCCTTGCGCCGCGGCTGCAAGGCCATTCTTCTGGCGCCGCCATCCTATTTCAAAAACCTCTCCGACGATGGGCTTTTCAACTGGTTTTCCGCAGTTTTGACCGGTCTCGGCGGCGATGCGCGGGGCATCATCCTTTATAATATTCCCTCTGTTACGGCGGTCGAACTCTCCATCGATCTGATCGGCCGTCTGCGTGCGGCCTTCGGTTCGGTCATTGCGGGCGTCAAGGATTCATCGGGCAATTGGGCCTATACGGAAAAGCTTCTGGCGGCGCATAAGGACATTGCGATCCTTATCGGTGACGAGCGCGATCTGGCCGCAGGCGTCCGCCTTGGCGGGCAGGGTGCGATTTCCGGCATGGCCAACCTGTTTCCCGATCGCCTGCTGCGCATGATCAATGAGGGACAGGACGATCCCGAACTGGTTGGTGCCGTCCAGCAATTGCTGAACTATCCGGTGACGCCTGCGGTAAAGGCGCTGGTGGCGCGCCATATGCGCGACCCCGAATGGCGTCGCGTGCGTGCGCCGCTGCTCGCGCTCAACGACGCGGATTTCGAAGCAATCGGTCGTGTATTCGATCAATTGCATCTGGCAAAAGCCGCCTGAGCGCGTCATAAGCTCTGTGAGTCTTTAAAAGGGGATGGATTTGGCGGAAGATCACGGCGAACCGGTAAAATTGCGGGACAAGGCTTATCAAAGCTTCACCCGGCATTTGCTGGCGCGTGATTTTCATCCGGGCCAGTTTGTTTCGCAGCGCCAGCTCGTCACCATGACGGGCCTGCCGCTGGGCGCGATCCGCGAACTCATCCCCCGCCTTGAAGCGGAAGGGCTGATCAAGACCGTGCCGCAGCGCGGGCTTCAGATCGCCCATATCGATCTCAATCTCATCCGCGAGGCGTTTCAGTTTCGCCTTTTCATCGAAAAGGAATCGGTGGCCATCTTCTGCCAGTCGGCATCGGATGACTTGCTGCGTTCCTTGCGCGCCGAGCATGAGGAGACGCTCCAACGCGCAATGAGCGAAGGCGAGACGCCGGAACTGGAACAGCAGGCGCAGAACATCGATTGGAACCTGCATGATACGATCGTCGGGTCGCTCGGCAACGAGATTATCTGGCGTGCATACCAGACCAATACGATCAAGATGCGACTGATCAATCAGGAACGGTTTCGCATTACGGGGCGCGTCATTCCGGTCATGCAGGAGCATCTGGCGGTGCTGGCGGCGATTGAAACCCGCAATCCGCAGACCGCTATGGAGGCCATTGCGATCCATATCGACAATGCACGCAAGCTGGCTTTGCAGATATAGACGGGGCTTAAATCAACGGCATGACAAGGGAGTTGTCGTGCCGCGAGAAAAGGGAGGAACGAAATGAAATTACTGCATCCAACACGACGCCAGTTTCTGGCGGGCTCGGCGGCCCTGGCCGCATCGGGCATGACGGGGATCGCCCCGTCTTTCGCGCAGTCATCCGTTGACTGGAAGAAATATGCCGGCACGACGCTGGAAGTGAACCTCATCAAGAGCCCGCGTGGCGAAATCCTTCAGAAATACCAGAAGGAATTTGAGGAACTGACCGGCATCAAGGTGCGTTCCGAACAGACGCCGGAACAGCAGCAGCGCCAGAAGGCGGTGATCGAGCTTACCTCGGGCCGTCCGAGCTTCGACGTCATCCATATCAGCTATCACGTGCAGAAGCGGCAGTTTGAGAAAGGCGGCTGGCTTGCCGATCTCAATCCATTCCTGAAAGACCCGGCGCTGACCGATGCGAGCCTGACCGAGAGCGATTTCGCAAGCGCCGGTCTCGCTTTCGCCAAGGATGCCAATGGCCGTTTCGGGGCGCTGCCCTTCTCGGTCGATTACTGGATCATCTACTGGAACAAGGAGCTTTTTGCCGCCAAGGGCATCGAATATCCCAAGACCTTCGAGGAACTGGTCGCTGCTGCCGAGGCGCTGACCGACCCGTCCACAAACACCTATGGTTTCGTGGCGCGCGGCATGAAGAACGCCAATGTTCCGGTCTGGACCAGCCTCATGCTCGGTTACGGTCAAGAAGCGGTCGATGCGGCGGGCAATCTGAAAACGGATTCGGCGGAAGCCATCGAGGCGGCGAAACTCTATCAGCGCCTGATGACCAAGGCAGCACCTCCCGGCGTGGCGGGTTTCAACTGGGCGGAATGCCAGTCGAGCTTCCTGCAAGGCAAGGTCGGCATGTGGCTGGACGGCATCGGCTTTGCGCCGCCGCTGGAAGATCCGAACAAGTCGCGCGTGGTCGGCAAGGTCGGCTATGGCGTCATGCCCGCTGGCCCGAAGGCGCAGGCCGCACCAACGACCGGCGACGGCATCGGCGTGGCGGAAGCCTCCACCAAGAAGGAAGCGGCCTATCTCTACTGCCAATGGGCCATTTCCAAGGAGATGGGCGCGCGCCTCTTGCAGACAGGCTCCGGCGTTCCGTTCCGCAAATCGATCATCGATGATGAGGCGGTGCGTAAGGGCGTCACCATGCCCGAAGGCTGGGTCGAAGCCCTGTCGAAATCAGCGCCCGTCAGCCAGCTCTGCCTGCCGGTTATCGTGCCGGTCACGGAATTCCGCGACATCATGGGCGTCGGCCTCACCAATCTTCTGAACGGCGCGGAAGCGGAAGCTGAAATGAAGCGCGCGACGGAAGAATTCCGTCCCGTCCTCGCAAGGAGCGAAGGAAAATGACCTCTGCCGCCCCGACAGGAACCAGGCAGAAAGCCGTCGCTAAAAGCCGGCTGCGGCCGAGCTACTGGCCTTTTGTGCTTCCCGCCTTGATCACCGTCGGGGCGGTGATCGTCTTCCCGTGGCTGTTCACGCTCTGGATGAGCGCCAATCAGTGGCAGCTTGGCGGCGGCATCAGTTTTGTCGGTTTCGACAATTATCTGCGCCTTGCCACCGACGCCCGCTTCTGGGACTCCATGGGGCACACGCTTGTCTATACCATCCTCTCCGTTGTCGCGCCCATGATCCTGGGCACGCTCGCGGCGCTGGTTTTTGACAGCAAGCTGCCGATGCGCGGACTGCTGCGTGGCATTTTCGTCATGCCGATGATGGCAACGCCCGTCGCGGTTGCGCTGGTCTGGACCATGATGTTTCACCCGCAGCTCGGTGTGCTGAACTATCTGCTGTCGCTCATCGGCATCGGCCCGCAGGAATGGATTTTCAACCAGAATACGGTCATTCCGTCGCTGGTCGCGGTCGAAACCTGGCAATGGACGCCGCTCGTCATGCTGATCGTGCTGGGCGGCCTTGCCTCGATGCCCCGTGATCCGTTTGAAAGCGCTGAAATTGACGGTGCTAATGGCTGGCAGAAATTCCGCTATATCACGCTGCCGATGATCCTGCCCTTCATCATGCTGGCCGTTATTATCCGTTCCATCGATGCGCTGAAAAGCTTCGATATCATTTATGCGATGACGCAGGGCGGGCCGGGCACGGCATCGGAAACCATCAATATCTATCTCTACAATGTGGCGTTCTCCTATTATGACATTGGCTATGCTTCGGCGATTGCCGTAGTCTTCTTCGTTGTCATCATCGCCATGTCGCTGATCCTGCTGGCGCTGCGCCAGCGGACGGCCTGGAACGCCTGAGGAACGGCCATGGCGCGCAAATCCATTCTTTCCAAGCTCGGCACGGCGCTGCTTGTCTTTGTCATCGTGTCGCCCGCCATCCTGTTTTTCGTGTGGATGCTGTCGCTTTCGCTGAAATATGAAATCGATAACGGCGCTTATCCGCCGATCCTGATTCCGGAGCGTTTTGCCTGGTCGAACTATGCCCAAATTTTCGAGGCCAATGATTTCCTGCTCTATTTCTGGAACAGCATTCTCGTCACCGGCATGGCGACGCTGCTGGCGCTTCTGGTAGGCGTGCCCGCAGGCTACGGCATTGCGCGGCTCAAGGCGCATAAATCGGCCATTGTCATCATGATTGCGCGCATGACGCCGGGCCTTTCCTATCTGATCCCGCTATTCCTGCTGTTCCAGACGCTGGGCCTGCTCGGCACGCTCTGGCCGCAGATCATCATCCATCTGGTCGTCACCGTGCCCATCGTGATCTGGATCATGATCGGCTATTTCGAGACGACGCCGATGGAACTGGAAGAAGCGGCCATGATCGACGGCGCGTCTTCATGGCAGATCTTCATGAAGGTGGCGCTGCCCATCGCCAAGCCCGGCATTGTGGTGTCGCTCATCCTTGCGGTGATCTTCTCGTGGAACAATTTCGTTTTCGGCATCGTTCTCGCAAGCCGCGAGACACGCACCCTGCCGGTCGCGGTCTATAACATGCTGTCCTTCGAGCAGGTCAGCTGGGGCCCGCTTGCCGCCGCAGCCTTGGTGGTCACGCTGCCGGTTCTCCTTCTCACCGTCTTCGCACAGCGCCAGATCGTCGCCGGTCTGACAGCGGGTGCCGTTAAATAGAATTGAGATCAAGATGGCATCCGTATCCATCCGCAATGCAATCAAGAAATATGGCAATGTCAGCGTTCTGCGCGGTGTGTCGGTCAATATAGAAGACGGTGAATTCGTCGTGCTGGTCGGCCCTTCCGGCTGCGGCAAGTCCACGCTTCTGCGCATGATCGCGGGGCTTGAGGATATTAGCGGCGGCGAGATTGCCATCGGCCCGCGCGTGGTCAACGATCTGCGCGCCAAGGAACGCGACATTGCCATGGTGTTCCAGAATTATGCGCTCTATCCGCATATGACGGTGGCCGACAATATGGGCTTTGCGCTGATGCTGAAAAACGCGCCGAAGCAGGAGCGCGAAAGCCGCGTCGCGCGCGCCGCCGAAATTCTCGGCCTCAACAAGCTGCTCGACCGCTATCCGCGCCAGTTGTCCGGCGGTCAGCGCCAGCGCGTCGCCATGGGCCGCGCCATCGTGCGCGATCCGCAGGTGTTCCTGTTCGATGAGCCGCTATCCAATCTCGACGCCAAGCTGCGCGTGCAGATGCGCAGTGAAATCAAGGGGCTGCACCAGCGTCTCAAAACCACGACCATCTACGTCACCCACGACCAGATTGAAGCCATGACCATGGCCGACAAGATCGTCGTCATGCGCGATGGTCTGGTAGAGCAGATCGGCGCGCCGCTCGATCTCTACGATCATCCGGCCAATATGTTCGTTGCGGGCTTTATCGGATCTCCGTCGATGAATTTTATCAACGGTAAGATCGAGGAGGGGGCTTTCGTGGCCGATGGCGGTTTCCGCTTGCCGCTGCCGCAGGGTGATTATGCAAATCTGTCGGGCAAGGCCGTTTATGGTGCGCGCCCGGAACATCTGAAAATTGCCGAAGGCGGCGTTCCGGTCACGGTTGAAATCGTGGAGCCGACCGGCTCGGAAATCATGGTCATGGGCAAGCTCGGCGATCAGCCGCTCACCTGCCTGTTCCGTGAGCGTCTGACCGTGCGCCCAGGCGACGTGCTGCCGGTTGCGGTTAATCCGGCGACAAGCCATGTGTTCGAGCCGGAAAACGGTAAACGCATCAGCGCATAAAAAAACGCCGGGCTGCCCCGGCGTTTCTGTTTATTCAGCAGCTTCCTTGACGGCCATCGGGTTATTGGGATGGGTCGTCCAGTTGGCATATTGCGCCGGGATCGGCTCCTTGGTGCGCGGATCGAAACCGCCGATCTGCTCCATGGTGATGCAGTCCTCGACCGGGCAGACATTGACGCAGAGATTGCAGCCAACGCATTCCTCATCGATCACCTCGAAGTGGCGCGCGCCATTGACCAGATTGGTGATCGCCTGATGCGAGGTGTCCTCGCAGGCAATATGGCAACGGCCGCATTTGATGCAGAGGTCCTGGTCGATCCGCGCCTTGGTGACATAATTGAGGTTGAGATATTGCCAGTCGCTGACGTGTCCCACGGCCATGCCGCGAAAATCATCGAGCGACTGATAGCCTTTGCTATCCATCCAGTCGGACAGGCCGTCGATCATTTCCTGAACGACCTTGAAGCCATAGGTCATGGCAGCCGTGCAGACCTGCACCGTGCCGCAGCCAAGCGCGATAAACTCTGCCGCATCGCGCCACGTGGTGATGCCGCCGATGCCTGAAATCGGCAGGCCGTGCGTTTCAGGATCGCGGGCGATTTCCGCGACCATATTCAGCGCAATAGGCTTGACCGCAGGTCCGCAATAGCCGCCGTGACTGCCGCGACCGTCAATAGACGGAACCGGCGACATGCTGTCGAGATCGACCGATATGATGGAGTTGATCGTGTTGATCAGCGACACGGCATCCGTGCCCGCCGCATGGGCGCCCCGGGCTGGCTTGCGAATATCGGTGATGTTGGGCGTCAGCTTGGTGATCACCGGCATGCGGCTATATTGCTTGCACCACTTGACGACCATGGCGACATATTCCGGCACCTGGCCGACAGCCGCGCCCATGCCGCGTTCGCTCATGCCATGCGGACAGCCGAAGTTCAGCTCAATGCCGTCCGCTCCCGTTTCTTCCACCAGAGGAAGGATCGCCTTCCAGGCTTCTTCTTCGCATGGCACCATGATCGAAGCGATCAATGCGCGGTCGGGCCAGCGCATCTTCACTTCCTTCATTTCGCGAAGGTTCACTTCGAGCGGCCGGTCGGTGATCAGTTCGATATTGTTGAGGCCAAGCAAGCGCCGGTCAGCGCCATGGATCGCGCCATAGCGCGGCCCGTTGACATTGACCACCGGCGGCCCTTCCGCGCCGAGCGTTTTCCAGACCACGCCGCCCCAGCCAGCCTTGAATGCGCGCTCGACATTGTAGGCTTTGTCGGTCGGCGGAGCCGAAGCCAGCCAGAACGGATTTGGAGACTTGATACCGAGGAAATTCGTTGAAAGATCAGCCATTTTCTGTCTCCTCAGCCCTGTTCCTGGCCCAGATGAACACTGCGGTTGTGGGAGGCTGGCGCATGAAGCGCACCGCCTGAAAGCACCGCATCGGCAAAGCCTTCAATTGCTTCGGGACGTTTGACGAGCGTGGCATGGATGGATTCAGCGGCAAGCTTGCCATCCTCCACCGATGCAACGGTCAGATCCTGACCGCCTGCAACACAGTCGCCACCCGCCCAAATGCCCTCAACCGAAGTACGGCAGTCCGCGTCGACACTGATGCGTCCCTTGGACAGTGTGATGCCCGAACCTGCCAATGGCTCCGGCTCGAATTTTTGCCCGATGGCCTTGAAAACCTGATCGGCGTCGAGCGTCAGATATTCGCCCGTACCGGAAAGTTTGCCGCCGCTCATCGCGGTATATTCAAAGACCACGGCATTGACGGTGCCGTCTTCGCTCCGTTCAAGGGCGTGCGGCTGCAACCAGTGACGGATCGCCACGCCATGAATCTGCGCCAGTTCCTGCTCATAGGCGCTGGCATTCATGTTTTCCTGACCGCGGCGATAAACGATGGTCACGTTTTCAGCGCCGAGCTTCTTGGTCTGGATGGCAACGTCCACCGCGGTCATGCCGCCGCCGATAACCACGACATTGCGGCCAACAGGCAGGGATGACAGGTCTTTTGTCTGGCGCAGATTGGCGATGTAGTCGACCGCATCGAAAACGTTTGGCGCATCTTCGCCAGCAAGCCCCAGATCGTTGACGCCCGGCATGCCCATGCCGAGGAAAACCGCGTCATAGCCGGCTTTCAGCGCTTCGATGGTGATATCCTGACCGAGCGTCTGGTTATATTCGATATTGATCGCACCGATCTTGAGCACGAATTCCAGTTCGCGCTGCGCGAAATTATTGACTGTCTTGTAGGCGGCAATACCATATTCGTTAAGACCGCCGCCCTTGGGCCGCGCTTCGAAAATCGTCACCCGATGCCCATGCATCGCAAGGCGATGAGCAGCGGAGATGCCCGCCGGGCCCGCACCAACCACGGCAATGTGTCTGCCGGTTTCAGGCGCACGCTTGAATGGATGATTGCCGGTTTCCATCAGAACGTCGGTGGCGTAGCGCTGCAATTCACCAATCTTGACCGGCTTGCCTTCCGAAGTTTCGCGAACACACACTTCTTCGCAAAGCGTTTCGGTCGGACAGACGCGGGCGCACATGCCGCCCAGAATATTTTCCGAAAGGATGGTCTTCGCTGCCCCCACCGGATTGCCCGCGTTGATCTGCCGGATAAACAGTGGAATATCGATGCCGGTCGGGCAGGCATTCATGCAGGGCGCATCGTAGCAGAAATAGCAGCGGTCGGATTCGACCAGGGCTTCGTGCCTGGTAAGCGGCGGATGCAGATCGTCGAACACATGCGCATAGTCGGCTTTTTCAAGCCGCGCCCCACGAATGTCAGGCCCGTTCGCGTGTCCCGGATTGTCGACTGCATCAATAGGCGAATTCTCTGCTGATCTCATCGACCGCATCTCCCATTTTTGCTTGTTCAGGCGCGGGTTCCCTTTGCGCGCCGCAACTATGTTCCGGGCTGCGATCTTTGCTGCCGCTTGATGCCCGTTAATGACAGGATGACAGATTTTTACGGAAGGTCAAATTTTTTATCATCTGGTCAATTTATGAGAATTGCATACCAGAAATAGCGAAAGGTCTGGCCGGGAATGCACGGACCTTTCGTGTTCGTCATGAGCCGGAAATCAGAGCGGATCGGACTTGAGGCTGCTTTCCGTCGCTTCCGGCGCCGGCATAGTTTCGATTTCTTTGGGCTGCGCGGGGCGTGAACTCAGCACCAGCGCACATCCCCCAATGATGACGGCAGCACCGACAAACTGGATGAAAGACAGCTGTTCTTTCAGGAACACCGCGCCGACCAGAACGGCTATGACCGTCACCGCAAATTCGACGCTGATGGCCTTGGTCGGGCCGACATTTCCGACCAGCCTGAAATAAAGCACATAGGTGAGGGCGCTCATGACACAGGCGGAAATCAGCAGATAGGCGAAATCGCCCAATCCGGGCATGGTTGGAACCGGAACGGCAAGCACCAGCGGCAAAGTCAGGATGCCGCCGAAGATGAACGCGCCGATGGTCGTTTCCCACGATCCCGTGCCGGCAAGGCGGCGGCTTGCGTAATTGCTGCCGAAAGCTGCGGAAAAGCAGGAAAACAGGACGGCGATGCAGCCTGTTACAAAGGCAGGCGTAACCGCAACCGCGGGAAAGCCGACGAGGCAAATAATGCCCGTCACGCCGAGCAGCAGGCCGATTAGGCCGCGCGACGTGATGCGTTCAAGCCCCCAGAACTGGCTGATGATCATCGAGAAAAGTGGAATCGATGCGACGCAGATCGCGGCCATCGCTGTTCCGATCAGTGGGGTGCCGTAAGAAAGGCCGATCAACTGGCCCGCAACTGTGGTTGCGCCAACAATGGCGAAGGGCTTCCAGCCTGCGTGGAAATTGAGCCTGCGCCCGGACAGCCTTGCAATTGCAAAAAGCGTTCCGGCTGCGATGAAGGAACGGAAGGCCACCGCGCCCGCCCAGCCGAAGGCTGCGACGACCTGCACCACCACCAGGAACGACAGCCCCCAGGCGACGGCAAGGAAAATATAGGTCGCAATATCTCTCGGTTTCATGCCGATGAACTTTCAGGAAGTTTACAGACTGTCGGGTGCTGCCTTGTAAAAGATGAAGCCGGATCAGGTCGTTTTTGCGGCGGCGTTGGACGCCGCTTCCGCGATATTGGCAAAGAACCGATCGGCGATTTTCCGGGCGACGGAGCCAAGCAGTTTTGTGCCGATCTGCGCGACCTTGCCGCCCGCGTCACCACGTATGGAATAGGACAGGATCGTATCGCTGCCGTCCTCGTCGAGGCGAACATCCGTAGCACCATGCGCAAAGCCCGCTATGGAACCCTCGCCATGACCGGAGATGGTGTAGGACACAGGCGGAACCATGTTCGAAAGTTCGAGCATGCCATGAAAGCGGACCTTGAGAATGCCAAAGCTCACCTTGAGGGCGGCGCGTATTTCCGTTTCCGAAATCCGCTCGATATCCTCACAGCCGGGAATGCAGGATTTCAGCGTTTCAATGTCGTTCAACGCATCCCACACCGCTTGTCGTGGCGCCGCAATCCGCTCTTCTCCGGTCAGGTCCATGCTTCACTCCTGGGCCGCATTCCGAAAAGTGTGAATCATTTTCGGATCAAATGCGCAAAACAAAATTGCAGCAACGCGCCGATCTGGTTGGACGGGATCGAAATGCGCTCTGGATGGATCACCCTAAATTGATCAATATGGTGTATATGACACTCCGTCCAAATTGGAAGTTCGGTAATTTATTTGCCGCAAATCCTCTCTAAAACGCTTAATGTCCGCAATTAAATCGATTTGATTCGGGAGTAGCATTCATGGCAAGAGACGCGACCAAGCTTGAAACAACAGTCGCAAAGCTGAAAAAGCACTGGGCAGATTCGGCCCCGCGCGACATGCGCGCGGCGTTCAAATCAGATCCGGGCCGTTTCGAGCGGTATTCGCTATCCCTCGATGATCTTTTGTTCGACTGGTCGAAATGCCGGGTCAACGACGAAACGATCGAACTGCTCAAGGAACTGGCCGTCGCTGCCGATGTTGAGGGCCGTCGTGCGGCGATGTTCGCGGGCGATCATATCAACAATACCGAGGACCGCGCCGTTCTCCACGTCGCGCTGCGCGATACGTCCTCAAAGGAAGTGCTCGTTGACGGACACAATGTTCTGCCGGACGTGAAGGAAGTCCTCGACCGCATGGCGGCATTTTCCGATGGCATCCGGTCAGGCGCGATCAAAGGCGCGACGGGCAAGAAAATCACAGATATCGTCAATATCGGTATCGGCGGTTCCGACCTTGGCCCTGTCATGGCGACGCTGGCTCTGTCCCCATATCATGACGGCCCGAAAGCGCATTTCGTCTCCAATATCGACGGCGCGCATATTGCCGATACGCTTGGCGTTCTCGATCCTGCAACGACGCTTGTCATCATCGCTTCCAAGACGTTCACGACCATCGAAACCATGACCAATGCGCAGACGGCGCGCAAATGGGTTGCCGATGCGCTGGGCGAAACCGCCGTTGGCGCACATTTCGCCGCCGTCTCGACTGCGCTCGACAAGGTCGCCGCTTTCGGCATCGGCGAAGAGCGCGTCTTCGGTTTCTGGGACTGGGTTGGCGGACGCTATTCGGTTTGGTCGGCCATCGGCTTGCCGGTGATGATCGCCATCGGACCGGATGATTTCCGCAAGTTCCTCGCTGGCGCGCATTCGATGGATGTGCATTTCCGCGATGCGCCGCTGGAAAAGAACCTGCCCATCTGGCTCGGCCTTATCGGTTACTGGCACCGCGCAATCTGCGGCTATGGCAGCCGTGCGATCATTCCCTATGATCAGCGTCTTGCCCGCCTTCCGGCCTATCTGCAGCAACTGGACATGGAATCGAACGGCAAGAGCGTCACGGTCGATGGCAAGCCGGTTTCCGGTCCGACCGGCCCGGTCGTCTGGGGCGAACCCGGCACCAACGGCCAGCACGCCTTCTTCCAGCTTCTGCATCAGGGCACCGACACCATTCCGCTGGAATTCATCGTCGCGGCAAAGGGCCATGAAAAGCATCTCGACCACCAGCACGAAATGCTGCTGGCGAATTGCCTTGCGCAGTCGGAAGCCTTGATGAAAGGGCGCACGCTGGACGAGGCACGCGCGCAGTTGAAGGCGAAGAACCTGCCCGATGCAGAAGTCGAGCGCATTGCGCCGCATCGCGTTTTTTCGGGCAATCGTCCTTCATTGACGCTGATTCACGACAAGCTTGATCCTTTCGCTTTCGGACGTCTGGTTGCGCTTTACGAACACCGTGTTTTCGTCGAAGCGCAGATTTTCGGCATCAACGCTTTCGATCAATGGGGCGTGGAGCTTGGCAAGGAGCTGGCGACCGAACTTCTGCCGGTCGTGTCGGGGCAGGAAGCGAGCGACGGTCGCGACGCATCCACGCAAGGGCTTGTCGCGCATCTGCATGCGCGAAGGAAAGCTTGACGACATTCTCTGCACAATTAGAAATGAAAGAGAGCCGGGTTTGTAATCCGGCTCTCTTCATGAGGAATAGAATGGGACATGAAATGAAAACCGAGATTATAAAATTTGTCGGCGATGTACCGGGAAATGCCATCGAGTTGCGCGTGCTGCGCTTTGACGGCAACGACAAGGATGCCCCCGGCGCCTATCTTCAGTCCTCGCTTCACGGGGGCGAGCTTCCGGGGCAGGCGGCTCTTCATTTCCTGGTTCCCATGCTGAAGAAAGCTGCCGAAGAAGGGCGCGTTCTTGGCAATATCACGGTTGTTCCGCAGGCAAATCCCATCGGCTCGAACCAGTGGCAGGCTTATCAGCACCTTGGCCGTTTCGAGACCTTCTCGATGACCAATTTCAACCGTGCGTTTCCGCTTCTGCCGGACTTCGACACATCCGGGCTCGCCGAACCCGATGCGCCGGTCGCCCTGGCACAACGCCTCAAGGCGACGCTTCTGAAGCTGGCCCTGCCGCACGAGATCGTGCTCGACCTCCATTGTGACGACGAGAGCGATAACTATGTCTATATCGCCGAGGAATTTGCCGAGGACATGAAGGATCTCGCCATCGCGCTCAATTCCACGGCAATCCTCGCATGGGACACCACGGCGGATGCGGCGTTTGAAGAAGCTTGTGCGCATCCGGTCCTGAAATTGCCCGCCGACAAACGCAACATGAAGCGCCGCGCCGTGACGACGGTGGAGTTCCGTGGATTGACCGATGTGTATGCCGATATGGGCAAGGGCGATGCGGAAGGGCTGTATAAATTCCTCGTGCATCGCGGTGTTGTCCGCGACGACAACGTGAAGCTTGAGACCGAATATAAGGGGCGCGTAACCCCGTTGTCGCATGTGGAGATGATCCGGGCGCCGGAAGGCGGCATGGTGCTCTATCATGCAACGCCCGGTGATGAGGTCAAGGCAGGTGCGGCGCTGGTAACCGTTGTAACACGCCCGGGCGAACCGGAAGGCGACATCACGCTGACCGCCCCTCAGGACGGACTTATCCTGACCCGTCGCTCGCTGCGTTATGTGCGCCGTGGCGACGATCTGCTCAAGCTGCTTGGGGCAAAACCTTCCGCCGTCAAAAAGCGCGCTGGTGCGCTGGAAGCATGAGCGGCAGGCTTTCCGCAGATAGCCTCAAATCGATCCGTGCCGTCCTGTTCGACAAGGACGGCACGCTGATCGATTTCGACCGCACGTGGTTTTCGATTTCGTGGCAACTGGCGCAGCGCTCGGCGGAAGGCGACGAGGCGAGGGCGCGCACCCTGCTCGATGCTGGCGGCTATGACTGGATGAGCGAGCGGTTCCGCGCCAATTCCGTTATCGCCGCAGGTACTGTCGAGGACATTGTTTCGCTTTGGCACCCTGATCTTGGCGATGCGCAATTGCGCGAGCGGATAGAGGAATATGACGCCTATTGCGTCACCGAGGGCGCGCGGTCTGCGGTTGCTATCGAGGCTGTGCGCGAAACGCTCGAAACCCTTCGAACGATGGGGTTTCGTCTGGGGATTGCCACCAACGATTCCGAAGCCGGAGCACACGCGACGGCCAAGGCGCTGGGCATTGACGGGTCTTTCGACGTCGTGATCGGCTATAACACGGCAGCACGTCCAAAGCCTCACCCCGATCCGCTGCTCTATTTTGCAGAAAAGCTGGGGCTTTCGCCGCACGAGATCGCCATGGTCGGCGACAATCTGCACGATCTGGAAACGGCACATGCAGCCGGGGCAGGGCTGGCGGTCGGCGTCCTGTCGGGTAATTCACCGCGGGAGGCGCTCGAGCCCCATGCGGATGTGGTGCTGGATAGCGTTGCCGGATTGCCTGAGCTACTGACCCTAACCTCTGCATGAAACACTTTAAAACGATTGCGGCCGGATAAGATATCCGGCCGCAGTCACCTCTTGATGAATGCTCTTAGAGCGCCATGCGTCCGCTCTAACCTATTGAACCATCGTGCTTTTCGAAAATCGTTTCCGATTTTCGGGTCGATGCCCTAGTCGCGCAGTTCGCGGCGCAGTATCTTGCCGACATTGCTTTTCGGCAGGCTTTCGCGGAACTCGACCTCGCGCGGGCGCTTATAGTTGGTGAGACGTTCAGCGCAATAGGCTTTGACGTCATCTGCCGTCAGGTTGAGGTCGCTGCGCACGACGAACAGTTTCACGACCTCGCCCGAATGTTCGTTCGGTATGCCAATGGCAGCCGATTCCACGATCCCAGGATGGCCAGCGGCTACTTCCTCGATCTCGTTCGGATAAACATTGAAGCCGGAAACAAGGATCATGTCCTTCTTGCGGTCGACGATCTTGGTATAGCCTCGTTCATCCATGAAGCCCATGTCGCCGGTGCGGAAGAAACCGTCGGGCATGATCGAACGTTTGGTTTCATCAGGACGGTTCCAGTATCCCGCCATCACCTGCGGTCCGCGCACACAGATTTCGCCGACTTCTCCGAGCGCGAGGTCTGTTCCGTCATCATCACGGATTGCGACGTCGGTCGATGGCATGGGCAAGCCGATGGTTCCGGAGAACTCGGTTGCATCGAGCGCATTGGCGCAGGCAACGGGCGAGGTTTCTGAAAGGCCATAGCCTTCCGTGATGTGGCAACCGGTCATCTTCTGCCAGCGTTCGGCAACGGGGCGCTGAACAGCCATGCCGCCGCCAAGGGTCAGGATGAGGGGCTTGAAATCCAGCGTCTGGAAATCGGGATTGTTCATGAGGCCGTTAAACAGGGTGTTGAGGCCGGGGAAAATGTGGAACGGATATTTTTTCAGCTCTTTTACAAAGCCTGGAATATCGCGTGGATTTGGAATGAGAATGTTTCGCGCGCCAAGCTTGATGCCGACCATCGCATTCACGGTCAGCGCGAAAATGTGGTAAAGTGGCAGGGCGCATACGAAATTCAGCGCCTTCGGCCTGCCCTTCTTGCGGAAGGCAACATCCATCCAGACATTCATCTGCTCAACATTCGCAAGAATATTGCTATGGGTAAGCATCGCACCCTTCGAGACGCCTGTCGTGCCGCCCGTATATTGCAGGAAGGCAAGGTCGGAACCTTGTACCGGAATGGGATTGAAGGACTGGGCGCGGCCTTGTGCCAACGCATCCCTGAAGCGGATATGCCCCGGAATGTTCCACGCCGGCACCATTTTCTTCACGCGGCGCACGACGAGATTGATGATGTGGCCCTTTAAACCGTGCATGTCGCCCATTGAAGCGACGATGATATTGGGCACATTGACGGAGTTCAGGGTCTTTTCCACCGTCGACGCGAAGTTTTCCAGAACAATCACTGCTTTGGCCCCGGAATCGCTCAGCTGATGTTCCAGCTCGCGCGGCGTATAAAGCGGATTGACGTTCACAACTACAAAACCGGCCCGCAAAATAGCGGTAAAGGCAATCGGATAATGCAGGATGTTTGGCATCATCACCGCAACACGATCACCTTTGACGAGGCCGCGCGATTGAAGAAACGCTGCGAGCGCCCGCGAGTGTTCGTCAAGTTCGCTGTAGGTGAGATCCTTGCCCATACAGGTGAAAGCACTGTTGGAAGCAAATTGCTTGCAAGATGCCGAAATCATGTCGCCGATCGAGGTCATCTTGCTCAGATCGATTTCGTGCGGCGTGCCAGCCGGATAAGTCTTGTACCAGATCTTTTCCTGCGCCGAGGCGCCTTTGGCTGCCGATCCCGCGGTCATGGCTTCAGCTGCGGATGCACTTTGCCCAGTCGTTTTTTTTGCCATTTCTTCTCCCCGGATTGCTCCGTCCTATATTGGGCCGCCTGTGCGCCCGCCGTCTCCCAAGCCATCCGCCCCCCGGACGGCTCCCTCGTTGTTAAATGTGGTCGAGTTTTGATCTCTTCGCAAGAGTTACATTGACGTAAGCGTAAATTATAAAAGAGTCGAGCGTCTCTCCCAATTTTGAAGTTTGACATTCACAATTGGTTGAAATTCCCCGTTGGAAAAAATTGCCTCCTCGGCAGATAAAACATATCGCAATTATATCTGGCAAAAATATTCAATCAGCTTCGAATGCCTGATTTCTCAGGGATCGAACGAGTGTTGAGATTGCTCTCCCACCATAAGTCACAAGATCATAATTCCTGTCGCCTCGCAACCATTCGTTGAGAAGACCGCTCAGCATGGAAAGCAGGATCGGGGCTGCGGTGTCTGCGGTCCATTCCTTTGAAAGCTCGCCGCGTCTTGCGGCCACGTCGAGCAATCCGGCGAACAAGGAGAGGACATTGGCGCGCGCTTCTCTGACGCGCTCTTCAAGTGGGGCCATTTCGCCGACGAATTCGCAGCGCTGGTTGATGATAATGAAGATATTCTGCTGACGCGTATCTTGCGAAAACAGCTGCAACGCCTGGATGCTCGATTGCTCCAGGACATGCATGGGATTGGGGTGATTGACGGCTGCCGCCTGCAGCATGATTTCTTCTTGCGGGAAACGGACGCTGCCTATGATCGTGCGAAGAATTTCGACCTTGTCGCGGAAATGAAAATAAATCGCACCCCGGGTCACTCCTGCATGACAGGCGATTTCCATCAGTGTAGATTGGTTGACACCGCGTTCGAGGAAAACCTGTTCGGCGGCCAGCAATATGGCCTCCCGGGTTTCGGCAGCCTCGGCTTTCGTTCTTCGCATGGCTTCTCTCGGGTAATCGCAGGCTGGAGGCTCAGTTAGCCACTCAAATCCGGGTAACTCATTCGTGATCTGAAACATTAGATGATTGACTATAACACGGTAGTTCGTATTTACAAACACTCGTGTATGTTAAATTGGCAGCACCGCGCGACAGCAAGGGCACTCCCACCATGAATTTGAACCGTTCCATTCGGCTTTATGCGGCAGGGGCCGCTTTTCTCGTCTTTGCGGGCCAGCCCGTTCTGGCGCAAGCGCCCGGAGGCGCGACGCCGCCACCGCCGCAGGTTTCCGTTACCGTGATCGAGCCGCATGATGTGCCGGTCACCTATGAATATGCGGCACGTATCAGCGCCTATCGCGATGTTCAGGTGCGCGCGCGCGTGGGCGGAATATTGCTTCACCGCAACTTCACCGAAGGCACGGAAGTCAAGGCTGGCGACGTGCTGTTCGAGATCGATCCTGCCCCTTACCAGGCGGAGCTTGAAAAAGCTCAGGCGCAGGTAGCACAGGCTGAAGCGCAGTATCAGCAATCCATCCGTGACGCTGAACGCGCTGAGCAGCTGGTGCAGCAGAAAGTGCAGAGCACCGCCGTTCGTGATTCCGCTTTCGCGACGCGCGACTTGAACAAGGCTTCGGTTGCGGCAGCCAAGGCGCAGTTGCGCACCGCCGAACTCAATCTGAGCTATACCAAGGTGACCGCACCGATCAGCGGCATCACCAGCCTTGAGCAGGTCAATGAGGGCAGCCTCATCGGCACCGATGCAGCCTCTAGTCTCCTGACCTCGATCACCCAGCTTGATCCGGTCTACGTGAACTTCTCGTTTACGGACACGGAAGCAGCCGAAATCGACCGTCTGCGCGCTGAGCGCGGCGCCACCGGTGAAGATGCCGATCGCCTCAAGATCAAGGTCGTGTTCGGTGACGGGCAGGCTTATGACCATGAAGGAACGATCGACTTCACCTCGTCGTCGCTCGATACGGAAACGGGCACGCTTGGCGCCCGCGCGGTCGTTGAGAACCCCAACCGCCGCCTGATCCCCGGCCAGTTCGTCCGCGCTGTGATCCTTGGCATTCAGGTCAAGAACGCCATCACGATCCCGAAGGCCGCATTGCTTCAGGGGCCGCAAACGCAGTTCGTTTATGTGGTCAACAAGGACAATGTTGTCGAAGTTCGGCCGATCACGGTTGCACGTGAACTGAGCGATGCGTGGCTGGTGTCCGAAGGTCTCAATGCGGGTGATCGGGTCATCGCCGAAGGGCTTATCAAGGCTGCTCCCGGCAAGCCCGTGAACCCGGTCGAGGCAACGACTGAAGCAGGCAAAGAACAGGCGGCAGGCAAGCAATGAACAGATTTTTCGTCGACCGCCCCGTTTTTGCGGCGGTCATCTCCATTGTGCTCGTGCTGGCCGGCCTGATCTGTATCCGGATTTTGCCGATTGCCCAGTACCCCGAACTGACGCCGCCGCAGGTTGTCGTCAGCGCGACCTATCCCGGTGCGAGCGCCGAAACGGTGGCGCAGACCGTTGCCGCGCCGTTGGAACAGCAGATCAACGGCGTCGAGAACATGCTTTATATGCAGTCCTCGAGCCTCGGCAGCGGCACGATGCAGTTGACCGTGACCTTTGCTCTGGGCACCGACCCGGATCAGGCCACCATCAACGTCAACAACCGCGTGCAGCGTGCGACGTCGTCGCTTCCGCAGGAAGTTCAGCGCCTTGGCGTCACCGTGGACAAGCGGTCCACCACGATCCTCGGCATGGTCGCGATGTTCTCCGACAGCGATCGCTATGACCGCACCTATGTCGGTAACTACGCGCTCCTGAACGTGGTCGATGACCTCAAGCGCTTGCAGGGCGTTGGCGATGTGCAGCTGCTCGGCAATATCGATTATTCGATGCGTATCTGGCTGCGTCCCGACAAGCTGGCGCAGTATAATCTGACGCCGAGCGATGTCTCGACGGCTATCCAGGAGCAGAATGCGCAGTTCGCCGCAGGCCGCTTCGGCGACCAGCCGGACCCGCAAGCCGGGCCGTTCACCTATACGGCGACCACGCAGGGTCGTCTGCCGGATGCCGCGGCATTCGAGAACATTATCCTCCGTTCGAGCCCCAATGCGGCAACGCTCCGTCTTAAGGACGTTGCGCGTGTCGAACTCGGTACGGAAAGCTATCTCGTCGACAGTAATCTGAACGGCACGTCCGCTGTCCCGATTGCAATCTATCTGCAGCCGGGCGCCAACGCGCTCAACACGATGGAGCTTATCCAGAACCGTATGGATGAGCTGAAGGCAAGCTTCCCGGCGGGTATCGATTATTCGATCCCGTTCGATACGACCAAGTTCATCAAGGTTTCCATCGAGGAAGTGGTTCACACTTTCATCGAGGCGATCATTCTCGTCGTGCTGGTGGTGTTCATCTTCCTGCAGAACTGGCGCGCGACGCTTATCCCCATAATCGCGGTGCCGATCTCGATCATTGGTACTTTCGCGGGCATGTATGTGCTGGGCTTCTCCATCAACCTCCTGACGCTCTTCGGTCTGGTGCTGGCAATCGGCATCGTGGTCGACGACGCTATCGTGGTTCTGGAAAACGTCGAACGTATCATGACGACCGAAAAACTGTCGCCGCGCAAGGCTGCCATCAAGGCCATGGGCGAAGTGACGGGGCCGGTGGTTGCGATTGTTCTGGTGCTGTGTGCGGTGTTCATTCCGGTCGCCTTCATGGGCGGTCTGGTTGGCGAAATGTACAAGCAGTTCGCGGTGACCATCGCGATTTCGGTGACGCTGTCGGGCCTCGTGGCTCTGACACTGACACCGGCACTTTGCGCGCTCATCCTGAAACCGGGGCATCATGAGCCGATGCTGCCGTTCCGCATCTTCAACCGTTTCTTCGAGCGGGTGACAGACGGTTACTCCAGCGGCGTTCGCTTCTTTTTGAAGCGTGCTGCCATCGGCCTGATCATTTTTGCGGGCCTTCTTGGCGCTACCTATTATCTTTTTGAAAGGGTGCCGGGATCGCTGTTGCCGGATGAAGATCAGGGCTTCCTGTTCAGCGTTGCCGTGCTTCCTCCTGCGGCCTCCCTGGAGCGCACGACGGCGGTTCTCGATCAGGCGAGTGAGAACATCCGGAAAAGCCCGGCGGTGGAAAGCGTCTTCGCGGTATCCGGTTTCGATCTTTTGTCGGGCGGCCTGAAAACCAGTGCGGGCACGATGTTCATCATGCTCAAGGACTGGAAGGAACGCACGACGCCAGAAACCGACGCGCGCAATCTGCCCGGTGCCATCATGGGGATGAATGCGGGCATCAAGGACGGACTTGTTCTGGCGTTCAACCCGCCGCCCATCATGGGCCTCAGCACCACCGGCGGCTTTGAGCTCTATGTTCAGGACCGTACGGGCGGCGGTGTGGATTCGCTGACGCGAGCCACCAAGCTCATTACCGACGCTGCGGCCAAGAGACCGGAATTGCAGGGCGTGCGTACCACGTTCGATCCGAATGTCCCGCAATATGACATCCAGCTCGATCGCGAGAAGGCGAAGGCCATGGGTGTGCCGATCAACTCTGTGTTCACCGCGATGCAGGCGACGTTCGGCAGTCTCTACGTCAACGACTTCACGCTGTTTGGCCGCAACTATCAGGTCAACCTCCAGTCGGAAGCCGAATTCCGCCGCGATCCGAGCGACCTCAAGCATGTCTTCGTGCGGGCCAACTCCGGCAGCATGATTCCGCTTGATGCTCTTGTGACCGTCAAGCGCATTGTCGGTCCCGATCAGCTTGAACGCTTCAACGCCTTCAACGCGGCCAAGGTCACTGGCAATCCGGCGCCGGGCTTCACTTCCGGCGATGCGATCAAGGCAATGCAGGAAGTGGCTGCGGAAGTTCTCCCGCAAGGCTACCAGATTGCATGGACCGGCTCGGCCTATCAGGAAGTGACGACCAGCGGCACAGGCACGCAGGCCATGATCTTCGGTCTCGTGATGGTGTTCCTGATCCTTGCCGCGCAGTATGAACGCTGGAGCCTGCCGCTCGCCGTCATCACGGCAGTGCCGTTTGCAATCTTCGGCGCATTGCTGGCGACCGATCTGCGCGGATTGACCAATGACGTGTATTTCCAGATCGGTCTGGTGACACTCATAGGTCTGGCGGCCAAGAACGCGATTCTGATCGTGGAATTCGCGGTGCTTGAGCGAGAGACCGGCAAATCCGCCATTGAGGCGGCAGCGTCGGCGGCCCGCTTGCGCTTCCGTCCGATCGTGATGACGTCGCTGGCCTTCATTCTCGGCGTGGTGCCGCTGGCCATCAGCACGGGTGCCGGTTCGGCAAGCCGTCACTCGATCGGTACAGGCGTTATCGGCGGCATGTTGGCAGCAACGTTCATCGCGACCTTCTTCATTCCGATGTTCTATAGCCTGATAGCACGCAAGCCTCCGAAAAGGCCGGAGGACGAGGATGTGAACGAGACGATCAACCCAAGCGGGCAGGCTGATAGTCAGATCTAGCCCGCTTCAAACTGCAAACAAAAGCCCCGTCGAAAGGCGGGGCTTTTTTTGCATCCTATGTGTACGCTTTTGGCTCGGAAATGCTCTAGAAAAGCGATGCGATACTTTGAACGATTGCCCAGCCCAGGAATGTCGCTGGCACGCTGAGTGCAGCGAGCATGATGCCGAGAAACACATAGGCGGCTTCATTCGGCGAGCGTTTTGTTTGCTCCGGAGTCTTGTGCCATTGAGCAGGTACGCCATCGAACATTGTATATATCCTCCTTCTCCCTCACTTTGATTATTGATCGAAGGCGGAATTGTTCAAGTCAAAATAAATAGATGTATTTATTGGGTCTTTTGTGCTAAAAGCGGCGCGACTTAGCCTGATTTGTCTGTGCTTTCGCCGGATGGAAGACTCATTTTCCGCTTTATTTATTTGATAAAAAACAATTTTACTTTTTTACTGTAAGTATCGATATATCGGAAATTTCAAAAATATCTGAAAACTCGTTTAGTGGCGACCTTTTCCTGCGTCAAAATGGCACGCGATGGGGCGGGCGGATTCAACTGTCCGCCGGCCGGATATCCGGATCAGTAAAAGCTGTTCGGAAAATAGCGCAGGTAAAGCTCCGTCAGCGTGCCCTTCTGCTGCAAGGCTTGAAGGGCATTGTTGAAGGCGTTCACGAGAGGCGCATTTTGCTGTGCTACAGCGATGGAGAGGCCGCTGCCAAGAAATTGCGGCGCAAGATAAGGGCCTCCTGCAAAAGTGCAGCATGCATGACCTTCAGGACCGTTCAGCCACAGTGAAAGCGCCATGCCGTCGTGAAACACGACGCTGATCTTGCCGCCCTTGAGATCGGCGAGCATGAGGGAAGCATCGGCGTAAGGTTTCGCGACTGCCTCGGGAAAATAGCTTTTCAGCAACTGCTCATGCGCTGTGCCGGCAATGACGCCAACCTCCTTGCCCCTGGTGGCTGCCGCCGGATCGCCGTTGAAGACCTCAGCGTTGGTCGTCCCAAATCGTGCAGGCAGGCGCATATAGGACCGCGTGAAGGCAAATTGTTCGCGGTTTGCATCGGTCGGTTTCCACCCGGCGATGATGGCTTCTGCCTGTCCGCCGAGCAATCGTTCCTCCAGCTCATCCCATGGCACGGCTTCGATCTGGCATATGTCGTCTACGCCCAATTGACGGCAAAGCGCCTTGGCAAGATCGACATTATAACCGGAAAGCTGTCCCCGGTCGCTCAGCATGTTGAATGGAGGGAAGTCGACTGTGGTGATGAGCCTCAACCGGCTGAGCGTTTGCAGTGACGGCGAGGGCAGCCGCTCCTTCTGGTTAATGAACGAGGGAGCCAGCGGCTTGGTGTCGGAAGCCTCTGCGCCGGAAGCTTCTGCGCCATGAATGCCACATGCGAATGTCAGCGCGATCAGCAGTCTGGAAGGGCGGCGTTTCATGACTGGCTTTTGGCCTCTTTTCTATAATTTCGCGTTAATTGAACAATCGGGTGGTGCGCATATTCACCCAAGGTTCCATGAAAATAAAGGTTGCAAATATCTCAGGGCATATTACTTTCCGATTGTAATTTTACCGAAATAATTAACTAATTAAGTATTCGGTAAAATTAGTATATACGCAAATTCATAAAATATAACATAAATATTCAGTAGTGCGGGGGTACTATGAGTAGTGTATCGACTGCGTTCGATCTGGAGATATGCAGCGCCATATCAGCCAGATTGGAGCAATGGGGTGTGTCTAGAGATGCGTTGTTGGGGGCCTATGGCGCGGCTGCTCACCATGGAACATCTTTCTGTGTGGAACTGGTTCAGAGAGGGGACGTCGCAGAATCGGTCATTTATGCAGCTATCGCTGATATTCTGGGAGTGGAGTTCACAAACGAAGCTATGCCGTCCCGCATTTTCGTGTCTGGCGAAGAGAAGCCATCGGCTTTCGTCGACGTCGGGCAGGTCATGGTTCTGGGAGCAGATGGGGGCAGTCATCTCTATATAGCTCCGTCGGAAAATCGCATCAGGGCGCTGCGGGATTATATTCTTGCAGCACCGCATTTGAAGAACCGGATACGTATCTGCACGCCGACACTTCTCAAGCAGATCATGCGGCAACGGCATCAGAAGGATCTGATCGCCCGGGCCTATGAGATGACGCCGCAGTCACTTTCCGCTGCCCGGGTTCTGGATACGCCGCAGGCATTCGTCATCGCCATGTCGATCTACGCTTTCTTCGCCTGCATGTTCAACTGGCCGGGAACCACGCTTCTTGTGCTCCATGTAGCGCTGTCTATATTCTTCTTCGGTTGCGTGATGATCCGCTTGTTCGCAGCTGTCTCCGGACAGCGGTTGAAGTTTCTCGAAATCAAGAAATGCCGGCCACGCGACTTGCCGACTTATTCCGTTCTTGTTCCGCTGTATCGCGAGCAGGATGTGGTTGGCCAGCTTGTCACGAGCTTGAAGCGGCTGAACTGGCCCGCCAGCAAACTCGATATCAAGCTGGTCTGCGAGAAGGATGATTTCGATACAGTATCGGCGATACGTTGTGAGCAGCTCCCGTCCAATTTCGAACTGGTTCTCGTGCCGTCCGGAGGTCCGAAGACAAAACCGAAGGCCTTGAATTACGCCTTGCAATTCGCGCGGGGCGAGATTGTTGCCGTTTTCGACGCCGAGGACCGTCCGCATCCTGATCAGTTACTTGAGGCCTGGCAGACTTTTCAGGCTGAAGGCGACGGGTTGGCCTGTGTCCAGGCGCCGCTGATAATCGGAAACTTTCGCCATAACTTGCTGACGCGCATGTTCGCGTTCGAATATGCTGCGCTTTTCCGCGGGCTGCTGCCATGGCTTGCTTCTCAAGGCCTTGTCATTCCGCTCGGGGGAACTTCCAATCATTTTCGGCGATCCTGTTTGGAAGAGGTTGGCGGCTGGGATGCCTACAACGTCACGGAAGATGCCGATCTTGGCGTGAGGCTCGCGCGGTTCGGCTATCGCATCGGCGTCATTACGCGTGGAACGATCGAAGACGCGCCGGTAAATTATGATGTATGGCGCAAGCAGCGGACACGCTGGCTCAAGGGCTGGATGCAGACATGGCTTGTCCACGGGCGCCAGCCGCGTGACACATGGCGCGAGCTTGGCTGGTTCAGATTTACCATCAATCAGATTTACTCTTTGGGCATAATCAGTTCTGCACTTCTGCATCCTCTGATGCTCGTCATGTTCGCTCTCCTGCTGATCAGCATGCTGTTCGAGCCCCTGACGACACACGGTCTGTGGCTGTTGGGGATCGATGTGACGAACATCCTGCTGGCCTATCTGAGCTTCTATCTTCTGGGTGCAAGGACGATGGAGCCAACGGAGCTTGGAGGCTATGCCTACCTGTTCTCGATCCCGGTATATTGGGTGTTGATCTCGATCTCGGCCTGGCGTGCCCTGTGGCAGCTGGTGCGTGTGCCTCATCTGTGGGAAAAGACGCCGCACCAGCCAAGCCTGTTTTATATCTCGGCAAATGACGAGGTGAGAAATGTGGAGCCGCGTCCGATGATCGATTGATCCTCGGCGCCGATTGCCTGAAGGTCTCTTCCTTCATAAGGCAGGGTCAAAAGGATGCGCCGGATTGCAGCCAGTCTGGCGCGCCTTTTGTCATTCGACCGGATGATCGTCCAGGGCGCGTAACCTGTATCGGTCCTTTCAAGCATGGTGTGCAATGCGTCGGAATAATCGTTCCAGCGGGATATGCCTGCCACGTCCATAGGCGAAAACTTCCAGTTCTTGAGCAAGCTGTGGCGGCGCTCGTGAAAACGCTTGAGCTGCATTTCCTGGCCGATATCAAGCCAGAATTTGAAAAGATGAATGCCATCCGTAACAATCATGCGCTCGAAATCGGGTGTTTCGGTCAGGAACGTTTCAAGCTGCGCTGGCGTGCAGAAACCCATGACGCGTTCCACACCGGCCCGGTTGTACCATGAACGATCAAATGTGACGAACTCGCCAGCCGTTGGAAAATGCGCGACATAGCGCTGGAAGTACCATTGCCCCTGTTCGGTTTCGGTAGGCTTCGGCAAAGCCACATTGCGCGCGGTTCTGGGGTTCATGAACTCGCGGATCGTAAAGATGGTGCCGCCCTTGCCGGCAGCGTCGCGGCCTTCGAACACGCTGATGACGCGCCCGCCCGTATCCTGAAGCCAATATTGAAGCTTGACGAGTTCGATCTGAAGCCGCTCCAGCGTTTCTTCATATTCATCCGACTTCATTTTGGACGGATAAGGATACCCGCCTGACCGCAACGCATTGTCATCGATCCATTTCGGCAGCTTCGGGTCATTGATGTCAAACGAGCGCGCCACTCCGTCAATTTTCAGCTTGATTGGCTTGTCGCTCGATTTTGCTTCGTCTTTTTTGTCTTTCTTTTTGTTAGCTGTCTTCGAACTGTCACCCACGGCAATTCCCTTTCGTTTATATCAAAGCATGATATGGGCTGTTTGGAAGCCGCGTAAAGGTGTTCCAGCATTTCCGGATAAAGTCGATGCCACAACCGCAGAAGGAAGCAGCATGAGCGAGGCAGGCAACCGCACCGATCCAGAACCAGAAGCCGCGACGTCGATTTTCGAGCCGCTTCTGCGGGTCAAGGGCGTTGTGATCGCCAGCATTGTCCTTGCGGTTTGTGTGCTGGCACTGGATCTCCCGTTCTGGTTTCGCGCTGGCCTGCTGGCCCTTGTTGTTCTTGGCGCCGTGTGGCTTGCGAGCGAAGTTGCGGGCAGCGAACCGGACGAAATTCCAGTGAAAAACATAGCGCCCAACGAAATGGCGGGCGTGTCCGGCGAGCGTCTGGCCGAACTTCTTACCGATCCTATGATCGTCTTTGATTATAGTGGCACGGTGTTATTCATCAATTCGGCGGCTCTTGAAGCCTTCCAGTCACTGGAAACCGGAACAGCGCTTTATCTGCGGTTCAGGGCGCCCGAAATGCACGCCCTTATTCAAGGGGTTATCGCTGACGGCGAAGCGCGAAGCATAGAATATTTCGAGCGTGTCCCGATTGATCGCTGGTTCAAGGCCATGGTCAAGGCCTTGCCCGGCAAGGATGGCAGGCCGGAACTTTTTGTCCTGCTTTTTCGGGATCAGAGTGAAACGCGCCGCATCGATCGCATGCGTTCGGATTTCATCGCCAATGCAAGCCATGAGTTGCGCACGCCTCTGGCATCGCTCCGCGGCTTCATCGAAACGTTGCAAGGCCCCGCCCGAAACGATGCGGCTGCCCGCGATCGCTTTCTGGATATCATGCAGAAACAGGCCGAACGCATGTCGCGCCTGATTGATGATCTTTTGTCCCTGTCGCGACTTGAGATGCGGGCGCATCTGGCGGTCAGTGAATGCGTGGACATGACTTCCATTCTCAATCATGTCGCCGACACGCTCACTCCGTTGGCGGCGGGCCTCGACATCAATATCGAGCGAGTACTGCCGGATCATCCCGTGATGGTCACCGGCGCGCGTGACGAGCTTATTCAGGTGTTCCAGAATCTGGTCGAGAATGCCTGCAAATACGGACAGGCAGGCAAGCGGGTGATTGTCAAACTGGATGAAGACGATAGCGGCAGTTCTCCGGAGGTTGTCGCATCGGTTCAGGATTTTGGTCCAGGCATCGCTGCCGAGCATTTGCCCCGCCTCACGGAACGCTTCTATCGGATCAACGTGGAAACCAGCCGGGCGCAAAAGGGCACAGGTCTTGGCCTTGCCATCGTCAAACATATTCTCGCCCGCCATCGCGGACGTCTGGTCGTTCGCTCGCAGTTGGGCGAAGGGTCGACATTCACGGTGCGGTTGCCGAAGCGGGCAGCATGATTTCTATCGAAGCTTTCGCAGCAATTGCCATTTCAAAGGACGTAACTTCTGATAAAGCGCCGTGGCGCGTATCCGTTCCAGCGACCGGTTGAGAGCGAGCGATATACGCCCGCGAAGCGTGACCGCTCTGATATAGTCACGCATAGGAACGGTCCGGTCACGCAAGCCTTGCTTCCATGGTTCATCGCCAAAGCCCAGATCGAAACACTGGTAGCCGTCCGCTTTGAGCATGTGCAAAAGATGCAGAATTATCACCTTGCCGGGCGAGTATCTGCTCCATTCACAGTCTTCAAAAGTCGTAATCATTGCGCAGTAATGGCCATTGCGGACGACACTCCACATCGTAGCCAATATCGTCTCATCCACCGCAAGTGCCGAAAAATGAAGAGCATCGCGTCGCGCAAGCTGTTCGGTCGCCTCTTCAAAGAACCGTCGCTTTTCAGGATGGGCATCGAAGCCCGGAACCATAGTTTCCTCGAAACGACGCTGTTTCTGGCGTAGCATCGTTTCGAGAAGAGACTGCCGCTGGGTTTCCGTTTGGGCTACGTAAAAACGGAAACCGTCCTGTTTCTGAAGCGCCCGGTCCCGCTTCTTGATGTTCCTTATGCCCTGTATGGACTGCTCGATCTCTTCCATTGGACGAGTCAAGGAAATTGCATGGGTTGACGCTTCCGAGGAAAGATTTGTCAACTGCCACAAAGGGTTTGCGATGCCTTCGACCTGCTCTGACATTTTGCAAAGCGCAATCACGTCATGAGAGGGAACCGTTGCAATGACAGCGTCAAGTATGCGAACGGCAGCGTCCCGCGAAAGTTGCGCTGCCGCTGGAAATATAATGGGTCCGTTATAATCGCTAACACCGTCATCGATAAATGAAAGGATGCGAGATCCGTAGCCGGGCGTGATAGAGAGAGGCAGAAAGAGAAGCGGGGTTCCGTTCGTCTGGCGGACTTCGGTCAGGCATAGCTCGGTTCCGGATTTCTGTCCGTAGCTCGCTTCCCATGCCCGGATAAAGGATTTGGACTGAAAAACAAAAAATGCGCTACCCGTCTTGTCATCGGCATCCGGCCAGTCACTGGATAACTGTTCCGTGTTTTTATAAACTCGAATGTCAAAATCAACGGTCATCATAAATGTCTTTCACGGTCTCCGCGTCGAATCTCATTTTGTAGTTGAAAGGTTTAGTAGATTTGAAACCAAAGAAAACTATGAAATGCCAGCTTGGCTGGTGTGCTGCTTCGAACGTGCTTTCTCGCAAATAGGACAACGATGTCTGTTTCGATCATCATCAAGACTTTGAACGAGGAAGCGCGCATCGCCGCGGCCATCGAGAGCGCCCTGAAGGCTTTGCCCGGCGGAAAAGTCGAAGTCATCGTAGCGGACAGTGGATCGACCGACCGCACCATCGAAATCGCGCGGGCATATCCGATCAGGATCGTGCAGATCGAGCCACCCGCGCAGGCCAGTTGCGGCCTTGGTCCACAGCTTGGTTTTCAATATTCGACACAGCCATTCATCTGCCTGATCGATGGCGACATGATAATTGAGCCGGATTTTCTTGCCGCCGCCCTTGCTTATCTCGACAGCCACCCGGACGTCGGCGGCGTGACCGGCCATGTCGTGGACCAGATTTTGGAAAGTCTGGAGTTTCAGCGCCGTTCAAAACGGCATTCGCCCGAAGCACGGACAGGCGATATCGACCGCATGAACGGCGGCGGGCTTTACAGGCGCAGCGCCATTGAGCAGGCCGGTTATTTTTCCGATCGCAATCTGCACGGTCACGAAGAGTTTGATGCCGGTGTTCGCCTGCGCAGCCATGGATGGAAACTCCATCGTCTGGACCGGCCGTTCGTGCAGCATTTTGGCTATACGATGAACGCCTACAAACTTCTGGTCCGTCGCTGGAAAAGCAAATATCTGCGCGGAACTGGTGAAGTGTTGCGTGCTGCGCTGGGGCAACCGCATCAAAAAAACCTGTTTCGCGAACTGCCGGAATTACGGCTCTGGGGCGCGGTTTATATCTGGTGGCTGGCCGTCATAGCTGCCCTGTTTTTTGTGCCGGGATGGCTTCCCGCAATTGTTGTGGCTGGCATCATTGTCGCGGTTCCGTTCGTGGCAATGTGTGTCCGAACGCGTAGTATCGAACTTGGTGTCTACGCGGTGGTGGCGTGGATATTTCATGCGGCAGCACTGCCCCTCGGCTTTTTTCAGCCGCGCCGCAAACCGACCGAATGGATTGAGAGCAAGGTTATAAGGGAACCCTGATGGACATGCGGCGACTGGCCTTATCCGCCTTGTTGATTGGCCTCGCAATGTCCGGTGCCGGTGCTGAAGAATGGCTTCCGGTCAAAGAAAACAATCTCGAAATCTCTGCCGGGAGCCCTCTCGATTTTTCGGGATTTCTGACCAACGCGCCCATCGAAGAGAAAAATCGCCTGACCGCAAATGCTGACGGGCATTTCGCGCATGCTGACAAGCCGGGCGAGGCGCTGCGGTTGCAATGTGCGTCCATTGCCTGGGGGCCGCCGTCGTCGCGGGCGGTGGATCACGCTTTTATTGATCGATATGTACGGCAGCTCCGCCTGCACGGTTACAATATAGCCCGGTTTCACTTCGTCGATGCCGATCTGATGCTCGGGCAGGCGCGTGATTTTGATTACCGCCCTGAGGCCCTTGACCGGATGCGCTATCTGATGGCGGCGCTCAAGCGCGAAGGTATCTACTGGATTATCGACGGGCTTACTTCCGAAAGCGGCGCTTTGGGCGGCAAGGACACTGATCGATGGGGACCGGACGGCAATCTGAAACGCCGGATTTATGTCGACGATGCGGCATTCGATCACTGGCTGCGTTTTCAGAAAGAAGTCTATGCCACGGTCAATCCGTATACGGGACTTGCACCTTTGCAAGACCCTGCGCTGGCGCTGATCATTCCGTTCAACGAAAATGGCATCGAGTTTACGAGCTTTGTCCACGAGCCCGGTGACGGGACAACATTCTGGACCGGCTATCGTCCGGCATTCAATGCATTTCTGAAAAAGCGATATGCGGATACCCGTGCCTTGTCACGAGCCTGGGGCGGCTTGGCAGCCGGCGAAAATCTGGAGCAGCAAACCATCCGCTTGCCGGAAAGCCGGAGCGGAGGTGGCGGACGGCTCCGGGATTTTCAGGCTTTTCTCGTTGAGAGAGAGCGTTTGTTGACCCGGCGTCTGGAGCAGGCGCTGCGCGATCTTGGTTATCGCGGCCTCGTCGCTCCCTATAACAACTGGTTCACGGTGCAAACGGCTCTTTCGCGACAGAACCAGCAAGCGGTCGTTGCCAATACCTATCATGACTGGATCGGAACGCTTGATCCGGGTACCGAAATCAAGGATACGAGTTCGATTGCCGACGCTGCGTCCTACGTCGGCGAAATCGCTGCCGGACGTTGGCTCGGGCGGCCTTTCCTCGCGACAGAATACGAGCACCTGTTCTGGAACCGTTATCGGTACGAAGCTGGAATAGTGATGCCGACCTATGCCGCCTTGCAGGGCTGGGATAGTATTTGCCGCCACGGTCAAGGGCCGCTGACGCTTGCTTTCGATGAGGCGGCCCCGTTCCGCCAACGCATCGTACCCTATACTTTCGCTGCGGATCCCGTTGCTCGTGCCGGGGAAACACTGGCGTCGCTGCTGTTTCGCAGGGGCGACGTCGAAACGGCACCTTTTAATGTACCGTTTCTGATGCAGGGAGAGGCGAGTCTTGGTGAATCGCTCGAGTTCCGGGAACCGGCGCGACTGAAACCATTGGCGCTTGTCGGTGGAATAGGTCTTGCAGCGAAAGGGCTGGCTTGGCCGCAGGGCCTGCAAAAATCGGTTGCGGTCGACTATCGGAGTGTATCGCTCGACAATGTGTTGCAGCGCTTGAAAGCGGCAGAACTGCTGCCGCACGATAACGCCACTGATCCGTCGCAAGGCTTGTTTGAAAGCCTCACAGGCCAGGTCATGCTCGACCGAAACAAACAGCGCATGCAGGTTGTTACGCCTGAGACCGAGGCCATTGCCTTTGCCGAGCTGAGAGATCACGTGACCTTGAAGGACCTATCCCTCGGCAATGCAGAGGCGAGGGGGCTGTTTGCAGTTTCGGCAATTGATGGAAAAGGGCTGAAGGACAGCGAAAAGCTGCTTGTAATTTTCGCCAGCGATGCGCGCAATTCCGATATGCGTTTCCGTGACAAGGCGCAGAAGATTATTGAGGATTGGGGGCGTCTGCCGGTTACTTTGCTGCGCAATCGCGTGGATGTGAATCTGGCAGGAAACACGGTTTCATGGGCACTGTCGCCTGTTGGCCTTGACGGCAAGGTTCACGAAAAAATAGCCGCCGGGTCTGGCCCGATTGCATTCCGGTTGGATAATGGTGCAGGCAAGGCGGGGCCGACTACTTTCTTTCTTTTGGAAAGGAAGCTCGCCGTTCAATAGAAATCGGTCGACAACCTGCTCCAGCTTTCACCCGCAAGACCGCCAATAAAGATATCACCGCGCTGAATTGCGTTCAGCATTTCCACGTTTGCCGTCGCAACGCAGACATTGGCTTTCAGGCGAAAGAACATGATCGACTGCTGCGAAAGCGCATTGAGATAACGCGGATCAACCCTTCCTTGTGCCGCGATATGCCCTTCATCCTGCAGGTGGATCAGCATCGCATCGACGGCATGTTTTTCCATTCCCGCTTTTGTGATGATGTTCAGAACTTCTGCGATGCCATTGGGGCGCGTATAGTAACAAAAGAAGCCGCCCGGGCTTCCGGTGCGGTCGTTGATCGCGCAGAACCGCAAGGCACCGGCAGCATGATTGTCTGAAGCCATCCGGAAGAGCCAGTTGACGTCGCTTTCTGTCCAGGCTGGATGCGCCAAATAGCTCTGCAGGTAACCGGGAACGAGAGATACGGCTTCTTCTTGCGCAATTTCCCTCACATCTGCCCGGGATTTGGCTGTTTTCTTGATCGCGGGAATTGGAAAGAGGGGGTTGAGCATTCTGCCCACTAAACTGGTTGCCCATCCGCCGAGAATTGGACGCCGTTCGGCAACGTAATTGGCCACATAGCTGGCCGCTCGGAATACACGTGTCCATCCGAGCCCGTGTGTGCCGAGTGTTATCCCGCCGATCGCTTCGGAGTGCTTGAGGCTCACGGGGGCGGCGCTGTCGGTGAAGTTGAGGATTTTCTCGCTCGGACGCAAGGTGAGTGTCAATTCGGCGGCGCCGCGTGGCGACATTTCCGGCTTCATCATGAAAGCGCAAAGCAATCGCCCCATGATCGATTGGTCGTTGACCCTGTAGGGGATAGGCAGGACCGAGATGGCGCTATCGATCTCACCGTGCTCGTTTTCATGGACCACGCTGCCAATCGCCGGGTCGTAATAAGGGTTTTCAAAAAAGAACTTTTGAAAATACGGATCGAAAGTCTCGTGGCACGACTTTGAATGCGGACGAAAAACTTGCTGGAAGAGCGTGCGAATAGCGGGGATATCATCAGTCTTCATCGCGCGAACGCGCCGCGACTTGACGTCGTTTGCCGAGATCGAGATGTCCGCCATCTAAGCCCCCACTGTTGAAACCGCTTTCTTCGCTTCTGCGTCACGACTCCGGCGAACAAGGTAGACAACGCATCCCCATGATGCCAGCACAATACTGATTTCAATTGCGTAAATGGCCGCGAAAGTTCCCGTGACGGGCGCGTACCACGTTGCCAGCGCCAGCAGCGGGGCGCCGAGAATGTTGCCTGTGTTGAGGACAGCTGTGCGATAGCTGTGCTGGCTGGAAGCACCCAGAAGATCGACCGCAATCGACCACAGGGCAACAAACACGGTGACCCAGCAAAGCGTGCGGCAGAAGGAAACCAGCGTGTCATACTCGCTGCCAAACAGATATGGCAGGTAGGGTGCAATGATAAACACGGCCAGCGACGTTAATATGCCGATGGCAAATGCGGCGCCAAGCAGGCGCATAGTGATCGGCAGGGCATGATGGATGCCGTTTGCGCTCGCACGCGCCAGATGAGGATAGACAAGGCGATTCATCGCCTCGATAGTCAAGGTACTGCTGTCGATGATGCGGCGGGTGACGCCATAGCTGCCGACGATGCTGGGCGGCATCAACGTGCCGAGAAGCAGAAGGTCGGCATTCTGGCGCACTGCCCTGAAAATGAACTGCGACGCGAACATCACGCCGAGCCGAAGTTCATCGCGGACGATTGTATATTGCGGCCGCCCGAGCCTGCGCAGGAACAAGCCATAGACGACTGCGACCAGGACATGGACTGCAAATTGCCAGTAGGCCCATCCGACAACGGTGGAGACGCCGAACAGAAGACAGGCAATCGCTGCCGCGATCGTGCGGGCGATGGCAAACCCGACGACGGAAAGATTGGCGGACACGAAATCGGTATGCGCGATATAGATCTGCTCGACGAGCAGGATAAGGCGCACCAGAACGATATTGGTGACGAGCAGCAGGAAAAGCCCGACCAGATTTCCCGTAAACTCCGGAGAGCCGCTCAACCAGAACGGTAATATCAGCATGCCGGCAGCAACGAGGACAATACCGGTTATTCCGATAAGAATGAGATTGTGCCCCAGCATTGCCGGATAGATCGCCCGATCTTGTGCCACGCGGCGCACGAGGCATTCTGCTCCGCCCAGGCCGCAGATGAAGGTGGCGATGCTGGTAACGGCCATCACCGTCACAAACAAACCGAATTCATGCGAACCGAGATACCGCGCCAGAATGGCAAATGTAAAAAGCTGTGCGATATTTGCTGCAAAAAGGCTCCCGCTGGAAGCTGCGTAGGACAGGAATGTCGACCAATGGCGTTTCAATATTTCATACCGAATTTTCGGGGCGCTCCTGCCAGGCGTGCTTTTGGGAGAATGACGCTCGGAATTTCAAGAGACAGGCAAGTAGGGAATCGGATCGTTTCGCGTATTTTTGGTGGCGAGACATATGTTTCATTTTCTCTTAATCCCGAAAAACTCCAGGTGCCAAGCATGCTGACGAAAATTTTTCAGAAACCGAAGGAGTAATTGACCGCCATTTGCATTTTAGCGACACTCTCAAGTGTGATTGCCTTTCATTAACCGAATTTTTTAATCTTTAAGTCTAAGGAAACAGTAGCGCCAAGTTTGCGCTTCTGACTGAATTTTAGGGGTAACTAATGTATACCTTGCGCGATCTCGCTTCCAAAGCACGGATAACGGAGACTGCCAGTGAAGAGCTGGTGTCTGCCGATAACCGGCCGCGCGCAGTCAGGCACCAAACATATGTCGTCCGCGAAGAGGAAACGGTCGCGCCCGCAAGCAAAGGATTGATGTTGCCTGAAGTCGATCTTTTCCAGGCGCTCGCCTGGCTGCGTGCAAGGTGGATTTCGATAGCTTTGCTCGCCGTCATAGGCGGGCTGGCCGGGCTTGCCTATGGCATGACGGCAAAGCCGCGATATACCGCCTACACGGATTTGCTGGTGCCGCCCTCCGGTCTTCAATTGCTGCCGAACGATGTCTATGCTCAAAGTTTGCAGGCGGATAGTCAGATTCTCGACATCGAAAGCAAGATGCGCATCCTGACTTCCGGCAATGTGCTCCGGCGGGTCGTGACAGATTTGAAACTGAACGACGATGCCGAGTTTGTTCCTCCGCCGCCAGCTTTCGATCTTCGAGCCATGCTTGGCCTCAGCAAACCGGCAGGCCCGAAAGACGACACGCTGACCGCAGTGCGCGCGCTGTCGCAACGCATCAACGTTACGCGGCCCGAGCGTTCCTATCTGGTTACGATTGCGGTTTGGACGGACAGTCCGGAAAAATCGGTAAGGGTTGCCGATTCCCTCGCGAATGCCTTTCAGGAAGAGGTTGCCCAAGCGGATGCCGACGGAGCTGGGCGGGCCGCCACCGCCCTGTCCGAACGTCTGGCCACCTTGCAGAAGGCCGCGACGGAAGCGGAAGAGAAAGTCGCGGCGTTTCGCAGGGCGCATGGTCTGCAGACGGCAGGAGGGGAACTCGTCAGCACCCAGTCGATGACGCAGATCAACTCCAAGCTGGTCGATGCCAAGGCGCGAGTTGCTGACGCCAGCACGCGCTACGAGGAATTGACCAGGGACACCGGCAGCGCCGTCAGTCCGGCAAGCACATTGCAGTCGCCCACGATGACGAACCTGCGCGGCCAATATGCGTCGCTGAAACAGCGTTACGACGCTCTCGCCATGACTTATGGGCCACGTTACCCGGAACTTATAAATACGGAACGCCAGCTTGCAGGTCTGGAACAGCAGATGATGCAGGAACGGGCACGTATCCTGCAATCGGCGAAGGTCGATCTTGATCAGGCGAATGCGGTCGTTGCTGCGCTCAATGCGCAGGCAGCTTCCGCACGTTCGGCTGTCGCACTCGACAATGATGCCCAGGTCCAGCTTTCGGACCTCGAACGGGACATGGCCGCGAAAGTTTCGATCTACAACACATTCCTCACCCGCTCTTCGGAGACAAGCCAGCGCCAGCAGCTCGATGCGACCAATATCCGCATTATTTCGACGGCAATTCCGCCAATAGGCCGCAGCTGGCCGCCCAAGACGGTGGTGCTGGGTGCCGCTGGCGGCATTGCTGGAATGGGCCTCGGGGTGGTTCTTGTATTGGGTCTGAGCTATCTTGGTGCATGGCGCCGAAACCGTGAGGGTCTGGTCTGACTTGGCTGAACTGTCGGTACATTACCGTGAAGGGATCCGGCCACAGGTCTCGTCGGCTATTGGGGCCGCTTTTTTTCTTTGTATGTTCCTGTTTATCTGGGTCGGGACGAATCCCTATCCTGATCTTGGCGCCGTGACCGGGGTGTCGGCTAAAGCCGCTGAATCCAGTTCGCTCAATCAGTTGGTCACCTTGTTTCTCACGGGCGGCTTTCTGGTTTGTGCGCTTAGCAGCTCGATGCGCGATGCCGTCTTGCAACCGCGCGTTTTGATCGGTCTGGTTTTCTTCTGGCTCTTCGTGACAGCCTTGCCGTCTGCTCATCCCCTGATCGCAGGCAAAAAAGTGGTTTTGTCTGTTCTGACTGCGTTAAATGCAAGCATCTTTCTGCTGCTGCCGCAGTCTGAACGCCAGCTGGCGCGGTTGTTGGCAATCGGCTCGCTGATAACGCTGGCATTGGCCTATTTCGGCGTAATCTTTTTGCCGCAACGTGCCATTCATCAGGCTACCGAAGTCATTGAGCCCATGCTGGCCGGTGCATGGCGTGGTCACTATCCGCACAAGAATGCTGCCGCTGCCTCTCTGGTTCTGCTGAGTTTTTTCGGGCTTTACGTCTGGAAAACCGGTTTGCCGAAAACCGGATTGCTGATTGTTGCGCTTTGTGTGGTCTTTGTTCTGCATACGGGCGGCAAGACGTCGACGGCGATGCTGCCCTTTATCGTCCTGATGTCGCAGATGTTTGTACGGCTGAAATGGACGCGTGTTTTCATCGCGATTGGCGGGATCGCGGCCTTTAATATTATTGCCGTCGGGGCCGCTGTATTCGATCCACTGCGCGAGCTTGTCCAAAACTTGGGAGTTGACGCCAGCTTCACCAATCGGTCAGATATCTGGAAACTTGCATTCTCTGCGATCTCGGCCAAACCGATTTTCGGCTATGGTCTGGACTCGTTTTGGAAGACGCCTGAAATGGTCTATGCAGGCGGCGGTGGCGCAAGCTGGGCTGTCGCCGCTTTCAATGCGCATAATTCGTTTCTCGATATGATGATCAATGCCGGTATTATCGGTCTGGTTTTGACACTTTTCTGGATAATGATCCTGCCCCTTCGCTATATTAAGGAAGCGGAAAGAACAGATAACAATCCTATATTAACGCTCCTGTACATTCGGCTTTGGCTTTATGGATTATATATGTCTTGTATGGAAAGTACGTTCTTTCAGAACGGTGGGGCAGTTTGGTTCTGTATCATGGTTGCCATCTTCGGATTGCGTTTGCAGGCTAAGGCAAGGCTTGTCTGAGAGTCTGAATTAAAAAGCGCCGTTTGCAGGCCGGGATGGCGATTTTGAACAGGCTCTGAGATAGCTTTGGGGAAGGCAGTGCAGTGGCGGACATGAACGGTCTTGAAAGGGCGCGCAGTCGCCTGGAATGGTATGTCACACGGCTGAACGATAGTATCAGCCGTCGCTTTCCATTGCGGCCGTGCTGCCTGCCGGAGAATGAACGGATCATTACTTTTACGTTTGACGATGTGCCTGATACGGCGCAATGCACCGGGGCTGCCATTCTGGAGAAGTATGGGGTTCGCGGAACATTCTATATCGCAGGGAATTTGGTTGGCACGAAAGAAACCAAGAGAAACCTGATTACGCAGGAGGGCTGCCGGAAGCTGGTCGAGCGTGGGCATGAACTGGGCTGCCATACCTATAGCCACCTCAATGTGCCTTACGTCAGTGCGCAGGAAATAGCGGCTGACCTTGACCGCAACACGGCCTATCTCGATGCGTTCGAGCCTGATCGCATCGAACAGCGCAGCTTTGCCTATCCCTATTGCGCTTCGTCCGTCATGTCGCGACGGCTTTTTGCCGACCGTTTCGCGACTTGTCGCGGCGGCGGCAATCGCATCAATCGCGGCATGATTGATCTTGCCTTTTTGCAGGCAGTGGAAATAAGACAGCCAGACGACGGGGCTGCGCGCCAGACCCGCTGGATCGATGATCTTAGTGCCAATCCTGGCTGGCTCGTCTTTTATACGCATGATATCAGCGATACGCCGACTGAATTCGGGTGCAGGCCTGAGACCTTTGAACGCCTCGTATCCCATGCGGCGAAGAGCGGAGCGGCTGTTCTTTCCGTTCGCGAGGCGCTGGCGCGCCTTGGCGTACAACGAGGTGCTGCTTGACGCATGTAAATGACAGGGAACATCGCCTGCTGGCGATCAACAATTACTTTTATCGGCGCGGTGGTGCCGAAACAGTTTTTCTCGATCACATCAAGCTCTTTTCCGAAATCGGCTGGCAAACCGCACCCTTTGCCATGCAGCATCCAGATAATTTTGCGTCCGACTGGTCGTCCTATTTCGTGTCCGAAATAGAGTATGGACGGGAAAGCAGCCCGCTGACCAAAGTCGTGCAGGCGGGCAAGATCATCTATTCATGGGAGGCGCGGGACCGGATCAAGGCGCTGATCGAGCACTTTCGCCCCAATGTCGCCCATGCACATAATATCTATCATCATCTATCGCCGTCGATTTTTCCGGTTCTGAAAGACGCTGGAATTCCGACAGTCATGACGGCCCACGACCTGAAACTTGCCTGTCCGGCCTATAAGATGCTGTCACACAACCAGATATGCGAGCGCTGCAAGGGCGGGCGCATCTATAATGTGGCGCTTCACAAATGCATCAAGGATTCCACGGCGTTAAGCGGTCTGGTGCTCGTTGAGACGGCAATTCATCGCATGCTCGGCCTTTACCGCAACACGCTTGACCGCATCGTCGTGCCAAGCCGCTTCTATATTGCGAAGCTTGCCGAATGGGGCTGGCCGGAAGAGAAACTGGTCTACATTCCCAATTTCGCCCATACGGACGATCTGAAACCCTATACGGATGAGGGCGATTATTTCGCCTATGTCGGGCGGCTGGCGCCGGAAAAGGGGATCGGTACGCTCATTCGCGCGGCGGCTCTTGCCGGACAGAAACTTGTCATTGCTGGCACGGGGCCGGAAGAACAATCATTGAAGGCACTTGCGACCGAGACGGGTGGCGATGTCACCTTTTCAGGCTATGTCTCAGGCGAACGGCTGCATCGGCTGATCGGCGAGGCGAAAGCGCTTGTTCTGCCGTCTGAATGGTATGAGAACGCCCCCATCAGTATTCTGGAGGCCTATGCACTTGGTGTGCCGGTGATCGGCGCGGACATTGGCGGAATTCCCGAAATGATTATCGAAGGCGAGACCGGGATGGTTTCGCGTACGGGCGATATTGACGATCTCGCCCGCGTCCTGAGCGCTTTTGCGCTGTTGGCTCCGCAGGCGCGGCGCAAGATGGGAGGGGCAGGCCGCCTCTGGGCGGGCAATGAATTCTCGCCACAGGCATACAGAAACCGCACGCTGGAGCTTTATGCCGAGCTGGGAGCACTTTGATGGTTCGAAACGACAAGCGGCCTCGCGTCATGATGCTGGGACTTCGCGGCGTTCCGAATGTGCAGGGAGGTGTGGAAAAGCATGTCGAAGAGCTCGCCCGGCTTTATGTGACGAAAGGCTGGGATGTCGAGGTCATCGGACGCCGTCCTTATCTTGAAAAGAAGCAGCCCTATGTCTGGGAGGGGGTACAGGTGACGCCAGGCTGGGCGCCAACCTCCATGAAGTTCGAGGCAATTGTGCACACGGTCCTGGGCGTGCTGAGGGCAAGTTTCTCACGTCCGGATGTCCTGCATATTCATGCGATCGGCCCGGCTCTTGCCGCTCCGCTGGCACGTCTGTTCGGACTGCGTACGGTCGTCACGCATCACGGCTTTGATTATAATCGTCAGAAGTGGGGACGGCTTGCGCGCGCAATGCTGAAGCTTGGCGAATGGTGCGGCATGCGCTTTGCAACTGCGCGGATCGCAGTGTCCAACGATATCGCAAAAACCATGCGGCAGCATTATCACGTGCCGATCACCTTTATCCCCAATGGTGTCACGCTTCGGCCAGCCTGTACCGACACGACGTGGCTGGAAAAACACGGCCTCACTCCGAAACGCTACATTGCTCTTGTGGCGAGGATCGTTCCGGAAAAACGTCAGCTTGATCTCATCGAGGCCTTCGCGAAGCTTTCCGATCCCTCTCTCAAACTGGCGCTGATCGGATCAGCGGAATATACGGCTGAATATGCCGCGACTGTTCGCGCAAGAGCTGAAACTGTGCCGGGCGTCGTGCTGACGGGCGCGCTGCAGGGGGACGAGCTCTCGGCATTGTTCAGTCAGGCGGCATTGTTCGTATTGCCTTCCAGCCATGAGGGCATGCCGATCGCGCTTCTCGAAGCGATGGGATACGGCTTGAACGTACTTGCAAGCGATATCACTGCGAATGTCGAAGTGGGGCTTTCGAAGGACAGCTACTTTCCACTGGGCGATATCGATGCTTTGGCGAGCGCGCTGCGGCAGAAAATCGATACACCTCCAACCAGCGAGCAGTCGCAGGAAATGATCGACTGGATTGCACGGGATTATAGCTGGAGCGGGATCGCTGATCGCACGCTGAAGGTCTATGAGGAAGGGAGTAGGGGAATAGGGGAGTAAGGGAATATGGATGGATGAACCTGTTCCCAAAAGTGGCCGGTGTGGCGGCAAATTGATCTGTGCGCCCGTACCCGAAAGTCGCCCTTTTGCGCACATATGCCGTTTTTTGTTTCAGGTCCTGTGCGGGAATAGAAAAAGGGAGCTGCCGAACATGTTCGACATACTCCCTTATTCCCTTACTCACCTATTCCCTTAGATTATCGAGCCCGGCGACGCTCTGCCGTCGGCTGGAAGGCCAGACGCGAATGGTAGCTGCAATATGGGCTCGATTCACCGGATTCATGGCCGCAGAAATGGAAATCTTCGTTCAGCGGATCACCGATCGGCCACTTGCAGGTGCGTTCGCTCAACTGCAATAGCGAAAGACGGCGTGAAATAGGCACAACCACGTCAGAAGCGGGCTTGACCACGGTCTCCGCCACGACGTCTACGGCGTAGTCCACCTGGAGGGCGGTGGCGCCGACCGTCTTGGTGACTGTGGCGGTGCGCATCGTCGTCGTATGCACGCCGGTTGAATGCTGTGCTGCAGGACGTGGCGCTGCGGCAACCGTATTGACTTTCTTGCTGCGCGGAGCAGCGGTCGTGGTCTTGCCACGACCCGAAAGCTTCAAACGGTGCACTTTGCCGATCACTGCATTACGGCTGACGCCGCCAAGCTGCGCTGCGATCTGGCTTGCGCTCAAACCCTCGCTCCACAGTTTCTTCAGTAGTTCGACGCGTTCGTCTGTCCAGTTCATCGCCCTGGGCTCCAATCATTTTCGTTATCCGGAATCCGGCAGTGTTCTCGGATTGCTCCGAGCAAAAACACCATATCTATCCGGGTGACTAGGTCCGCCGCACGAAATGTAGCTTTAATCTCTAAAAAGAAACTACAATATCCAACGACTCCATGACAAGGGATAGCCTTGTCAGGCGGATTCCATTTTTACGGTTTTCCCCAACTTGGGTGCCAAAGACGGTTTTTATTTGATCCGCCCGAAATTTTGCACGCAATTGCTTCTGAACTGAAAACCCGGATTGTTTCAGGATGGAACATCGCGGACTAACGAGCGCGTCGTCTGGCTGTCTCAGTCGAGGAAAGGTCATTCTCTATATGGTGTCGGTGTCCGCGTAAAGCCACCTTCGCCCCCCGTGGGTTACAAGAGTGCGAAAATGCATGAACTCATGCTGAAAGATGGCCTTCAAACCTCGCGCGCTTTGATTGACATTTTTTCTATGAACGCCAATATACGCGCGAGATAAATATGCCGCCCCGAGGGCGGTTTTTTATTTCTGCCGAAGGCTCGTGCGAGAAGCATAAGTCAGCGGACCCATTCCTCTCATGTCTCATCGCATTTCGTGAGGGTTTGGAATGGGGTGTTGGGCGCTCGTCGAAAGGCGGGAACCGTTTCGGGCGCCTTGGGACTGTTAATGGGAAAACACAGCTTTGCCGGTACAGCCGGGCAAGCTGCTAATATAGGCTTTGGAGGCCTGACGCTATGACCGACGCTACGACCGTGCAACCGCTTTACGACACCTATAATCGTGCGGCTCTGCGCTTCGAGCGAGGTGAGGGCATCTGGCTTATTACTGAAAGCGGCGAACGCTATCTCGATTTCGCGGCTGGCATTGCTGTGAACTCGCTTGGTCATTCGCATCCGCATCTGGTGGAAACGCTGAAGACGCAGGCTGAAAAGCTCTGGCATTTGTCCAACGTTTACGAAATTCCGGCGCAGGAAAAGCTGGGGCGGCGTCTTGTCGAGAGCACTTTCGCCGACAAGGTCTTTTTCACCAATTCCGGCGCTGAAGCACTTGAGTGCGCGATCAAGACCGCGCGCCGCTATCATTATGTAAATGGCCATCCGGAACGCTTCCGCATTGTGACGTTTGAAGGCGCCTTCCATGGCCGCACGCTGGCCACGATCGCCGCTGGCGGCCAGGCCAAATATCTCGAAGGTTTTGGGCCAAAGGTCGATGGTTTCGATCAGGTGCCGTTCGGTGACGAGGCGGCATTGCGCGCAGCCATCACCGATGAGACCGCTGGCATCCTGCTTGAACCCGTGCAGGGCGAAGGCGGTTTGCGCGGTTTCCCCGAAGAATTCATGCGCATGCTGCGTAATATCTGCGACGAAAAAGGTCTTCTGCTGATCCTCGATGAAGTGCAGACCGGCGTTGGCCGCACCGGCAAGCTGTTCGCGCATGAATGGGCCGGCATCAAGCCTGACATCATGGCGGTCGCCAAGGGCATCGGCGGCGGCTTCCCGATGGGCGCCTGCCTCGCAACTGCCGAAGCTGCCAAAGGCATGACGGCTGGTGTTCACGGCACGACCTATGGCGGTAATCCGCTGGCCATGGCTGTGGGCAATGCGGTTCTTGACGTTGTTCTGGCCGGTGGCTTCCTTGAAAATGTCCAGGCTACCGCTCTGGTCATGAAACAGGGCCTCGCCTCCATCATTGACCGTTACCCCGACGTTGTTTCGGAAGTCCGTGGTCGTGGCCTGCTGATCGGTATCAAGTGCGTTGTGCCGAATACCAGTCTCATTCAGGCTCTTCGTGATGAGCATTTCTTGAGCGTTGGGGCTGGCGACAATGTGGTTCGTCTGCTTCCGCCGCTGATCACGACGCCAGAAGAGGCCCGCGAAGCGCTGAAGCGCATCGAAGCAGCGGTCGAACGGCTCGCAACTGCAAATCCGACCAGTAAGACAGCGTGATATCATGGCTAACGATAACGGGATCAAACACTTTATCGACCTCTCCGCTGTGCCAGCCTCGGAGCTTCGTGCGATCATGGAAGACGCCAAGGCGCGCAAGGCGCGCCTCAAGGCAGGAGAAATAGAAAGGCCATTCGCAGGCAAAGTGCTGGCGATGATCTTCGAAAAGCCGTCCACCCGCACGCGGGTGTCCTTCGATGTCGGCATGCGTCAGCTCGGTGGCGAGACAATCATGCTGACCGGCTCGGAAATGCAGCTCGGGCGCAGCGAAACCATTGCCGACACGGCCAAGGTCCTGTCGCGCTATGTCGATGCGATCATGATCCGCACAACATCCCATGACCGGATGCTGGAACTTGCCGAATACGCGACCGTTCCGGTCATCAACGCCCTGACGGACGACACGCACCCTTGTCAAATCATGGCCGACGTTCTTACATATGAGGAACATCGCGGCCCGATCAAAGGCAAGACCTTTGCCTGGATGGGGGATGGCAACAATGTCCTCCACTCGCTGGTCGAAGCTGCGGCGCGTTTTGATTTCAACGTCAATATCGCAACGCCGGAAGGCAGCGAACCCAAGTCGCAATATGTCGATTGGGCGAAAGCCAATGGCGCGAGCATCATGTCTACCATCGATCCGGAAAAGGCGGCGCAGGGTGCGGATTGCATCGTGACCGATACCTGGGTTTCGATGGGGCAGGAAGATCATGCTCGCGGCCACAACGTTTTCATGCCCTATCAGGTCAATGCGCGACTGATGGCAAAAGCTGATCCAAAGGCGCTTTTCATGCACTGCCTGCCCGCCCATCGCGGCGAGGAAGTGACGGACGAAGTGATCGACGGACCACAATCGGTCGTGTTCGATGAAGCAGAAAACAGGCTCCATGCCCAGAAAGCCATTCTGGCCTGGTGCCTGCAAGGAGCATAATTTGGCTGACAAGACCAGCAACGAGCATACCGAAGTCGAAACCATTCAGGTCAATCTGGGAGATTTCGGCTTCGCAGGCGATGATGCGGTTGTGCCCTTTCAGGTGGAAGGGCTCGACGTGCGTGGTCGCGCGGTTCAGCTCGGCGCCAGTATCGACGGTATCCTGAAACGCCATAACTACCCGGAAGAAGTGGCCCGCCTGCTGGCGGAAGCGACGGTGCTGACCGTATTGCTTGGCACTTCGCTCAAATTCGAAGGCAAGTTTATCTTCCAGACGCAGTCCGACGGTCCTGTGGATATGCTGGTGGTCGATTTCCGCACGCCGCGTTCGGTGCGTGCTTATGCGCGTTTTGACGAAGAGCGTTTGAAGGAGGCGGTTGCCGCCCGCAAGACCAAACCTGAGGAACTGCTTGGACAAGGCACGCTTGCCTTCACGGTGGATCAGGGAGCCTATACCCAGCGTTATCAGGGCATTGTCGCGCTGGACGGCTCGACACTGGAAGAAATTGCCACGACCTATTTCCGCCAGTCGGAACAGATTCCGACCGATCTCAGGCTGAGTGTTGCCAAGCTCGTCGAGCGCGGCATCGACGGAAAGCCTGTCGAACAGTGGCGCGCCGGCGGATTGATCATTCAGTTTCTGCCGGAATCCGAATTGCGGGCCCGCATTCCCGATCTGCCGGGTGGCGATGAGGATGAAGCCGAAGCCACCCTCCACCCGGAAGACGATGCGTGGGATGAAGCCCGCTCGCTGGTCGGAACGATTGAAAGCTCGGAACTGACGGACCCGCAAGTCGGCTCGGAACGGTTGCTTTATCGCCTGTTCCATGAGCGCGGCGTTCGTGTGTTCGACTCGGTGCCCGTGCTGGATGAATGCTCATGCTCGCGCGATAAGATTGCCGGTGTGTTGTCGGGTTTTACAGCCGAAGAAATTGCGGAAAGCGCGGATAACGGCAAGATTTCCGTGACCTGTGAATTCTGCTCGAAAATCTATGCGTTTGATCCGACGGAGTTCGAGAACTGATGCTCTGGAGCGCATCCCGAAAAGTGTGAAGCGGTTTTCGGAGCAAGATGCGCGTAGAGACATATGGATAGAACGGTTGCGGCCACTTCGTTTTAATCGGAACCGCAACACAAATTCAGTAGGAATTTATCCCCATATGCGGGCTGTCGGTTAATCCTCCACTGGTCAACAGTGGAGAATACGATATGCCCGACATTTGGTTACCGGTTACCCAGCAGAATCTCGAGATAGAGGCTGGCAGCCCGCTTGATTTTTCAACATTCCTATTGAATCCGCCGATTACCGAGGAGCGGCGGCTCATCGTCAATTCGGACGGTCATATCGCCTTGCAGAGCAATCCGTCAGCTCCTTATCGGCTGCTGTGCGGTGCCATCAGCAGCATTCCCGACAACGCGACAGCGGACAGGATGGCGGTCCAGTTGCGTCGTCATGGATATAATTGCGCGCGGTTCCATTTTCTCGACATTGCCTTGATGGATGGCCAGCTTCAGGATTTCGCATACCGGCAGGATATTCTTGATCGGTTCCGCTACTACATGGCCGCATTGAAGCAGAACGGAATCTACTGGATCATTGATGGCCTCACATCGAATGCAGGCGCGTTGGGCGGCGTAGCGGATCGTTGGGGAACGGAAGGCAGGCTGAAACTCAAGACGCATGTTGAAAATGCGGCTTTCGGCCACTGGCTGCGTTTTCAGGTCGATATCTTTGGGACAATCAATCCCTATACCGGGCTTGTGCCATTCGAAGACCCGGCGATGGCGGTTGTTGTGCCGTTCAATGAAAATGGCCTGTCATTCAATTCGTGGGTTTACGCCCATGGCGACTTGCAAGCGCTGACGGAACTGAAGCGGCCATTCAATGCTTGGCTGAAGGAGCAATATGTTGCCACAGCGGCCTTGCAGGTTGCATGGGGTGTCGAGTTGTTGGCGAGCGAGCAGATAGAAAACGCCACTGTCATGCTACCTGCCGACCGCTACGTTGCGTCCAGACGGCTGCGTGATTTTGCACGGTTTTGCGTTTCGGCCGAAACCGAGACCGCAAAGAAAATGAGCGACTGCATTCGCGCGATGGGCTTCAAGGGCATCATCGCACCATATAACAACGGATATGGTATCCAGACCATCCTGACCCGCCGCAATCAACAGGCCGTGGCGATGAATACCTATCATGATCCAAACGACAATATGACAGGTCCGATCCTCCAGACCAGTTCGTTTGAAGGGGCCGTGGCTTACATCCGGAATGCAGCTGCGACACGTCTGGCGGGCAAGCCGTTCGTAGTAACGGAGTACGATCACGTTTTCTGGAACAGGCATCGCTATGAGGCCGGACTCGCAATGCCGGCTTATGCGGCTTTCCAGGATTGGGATATCCTGTGCCGCCACAGCAATGGAGCGCTTATCCTTGGATATGGCGGCAGCGATTTTAACGAACAGTATATCCGTCCTTACAGAACGGCGTTGGATCCTGTTGCCCGTGCCGGTGAAACCTTATCGGCACTGCTGTTCCGGCGTGGAGATGTTGCAAAGGCGTTGCACCGTGTGGTGGCGCAGATGCAGGATTTCGGAAGTCAGGCCGGGCTGGACATGCAGGAACCGGATGCTGTGACGATCATGTCGCTGATGTCGAGTTTCGCGCAAGGCGATGCCTCGCTCACACCAGGCGCTGTGTCGGTCGGCTCTCCTCGCCAGATTGGCTCCCGTGCCGATGCTGTCACATTCCTGCGCAACAATGGAGTTCTGGCTGCAACAAATCCAAGCGATGCGGCGTCGGGGATATATGTCAGCGATACCGGAGAAATCAGGCTTGATAGCGCGGCAAAACAGATGCGGGTCGTCACGCAGCATACGGAAGCGCTGGCATTCTCATCGATCACCCAGCCGGTACAGCTCGGGCAGCTTTGGGTCGGCTCGGCGTCCGGTGCGGGTATGCTGGCGGTTTCCTCGCTTGATGGTCAGTCGGTAGCGGACAGCAGTAAGCTATTGCTGATCTTCACCACGGATGCACGTAATACCGACATGGCCTTCAGCGATAGCGAAGAAAAGACCGTCAGCAGCTTTGGCACCTTGCCGGTGCAGATCAAGGTTGGGCATGTCTGGTTCAAGATGCCGATCAACACGGCTTGGCGCATATCCCCGGTCGGACTGGATGGCGTGGTGCAGCCTCCGGCGATTACGGGTAACGGATCGGATGGACTGAATGTCGAGCTTTGGAACAATGTTTCTGTTCTGCCAAACCCGCCCGGACCGACCACTTATTTTCTGATCGAACGCCTTTAAAAATCTTCTCACCGGGCGCTGGATTGCGCGCCCTGTTGAATATCAATTCAATGTACGTCGCAGATCCGGCATATCAAGCGAGAAGGCGGGAATATCGACCTCGAACATGACGCCTCCGGTGCCCTGCATTTGGTACCGTCCCACCATTACGCCTGACGTGGTGCTCAACGGGCAGCCCGAGGAATATTGAAATGAATCACCGGGCTCAAGTGTTGGCTGCTCGCCAACCACGCCCGCGCCGCGCACCTCTTCTACACGTCCGTTTGCATCGGTGATTTGCCAGTAGCGCGAGCGAAGCTGTACTGTTTCAGCGGAATTATTGGCGATCGTTATACGGTAGCCCCAGACATAACGGTTTTCGTCCGGCTCGGACTGGTCTTCCAGATAAAAAGGTTCGACCGAAACTTCGATCCCCCGCGTTACCGCTTTATACATGCGCACTGCCCTGCATTCACATCGGCCCTGGCATCCTGCAATCTGGATCGCAAGGATGCTTGTCTATTTAACGGTTCGTCAGTTCGGTTTACGCCGCTATTCGCCCCTCCTATCGCCAAAGTTGCGGGAGAGGTCAACAATGTGGGACAGCAAATACGACGCAATTGCCGAAATCTCCGGCAATTGCGTCGTTTAGGTCTCTGTTTGCAGCCTAAAAGCCACAATATTGGGAACTGGCGTTCAGCGAGCCACCTTCAACGCTGCTTCCACGTCTTCCACGAGATCGTCCGTATCCTCAAGGCCGAGCGATATGCGAAGCAGGCCGTCCGAGATACCAAGTTCGGCCTTGGCCTCGTCGGTAAGGTTCTTGTGCGTCGTGGTTGCCGGGTGCGTAATAAGGCTTTTTGCGTCACCCAGATTGTTGGAAATGCTGAAGACCTGCAAGGCGTTCTGGAACTTGAACGCGGCCTCCTTGCCGCCTTCCAGTTCCAGAGCGATGAGGGTTGAGCCACCGGTCATCTGCTTGGCGATAATGTCGGCCTGTGGATGGTCTGCCCGCCCCGGATAAATCACGCGCTTGACGCCTGGCTTGCCAGCGAGGAAGTCTGCAACCGCAGCCGCCGAATGCGTTTGCTGGCGCACGCGCACGGATAGTGTTTCAAGGCCCTTCAGCATGATCCACGCATTGAAGGGGCTGAGGCCCGGACCCGTGTGACGGAAATAATCCTGCAGGGTATTTTCAATCCATTCGCGGTTGGAGAGAACCACGCCGCCAAGGCAACGCCCCTGGCCATCGATGTGTTTGGTCGCCGAATAAACGACGATGTGGGCCCCAAGCTCCAGCGGCTTCTGGAAAAGCGGCGTTGCGAAAACATTGTCGACGATCAACTTGGCGCCCGCTTCATTAGCGACCTGCGCAACGGCAGCGATGTCGATGATTTCGAGCGTCGGATTGGAGGGGCTTTCAAGGAACATAACCTTGGTGTTCGGGCGAACCGCCGCTTTCCAGTTTTCGATGTCGGAACCATCGATGATCGAGATTTCGACACCATATTTCGGCAGAAGCGTCTCGACGATATAGCGACAGGAGCCGAAGACGGCGCGGGCGGAAATCACGTGATCGCCGGCCTGCACCTGGCACAGAATGGCCGCGGCCACTGCCGCCATGCCGGATGCGGTGGCGCGTGCTTCCTCGGCGCCTTCCAGCGCGCACATGCGCTTTTCAAACATGTCCGTGGTCGGGTTGGCATAACGCGAATAGATGAAACCCGGGTCCTCACCCTTGAAGCGCGCTTCAGCAGCTTCGGCATTGGGATAAAGGAAGCCCTGCGTCAGAAACATTGCTTCCGACATTTCGGCAAATCCGGAGCGCAACGATCCGGCATGCACGAGTTCGGTTGCGGGGCGAAATTTGCGGGTATTCTCAGTCGTCATTTTTCCAACCTGTCGAAAAGCTGGTCGGCCGGGGCGGGAAGAAATGCCTCGGCGGCCAATAAAAAACCGGCCTTGCGAACACGCAAAAGGCCGGTAACGAACCGCGGCCTTTTTTAGCGAATTCTTTAACGTGGCTGCAAGCCGGCCGGCCAAATCACCACGGAACAGTTTTTCATTATGCCTGTTGGGCAAGGCCGTCAATGCCGAAACAGTCCCGTTTCAGGAAAAGCGCATCCGGGGCACCATGAAAATACTCGGATTCCTGCGGAAAACCCGGTTTCCAACTGCTCTAAGGGTTGGCATTGACGCCGCGACCGGTCAATGGTCTTTGTCAAGCAGTGCTTAGGCTACGGAGTATCGGGTTGATGATGCAGAAAGATGCTGGAATTCTGGCGGATGCGGATATTTCCGCGCTGTTTGAAAGCGGTTTGCTGGCGTCTCCACGCCCTCTCGATGCCGATCAGATACAGCCTGCGAGCCTGGATCTGAGGCTTGGCGCAAAAGCATATCGTGTTCGCGCCTCCTTCATGCCGGGCCCCGGCACGCCGGTCATAGACAAGCTGGAGCGGTTGAAGCTGCACGAGATCGACCTGACGGCAGGGGCCGTTCTTGAAACGGGCTGCGTTTATATCGTCCCGCTTCTTGAAGGCTTGGCGCTGTCGCCTGATCTATCTGCGTCCGCAAATCCGAAAAGCTCGACGGGCCGTCTGGATATCTTCACGCGCGTCATTGCCGATGGCGCGCAGGAATTCGACAAGGTGCCGGCCGGTTATAATGGTCCGCTTTATCTGGAAGTCAGCCCACGCACGTTTCCGATTGTGGTGCGTACGGGTTCGCGCCTGTCGCAGATACGCTTCCGCAAGGGGCGGGCCCAACTTGATGAGGCCGAACTTGCCGCGCTCCATGATGCGGAAACACTGGTCGCTGCGGAAATGCCGAACATCTCCGGCGGTGGCATAGCGCTGTCGGTTGATCTCTCAGGCGGTCCTGACCGGCTGATCGGCTATCGCGGCAAGCACCATACGGCTGTAGTGGATGTGGACAAGCGTGCGGCGCACGACATCCTTGATTTCTGGGAGCCGATCTATGATCGCGGCGCGCGCGAACTCGTGCTTGATCCGGATGAATTCTATATTCTGGTCTCGCGTGAGGCCGTGCATGTGCCACCGCTCTATGCGGCTGAAATGACGCCGTTCGACCCGCTGGTCGGCGAGTTCCGTGTCCATTATGCAGGCTTCTTCGATCCGGGCTTCGGGCATAGCGCTGCGGGCGGAACCGGCAGCCGCGCGGTTCTGGAAGTCCGCAGCCACGAGGTTCCGTTCATTCTGGAACATGGGCAGATTGTGGGTCGCCTGGTTTACGAACACATGCTGCATCGCCCTTCGGCGCTTTATGGCGTCGATCTTGGTTCCAACTATCAGGCGCAGCAGTTGAAGCTTTCCAAGCATTTTCGTTGACTATAGTAGCCTCCTCCAAGCAAATATAATTCTGGTGGAGGAGCAAGGTCGACGTGACGAATGGAACTGAACGGGATCGAGACAAACGGCCTCAAGCGGCAACGGATGCTCCGCAACGCAGGCTGTCGGTGGGCGTTGTTGCGCTGCCGGGCTTTACGCTGACGGCACTCAGCCTTTTCCTCGATCCGTTTCGTCTTGCTGCCGATGACCGGGACAAGAGCCGCCAGATACGTTGTGCATGGAAGATTTGCACACTGTCGGGAGATCCCGTCACGTCAAGCTCCGGCATGGTGATCGAGCCGACCGCTTCTATCGGCGAGCTTGATGATTGCGATTATGTTGCGGTTGTCGGCGGCCTGCTTGCGCAATATCGGCCGCGACAGCAGGCGCTGATCGATCTTCTCAAGCGCGCAGATCGACGCGGCAAGACTGTCGTTGGCCTTTGCACCGCTGCCTTTCTGCTGGCGGAAGCTGGCCTGTTGCCGGACCGCAATTGCTGCGTCAGCTGGTTTCATCGTGATGACTTTCTGGAGCTTTTCGACGGCTATACAGCCGATACGACGAGCCTGTTTCATCGTAGCGGAAGGCATTTTACCTGTGCCGGAGGGCTTGGCACGGCATCGCTGGCGCTTTCAATTATACAAAACGAGATTTCGGAGGAATTGGCGCGCAAGAGCGCGTCCATCCTCATGATCCCCTATGAGCTTGTCCGTTCCGAACAACCGGCGTTGAGTTTCAACGGGGTGCGCTCGCCGATGATCCGCAAGGCAATCCGCATTTTCGAGGAAACGCTGGAAGATCCGGTGCCGATGATCGACGTCGCGCGGCGATTGGGAATTTCCGTCCGCCAGATGGAGCGTGGCTTCAAGCTCGCCCTTGAGCGAACGGCGTTCGAGGTCCGTGAAGAGCTTCGGGTTAAAAAGGCCAAGGAACTTCTCTCGGAGACAAGCTTGTCGCTGCTGGAAGTGGCTGTTGCCAGCGGCTTTACCGATACGCGCAGCATGAACCGCTCGTTCTCGCGGCAAAAGCAGAAAGCACCGCGCGACTACCGCAAACAGCGGTGAGCGAGCGCAGAACTTGCGAAGGCGGCAGGGACAGCCTATTTCTTGCGCGAAGAATCTATCGCTTTAGAGCATGATTCCGAAAAGTGGGAACCGGTTTTCGGATAAAATCATGCTCAAACAAAAGTTTAGAGCGGGATGGCGTTTCAACTTAAGAGCATCCGCTCTAATCAATAACCATACAGGAGATTTGCATGTCGGATGGTGTAAACCGTTTTCTTGGCGATACCCCGGCCCGCGTTCTGATCAAGCTGGTGCTGATTTCGCTGGTGGTTGGCGTGGTCATGAGCGCGTTTCACTGGACGCCCTATGACATCTTGTACGGCATCCGCGATTTCTTCCTCCGCCTCTGGAACATGGGCTTTTCGGCAATCTCAGGTTTTGTCGACTATCTGGTCCTTGGCGCGGCTGTCGTCATCCCTGCCTTTATTTTGCTCCGTATCCTCAGCTACCGGAAATGAACTCAATTCAATAATTGGATAGCTCAGACAGGCAATGCAGCAAAAACAAGGATTTATACTTAACCGGCGTGGCTTTCTTGTCCTCGCCGGAGGGGCGTTGGCACTGTCGGCAATGCCATTGAATAAGGCGTCGGCTGCAGGAGACAACGATCCAACCGCGATTTTCAATGCGATCCGGAAGGCAAACGGCTTGCCGCTGATGGCAACGGATTCGAAGCTGGAGCAGGCTGCGCTCTATCAGGCAAAGCGCATGGCGAGTTACGGCAAGATCGGTCACAGCATCGGCTGGGGTAACGGTTTCGTCGCGCGGTTGCGCCAGGCAGGTATTCGTGGACCAGCGGCGGAGAACGTCGCGTCGGGACAACGCGATACGCAAGCCGTCTTCGACGCATGGATGAAATCGCCCGGCCACCGCAAGAACATGCTCGACCCGACTTTCGAGCATTATGGTCTTGCCTGGGCCACGCCTGAAAACAAACCAACCTATATATATTGGGCCATGATGCTCGGACTCTGATCGCGCACTCTCCTGACAGTTCGCTGTCAGGAGCTGCGACAATCCGGTGGCCGAATTATCTGTCGTTTCGATCGATTCCAGAGTAGATCAATTCGATCAGGGGGAAGCATTCGGGACAAGCACAATGGATCAGTCGCTGCAACGTAATGGTGGCGTAACAAGGCCGTTCGACGTAACGCACCGGATGGTGATGCTGATCGCCATTCCCATGACGCTTGCCGCAATCACGACGCCGCTTCTCGGACTTGTCGATATGGGCGTTGTCGGCCAGATGGGACAGGCTGAGCTGATCGGTGGTCTGGCGATTGGCGCGCTTGTCTTCGATTTCCTGCTGTCGATATTCAACTTCCTCCGCTCCGGGACGACCGGGCTTGTCGCGCAGGCCGTGGGTGCCGAAGACGCCGTGGAAGAGCAGGCCATCTTCTGGCGCGCGATCATCATCGCGATTATTGCAGGCGGTCTGATGATCTTGTGCCTGCCGATTATCATCGCTGTCTCTTCCAGCTTCATGCATCCGACATCGGCCACGCAGGAAGCGATGGCGACTTATGTTTCCATCCGCATGCTGTCGGCGCCGGTTGCCCTCATCAACTATTCGATCCTTGGGCTTATCCTCGGTCGCGGACAGGGTCTTGTCGGCCTCGGCCTTCAGGTGCTGCTCAATGGCATCAATATCGTGCTTTGCATCATTCTCGGGCTTGAATTGGGCTGGGGCGTCTCCGGTGTTGCCTGGGCGACGGTGACAGGTGAAACCGTCGCCGCTTTTGTCGGCATGATCATCGTGCTGCGGCATTTCCGCAAGGATGCATCGCTGCGCCCCAACCGGGCACGGATATTCCAGAAAGAGGGGATTCTGCGCATGTTCGCGGTCAATCGCGACATCATGATCCGCTCGTTCCTGCTTCTCACGGCTTTCGCGTTCTTTACGCGGGCAGGGTCCGATCTCGGTCCCGTCACTCTGGCCGCCAATGCCGTTCTGATGAACTTCTTTCTCGTCGCGGGCTTCTTCCTGGACGGCATGGCGGCGGCGGCCGAGCAGATTGTCGGGCGGTCGATCGGGGCGCGTTACAGCCCGGCCTTTGTGCGCGGCGCCAAGCTCACTTTCGTCTGGGGGTTGGTCATGGCAAGCACCATTGCCTTTTGCCTGCTGGTTTTTGGCGATGCCATCATCGGACTGCTGGCCAAGGCGGAAGACGTCCATGCCGAAGCTCTGAAATATCTCCCTTGGGCAGCGCTGACAGGCATGACCGGACTGCTGGCCTTCCATATGGACGGCGTCTATATCGGCGCCACATGGTCGCGCGACATGCGAAACATGATGTTTCTGTCGCTCGCATTCTTCATGGTCGTTCTTTATGCAGCAAAGCCCCTGATGGGCAATCACGGGCTTTGGCTGGCTCTCAACCTGTTTCTGTCTATTCGCGGCGTCACGCTTCTGGCGATCCTGCCGCGACGCTATCGAACAGAATTCATTGCCTGATTACGCCGACAGTTCGCGCCCGGCCCAGTCCTTTGTGTCCCGGTCGCGCAGTGCGGCGATGTTGACAACGCCCTCGCGCTTGACCGCGGCTGACAGGCCGCGCACGATTTCAGCAGGCAGGCTTGGTCCGCGATAGATGAGGCCCGTATAAAGCTGCACGAGATCAGCACCGGCCTTGATCTTTGCCAGCGCCGTCTCGGCGCTATCCACGCCGCCGACGCCGATCAGCGGCATGTCAGGACCGACACGTTCGCGCATGCGGGCAAGAACGATGGTGGAGCGGTCGAAAAGCGGGGCACCGGAAAGCCCCCCCGTTTCATCGCGATTGTCGACGCTTTTTAGCCCGGCGCGTGAAAGCGTGGTATTGGAAACAATGATGCCGTCCAGCTTCTGTTCGGTCGCCTCGGCGGCGATGTCGTCCAGTTCTTCGTCCATCAGATCGGGTGCGATCTTGAGGAAAACCGGGCGCTTGAGGGTGCACATCTTGCCCTCTTCATTGCGGGCTTCCAGTACGCGGCTCAATAGCTCCCTCAGGCTGTCACGTGCCTGAAGGTTGCGCAGGCCCGGCGTGTTGGGCGAAGAGATATTGACCGTGAAATAGCGCGCCAGCTGGTAGAAACGCCGAATACCGGCAACATAATCGGCAATGCGGTCTTCCGCCTCCTTGTTGGCACCGATATTGACGCCCACGATGCCGCTTTTGCCTGCGCGTTGCGACAGGCGTTTGAATGCCGCGTCATGGCCCTCATTATTGAAGCCGAGACGATTGATGACTGCCCTGTCATCCACCAGGCGGAAAATGCGCGGGCGTGGATTGCCGCTTTGCGGGCGCGGAGTGATGGTGCCGATTTCGGTAAAGCCGAAGCCCAGCTTCAACAGCGCGTCGGGCACTTCAGCATTCTTGTCGTAACCCGCCGCCATGCCAAGCGGATTTGGAAACTGTAGCCCTGCAACCTTGACGGAAAGAGCCGGATCGTTTGGCGCGCCGCAGGTCACAAGACCGGTCTTCAGGCCGGCGATGGAAAGGCCATGTGCCTGTTCCGCATCGAAGGCAAAAAGGGCGCGTCGCCCGAGAGTTTCAAAAAGCCCGCTCATTAATCTTCCAGCTCCGGAAAAATGTGAAGACCATCGTCGCCCAGTGGCAGGGTTTCAACCTTCAAAACAGCTGCAAGCGGCAGCTGGCCATACAGATGGGGAAACAGGGCTCCGCCGCGTGAAACTTCAAACTTCAATGCTGCGCCAAGCGCCAAGGCATTAACACTGATCAGAAGCAAATCCTGCTGGCCCGCAAAATGTTTGGCTGCCGTTTCCCGAACCTGCGTTGCAGTGGAGAAATGGATATAGCCATCGGCAATATCAACCGGCGCCCCGGTAAAACTGCCAGCCTGTTCTGCCTGCGCCCAAAGCCCGCGCGGGGCGATCTTATAGATGATCTCGTTGGTCATGGCTGCTCTCTAGACCGAATTTCTTCGGAAATCAAAGTCCCGCATGTTCGATTTTCGTCGTAAACCTCCCATATGATGGGGCATCGGAAAGAGAAGCTGAAGGGAATTGCATTATGTTCAACAGAAAGACACTGATGGTTCGTAATCTGGCTGCTGTTGTTCTTCTCGGTTCAGCGCTCGCCCCGGCCAATGCGCTCGCGCAGGAAAACGGGCGTTATCGGCTGGAAGGAACGGAAAACGGCTATGTCCGTCTGGACACACGAACCGGCGCGCTCTCCACCTGTGCGGAGCAGCAGGGGCAACTTGTGTGCAAGATGGCGACCGAAGATCGCGAGGCTTATGAGAACGATATTGCCAGCTTGCAGGATCGCGTGAAAAAGCTGGAAGACAAGGTTTCGGCCCTTGAAGGAAAGGGCGGAAGCGCTGCCTCGGGTCTTCCGACCGAGCAGGAGTTCGAGCAATCCATGAGCTATATGGAACGCTTCATGCGCCGCTTCATGGATATAGCGAAGAGCTTCGACAGCGAGCCGGAAACTCCCCGCAACGACGCCACTCCCGGCGGTCGAACCTGACGTCAAACAAAAGATGAGAGCGCCGATCTGATCCAGCCAGATCGGCGCTCTCTTTACTCGGCAAAACGCTTTGTCGCCTCGATCAGTTCGTGGGTAATGCCGGGTTCCGTGACGGCGTGCCCCGCATCCTCAACGATTCTGAGATCGGCTTCGGGCCACATCTTCTTCAGCTGCCAGGCATTGATAAACGGCGTGCAGACATCGTAGCGGCCATGCACGATCACGCCGGGAATATGCCGGATGCGATCCACATTGCGCAGAAGCTGATCGTCGGAATCGAGGAAGCCACGATTCTGGAAATAGTGGCATTCGATACGCGCAAAAGCGATGGCGTACTGGTCTTCACCGAAAGCATCGACGCGAGCCGGATCGGGCAGAAGCGAAATGACCGAGCCTTCCCAGCGCGCCCAGCGCCGCGCCGCTTCAAGCTGCACCTGCGGGTTACGATCGGTGAGGCGCTTGTAATAGGCGGCGATCATATCGCCGCGCTCGGCTTCCGGTATATGCTCCTGATAGGCCTCGAAATGATCCGGAAAGAGAATGCTTGCGCCGTTGGAATACATCCAGTCGACTTCGAAACGGCGCACCATGAAGATGCCGCGCAGGACAAGCTCTGCGACGCGATCCGGATGGGATTGCGCATAGGCTAGACCGAGGGTAGACCCCCACGAGCCGCCGAACACCTGCCACTTGTCGATGCCGAGATGCGCACGAATATGCTCCATATCCGCGACAAGATCCCAGGTCGTGTTTTCGCGCAGTTCCGCGTGCGGGGTCGAACGGCCGCATCCGCGCTGGTCGAACAGGATGATGCGATAGCGCTCGGGGTCGTGCAGGCGGCGCATGGTGGGGGTGATGCCACCGCCGGGGCCGCCATGGATCATGATGACCGGCTTGCCGTCCGGGTTGCCGCATTGCTCGACATGGATTCGATGCAGCGGAGAAACCTGAAGCATCTCTTCCTTGAACGGTTGAATTTCGGGATAAAGCGTATTGCGCGTCATGAAATGCCTTTTGGTTCCCTTCCATTTAGCTGGCGGGGGCCGCTTCTGTGTTATTTTCGATGTTTAGCCTAACATACAATGCGGCCAGATGGCGGCAATGAGGATTATGAAAAGGGGTTAGCAACGTGAATTTTGGTTGCCCGAGCCAAAAAACGGCATAAAACGGAATGGTCGACTGAATAGTCAGCACCGCGAGGGGAGGAGACCAGAAACAATGGCGCGCGAGGCTCATGCATTTCATCATCGCTGACGATCACCCGCTGTTCCGCGGAGCACTGAGGCAGGTCCTTTCAGGACAGTCGCAAAGTGTTGAAATCATCGAAGTCGGCGATTTCGACGCCGTCAAGAAGTTGGTTGGCGAGCGAGAGGATATCGATCTTCTGTTGTTGGATCTGACGATGCCGGGTGGAACGGGGCTTTCCGGTCTGGTGACGTTGAAGGCCTTGCAGCCGGCACTGCCCGTCATAATCGTTTCGGCAACCGACGACGCGGCGACGATCCGCCATGCAGTGGAACTCGGCGCTTCCGGCTTCATTTCGAAATCCGCCAGCATGGAAACCATTGGCGAAGCCGTGCGCAACGTTCTGGCCGGTGATATCTGGACGCCAGCCGATATTGAGCTGGACCATCCGCACGACCCCGAAATTGAAGCGCTCATTGCGCGGCTGCGCACTTTGACGCCACAGCAGACGCGTGTGCTGACCATGCTTGCCGAAGGCCTGCTGAACAAGCAGATTGCCTATGAGCTTGGCGTGTCGGAGGCGACTGTCAAGGCGCATGTTTCGGCGGTGCTGCAGAAACTGGGAGTCGATAGCCGCACCCAGGCGGTCATTCTTCTGTCGCGCATCGGTAATGATGCGCTGAGTACGGATTAGAGCAGTCCACCGATTCCGTTGAAACTGTGACCGCTTTGGATATTGTCCTTGCTACTGCGCGGCATTCTGCGCGGACTGGTTATCCTGCCGCGCATGATGAAAATGCGATAACAGGGAGCGGAGGGCCGCAGGCCGAAGCGGCTTGTGCAAAACCGTGACGTTTTCATCCTCGGCGCGCTGGCGTACTTCCTTGGAACGATCAGCTGTCAGCAGAATGGCCGGTATCTCCGTCTGAAACGTTTCGCGGGCAAAACCGATCATATCGAGACCGTTTTCGTTCAGCAGGTGATAATCGGCGACAATCACGTCGGGCGGAACCGAATGGTCCGCGCAATAGCTCTTCAACGCAGCTCCGCTGTGCAGCGTCGTGACCCGGCATCCCCAGCCACGAAGCAGCGTCTCCATTCCCGACAATATGCTCGCGTCATTGTCGATGCAGAGAACATCGAGCCCGGTCAGTTCCAGCGCTCGTTGCAGGCCCTGGCGGCTCTTTACTTCGTCAGCGGGTACTTTTTCCTGCGAGACAGGAATGCGCAGGGTGAACCTCGTGCCCTTGCCGGGCGTTGACGCCAGAGCGAGCGGCAGCGACAAAAGCCTTGCGATGCGGTCGACGATGGAAAGGCCAAGACCAAGCCCTTCGGCTTCCCGCATTCCCTCATCCAGCCGGGTGAACTCGCGGAAGACGAGTTTCAGCTTTTGCGGAGGGATGCCTATGCCGGTATCGAGCACCTGCAATTCCACAAAGGCCCCACGGCGGCGGACGCCGAGCAAAATGCCGCCCTTGCGGCTATACTTGATCGAATTGGAGACGAGGTTCTGGATCAGGCGCCGCAGCATGTTGCGGTCCGTTTTGACGACGATGCTCGACGGCACAACGCGCAGTTTCAGCCCCTTGGCGGCGGCAAGCGGCGTGAAGTCGGTTGCAATCTGGCTCATCAGCTTGTCGAGGCGAAACACCGAGAGTTCGGGTTTGAGCGATCCGGTGTCCAGCCGTGAAATATCCAGCACCATGCCGAGAATAGCTTCCACGGCTTCCAGCGAGGAATCGATATTGCGGGCGAATTCGCTGGTTTCGGAACGCCCCAGTCTTTCGGCAAGTGCGGTGCTGTATAGTCTGGCCGCGTTGAGCGGTTGCAGAATGTCGTGACCGGCAGCCGCAAGAAACCGCGTCTTCCCCTGATTAGCTTCTTCCGCTGCGGCTTGCGCCTTGGCGAGCTGCTGGTTGACACGGGTCAGTTCCGCCGTGCGATCCGCCACGCGCTGCTCCAGCATCTCAGCCGCCTTCTGGCGCGTGACATCCGCTTCGACTGCTGCCGTGATGTCGGTATAGGTCGCGACGATGCCGCCATCCGGCATGGGATTGGACTGGATTTCCAGCACCTTGCCGGTCGATTTCATGGTGATGCGCCATGGCTGGCGCGCAGCCGCAAGCGAGCGTATGGCGCTGTGCTGGCCATTGAACGATATATCGCCGCGGCGGTGCAGCTGTTCCACGATTTCCGAAACGGGTATCCCAACTTGCATCACCTCGTCAGGGAGATCGAAAAGCTTGCGGAATTGCCGGTTCCAGCAGGTGAGCCGCAAGTCCTTGTCGAAAACGGTGATGCCCTGTTCCATCTGGTCGAGCGCGGTTTGCAGCAGGTCGCGGTTGTGCTGCAAAGCCGTCGAAGCATCGTCCAGGAGCTGTCGCGCATCGCGTCCCGACGCATCGCCCTTTTGCAACAGAAGTGAAAGAACAAGCCGTGCGGATGCAGAGCCGACTGCCGTGCCAAGCAATTGCTCCGCATGGCGGATCAAAGGCGTATCGACGGTCATGCCGGGGTCAAGTCGCCGCTGTTCCCTTCCTTCAAAGCGAAGGAAAGCGCGTTCCACGCGTTCGGCGCCAAGATAGCGCGCCATGGTGGCTTTCAGCTCGGCGACAGTGACAGTCGTGCGAAAACGCTTCAGCGTCGGTGTGCCAATGACATAACGCGGCAGGAAGATGCTGGCCTGAATGCGTTCCAGCGGCGTTGAGGCGCGCGAGAGCGAACCGAGAACGTAGAACAGCGTATTGGCCGCAAGGCTCCACACCACGCCGTTGGTCAGGGGAAGAGCATTGGTCCCGAAAAGCGCCTCCGGGCGCAATGCGGTAAAGCCAAGAAAACCCTCGCGCAAAATGGCGGCATTTTCCGGCGCCATGGTTGGCAGCAGCAACGTGTAGGCCCAGACCAGAAACCCGGCCGAGAGACCCAGCATGGCGCCGCGCCCATTGGCATTGCGCCAGAACAGCCCTCCGATGAAGGCTGGCACGAATTGGGCAATCGCAGCAAAGGAAACAAAGCCGATCGAAGCCAGATGGATGTTGTTGGAGGTGAAGCGATAATAGGCAAATGCCAGCGCCAGAATGCCAATAATGGTGAGGCGGCGCGTGTTCAGAATGATTTTGGTCAGGTCGCGCTGTTCAGCGGCGTGCTGCTTGGCCAGCCGCCGTATGAAAAGCGGCAGCACCAGATGGTTGGAAATCATGATCGAAAGCGCCACGCAGGCGACGATGACCATCGCCGTTGCAGCCGACAACCCGCCGAGAAAAGCCACCAGTGCGAGCCAGTGCGCACCCGCTGCCAGCGGCAGGGCCAGAACATACAGGTCTCCGCTGACATTGCCTCCGAGTGTCATCACGCCAATCAGCGCAATGGGAAACACGAAAATATTGATGAGGATCAGATAAAGCGGAAACAGCCACGAGGCGGTTCGCAGTTCCTTTTCGCTGCGGCTTTCCACGACTGTCACGTGGAACTGTCGCGGCAGCATGATGATGGCCGCGGCGCTGAGCGCACTTTGCACGATCCATGTGCCGATGGACGTCTGATAGTGAAACGCTTCCAGCGCCTCCGGCGACTGGGATATCTGGTTGATGAGCTGCGACGGAGCGCCGAACAGGAAGAAAGTGCAGGCAAAGCCAACGGTCAGGAAGGCGCAAAGCTTGATGACGGATTCCAGGGCCACCGCCAGAATAAGGCCGTTCTGGTGCTCGGTGGCGTCTGTGTGGCGCGTGCCGAAAAGGATCGCAAAGACGGCGAGCACGGCGGCAACGGGCAGGGAGATATCACCGAACAGGAACACGGACGGGTCGATGGCCGACCCGTAATGCTCCATGACGAGGCCGACGCTTCCCGAGACGGCCTTGAGCTGTAGCGCTATATAGGGGATCGAGCCGACGGCTGCGATGCAGGTTGCAAGGGACGCGACGCCAAAGCTTTTGCCGTAGCGGGCGGCGAGAAAATCGGCAATCGATGTGATGTGTTCGGATTTCGCCAGCCGCACGATATGCCGCAACAATCGGTTGCCGAGCGTGAAGACGAGAATAGGCCCGATATAGATTCCGAGGAACTCAAGGCCGCGCTGCGCGGATAAGCCGACAGAGCCGAAAAACGTCCAGGAGGTGCAGTAAACGGCCAGGCTGAGCGCGTAGATATAGGGACGTGGCGCGCTGTTCCAGCGCGACGTGCGCCGGTCGCCGATGCTGGCTACCGCGAAGAGCAGCAGCAGATACAAAAAGGCGGCGCCAATAATACCCCAGCCCTGCATAGCCGGCTTGTTCCCTCACTCCTCGATGAGGAATGACGCAAGCACTTTCAGTGCGCTCGCGCAAGATTATTGATCAAAAACAGTGCGTTTTCGCCGCTTTATCTTTTCTTTGGTAATTTTCGTCTACACACTGACAGTGTGATCCTGAAAGTGCAGGGCCCTTTTCAGGACTGGTTTGAAATGACAAGGCGCTTTTCGGTTGCGCCTTTGAAAAAACGGCTTTGCCATCCACGGCCAGTTTATCTGGTGCCCAGGTTGATTTGGCGAGCGCCGCCGCAGCAGGACGGCCCAAGCGGTCCGCGTTCGTGAGGGAGACAGGAATGTTAAAGGAATTCAAGGAATTCGCCCTGAAGGGCAATATGGTCGATCTGGCCATCGGTGTTATCATCGGCGGGGCGTTCGGCGGCCTCGTCAATTCCATCGTCAATGACATCATCATGCCGATTATCGGTCTGCTGACAAACGGCATGGACTTTTCGAACATGTTCATACAGCTGGCGGGTGAACCCAAGACCACCCTGGCTGCCGCCCGTGACGCCGGTGCGACCATCGCTTATGGCAGCTTCATTACGCTTCTCATTAACTTCCTGATCATCGCATGGGTATTGTTCCTTGTGGTGAAGGGAATGAACCGCCTGAAGAAGAAGGAAGAAGCAAAGCCGGAACCGGAAGCACCGCGCGAAGAGGTCCTGCTGACCGAAATCCGCGATCTTCTGGCAAAGCAGAAAGCCTGATCTATCAAAACGGCTGAATGAGAGCGGGGCCCTTGTGGCTCCGTTTTCTTTTGATCCATAAAAGCGTTTGATCGGACCATCACAAAAAGCCGCGTGATTTCGCTGACGGGCCTTGATAAGCACGAAATCAAAATCAAAGTCCAACGCGGGGAAAACATGACGCTCATTGCCAATCTTCGTAGGGAAGCAGCCCAGTCGCCGGAAAGCGGAATTGTGACGGTCGCCAATCACGGGCGCGGGCGCGAAGGGCTTATTCCGCTTTGGGTGGGCGAGGGCGATCTATCGACGCCCGATTTCATTCGCGCAGCGGCCCAAAAAGGCATCGCTGACGGAGAGACTTTCTATACCTGGCAAGCAGGCATACCCGAATTACGCGATGCACTGGCTCGCTATCACGCCCGCCATTTTCCGCTGCCTCTGAAACCGGAGAACTTCTATGTCACCGGTTCCGGCATGCACGCCATCGAAATGGCGCTGACCGCAACCGTGGGAGCGGGCGAGGAGGCGATTTACCTTTCGCCGGCCTGGCCCAATTTCGTCGGCGCGGCTGGTCTCGCTGGCGCCATTCCGGTTCCGGTCGAGCTGGAATTCGGCGCCAATGGCTGGATGCTCGATCCAGAGAAGATTGCTGCCGCCATTACGCCGCGCACGAAGGCGCTCTTCATCAATACGCCATCCAATCCCACTGGCTGGACGGCGGATCGGGAAACATTGCAATTCGTTCTCGATCTGGCCCGCAAGCATGGTCTGTGGATCATCGCCGACGAGATTTATACCCATTTCTATTATGGCGGCGGTCGCGCTCCGTCCTTCATGGATATCATGGAGCCGGATGATCGCATCATCTTCGTCAATTCCTTCTCCAAGAATTGGGCTATGACCGGCTGGCGTATAGGCTGGATGACGGTGCACCCGTCTTTGGGGCCGGTTATTGAAAACCTGATCCAATATTCGAATTCGGGCGTCGCGCAATTCATGCAGCGTGGTGCCGTTGCCGCGCTTGATGAAGGGGATGACTTTATTTCGATGCAGGTCGAACGCGCGCGTTCAACGCGTGACCGCTTGTGCGCTTCGCTATTGTCGACAGGAAAAGTTCGCCTGACGCCGCCACAGGGTGCATTTTATCTTTTCTTCGGCGTGGATGGGGTCGGGGATTCCGTCAAGGCAGCCATCGATATGGTGGACAGTGCCGAGGTGGGGCTGGCGCCCGGCGGTGCATTCGGCCTCGGCGGGGAGGGCTTCTTCCGCCTTTGTTTCTGCCGCGATCCACAGCAGGTGGATGAAGCCGCATCGCGGTTGGTGCGCTGGATCGAAAAGCTGTGAGCTTATCGCTTGCCGGTTGAATTGGCGCGAGGGCCACGGTTTGCCGCGGCTTTCATCAGGCGCTGGAAGGTCGGGCACTCCATATGACTTTCGGCGGGACAGGTGGCCGCATGACGCAGTCCGTCTCGCAGTGCTGTCAGATGCGCGATTGTACGGTCGAGATCATCCGCCTTCGATGACAGGGTTTCACGGCTGATCGAGATGTGGCCATCTGGCCCGAACATGCCCGCAATATCATCAAGCGAAAAACCAGCCGCCTGTCCGAGAGCGATCAGGGACAGCTTGGTCACAACGCCGGGATCAAAAACACGACGCAAGCCCCGCCGGCTATGCGACGCAATCAAGCCCCTTTCTTCATAGTAGCGCAGGGTCGATGCGGGAACGCCCGTCACTTTCGCGACTTCTGCAATGTCCAGATCTTTCATGTTGACCTCAAGTTGGCTTTAACTTGTAGAATCTGCCTTTTCAACGATCCGCGCAAGTGGAAAGGAAAGGTAAATGTTTGTTTTTCAGGTCGTTTTCATTGGTGTGGGAGCGACACTCATCACGGATGTCTGGGCGGTGGTCAGAGGGCGGTTGTTCGGCGTTGCGAATTTGGATTATGGGCTGGTGGGGCGCTGGTTCGGCCATATGCTGCAGGGACGCTTCGTGCACGAACGCATCGTCGCCAGCGCACCATTTCAGGGAGAGAAACTTCTCGGCTGGGGCCTTCATTATGCGATCGGTGTGCTGTTTGCAGCTATTCTGGCTGCCGTCAGCGGGGGGGAATGGGTGCAGTCGCCGCAGTTCCTGCCAGCGCTTGCCTTCGGATTGCTGACCGTGGCCGCTCCGTTTTTTATCATGCAGCCGGGGATGGGCGCGGGAATCGCCGCGCGGAAGACACCCCAGCCATGGGTTGCCAGGGGTTGGAGTGTCGTGATGCATCTATGGTTCGGAGCGGGGCTTTATCTTGCGGCTCTGGCAGCCAAGCTCATCTTCTAAGGCAGCAAAAAGGCCGGTTCAACCGGCCTTTTATTCGAATAATCCTGTTTATCAGCCACCAGCTTTGGAGACCATCAGCGGAATAATCCGCTCAGAACTGGCGGGCTGTGAGACCGCAGGCTCGGCAAAAGGAATACCGAGTGTATTCCACACCTCCTGCAAGGCATCCTTGAGACCGTCGATCAAAGCGTCGTCATGCAGAGGCGACGGTGTGATGCGCAGCCTTTCGGTACCGCGTGGAACGGTCGGATAATTGATCGGCTGGATATAGATGCCGTGCACTTCAAGCAAACGGTCGCTGGCCTTTTTGCAAAGTTCCGGGTCGCCAACCAGAATTGGCACGATATGGGTTTCCGATGGCATGACGGGTAAACCCGCCGCGGAAAGCACATCCTTGGCACGCTGGGCCTGGCGCTGCTGGCCGTCACGCTCCGTCTGCGACGTTTTCAGATGCCGGATCGCAGCCGTTGCGGCAGCAGCGACTGCCGGAGGCAGAGAGGTGGTGAAGATGAAGCCCGGCGCATAGGAGCGCACCGCATCGACAATTGCACGTGAGCCGGTAATGTAACCGCCTAGAGCGCCAAAGGCCTTTGCAAGCGTGCCTTCGATAATATCGATGCGATGTGCGAGGCCATCGCGCTCGGTAATGCCGCCGCCGCGTGCGCCATACATGCCAACCGCATGAACTTCATCGATATAGGTCATGGCATTATATTTGTCGGCCAGATCGGCAATCTTCTCGATTGGCGCGATATCGCCGTCCATCGAATAGACGGATTCAAACACGATCAGCTTCGCGCGCGCAGGATCGGCTGCCTTCAGAAGCTGTTCCAGATGCTCGACGTCATTGTGACGGAAAATCTTCTTTTCCGCTCCCGAACGACGCACGCCTTCGATCATCGAAGCATGGTTCAGTTCGTCGGAAAGAATAAGACAGTTCGGCAGCAGCCGGGCAATCGTGGAAATCGAGGCTTCATTGGAAACAAAGCCCGATGTGAAGACGAGACCGGCTTCCTTGCCGTGCAAATCGGCTAGTTCGTTTTCCAGTTCGACCAGCGGATGATTATTGCCGGAAATATTGCGCGTGCCGCCCGAACCTGAACCCGCATTGCCAGCGGTGTCGCACATCGCCTTGATGACGTCCGTATGGTGTCCCATGCCCAGATAGTCATTGGAACACCAGACGGTGATTTCACGGGCAGTGCCATTGTTGCGCCAGATAGCTCGGGGGAAACGTCCGACAATGCGTTCAAGATCTGCAAAAACGCGGTAACGCTTCTCGGCGTGCAACTGGTCGATCGCTTCTTCGAAAAAACGGCGATAGTCCATAATGCGCTCCTTAATCTGTGCCCTAACTAGCGCTTTTGGCACTTGCCGTCCATGGCGCATCGGGGGGCAATTTGCCACGTTTGCGTGAAGCAGCATTGATCGAAATCAAGCCTATAGGCTCAACACTGGTAATAATGACAGTCAATTTTCATCACGAACCATAAGCGTGGGGGCATGGCTGACCTGCGTGACATTGGGCATGCACCACACCAATGCGCCCCCGGCTCAGCGCATAAAGGTCTTCAACAGGAATTGCGGCAATATGTCATTACGCCTGATGGTGAGGCGCGGAATGCCAAACGGATCGTCAGTTGATCGTGCGCGGCGCTTTTCTGTCGTCGTCGCGTTTTTATAACCTGCCGCTTCGACGATCTTGCGTGTCGCTGCGTTTTCTCCACCATAAGGATAAGCGAAAGACGTGACTTCGCTACCGAGCAGGTCTTCGATCTTTGTTCGCGACTGCTGAATCTGCTCTATGGCATCCTTTTCGCTCGCATCTGGAAGGAAAATATGGTCGAGCGTATGGGAACCCACCTCGTGACCAAGATCCGCCCATTCGCGCATTTCGGCAACGCTCATGCAGTTAGCGGGCGCAACGCCGATCCCCTGGTCCCATAGATTGAAGCCGCCGATCTGGTTGGCGACGAAATAGTTCGTTGCCGTGAAGCCAAATTCCTGGAGAACAGGCAGGGCATTGCGAAAAACATTCTCGAAGCCATCGTCAAAAGTGATGACGGCAACTTTTCCCTGCTTTCCGCCGTAGATGTAAGGAATTGCGTCCCGCACTGACAAGCCACGATAGCCCAACCTTTTCAGCCAGGCCATCTGCTGGCGAAAACGATCGGGATGGACCGTCATGCTGCGGAACGGTGCGCGATGCTTCGGCGGGACATCGATCTGGTGATAAAGAAAAATCGGAACAGACACAGGAACCTCAAATAGCTGCACGCGAGCGCGATTTTATCTTCCAGCGATAGAGCGGGCGCAGGATTTCGCGCTTCAGCTTATCCGGCAGGGAACGTGATTTCTGGATCGTGCTTCCGCCCAGTTGCACCGATATTTCTTTCACGCCGCCCGGAAGGACGGACAGCGGTTTCAGCCCGGTGACCCAGTTCATTTGCGCAGTGGTGTCAACGGGCCGGTCGAAAATTTCGGTTGCGGACAGCAATCGCTGCGCTGCATCGCGCCCGACAAGCTGGGCGACCATGCCAAGGCCGACCGGCATCGGTTCGATGATCCTTGAACTTTCCGTTGTCAGAACTGTGCGTCCGCTCTCCCGCTCGCGAAAGGGGAAGCGGATAAAACTGTCGGACTGAAGAATTTTGCAAGCTGCCGAATAGGCTGCGGCAAATTCCGACGTCAGTTCCACATCGTCTTCAAGTACGAGACCAGCATCCAATCCTTGGTCAACAATTGCCTGCCAGGCCTTTCGATGCGAAAGAAAGCAGGCGATTTCGTTCGTGCTGAGTTGAAATGGATAGCGGGGCGTGTGCACCGACCGCCGATAGACGCGGGTAATCGTCTGCGCATCGAGCGTGCGCCCGTCGACGGCGTTTATCACTTCGGTCTCGACAGGCAGCTTTCTCACCAGCTCTTCAACTTGCGGCTGCCGGTCGCTGGCGCGCTCCAGATGAATGATGAAAGCTTTGACGGCTCCAGGCGGGCCATCAGGCGGGGTGATGTCGGGACGCGTTTCGCTCATGGTCCTTATCTATCTTGAAGCGCCTGAAAAAGCTCCAGGAAATTTTCGGGAGACAGGCTTCCAGCCCAGCTCGACAATATCGGCGTGGTCGACATCCTGCCAATCCTTGGTCTATCGCCGGCACCAGCCTTCCGGCGAGCTAAAAGCCGTTGGCAAGGCACCGGTTTCGCGTCCCATGTTTCGGGCGCGGTTATTGGATAAGGCTGATGCGACCGGACTTGATTTTCTGTTCAACCCAGCTGCGCTCATCTCCCCAGGCGTGGCGTTTCCATCCTTCCCAGGTGAACCCGCAGATTTTCACGTCCCAGCTTTCCTCCGGGCACTTTCCGAGCATGTACCAGATGCCGAAAAAGCCAGTACTTGGAAAGATTTTGCTTAAATTCTCTTCAGCTATGCCCAACTCTCTGCATCCGGCCAAATAGAATTGCGGTGGCATGATCCGGATTTCCTTGCCGGCGGAACCAATGATTTCGATGGTTTGCATCGTCCAATCGCTACGGCGTCCCTTGAGGCGGGAAAGAAAGTTTGGCACCGGGTGATATTTGCGAATGATGCTGGGATGATAGGCAAGCATCACTTCCTTGGCTGCCTTGAAAGTCGGCGTCTGGAGGAAGCTCGGATCGCTGAGGCGCCGCTGCATGGGCTTGCTGGTGGTTGCCAGCATCAGCAGATCGGTGCGGGTGCCGCTCATCCCGATCGGCTCATTGAAACGGACAACAAAATCCGCCGCATCCACTTCGGCAGAAAGGTCGCGCGCCAAAGGCGCGTTGCCGACGATGATCAATGTCTTTTTCATGCATTCTAACTCGAATTAGGAGCATGCCTCCCGAAAGTGAGAACGCTTCGGGATAAAGACATGCGTAAAATAGATAAAGCAGCTCCAACGGTTCCGTTTTAACCGGAACCGCTCTGGAACGAACCGGTGCCGGTTGTGAAACGGCAGCTATATCTAAACCAGCATTACACAATGATTACGATATTGGGAGGCTATTTCTTAAGGGAAAAGGAAATCCGGTGGAAATGCTGGGATTTCGCTACGGTCACGGCAGCCATGCAGGAAACGCACTTCTCAAAAGACCGGGAAAGGCCGAAGCTCATTATCGGGAGGAAGATAAAAAAGGGGATACCGCAATGACTCTTCGTGCCCATTTCCATCGCTGGATGCAATATCGCGAAAACGTGCGTGAACTCAATGGCTGCACCGACCGCGAGCTTTCCGATCTCGGACTTTCACGCGGCGACATTCATCGCGTTGCCCGCGAAGCTGCTTTTGCTTGAACGGGCAAATGGGGGCCGTTTCCCCCTTCGGGAACCGGCCCTGCATCAATCCGCACGATCTTCCAAAATCTACACATCACCCGGTTTCTTGAAGCGGATGTGAATATTGTCGCCTGCGAGGTCGAAGCCTGCATAGTTGCGCTGGAAAGCGATGAGCGCGTCGTTGACGCCCTTTGAATAGTCGTCTTCCTGCACGTCGATATGGTGCCGGTAGATGATCCTGTCGTCCTTATAGAATATAACCTGACCTTCCATAACAGCCTCCTTCTGATGAAGCGCAGAACAGAAATCCGTCAGCGGTTTCAATGTTCTACAATATGGGTCTATGGCTGAAGTGGCGCCAATAGGCACTTATCCAGACGGGATATCTCTTTGAGATAGGCGATGGGGCGCGGGTTTCAAGACGATACGGTGCCGGTTCCGGCCTTGCTCAGCTCAAGCCATGCGCGCGCGGCATGAGACAGGAATGCGCCTTTTCGCCAGATCAGTGCCAGATGCCAGCTCACATCGGCGCCCTTGATCCTGTGCATTCGCACGCCTGGATGATGCCGCTGTTCCGCAATCATTCTCGGCAGGAAGCCGATGCCCATGCCTGCAGCAACAAGCTCCACGATGAAATCAATCTGACTGGAGCGGACAGCAACGTTGGGAGAAAATCCGTGCGAACGACAAGCGTCGAGGATGATATGGTTGAGGGCAAAACCGCTCTCGAAAAGGATGAAGGGCAAGCTGGCGATATCCTGCAACGAAACGCCGTCGCCCTGCGCCGCCGCGTGGCTGGTCGGAAGCAGCGCAACAACCGGTTCGCATCGCACATCCTGCCATTCGAAACTGTCTGCGACCGGGAGAAGCGAAGCCGCGAGTTCCACATCCCCGGCAAGCAGAAGCTCCTCAAGCCTTCGGCTGCCATGCTCGACCAGTTGAATGTCGATCTCGGGATAAAGCTTCGTATAGGCCGCAAAAACAGGCGCGAAAAGCACGCTGGACCCGATCGGCGGCAGGCCGAGTTTCAGGAGGCCACGCTTGAGGCCGCGCAGTTCATCAAGCTCGGCCAGCATGTCGTCCCTTTCGGCCAGCATCGCAATTGCGCGCCGAAAGACGATCTCACCTGCTGTCGTGAGGCGGGAGGGCGAGATTTCGCGATCAAGCAAAACCAGTCCCAGCTCATCCTCAAGCTGCCTGACCGCCTTGCTGACGGTAGACTGGGTCGCGTTGATGGTTTTTGCGGCGGCGGAAAAACCGCCTTGCCGCACCACTTCGACAAAAGCCTGGAAGCTGCGCAAGTTCATGAGCTATTCTATTACGGAATGGCTGCAATGAAATCAATTCATTTCTAGAATAGCGATGGAGAGCCTATATTCGCTGGTGAAAATGCCACTGTCTCTATTGGAAAAGCCCATGAACGCCCACAGCCTCCTGATCCGGTTTCGTTACGCCCTGCATCACAGCCGCTTGATGCAGATCGCGACGCTGGTCGGCTTCTGGCTGGCGGGCGAGTTGTTTGTCCGGCTCGTCGGCCTGCCTCTTCCGGGCGGCATTGTGGGTATGGCGCTGGTGCTGGCGCTGCTTTTGAGCGGGCGTATCAGCCTGTTCAGCATGAAGCGCGGAGCAGAATGGTTTCTGGCTGAAATGCTGCTCTTTTTTGTTCCCGCAGTGCTCGCAGTTCTTGAGCATCAGGAGCTGATTGGACTGCTTGGCCTCAAAATCATGGCTGTAATCTTGCTGGGCACATTGACGGTCATGAGTGTTACCGCATTGACGGTCGATCTCTGCTACCGCTGGAGCCTGCGTTATGTCGCTAAGTAATCCGCTAGTAGCGACACTTTTCTGGTCCGCCGCAACGATCCTGCTTTATCTTGCCGCCAAGCGCGTCTATCGCCGCTTTCCCATGTGGTGGCTGACACCGCTTGCCGTCACGCCCTTGCTGCTGATGGCGCTGGTCATTGGGCTCAATCAGAATTATCGCGGCTATTTCAGCGCCACTCATTGGCTGGTCGCGCTTCTTGGGCCTGCAACAGTGGCTTTTGCAATCCCGATTTACCAGCAGCGCGCCACGATCCGTCGCTATTGGCCGGTTCTTCTGGCAGGCGTGGTCGTCGGAAGTTCCTCTGCCATGGCATCGGCCTGGGGGCTGGCGCATCTGCTGGGACTGAACGAGGCAATCAGCCTGAGCCTCATGCCGCGCTCGATGAGCACGCCCTTTGCGATGACTGTCTCGGGCGACATCGGTGGCACGCCGGACCTGACTGCGATCTTTGTGGTTCTCACCGGCGTATTCGGCGCGGCGCTCGGTGAAGTCATGCTCAACTGGCTGCCGATCCGCTCGACATTGGCGCGCGGCGCTCTTTTCGGCATGGGCGCACACGGCGCTGGCGTGGCCAAGGCCCACCAGATCGGCAGTGAAGAAGGTTCGATCGCGGGGCTGGTCATGGTGCTGGTCGGGCTGGTGAATGTACTTGCCGCACCCTTGATTGCCCATTTTCTGTAAGCGCCTGATTTTCAAGGATGAGTCTGCTTCCAACGCGAGCGCCAGCGTCTTTGCATAACTGATATGCATTAATGGCCGTTGCCGCAGGCGAGGGAGCCGGGTAAACATCTGTTCATCGAGTTCACTCCTCCTCCCAGAACTCGATAAGGAATACGGCACTCCTCCTCCCAAGCCGTATTCAAGATCAGGCCGCGCATCCTCCTCCCGCGCGGCCTTTTTCTTTTTCAACTCTCCTGTATTTCCACTTCGTTTTCGCTCCATGCGTTGACAATGCGTAACCGCGCGTCCCCATAGGCAAGCCGCAGCATCTGGTCTATTTCTGGTGCAAGTTCTAAATCGGGGAGACAGCGTCCATGACAAGCGGCATCCACCACATCACCCTCATCACCCGAAAAGTGCAGGCGAACGTCGATTTCTATGTCGGCTTTCTGGGGTTGCGTATCGTCAAGCAAACGGGCGGGTTTGAAGATGCCGAGCAGCTGCATCTGTTCTATGGCGACCGTTCGGGCACACCCGGATCATTGATAACGTTCCTGGTGTGGGAGGACGGCTCCAGGGGGCGTGTCGGCCACGGGCAGGTCAGTGAAATTGCGCTCGCGATTGATCGCACCGCCATCGGTTTCTGGCTCGAGCGTGCCTTGCGCTATCATGTGCCGTCCGAAGGGCCGGTTCAGGAATTCGGTGAACCTGTCCTGCGCCTGCGTGACCCGGACGGTGTGATCGTCAAGCTGGTCGGCTGTGATCTTGCCGCCAACGATGCGTGGGAAAGCGAAGGCATTCCAGCAGCTTTCGCGGTCAGGCGTCTGCGTGCCGCGACCATTCTGTCCGAAGCGCCGGAACAGACCGCCGGTTTCATCGAGCGCTATTTCGGTTTCAGGCCTTCGGCCAAAGAAGGCACGATAGATCGCCTTCTCTCGGATTCTGGCGATGCCATCGATGTGCGCGATGCAGGTGGTTTCTGGCCGGGCATTCCCGGTGCGGGAATTGCCGATCATGTGGCTTTCCGTGCCGCCGATATGGGTGACGTGGAAAAGGCCGAGAAGGAATTGTCGAAGCTGAATTCCAGCGCCGTCAATGTTCACGACCGCAAATATTTCACGTCGCTCTATGTACGCGAGCCTGCCGGAACTTTGTTCGAATTTGCAACCGATGCACCAGGCTTCACGATAGACGAGCCTGTTGAAATACTGGGGGAATTTCTGTTCGTGCCGCCGGGCAATGAGGAAAAGGCGGATGCTATCCGGGCGCGGATGCCGCAATTTGCCCTGCCGGGCGAAGAGCGTGTCATCTATCGCGACCTGCCTTTCGTTCATCGGATACACCAGCCCGAAGATCCGGATGGCAGTACGCTGGTGCTCTTGCACGGTACTGGCGGGAACGAAAATGACCTGATGCCTTTCGCCCGCAAGGCCGCGCCGCGCGCGACGCTTCTGGGCGTGCGTGGACGCAGCACGGAAGAGGGCATCCAGCGCTGGTTTCGCCGCTTCGATCTGAAAAAGTTCGATCAGGCAGACATCCGTTTTGAAGCACAGGCGTTCGAGGCTTTTGTCGAGGGCGCCGCCGCCGCTTATGGCATCGACCTGAGCCGGACGGCGTTTATCGGTAACTCCAACGGCGCTAATCTGTTGGCTGCATTCATGCGCCTTCACCCGCATGTGGTTCGCACGGCGGTTCTTCTGCGCGGCCAGGAGGTTCTCGAAGAGCAGCCCGAAGGGGCGGATTTGTCGGACGCTTCGGTGCTTCTGACGAATGGCGCTTCCGATCCCTTTGGGGATGGGAGTGGAACGCTGGAAAAAGTTCTGAGAGATGATGGAGCCGCGCTCACGGTAAGCACGGTTGAAGCCGGGCATGCTCTCATAGATGAAGACATCCGCATCGCGGGCGACTGGCTTCGCGACAAGATATAAACAACAAGGGCTGCGGAGAATTCCGCAGCCCTTGTACTATGTTTTAATGAACTTGACTGGTTAAGCCCCTGCCGCGATTGATATCACTGCATTAATCGAGCGGTTTCAGGCTTCGCTCGATGGCTTCGCGTTTTCCTTCAAGGAAAGGCGGGAGCGACAGGCTTTCGCCGAGACTTTCGAGCGGTTCGTCAACTGCGAAGCCGGGACCGTCGGTCGCGATCTCGAACAGGATGCCATTCGGCTCACGGAAGTAGAGCGAGCGGAAATAGTAGCGTTCGACTTCGCCGCTTGACGGCATACGCACGGACCGCAGACGATCCACCCATTCCTGCATGCTTTCCTGATCGGGCGTGCGGAATGCAACGTGGTGAACCGCACCCGCACCCTGCCATGCGGTTGGCAGGTTCGGCTGTACCGCGACATGCAGTTCCGCTGCGGCACCGCCCGGGCCCATGGAGAAGATATGGACGTGACCTTCACCATCGGGAGAAACATAGTCGCCCGTCTGGCGCATGTTCATGACCTTTTCCAGAATGATCTGGGTCGGTGCCAGTTCGGGAACGCTGAGCGTGATCGGTCCGAGCCCGCGGATCTGGCGTTCTGCGGGAACAGGGCTCCTGTCCCAGCTATGCGCTTCGCCCGCACCGCCATCGTCGGTCAGGCGCAGGCGCTGGCCTTCCGGGTCCTCGAAGTCTAAAACGGCCCGTCCTGCAACTTCGAAAATATCGCCTGTCTGGATTCCTTTATCGTTCAGGTGCTTGCGCCACCATTCCAGACTTTCGACCCCGTTGACGCGCAGGCCCGTCCGGGCGACGCTGTTCGTGCCGCGCTGTTCACGCTGCACCGGCCAGTCGAAAAACGTTATGTCGGCGCCGGGCGAGGCCAGTCCATCCGCATAGAAGAGGTGATACGCGCTTGTATCGTCCTGATTGACGGTCTTCTTGACCAGCCTCAGCCCAAGCGTGTCGGTATAAAAGCGCCGGTTGCCGGGCGCGTCGGCGGTAATGGCTGTCAGATGGTGCAGCCCTGTCAGTTCCAATGCCATAGTGTGCCTCCTTTGGAAGCGGAGTTGCTGTTGGCGGATATATCGGACTGTGCTGACCAAGAGGAAAGTATCACGTGTTGAACAGTGTGTAACCCATAAGCCGCAATCGCCCTGCGTTCCGACAATGGTGGATAATTGGGGCTTGGCAGAAAGTTTCACGTAAAGAATATATTAACCTTCAAGATTCCGGTGTAAGAGGCCTGCTGGCGTAGCGTTGAGGGAGTTTGGTTTTGCGGCGCATTTTTTCTCGGACTGCCCCTGCGTTGCTTGTTCTGATGTCTCTGCTCGCCGGTTGTGCCAGTCGGCCTGAAGGTGTGCTCGTGCCCATTGGCGATGTCGCTTCTCCCGGCACGACCAAAGTCAACCTTGTTGTTGCAACCACGCGCCGCCCATCCGATAATCCGGGCATACTTTTCTCCGGCGAGCGCGACAAGCTTGTGTCGCTCAACGAGATCGTCGTGTCCATTCCGCCGGAAAAGAACCGCAAGGCGGGTGAAGTGCAGTGGCCGAAGAAGCTGCCGCCCAATCCGCAGACAGATTTCACCACCGTCAGCGTGACACCGGTCAAGACCGATGTGGAAATGGCGGGTTGGGTCCGTCCTCATCTGACCAAGAGCCGCCGCGTGATGGTTTTCGTGCACGGCTTCAACAATACGTTTGAGGATTCCGTCTATCGCTTTGCCCAGATCGTGCATGATTCCGGTGCCGATGTCGCGCCGGTGATCTTCACCTGGCCGTCGCGCGCCAGCGTGTTTGACTATAATTACGACAAGGAAAGCACAAACTATTCCCGCGATGCGCTGGAGCAGATTCTGCGCGCCATCGCGCGTGAGCCGGAGGTCAAGGATATTACCGTCATGGCTCACTCGATGGGGAGCTGGCTGACGGTTGAAGCCCTGCGGCAGATGGCGATCCGCGATGGCCGCGTGAACGCGAAGGTAACTGACGTCATTCTGGCGTCGCCCGATCTCGATGTCGACGTGTTTTCGAAGCAGTTTCTTGCCATGGGCAAGGAGCATCCGCGTTTCACATTGTTCACCTCCCGGGATGACAAGGCGCTGGCATTGTCACGGCGTATTTCCGGCAATATTGACCGTCTCGGCCAGATCGACCCGTCGGTTGAGCCGTATCGTTCCGAGCTGGAAAAAGCAGGCATTACCGTTATCGACCTGACGCAGCTGAAGGCGGGAGACCGTCTCAACCATGGCAAGTTTGCCGCAAGCCCGGAAGTCGTGCAGCTGATCGGGCAGCGCCTTGTTGCCGGTCAGACCATCACGGATTCGCAGGTTGGTCTCGGTGACCGGCTGGGCGCGGTGGCAATCGGTACGGCACAGGGTGTCGGTACGGCAGCCTCGCTGGTGGTGACAGCGCCGATTGCCGTGTTCGATCCGAATACCCGCAAAACCTATGACGAACAGATTGATCGTTTCGGTCGCGCTGTCGGCAATACGGTCGGTGCCGTGACGATCCCGACGCAGTAAACCGACTGGAAGGCGTTTGCCTTGGCGGTTGTCATATTTCAGCTGACGCTGTAGGACTCGCGGCCAGAAAATTCGGGCCGCGAGGAGGACCTCATGCAGATCATCCGCACCATTGAGGAATTGCGTCAAGCTTTGACGCCCGCAAGAAGGGCCGGAAAACGCATCGGCTTCGTGCCGACCATGGGCTATCTCCACAAAGGCCATCTGGAACTGGTTCATCGGTCGCGCGCCGACAATGACGTGACGGTCGTGTCGATCTTCGTTAATCCGCTGCAATTTGGCGCGAATGAAGATCTCGATAAATATCCGCGCGATCTGGAGCGCGACGCAGCTCTCCTGCGCGGAGCAGAGGTCGATTACCTCTTCGCGCCAGCCGTCAGCGACATGTATCCGCGCCCGATGCAAACCGTGGTGGATGTGCCGACGCTTGGCAACCAGATGGAAGGCGAGGCGCGTCCCGGCCATTTTGCCGGTGTTGCGACCGTAGTGAGCAAGCTCTTCAATATCGTTGGCCCCGATGCCGCCTATTTCGGCGAAAAGGATTTTCAGCAGCTCGTCATTATCCGCCGCATGGTGGGCGATATGGCCATTCCGGTGCACATCGTCGGTGTCGAAACGGTGCGCGAGGATGATGGTCTCGCCTGTTCGTCCCGTAATGTCTATCTGACGCCGGAACAGCGCGCCGCCGCTATCATAGTGCCAAAAGCACTGGACGAGGCTGAACGGCTTTATCGTTCCGGCATGGACGATCCTGATGCGCTGGAAGCGGCAATCCGCGCCTTCATCTCTACTGAACCGCTGGCTACGCCGGAAGTGGTGGCGCTGCGCAATCCCGATACACTGGAACGCGTGACGGCGGTGCAAGGACGTCCGGTGCTGCTTGCGCTGTTCGTGCGGTTCGGCACCACGCGGCTCCTCGATAATCGTGTCATTGCGCATGTCGCACAGGAACGGGTGGCCTGAGATGAGTGCCCCCGTCAAGCAAAAGCGCCTGACGCCCAAGGCCATTTCCGCCCTCAAGGGCGAACGCCCTATTGTCAGCCTCACCGCTTATACGACGCCGATTGCGCGGCTGCTCGATCCGCATTGCGACCTGTTGCTGGTGGGAGACTCACTGGGCATGGTGCTCTACGGCATGGATTCCACCCTTGCCGTGACGCTCGACATGATGATCGCCCACGGACAGGCGGTGATGCGCGGCGTCGAGAGCGCCTGCGTTATTGTCGATATGCCGTTCGGTTCCTATCAGGAATCGAAGGAACAGGCGTTCCGCAATGCCGCCCGCGTGATGCAGGAAACCGGCTGTGACGGCGTCAAACTCGAAGGCGGCGAGGAAATGGCCGAAACGGTCGATTTTCTGGTGCGTCGCGGCATTCCGGTATTCGGCCATGTCGGGCTTATGCCGCAACAGGTCAACACGGTTGGCGGTTTTCGCTCGCTTGGGCGCGGCGATGAAGAGGCCGACCGCATTCGCCGCGATGCGCAGGCTATTGCCGATGCCGGTGCCTTTGCGCTGGTTATCGAAGGTACGGTCGAGCCGCTGGCGCGTGAGATCACTGCATCGCTTGCCATCCCGACAGTCGGCATTGGGGCATCTGCTGCCTGCGATGGGCAGATATTGGTCTCCGACGACATGCTGGGGCTGTTTCAGGATTTCACGCCGCGCTTCGTGAAGCGTTTCGCGCATTTGGCGCCGCAGGTGTCCGATGCGGCGAAGGCCTACGCCGAAGAGGTGCGGGCGCGCACATTTCCGGGGCCGGAGCATGTTTTCGGCGCGAAACCGAAAGCCTAACCCCTAAATTCTGTGCCGTACGGCGGTAGCGCCTTGTAATTATTCGTCAATCGCGTTCAATGTCGGAACTGTTTTCCGGAGTTGCCGTGACTGACGATATTGCCCATACCGAATTGATAGCCGTGCTGGCAGCTGTTACCGGCGAACAGCCGCGCGTCATGACCGTGCGGCAGGGACAGGCTCTGCCGTCCGGCCCGTTCGAAAGCGAGCACCGTTCTTTGCAGTCGGGCCTGCGCGCCTGGGTGCAATCGGAAACCGCCCATCCGGTCGGCTATCTGGAGCAGCTCTACACCTTTGCCGATCGTGACCGCCATGCGCAGGGCGAGCGCATCATCTCGATCAGCTATCTTGGCCTTGTGCGTGAAAGCGATGCGGCTGCGGGGCAGGCGGGATGGCGCGGCTGGTATGATTATCTGCCGTGGGAAGATCACCGTCAGGGCGAACCGGCCATCATGGAGCATCTCAACAATGCCTTGCTCGTCTGGGCCTACCGGGCTGAAACGCCGGAACTGACGGCGCAGCGCATGCGGCGGATCGCCTTCACTTTCGGCTTTGAGAGCGGAGATTGGAGCGGGCGCTGGAATGAAGACCTCGTACTCCAGCGTTACGAGCTTCTTTACGAGGCTGGCCTGGTAGCGGAGGCCGGCATGCAGGAAGACGAGAACGGCCGTTCCATGTTCGCCGATCATCGCCGCATCCTCGCCACGGCGATTGCGCGGCTGCGCGCCAAGATCAAGTATCGTCCGGTGGTGTTTGAGCTGATGCCCGAAAGTTTCACCCTCCTGCAATTGCAGCGAACCGTCGAAGCGCTGGCGGGGCTGCGCCTGCACAAGCAGAATTTTCGCCGCCTGATCGAACAGCAGGATCTCGTCGAGGAAACCGGCGAAAGCGACAGCGAAACCGGCGGTCGCCCGGCGAAATTATTCCGTTTCCGCTACTCGATTGTCGAAGAACGCGCCCTTTCCGAGCGTCATCTGGCCGGAGCCAAGCTGCCAATTTCTCGCGATTGACAATATACTCGAATCGAGTATAAGTTCGTGAATATGAAATACTCAAATTGAGTATAATGGGTAGGTAAGCATTTCCAGCAAAAGTGCGAAGCGGTTTTGCGCGGGACAATGCGTAAGTGACCTTGGAGATCCAGCCATGAACGATCATGTTCCCGTCTCGCAACTTTATGACCGCGTGGCCAAGGTGTTGCCAAAGGCAGAGTGGCTCGGCTTCGAGGACGATGTCGCTGCCATCCTTGAGCTGAAGAAAAAGCGTAACGCGGTCATCCTTGCGCATAACTACCAGACGCCGGAAATCTTCCATTGCGTGGCCGATATTGTCGGCGACAGCCTCGCGCTGGCGCGCAAGGCGGCGGAAGTCGATGCCGATGTGATCGTGCTGGCAGGCGTGCATTTCATGGCCGAGACGGCCAAGGTGCTCAATCCCGGCAAGACGGTGCTGATCCCCGATATGGCTGCGGGCTGTTCGCTGGCCGACAGCATCACGCCGGAAGATGTGGCGCTTCTGCGAGAAGCACATCCCGGCGTGCCGATCATCACCTATGTCAACACGTCCGCTGCGGTGAAGGCGGCATCTGATATTTGCTGCACCTCCGGCAATGCCAAAAAGGTCGTGGAGTCACTTGGCGTGCCGCGCGTGCTGATGATCCCTGATGAATTTCTGGCGCAGAACGTTGCGCGTGAAACCAACGTCGAAATTCTCGCCTGGCATGGCCATTGCGAGGTGCATGAGCGTTTTACTCCCGATGATATCCGCGAACTGCGCGAAAGCCATCCGGGCGTCATGGTTCTGGCGCATCCCGAATGCCCGCCGGAAGTGGTGAAAGCCGCCGATTTCGCCGGTTCCACGGCAGTCATGTCCGACTATGTCGGCGAGAAAAAGCCGCAGCGCGTCGTGCTTTTGACCGAATGCTCGATGAGCGACAATGTCGCCGTCGATCACCCCGACGTCGAGTTCATCCGCCCGTGCAATCTATGTCCGCATATGAAGCGGATCACACTCGCCAATATCCGTGATGCACTGGAAAACAATCGCCATGAGGTGACCGTCGATGCAGCATTGATGGAGCCGGCCCGCCGCGCTGTCGAACGGATGTTGATGGTATGAATACGGCCCCGGTCCTCATCATCGGCAGCGGCCTCGCCGGGCTGATGACGGCGCTGACGCTATCTCCGCAGCCGGTGCTGCTGGTGACGGCGGGAAGCCTCGGGCTTTCCGGTTCCAGTACGCTGGCGCAAGGCGGTATTGCCGCGAGCGTTGGCGCGGGCGACAGCGCGGCGCTGCATCTGGCCGATACGATTGCGGCAGGCGATGGCCTGTGCGATGCGGCCGTGGCTGCCGAAATCGTTGCGGCGGGCGCCGAAGTGATCGCGGCGCTGGAAGCTTACGGCGTGCGTTTCGACCGCAAGGCCGATGGATCGTTTTCGCTCGGTCTGGAGGCGGCGCACAGCCGCCATCGCATTGTGCATGTTGATGGCGATGCGACAGGCGCGGCCATTATGCGCGTATTGGCGCAGAAAGTGCTGGCCACACCGTCCATCACGGTCATGGAAAACACCCGCGCCCTGAGGCTCATCAGGCAGGATGGCCGTGTCGTCGGTGCCTGCCTTGAAAATGTAGGCCCGGTTGCCGTGCGCGCCGTGGTTCTGGCGACCGGCGGGATCGGCGGGCTTTATAACGCAACAACCACGCCGCTTGGCAATCTGGGGCAGGGAGCCGCTTTGGCAGGTCGCGCAGGTGCTGTGCTTGCCGATATGGAATTCGTGCAATTTCATCCCACGGCACTTGCAGTCTCGACACCGCGTTTGCCGCTGGTCAGCGAAGCGGTGCGCGGCGAGGGCGCCACGCTCGTCAACGATCGCGGCGAGCGGTTCATGGCCGACATTCCGGGCAGAGAGTTGGCCCCTCGCGATGTGGTCGCCCGCGCCATCGGCAGTGAGATCGCGCAAGGGCGCAAGGTTTTTCTGGATGCGCGTGCGGCTCTGGGCAAGCGTTTCGCAACCCGTTTTCCGGGTATCGACGCGCTTTGCAAGCAGCATGGCGTCGATCCCTCCAAGGATATGATCCCGGTCAGGCCAGCCACCCATTATCACATGGGCGGCATCAAGACCGACGCGAATGGGCGCAGTAGCTTGCCGGGTCTCTGGGCCGTGGGCGAAGCGGCCTGCACCGGCCTGCATGGCGCGAACCGGCTTGCCAGCAATTCGCTGCTCGAAGCTGCCGTCATGGGACTGCGTGCCGCCCGCGCGCTTGGTGATGAAGATGCGGTTGCCGTGCGGCATCCCGTGCCGGTCAGCCTGCCGCAAAATGCCGGTCCCGAATGGGTGCGGCGCGTTGTTTCCCGTCATCTTGGCCTGCTGCGTGATGAAGAAGGTTTGCGCTCTGCAATCACCACCCTTCTCCCAATCGCGGAGACCGACGATGCCGCAGCCGTGGCGCTGGTCGCCGCGGTTGCGGCATTTGACCGATGCGAGTCGCGCGGCAGCCATGCCCGCACCGACTATCCCGGCAAAAGCGCGAGCTCAGCCCGCAGCTTTTTCACCTTTTCGGCAGCTTTCGCTCTGGCTCGCGAAATTACCGCGCCTCACCCTGTTACAAGGACTGCATGATGAACCTGCCGCGCCTGTCTCCGCTTGTCGTCGAACCGCTGGTGCGCGCCGCACTTCTGGAAGATCTGGGCCTTGCTGGCGACATAACCAGCAATGCGGTGGTGCCGGAAGAACACCGTTCGGCCATGCTGTTCCGCCTGCGCCAGCCGGGCGTCGTCGCCGGGCTTGATGTGGCGGAAATGGCGTTTCGTCTGGTCGATCCAGAGGTCACGTTCGAACGTCTGGCGCGGGATGGCCAGTCTGTTGAAAAAGGGGCGGATGTCGCCCGTGTTTCGGGTTCGTCCCGCTCTATTCTGGCGGGTGAGCGCACCGCGCTCAATTTCCTCGGCCACCTGTCCGGCATTGCCACGGCCACAGCCAATCTGGTGAAGGCGGTTGCCGGAACCAAGGCGTCCATCGCCTGCACGCGCAAGACGATGCCGGGGCTGCGTGCCTTGCAGAAATATGCGGTAAGGGCGGGCGGCGGCATGAACCACCGTTTCGCGCTCTATGATGCAGTGCTCATCAAGGACAACCACATCGCGGTCGCTGGCGGCGTGCGCGAGGCCATCGAGCGCGCCAAGGCTGGCGCCGGTCACATGGTCAAGATCGAGGTCGAAGTCGATACGCTGCAACAACTCGATGAGGCCATGGCCGTCGGTGTGGACGCAGTTCTGCTCGACAATATGTCACCGGCGCAATTGCGCGAGGCTGTATCGATCATCGATGGCCGTGCTATCTCAGAAGCTTCGGGCGGCATCACACCGGAAACGGTGGCGGCTGTGGCGGCAAGCGGGGTTGATCTGATTTCGGTGGGCTGGACGACGCACAGCGCGCCAAACCTCGATATCGGGCTCGATTTTGAGTTGAATGGATAGGGGCATTTTCGAGACTTTTCGACAAAATAGGCGGGCGGATGGACCACATCCTCCGGACACCGAAATGGCTGGCGATCTGCTGCGTCGAACCGCTCTTGTCATCCAAGGGCCATTTCCATAGGCGAAAGCCCGCAATCCCTCCAAAATACCCAGCTTCTTTCGCTGCAAAACCCAACACGCGCCGGGGATGGGGCTTGAGGCTTGGGGTTTGCCAATCCGCGTCCACTGCTCCCAAATTCAGTCAGGAAACTCGTCCTCAAAAACATGATTGAAGTATTCATATTTTCGTGCCACAAAATAACTGACTGATAGTCAGTCATGAGTCGTGCGGCGGTTCGGACATCTGCTTGTGTGCGTGCCGGTTGCCGGATCGTCGTCACGGCTCAAGGCAGCATTCGTTGCTGCGAATTTCGTGAATATCGAGCAGGAGGGGAGCGTAATGCTTCACCATACGGAAAACTGGCCATACGTCGTCACCCTGTCGAAGGGCGCATCGACCATGGAGGAGACACGTGAATTCTTCGATATCTGGAACCGCTGGCTTGATGAGGGGAAACCCTTTGTCACAATCCGCCGCTTTCTGGATGAAGATGCCCTGGCGCATCCCGAAGGTTCGGCCCGTGAAGTCAAGCAATGGTTCCAGCAGAATGCGCAGCGCATTCGCCAGCAGGTGCTGGGCATGGTGAACATCGTGCCGGAATCTGTTTATGAACAGGCAAGCCGCATGGATGCTGAAAAACTGTTCCGCGTTCCGGCTGGAACATTCTCCAATGTGGAGGCGGCGTTGCACTGGCTGGAGGATCGCGTTGTTCGACCAAACAGGCTTGCTTTTGACAGGGCGGCAATCCGGGATAAATTGGCGGCATCCTGAGTTTCGGAGACTGATTTGCCGTCAACTGCCATTAAGCCCAAGCCCCGCACCAAACCAGCCGAAATACGTCGCGAAGAACTGATGGCGGCAGCCGAAGCCCTTTTCCTGGAAAGGGGCTTCGCGGCGACGAGCGTGGATGAGATTGTCCGTCTTGCCGATGTTGCCAAAGGCACGTTTTATCTGCATTTTCGCAGCAAGGATGACATCCTGATCGCCCTGCGGCAGCGATTTATCGACGGTTTCTGCGAAGGGCTGGAGCGTCAGCTGGGCCAATATCCGGCCGATGACTGGCACGGAAAGCTGGTAGCGTGGGCTGAGACAGGCATTGCCGGTTATCTGGACAATTACAAACTCCACGACATGGTGTTTCATGACTTTCATCCGCCCATGCGGCGTATGAAGCAGGAAAATCCGGCAGTCGTCCGGCTTGATGCATTGTTGACCAGTGGCAAGGCTGCGGGCGCATGGAAAATCGCCGATACGCGTCTGACTGCGGTGCTTCTGTTTAATGCACTGCACGGTGCAGTCGACGAGATTATCTCAAACCCGGATATGATGGACCGTGCGGAAATGGTGGCCGGCGTGAAGGCATTCTTCCTGCAGGCGGTGCGGGGGCAGTAATCACGCTAGAGCGGTTCCTGTTTTAACGGAACCGTTGGAACCGCTCTATCCATTTGTTTTTCCGCATTTCCGAACGCAAAACCGTTCCACATTTTTGCTGGAAATGCTCTAACACTACAGTTGCAAATTCGTCAGGCCGTGGCGAAAAGAGTGATTTTCGAGTACCGGAGCGGAGCGTACTTAAAGGTACGTGAGCACCGGAACGCAGACAAATTGCTCTTTGCAGCCCGGCATCACGAAGAATGCAACCGTAGTGCTAAAAAAGGGAAGCTCGATGCCTCCCTTTTCGGTGTTCCAGTGCTGCGGGCCGCGCTTACTTTTCAACGAAAGCCTTTTCGATGACGTAGTGTCCGGCTTCGCTCTGGCTGCCTTCCTTGAATCCGCGCTCTTCCAGAATCTGCTTTGTCTCGGCCAGCATTTCCGGGCTGCCGCACAGCATCATGCGGTCGTCGTCGTGGTTGAATTCGGGCAGGCCGACATCGGTGAACAGCTGGCCCGAACGAATGAGGTCGGTCAGGCGGCCACGATTCTTGTAGGGCTCACGCGTGACTGTCGGATAATAAATGAGCTGCTTCTTGACCATTTCGCCGAGGAATTCATCCTGCGGCAGTTCGTTGGAAATGAAATCCGTATAGGCGAGTTCCGCGACCTGACGCACACCATGAACGAGGATGATCTTCTCGAAACGTTCATAGGCTTCCAGATCGCGAATGATCGACAGGAACGGCGCAAGACCGGTGCCGGTCGAGAGCAGCCAGAGATTTTTGCCCGGCTTCAGATTGTCGTAGAGCAGCGTGCCGACCGGCTTCTTGGAAAGGATGATCTGGTCGCCAACCTTCAGATGCTGGAGCTTGGAGGTCAACGGACCGTTCGGCACCTTGATGGAGAAGAATTCCAGACCGTCTTCATAAAGGCTCGAGGCAATCGAGTAGGCACGTGTCAGCGGCTTGCCGTTCACTTCCAGGCCCATCATGATGAACTGGCCGCTCTGGAAGCGAAATCCGGGGTCGCGCGTCGTGCGGAAGGAAAACAGCGTGTCGGTCCAGTGATGGATGTTGGTGACGGTTTCCTGATTGAAATTGCTGCTCATTTTCGGAACTGTCTCTGTCTTGCTTCTGCACCGCTTGGGAGGACGGCGCCATGGAATGGATTGTTGCTCAGTTTTTATCGGTCATTGCTGCATTTTGCCCACAGGCACGCAACTCCGTGGAGACTGCATCCGCTGCAGGCAAAACGCTTTGATCGCAATCAATACTAGCGCGTCATGCTGCCTTCAGGGTGGCTTCCGCGAATTCGTAATTGGCCAGCTTGTCGAGGAAATTCGTTACATAGTCAGGCCGACGATTACGGAAATCGAGATAATAGCTATGCTCCCATACATCAAGCCCTAATAGTGCCTTGCCTTCGCCGGTTGCCAGCGGATTGGAGCCATTTGGCGTCTTGGTGACCTTGAGTTTGCCGTCATCGGCCAGAACCAGCCATGCCCAGCCCGAACCGAACTGGCCGACGGCTGCCGTCTTGAAGGCTTCCTTGAACTGGTCAACGCTGCCGAAATCCTCAACGATCTTCTTTTCCAGCGCGCCGGGCAGGCGTCCGCCGTTTGGTGACAGGTTCTGCCAGAACAGATCGTGGTTCCAATGCTGGCCGGCATTGTTGAACACGGGAGCCAGATCAGCCTTGTCCTTGGCAAACAGCACGATTTCCTCGAGCGACTTGCCCTTGAGCGCGTCGTTCTTTTCCACAAAGCCGTTGAGTGCGGTCACATAGGCCTGATGATGCTTGCCATGATGCAGCTCAAGCGTTTCCGTGCCCATTCCGACGCCTTCAAGCGCGTTGGTTGCGAAGGGAAGTGGTGGCAAAGTGAAGCTCATTTTAAAACTCCTGATTGCTTGAGCCTGATCACCGTTCAGCGTCCCGAGGGTCGCTTGCGGTGTCGACTCCGGCTTTTACGAAAGCCGGTTTAAATATTGAAAATTCAGAATTATCTTGCCTCAACGGGCTTGGTCGCCTATTTAACAAGATAATCCTTCTTTAAATAGAAAACAGCGCATATGTCAAGGAATGACTTTCTAAATACCGATGAATCAGGAGTACGTTCTCCCGCTGGGCGGATCATGCTTTCGCTGAAGATGCGGGGCGCGCAGACAGCCGCCACCATCGGGGAGCATCTGGGAACCACAGGCGAAGCCGTTCGCCAGCAGTTGGTGCGTCTTGCGGAGGAGGGGCTTGTTTCCTCGCATTCCGTATCCCAGGGCGTCGGTCGGCCTTCATTATTCTGGGATCTGACCGAAGCCGGTAACAAACGTTTTCCCGACACGCATGCCGATTTGACCGTTCAGCTTCTGCATTCCGTGCGCACCATTCTGGGCGATGATGCGCTGGATACGCTGATCGCCCATCGCGAGACCGAGACCCGCCGTCAGTATCAGGCCCGCTTGCAGGATTTGTCGCTCGATCAGCGTGTAAAGCAACTTGCCGACATCCGCTCTGCCGAAGGCTATATGGCTGATGCGGAAAAGCGGGAAGACGGCTCGTGGCTGTTCATCGAAAATCATTGCCCCATCTGCGCCGCCGCAGATGCCTGTCAGGGCTTCTGCCGGTCAGAGCTTCAGATATTCAGGGCCGTGCTTGGCCCTGATGTTTCGGTAAACCGCACCGAGCATATTCTGGCGGGCGCGCGGCGCTGCGCCTACGTTATTTCGCCCGCCTGATAATTCTCAGCATCGTGCGGTTTGCGGCTGTCTTGCGCTGCGGACGAGAGCGAGCGCCGACACGAACGCCAGCGCGGACAGAATGGCGAAGCCGGAGAAGAGCCAAAGTGCTGCATTTGCCGTGCCGGTAAACCCACCGGGATTGGTGAGTCCGGCGATATTGGCAACCATTCCGGCAAGCGCGGCACCAAGGGCGGTCGTGAAAAGCTGCACCATGGTCACGGAGGCGGACGCAAGGTTCTGATCCTCAGCGTCGGCACGCTTGAAAATGCCGGTCAGCAGGTGCGGCCATGTCAGGCCGACGCCGAAGCCGATCACGGCCAGCGCGATGCAGATCGGCAGCAGATCGTACCAATGGCCTTCGCTGCCTGCTGGAATGAGAAGGGCCAGCGTGACCATGCCTGCCACACCCATGACAGGGGCGGCAAGAATAACGCGGTCGGTTTGCCCGGCAGCGATCCCGGACGACCCGATGGAGCCGAGCGTCCAGCTGCCACCCATGATGGCTGCCAGATAGCCCGCGACAAGCGGGGACTGGTTGTGCAGCACCTGAAAGAACAGCGGCACGAAGACTTCGGAACTGGTGACGGACGCGCTGAGGAAGGAGAGCGTCAGATAAAGTGCGCCGAGTTTCTGGATACTGAACGAGCCTTTCGGAAGGATACGTCGGCTGGCTTTCTTTTCCACGACAGCGAGGAGAAGCAGCAGGACGACGGCGAGCGCGACGCCACCGGCATTGAGCGCCAGTTCCGACGAAATGCTTCCGGCAGAAACGGCAAGGACAGCGGCGGTCAGAAGGACGAGCTGCGGCCACGCCAGCCGGTCATTGCTGGCTGCGGAGCCGGATTCCCGCGGCAGCACCGTCATGGCCATGATGGTGAACACGGCAATCACGGGTGCCAGCGACCAGAAAGCGGCGCGCCACATGCCAAGCTCTGCAAAAACGCCGCCGATGGCAGGTCCGACAAGCGTGGCCACGCCCCACATGCCGGAAACAAGACCAATGGCGCGCGGCCATAGCGCTTCGTCGAAAACGATGCGGATCATGGAATAGGAGAGCGCCAGCATCATGCCGCCGCCAAGGCCCTGTATGGCGCGTCCTGCCAGCATGACCGGCATGGAAGGAGCAAGGCCGCAGGTCAGGGTTCCCGCAGCAAAGATGCACGCAGCGATCAGATACGCGCTGCGCGGGCCTGCCTGCGAAAGCAGGCGCGGCACGAGGGCCGAGCCGAGGATTGATGCAGTCACGAACAGCGCCGTGTTCCATGCGTAATAATCCATGCCGCCAATATCGGCAACTACCGTCGGCAGGATGGTGGTGGCAATGAACACGTTGATGGCATGAAGCGCCACGCCGCCAACGAGCGTCAGCGATACGATGGCGTTCCTGCCAGCGAACAGGTCTCCCCAACCGGCAGTCGGCTTGTGATCCTGCATTTGATTTTCCTTTGACTATCATGGTGCGGGAGACGCCCGAACTGGCGTCCCGAATATGAAATAATGGCTACGCCTGCGCCTATAATTTGTCAAGCAAAGGCTTGTTTAATTAAATTGATGGTGGCATTGGAACTCTGGAGTATTTCCAGCAAAAGTGCGAAGCGGTTTTGCGCTGGATAATACGATAAAACAAAAGGTTAGAGTGGTTTCGGCGACTCGGTTTTAACCGAAACCACTCTAGCAAGCCGCAATGACCGGCAGAAGCGGCTCCTTCTGCCAAAGAGTTTCAATGAAAACCACAGGGCGCGTGGGAAGCAAGCGGGAAGGGGTTCAAATTTCCTCAGAAAGCTCTATATGAGACACGAACCCTGAAGGCAGGGGAAGTAGTCCGCGATAGCTTGTGGGGAAATTTTTCCCGATAATGCTGTGGCGGATTTGTGTTTCTGTCACGAGCTTCCTATAAGCCTTCAAATAATTTGGGAAACTACTTGTGTGTTTCCTCAACATGGCCAACCAGCCTTGCTGGCGAGGCCTGATTTCCCCAACTGACGACCCGGCCAGATAACTCGGAACACTCATGATCCAGACGCCTTACTACCTGATCGACAAGACCAAGCTAAAGCGCAACATGGAAAAGGTTGCCTATGTGCGCGAGAAATCCGGCGCCAAGGCGCTGCTGGCGCTGAAATGCTTTGCCACCTGGTCGGTGTTTGATCTGATGAGCGAATATATGGACGGCACCACCTCGTCGTCGCTCAACGAAGTGCGTCTCGGTCATGAAAGATTCGGCGGTGAAACCCATGCCTACAGCGTGGCCTATGCCGATAATGAGATCGACGAGGTTATCAGCCACGCCGACAAGATCATCTTTAATTCGATCAGTCAGCTGGAGCGTTTTGCCGACAAGGCGTCGGGCATCAAGCGCGGCCTGCGGCTCAATCCGGGCGTGTCGTCTTCAAGCTTCGATCTTGCCGATCCGGCACGTCCGTTCAGCCGTCTTGGTGAATGGGACGTGGCGAAGGTTGAGAAAGTCATGGATCGCGTGACCGGCTTCATGATTCATAACAATTGTGAAAATTCCGATTTCGGCCTGTTCGACCGAATGCTGACCGATATCGAGGAAAAGTTCGGCTCGCTGCTTCATCGCGTTGAATGGGTCAGCCTTGGTGGCGGCATCCACTTCACCGGCGACGATTATCCGGTCGATGATTTCTGCGCGCGCCTGAAGGCGTTCTCGGAAAAATTCGGCGTTCAGGTCTATCTGGAGCCGGGCGAGGCCTCAATCACCAAGACCACCACGCTGGAAGTCACCGTTCTGGACACGCTTTATAACGGTAAGAACCTCGCTATCGTCGATAGCTCGATTGAAGCACATATGCTCGATCTGCTGATCTATCGCGAAAAGGCAAAGATGGCGCCGAATAATGGCGAGCACAGCTATATGGTCTGCGGCAAGTCGTGCCTTGCGGGCGATATTTTCGGCGAGTTCACTTTCGACAAGCCGCTCTCCATCGGCGACCGTCTCTCATTTGAGGATGCGGCCGGTTATACCATGGTCAAGAAGAACTGGTTTAATGGCGTGAAAATGCCAGCCATTGCCGTGCGCGAACTCGACGGCACGGTCAAAGTCGTCCGCGAATTCGATTACGCGGATTTCGAGGGTTCGCTCTCCTGAACCCTGTGTCGCAGTATTGATCCGCGACGCGAAACTGAACCTGTTCCGACCGGAAGGCAGTCGGGACGTATAATAGATGGCGGGAAACCGCTGGAAGAGGAAGCATCGACAGAAAATGAAGAAGAACGTTCTCATTATCGGCGCCGGGGGCGTGGCACAGGTTGTTGCACATAAATGTGCGCAAAACTCTGACATATTGGGCGATATCCATATTGCGTCCCGCACGGTTGAGAAATGCCGCAAGATTATCGATAGCGTGCATGAAAAGAAAAGCCTCAAGACCGAGGTGAAGCTGGAAGCGCATGCGCTGGACGCGATGGATATTGAAGCCACCAAGGCTCTGATCCAGAAGACGGGCGTTCAGATCGTCATCAATGTCGGCTCGGCCTTCCTCAATATGTCGGTTCTGCGCGCCTGTATCGATACGGGCGTTGCCTATATGGACACCGCGATCCACGAAGACCCGAAGAAGATCTGCGAGACCCCGCCATGGTATGGCAATTACGAGTGGAAGCACCTGAAGGAATGCGAAGAGAAGGGCATCACCGCCATTCTCGGCATCGGCTTTGATCCGGGCGTGGTCAATGCCTATGCGCGGCTGGCTGCCGACGATTATCTCGACGAAGTGAAGTCGATCGATATCGTCGACATCAATGCCGGTTCGCATGGCCGCTGGTTCTCGACCAATTTCGACCCGGAAATCAATTTCCGTGAATTCACCGGCACGGTCTATTCCTGGCAGAATGGTGCCTGGCAGTCGAACAAGATGTTCGAAGTCGGCCACACGTTCGATCTGCCGGTCGTCGGCCCGAGCAAGGCTTACATGACCGGCCATGACGAAGTGCACTCGCTCTCCAAGAACTACCCGAACGCCGATGTGCGTTTCTGGATGGGCTTTGGGGATCACTACATCAATGTCTTCACCGTCCTGAACAATCTGGGCCTCTTGTCCGAACAGCCGGTCAAGACGGCTGAAGGTCTGGAAGTCGTGCCGCTCAAGGTGGTCAAGGCCGTGCTGCCCGATCCGTCATCGCTTGCGCCCGACTATACCGGCAAGACCTGCATTGGCGATTTCGTCAAGGGCACCAAGGACGGTAAGGAAAAGGAAGTCTTCATCTACAACGTTGCCGACCATAAGGACGCTTATAACGAAGTGGGTTCGCAGGGCATTTCCTACACCGCTGGCGTTCCGCCGGTCGCGGCGGCAATCCTGATTGCTTCGGGTGAGTGGGATGTGAAGAAAATGGTCAATGTGGAAGAGCTGAACCCTAAGCCTTTCCTCCACATCCTGAACCAGATCGGCCTGCCGTCGCGCATCAAGGATGAAGACGGTGACCGCGCGCTGGACTTCGCGTGAGTTTATAGCTTTGAGCTATCGAAAAACCCCGCTCCGGCGGGGTTTTTCTCGATCCTCATCCTGAGGAGGCCCGCAGGGCCGTCTCGAAGGATCGAAGGATCGAGGGGAGCGTAGAAATGACGGCGTGTTAAACCGGAACCACTTTAGGGTTAGAAGCGTCATTTGCAGGTCGTCAGCGCCTGAATATCAATTGCCCCGGGGCCAGGTGTCCGACAACCGATAACCACCCGGAAACGGGTCGCTCGGATCGAGCATAAGCTGCGACGTGCCAGTCACCCATGCACGACCGGATATGATCGGGCTGATGGCGGGCTTGCCGCCGATTTCGATCACCTTGTCGAGCTTGCAGTGGAATTCGGTGCCAAGAACGGATTTGCCGATATAGCGTTCGCCCGCTTTCATCTGGCCCTTGGCGTGCAGCACGGCCATGCGTGCCGAGCAGCCGGTGCCGGTTGGCGAACGATCCAGCTTGGCCGGGCGAATGGCAACCGTGTTCACGCCGGTCAGCACATCGCCCTCGCGTGTCACCGGCTCGGTGATCTGGCAAAACGAAATGTGGTTCCAGTCTTTTTCGGGATGGCGGAAGCCCAGCTGTTCATTGGCGGCCTTGGTGATCTTCACGCCGATTTCGGCCAGCTCCCGCGCCTGATCCGGCTCGATCTTCATGCCGATCTGCGCCGCGTCAATTATGACAAAACTGTCGCCGCCATAGGCCGTATCGACCGTGACCGTGCCGATCCCTTCGACTTCCAGCGCCGCATCCAGCCGGTCGGCGAAGGATGGTACGTTGCGAACCGAGATGCGCTCGGCCTTGCCGTTGCGGCATTCGGCCTCCACCTCGATGATGCCGCCCGGTGCTTCCAGCACCATGCGCGTCACCGGTTCCTGCATGGGAATAATGCCGCTGTCGAGCAGAACGGTCGATACGCAGATCGAATTGGAGCCGGACATGGGTGGCGTATCGGCGGGTTCCATGATGATGAAGCCCATCTGCGCGCGCGGGTCTTTCGGCGGCACCAGCAGATTGACGTGACGAAACACGCCGCCGCGCGGCTCATTGAGCACGAAATTGCGCAAGGTTTCGTCGCTCGCGATGAATCGCGACTGTTCCCACAGCGTATCCCCCGGCGGCGGCGTTACACCGCCAACGATAACGTCGCCAACTTCCCCCTCCGCATGACAGCCGACAATATGGATGACCTTGGTGCTGCGCATGACGCCTCCCTGCAATAAATGCAATCATTCCTATCGGTTAGGCCGCAAGCGTCAATCCTTTATCGGACGGGCAATTGCGCTTTCGCGTCAGAATGAGGATTTCATTCCTCTTTCGGTCAGGAGATGAAAAATCCGTTTCGAGACGTGTTGCTTCTTTGGGCGAGTCTGGTATCCATGTTGCTCTAATTTTGTGCAAATCGATGCGCAGCCCGCTTGGCTCCGGATCAGTTTCTGGAACATACACAACGTTCCCGATAGAAATTGAGCAACCCGAAAAGTGGGGGTGTGGTCGCTTTATGAGCGATGGACGCCCTTAGCCGGCATGGGACGGTCGATGATCGTATTTCCGCGCCTCTTCTCAGATTGACCTGGTCTCTGATGTTCCGGGGTGTGGCCTCAGTCAAATGGAACATCCGGCGGACGACGGCTCCGGATGCTTCGGGGAGCAGACTATGGACAGGACAATCGATGCGGGCTTTCAGGAGCCCCATGAATCCGGCACGCAGCGCTGGGGCCGGGAGATGGCCACGGCGCTGAAACTTGGCTGGCCGCTGATCTTCACCAATCTTTCGCAGGCGGCATTGACCGCGACCGACGTCATCTTCATTGGGCGTCTGGGTGCTGACACGCTTGCTTCAGCCCTGCTGGCGACGAGCTTTTATCATACGCTCATGATCTTCTCGATGGGGCTTGTCTCGGCTGTGATGCCGATGATCGCCATCGCGCTGGGCAAGAACCGCCATTCGGTGCGCGATGTGCGGCGCACGGTGCGTCAGGGTTTCTGGACAGCAATCATGATCGCGGTGCCGATCTGGATCGTTCTTTGGTACTGTGAGGAAATTTTTCTTTTCCTCGGCCAGCGGCCTGATATTGCCGCGCGTTCAACGGATTTCATGCACACGCTGCAATGGGCGCTGTTGCCCTATCTTTTCTACATCATCCTGCGGTCTTTCTTCGCAGCCATGGAAAAGCCGATGTGGACCCTGCTGGTTGCCGCGCTCGCCATCGGCTTCAACGCGCTGGCTGGCTGGACGCTCATTTTCGGCCATTTCGGCTTTCCGCGCATGGAGCTGCACGGCGCCGGCATCGCCACGACACTGTCGAGTACAATGATGTTCCTCGGCCTGGCGGTGATCACGCTGCGGCATCGCCGCTTTCGCCGTTATCACCTGTTTGGGCGTTTCTGGCGTCCCGACTGGCCGCGCCTGCTTGAACTCTGGCGCATCGGCATTCCGATGGCGCTGACCTTCGTGTTCGAGACTTCCATCTTTTATGCTGCCGTGGTCATGATGGGCCGCATCGGACCAACGGCGATGGCTGCCCATGCCGTGGCGATCCAGATTGCATCGCTTAGCTTCATGGTGCCGCTCGGTTTCGGACAGGTGGCGACCGTGCGCGTGGGCCGTGCTTATGGCGCGGGAAATCCAAAGGCGATTGCCTATGCGGGCTGGAGCGCCTATTTCCTCGGCGTCGGTTTCATGGCCGTGACGGGGCTCCTGATGATCCTGATTCCGCGCCTGTTCATCGGGGTCTTCCTCGATCTGCACGATCCGCAGAACATCCCGGTGATGGAGCTTGCGGTCAGTTTCCTCGCGCTGGCGGCGTTGTTCCAGACGGTTGACGGTGCCCAAGCCGTCGCGGCGGGCATGTTGCGTGGCCTGCGCGACACGCGCATACCGATGTATCTTGCCCTGCTCGGCTACTGGGGCGTCGGCCTGCCGCTCGGCGCGGTGCTGGCCTTCTATTTCGACATGGGCGGGCAGGGAATCTGGCTCGGCCTTGCTGCGGGTCTCGGCATCGTTGCAGTGTTGATGACGCTGCGCTGGCGCAAACATCTGGCGCATATTTCGGCCCTGCATTCGGCCTGAATAAGAAAGCCATGCGATCCTGCGATCGCATGGCTTTTTTAACGAGGTATTCCTATCAGAAATAGGAACGAAGTTAGCAATATCAGCGCGAACCAGAGAAACGGGGTAAGCCAGTCAATCAATCTGCGAGGATGCGAACTGTCCAGACTATCTTCGCAAGGCGCTGCAGCCGGCATCTTGTCCCCAAGGGCCATTTGCGTCATGCGCTCGACATGCTGAATAGTATAATCTGAAATTACTTTAAATGTTCTTGTTTCAAGCCCAATATAGTATCCAATTATTCGGTGATAATGGTTGAATCTATAATTGTAGTTAAGTGGACTAATGTCGATATATGAAAATTCATCCAGAACTATCCGGGGAATGGATTTCTGGTCCTGAAATAATTCGGCATTTATATAAAAGTTGTGCCGAAGATTGCTCTCCAGTTCAACCAGTCGCATCATGAGGCTGGTATCGATCCATTCTGAGTGTATCGACATGATCGGGCGAGACCGCGTCTGTCCTTTCGGTGCGTTGTCATACATCAGAGCTCCTTGCGGTAGTTTTCGACCGCCAATGTCTGATGTATCGCTGGAAAGCCCTCGAAATTTAACCGTTGTGTCCTCAACTCATCAAGGATCGTGTTGAAAATACTGACATCGAGAGAAAGGTGAGCGATACGGTTGGCAAGCTCATGTGGAACGCCATATTCGTCAAGTATAACTTCATGACGCGAAAGCTCCAGTTCGTCACTTAAAAGCATGAGGAGCAGCGTCGACAGGCGGTTCATGTTGTTGCTGTTTTCTCGTAGCGGCAACACGCCATAGAAATCCAGGCCTTCGCGTTGCAGCAGATTTGACGCGAAAAGAACAGAACCAGCCATGGCGGCGATGAAACCGTCCTGAATTTCCGAAACCCGTTCAAATTCATATGGCTCCGTGCAGAGAGTTATAAACTTCCCTCCCGATCGAGCTATCATGGAGGGGGCCATCATCTGCACAATACGCCCGAAGCGGATAACGGTGTCGAAGTAGAGCTTCAACGTATCTGAATTGCCGCTTCTTGGATCGTCTGGCATTTCGAGGCAATTGACTACAAAATCAAAGGGACCCGCTATGTTGAAAATATTACGCAGCCCTCCCATGCCCTTTAATCCACGCCGCAACAGGCTGGCCCGTGCGGCGGAATCCTCACCGTCCGTCGATGGAAAATGATAGCGAACGACACGATAACCGGCGTTTTGAAATAAGCGGGTCAAACAATCCAGAGACCTGTTTGTCTCGTCGCCAATAAGTAGTAATATCTTAGGAATGCGAACCATTAATAATCTTTCAAAATAAATATACATAAATAATGGCACGTCAAATGAATCCGTATTCTTAAACGGATACATTATTGAAGTATTAATTTCAGTTTTCGGCGTAATTATATTGGTTGTGTTTAAGTTTAGATGATATTTGATGAAAATGTATTATTTTTAATTGTATTAATGCGATTTTTATTAAATATTTGTTACCGAATATATTATTTCCAGAACAAAATATAGGGCGAAATATATAGAAATTCTAAAAATAGACTTGTTGTCGCTCTATAGTGTTTCCAGAAAAGACGCAAAGCGGATTCGCGTGAGATAATGGGAAGTACAAATATTTGAGCGGTTCCATTGGTTCGGTTCGGAGTGATGATTTGATCTGATTGAAGCGGGACCGGAAATCAGTCGATGGACTGATCTCCGTGCGTCGGCATTTCACATCCTTCGGGACGCGTCCTAACCGGGGCCGCTCCGGAGAGGGTTGTTTGCCTCTGTTCCAAAGGCCATCATGCTGGTCAGCAAACGGCGACCCTCGGTGTACTGGTGGCTGAAAATCGCTACTTTCGCCGAGGCCTGCGGCTTTTGCCTCAGGCGCTCGGAGCCGATCACTTTGTCAGTGCGGCGATGCGGTCGAGAGCGGCGCCAAAGCCCTTCAGGGAAATCTTGAAGGCGACCGGCTGGCTTGGGCTCAACGCCGTCGTGGTGATGTTGATATTGGTGCCCGACTTGAGAGCCGCGACCTGCTTTGCGTCAAACGCGACCGGCGCCAGGCAGCCTTGCGGCAGGCAGGTGGAGAAAGCGAGATTGGGTCCGGCAGTCTCATCGATCTTGAGCGAAGCGCCTTTGGCGAGATCGAGACCAAACGGCATCAGCAGGACGCCTTCCACCTTTCCTTCAACATTGCGAAGCTCTGCCGTCAGCACGCGCTGGCCGGTCTGGGAACTGCTCTGTTCCTGCCGGATTGCGCAGGTGGTGGCTTCCTTCTGCGACTGGCACGAAACGGTCCAGTCCTGATAGGTTTCCTGCAACGTGCTCGCTCCTCCCGGCAGCGGTGCCGCGAGCGCCGATGCGCTGGAAATGGCGGCAAAGGTAAATGCGAGGCAAATTGCGCGGTAGGTTTTCATAAATAGGATCTCTCTAAATTTACTAAAGGCATTCTGTATGTTCTATGCTTTCTTAGGGAAAATCATTTTTGAAATCAATACCATTGTTTTATTGGTTTTATTAAGAATATTCTATAAGTATAATATATTATACAATGATGGTTTCCGGGATGGTTTCCGGGATGGTTTCCGGGATGGTTTCCGGGATGGTTTCCGGGATGGTTTCCGGGATGGTTTCCGGCCAAGATAGCGCTCGGAAGTTGGTTATCTGGTTCTGGAGCGTGTTTCCATCTGATAGGATCAGATCGGCGCTCTAACTATTTATTTTACCGCGCCTTTTTTCCGAAAACCGGTTCACACTTTTCGGAATGCGCTCCAATATGCACGAGCCTCCCGAAAGCGGTAATCGCTTTCGGGAGGCTCGCATTAAAACAAATAGCCAAAACGCCGATCTCATTCAGTCGGATGAGGCATCACCTTGCAGCTCCCGTTTCACTTCGGTCAGATCGCGTCCTATTGCTTCAATATGACGTTATTCTTGCCCTTCTCGACCTGATCGATAACGAGCAGTTTTACGGGCTCCGAACCGATATTGGTGCCTTTGTGCCATTGATCGATGGATTCGATGCCGAAGTCTCCGGCCTTGAGCGTGGTGGTTTTACCCGTCACTTCATTGAAAACGCTCAGCGTGCCGGAAAACACATAGGCATATCTGGGATAAGGATGCTTGTGCACGGGCAAACTTGCTCCGGGCGCGATTTCGTATTGGGAAACAATGACTTCCACATCGCCTTGCGGCAGGGCAATCTTGCCGCCGCCGAGAGTCCGGTCGGTCTTCAAAATGGGTGTCACTGTTGCAGCCTTGCCGGTGTTCGGTTCTTTTGCCTGAAGCGGGGAGGAAAGCAATGTCACTGCCGTTGCAATACACGCAATCCTGGCAAGAGTAGCTGTTGATATAATCCGGTGCTGGGAGTCACCTTGTATCATTATTTGAATATCCTTCGAATTTTTAATATAAAAAACCGAGTAATATGCCTACGTATTCTTCAATATATCGAATCTTTTGACGTGAATACTCCCAACAAGTCAGGAGCGTGTTTATGCCGGGCTTGGCTGGTTGCCTCCGCTCGAAAACGTTTCGCACTTTTAGGCGCGCGCGTTAAAGTCACCGCCAGGGTTGGAGGCTGGAGGTTGGGACTTGACGCTACGCTATCAGATCGTTGCACTGGCAATCGTGCCGCTTATCGTGGCCATTCTGACGGTCACGGCCTTTATTACCTGGCAGTCCGCCAATCTCGTCCAGAGCAGCATTGCCACCTTCGAAAAGAACATGCTCAAGGCGAAGGAAACGGAACTGCTGAATCTCACCAATCTGGCGCTTTCCTCCATCCAGCAGATTTACGATGAGGCCGGTCCCAACGATACCGCTGCCATGGAGAAGGTGCGGGAGGTTCTGACTTCGCTCGATTATGGTCGCGACGGCTATTTCTTTGTCTATGACTATAACGGCAACAATGTCGTTCATCCGCGACAGACTTTTCGGCCCGGCCACAACTGGCTGGACCTCGTCGATCCCGACGGAGATCGCGTTATCGCCAATCTGATCGGCAAGGCCAAGGAAGGCGGAGGGCTGCACCAGTATAAATGGGAAAAGCCGTCCAGCGGCGAAATGGCTGACAAGCTCTCTTTCGCCGTTGGCCTGGATAAGTGGAAGTGGATGCTGGGAACGGGCGTCTATCTTGACGATGTCTACGCGCAGACTGCCGCCGCAAACGCCGATTTCCGCGCCAATATCCGCACGACGTTTCTGATTGTCAGCCTGATCGCCGTGCCGGCTGTGATGCTCGTTTTCGCCACCTGCATGCTGCTCAACCTGCGCGAGCGGCGCATGGCCGACACCAAGCTGAAGGAACTGGCGCAGCGCATCATCGACACACAGGAAGAAGAAAGAGCGCGTCTGGCACGGGAGCTTCATGACGGCATTTCCCAAAATCTCGTCGGGGTTCGCTATGCCATCGATCTTGCAAGCCGTCAGGTGAGGATGGGCAGCGGAGGCGCGCCGCTTGCGATCGAGAAGGCATCGGATGCGCTCAATGGCGCAATCAAGGAAGTGCGGCGGCTGTCGCATGATCTGCGTCCGCGCATTCTGGACGATCTTGGCCTGACGGTGGCACTCAAGGCCCTGTGCGAGCATTTTTCGGAGCGAACCGGCATTGAAACACGGCTGGAAGCAAATGGGCTGAACGAGACGCTGAAGCCGGAGGCAAGCACCGCGCTTTATCGTGTCGTGCAGGAAGCGCTTACCAATGTGGAGCGGCATTCCGGTGCGAGCCATGTCGAAATCCGGCTCTGGGGTTCCACTGGCAAGGTTACCATGACCGTCGCCGACAATGGCAATGGCTTCACCGCGCGCGACCTGAAAGATCAGTTATCGGGATTGGGCTTGCGCAATATGCAGGAACGGATGGCACATTTCGGCGGGGTGCTCTTGGTTGAAACCGGCGCAGATGGTACGCAGCTCACCGCGCGCTTGCCAAAATCGGCAATAGAAAGAAAGCGGGAACCGGAAGTCGCATGACGAATGAATGCAAGATTCGCGTATTGCTCGTGGATAATCATCCGCTGGTGCTGGATGGGCTGCGGGCCGTACTCGAAACCTATGACGATATCGAAATAGCCGGGGCGGCTTCCAATGCGCGGAGCGCTCTGGAACTGGCGCTTTCCGTCAATCCCGATGTGGTTCTGATGGATATCAATATGCCGCTTCTCAACGGTATCGACGCTATCGAACTGTTCAAGAAGCAGTTGCCGGGAATTCGCATTCTCATGCTTTCCATGCATGATAGCCGCGAATATATCTCGACCTCCATCATGCGCGGCGCGTCCGGCTATGTGCTGAAGGACGTATCCACGACTGAAATTGTTGCCGCCATCCATGCGGTTGCGTCGGGTGGCACCTATTTCTCCTCCGGTGTTTCGGAAGCGCTGCTCGACAGCGGCGACAGAAAATCGGAAGGTCTGTCCGTTCGCGAAAACGACGTGCTGGTGCTGGTGGCCGAAGGCGGCAGCAATCGTGAGATTGCAACGCGGCTCGGTATCTCCGAAGCAACTGTTGAAACCCACCGCAAGAACATCAAGAAGAAGCTCGGAATTGCCAGCACAGCCGGGCTGACGCGCTATGCCATCGAAAATCGGCTGCGCCTGTCTTCGCAGTAAAGGATATTCAGCCCGCTTCGCGATATCGGCTTACCCACTAATGGGTAGCGGTTTGTTTCTTGGAACTTTCGTCTGCTTGCGGCGCGGAATCGCCGGTCTTATCATTCGCTCCAAAACCGCTTGAGGAGGCGGAACAGGAGGGGAGGAGCGATGTCAGTTCTGCTGGCGTTGTCGCGCGCTATTGACGCGGCCAATAATTTCATCGGGAAATCCATATCGTGGCTGATACTGGTGGCCGTGCTTATCAGCGCCGTCAATGCGGTTTCGCGCAAGCTGTTCAACGTCAGCTCAAATGCGTGGCTGGAAGCGCAATGGTATCTGTTCTCGGCGGTCTTTCTCATCGCGGCCGGTTACACGCTTCTGCATAGCGAGCATGTGAAGGTCGATCTTCTCTACAGCCGCTATTCGCGACGGACCCAGCTTCTGGTCGAGATTTTCGGCACGATCTTTTTCCTCCTGCCTTTCTGCCTCATCACGATCTATCTCTCCTGGCCCATCGTGGAAGCCAAGATCGCCAGCGGTGAAACCTCCAACAATACGGGCGGACTGGTGCTCTGGCCGGTCTGGGTGCTCATCCCCATCGGCTTCGGGCTGCTGGCGTTGCAAGGCGTTTCCGAACTCATCAAGCGCATCGCCATCCTTCAAGGCCGCATACCGGACACGGTCGCTCTTGAAGATGCGGAAGCCAAGGCGCTCTGAGGGGGGATGATATGATTGCTTTTATCGCGGAAAACCTGGCTCCCCTCATGTTTCTGTCGCTGGTGGTCGTGCTGTTGCTCGGCTACCCAGTGGCATTTGCGCTGGCCTTTGTCGGTTTTGGCTTCGGCTTCATCGGCATCGAATTGGGGCTTCTGCCGGTCAACCTGTTCGGTGCTATACCGGACCGCATCTTCGGCCAGATGTCGAATGAGACCTTGCTTGCCATTCCGTTCTTCACCTTCATGGGGCTGATACTGGAGCGAAGCGGCATGGCGGAAGAACTGCTCGATACGATCGGGCAGCTTTTCGGTCCCGTGCGTGGCGGTCTCGCCTTTGCAGTTATCGTTGTCGGCGCGCTTCTTGCCGCGACGACAGGCGTGGTTGCCGCTTCGGTCATTTCCATGGGGCTGATTTCGCTCCCGATCATGCTGCGCTACGGCTATGATCGCAAAGTGGCGAGCGGCACGATTGCCGCCTCCGGCACGCTGGCGCAGATCATCCCTCCAAGCCTCGTTCTGATCGTGCTCGCCGATCAGCTGGGCCGTTCGGTCGGCGATATGTACAAGGGGGCGCTTGTCCCCGGCCTCCTGCTGGTCGGCTTTTATTGCGCCTTCATCATCGGCATGGCGATCATGCGGCCTGATTCAGTGCCAGCCTTGCCGCCGCAAGCCCGCACGCTGAAGGGCTGGAAGCTGCTGCAGCGCGTGGTGATCTCGCTCGTGCCGCCGCTAGTCCTGATCTTCCTCGTGCTTGGAACGATTTTCATCGGCGTCGCGACGCCGACGGAGGGCGGTGCCATGGGCGCGGTCGGCGCCCTGCTTCTTGCCATCATCAACCGCCGTCTCAATATGACGATGCTGACTTCGGCGCTTTATGCCACGGCAAAGCTGTCATCCTTCGTCATCTTCATTCTGCTCGGCGCGCGCGTGTTTTCGCTCACCTTTTATGGCGTCAACGGCCACGTCTGGGTCGAGCATCTGATGACGTCGATCCCCGGCGGCGAAGTCGGCTTCCTGATCGTCGCCAATATTCTGGTGTTCTTCCTGGCCTTCTTCCTCGATTATTTCGAACTGGCCTTCATCATTATCCCGCTTCTGGCGCCGGTGGCTGACAGTCTTGGCATCGATCTGGTCTGGTTCGGCGTCATGCTGGCGGTCAACATGCAGACATCGTTCATGCATCCGCCCTTCGGCTTCTCGCTCTTCTATCTGCGTTCGGTCGCGCCATCCCGGCCTTACAAGGACAAGGTGACGGGTGCTACCATCCAGCCGGTGACGTCCGGGCAGATCTACATGGGATCGATCCCGTTCCTGATAATCCAGCTGGTCATGGTCGGCATCATCATCACCTTCCCGGGCATTGTGACCCATTACAAGAGCGGTCATCCGCAGGCCGATCCGGCGTCCATCCAGATCAATGTGCCAATGCCGGAATTGGGGCCGGATTCTGGCGGCGGCAATCCTTTCGGCGCAGCTCCCGCACCTTTTGGGGCGCCAGCGCCATCGAATGAGCCTTTGCCGGCACCGTCGTTCGGCTCGCCGCAGCCGAGCTTCGGGCAGGACAAGGATCAGCAGCAAAAACCTGCGCAATGAGGGGAAAACGAGCATTCCGCAGGCCGTAAAATAACCGGAACAATCTCAGGAGGAGAGACATGAAACAGGATTTGAACCGCCGCACATTTCTGACAAAAGGTGCCGCAATCGGCGCCGCTGCCGCGACAAGCGGAGCGGCGCTCGCAACCCCTGCGATCGCGCAGGAATTGCCGACATTGCGCTGGCGTCTGACTTCGGGTTTCCCGAACAATCTGGATACCATCTATGGCGGCGCGGTTTTCATGGCGAATGCCGTGTCGAAAATGACCGACGGCAAGTTCCAGATTCAGGTGTTTCAGGCTGGTGAAATCGTGCCGGGCCCTCAGGCCATCGATGCGGTTCAGGCCAATACGGTCGAAATGGCCCATACATGCGGCTATTATTTCACCGGCAAGAACCCGGCTTTCGCGATCGGTACTGCTATTCCCTTCGGCATGAACACGCGCCTGCAGAATGCCTGGCTTTATCATGGCGGCGGCAACGAACTCTATAACCAGTTCCTGTCGGACTATGGCATCGTCGGCATCGTCGGCGGCAACACCGCTGCACAGATGGGCGGCTGGTATCGCAAGGAAATCAAGAGCCTCGCGGACCTCAAGGGCTTGAAGATGCGTATCGCGGGTGTGGCTGGCGAAGTCATGTCGCGTCTTGGCGTCGTCCCGCAGCAGCTTCCGGGCGGCGACATCTATCCGTCGCTGGAGCGTGGCACGATCGATGCGGCTGAATGGGTCGGCCCTTACGACGATGAAAAGCTCGGCTTCTATCAGATCGCGCCGTATTACTATTACCCGGCCTTCTGGGAAGGCGGCGCCTCGGTGCATTTCTTCATCAACAAGCAGCAATATGAAAGCCTGCCGGAAGCCTACAAGGTTGCACTGAATACAGCCGCCGAAGCCGCGACCCAGAACATGATTGCGCTTTACGATGTGAAGAACACCGCCGCCATCCGTTCGCTGGTGTCCAAGGGCGTGAAGCTCCAGCCGCTCCCGCGCGACGTGCTTGACGCCGCCTATAAGGTCGCTTTCGAACTTTACGCGGAATACAACGAGAAAAATCCCGCATGGGCGAAGATCTATCCGTCGTGGAAAAAGTTCCGTGACGAGGGCTTCGAATGGTTCCGCGTCGCTGAATATACCTATGACAGCTATGTCTATGCCCAGCAGGCGGCAGGCAAGTAGTCACCCGCGGGATAGGGCGCTGATCTGGTTCAATCGGATCGAAAACGCGCTCGGGATGAGAAACGCTTTTAGACGGGGCCTTCGGGTCCCGTTTTTTTGTTTTCCGTCATGCAACAGCATAATAAATTACATAAAAGTTGCTAGCGTGAATATATTACAAATATTAATTGGGAAAAATATTATAAATAGTTTATTGTTACTAAGTAAAGTAATCCATAATTAGTATCAGAATAGACACATATGCTTTCATAAAGGACTATTTATTCTAAAATTGGAATTGATGATTTTGAATAATTCATTCTATCACGTCTCGTCTGAAAAATTCTGGAGACAGTGAAATGAAAATCAAGAGCTTGTTGTTCGGCTCGACCGCAGCGCTGGTTGCTACCACGGGGGCATATGCTGCGGATGCTATTGTAGCGCCGGAGCCTGAATCCGTTGAATATGTTCGCGTTTGCGATGCCTATGGCGCGGGATATTTCTACATTCCGGGCACAGAAACCTGCCTGCGCATATCCGGCTATGTCCGCTACGACTTGAAGGGCGGCGATAATGTCTACGGTCGCGGCTTTGTCGATGATAAGGGTAAGGCCGATACGGGCCGCGATACCTGGGAGAACAAGGCCCGCTTTACGCTGCGTCTCTCCACGGCTTCGGAAACCGAGCTCGGCACCCTGAAGACCTATGCCGAAACCCGATATGATTGGGCCGATGGTGTTGATGGTTCGACCGGTTCTCTGCGCTTTGCCTATATCCAGCTTGGCGGCCTGCGTCTCGGTCTCGATGAATCAGCTTTCGTTACCTTTCCGGGTTATCTCGGCAACGTCATGAACGATGACGTGATCCTCGCTGGCGGTTATCGCACCAATCTGATCAGCTATACGTTCACCGGCGGCAACGGCTTCTCCGCCATCCTGTCGCTCGAACAGGGCAACAATGAAGATACGGACAATAAATACGGCTTCAACGGCGTCATCAAGGATTACACGCCGCATGTTGTCGGTGGCCTGAAGTACGAAGGCGGTTGGGGCAAGATCGCAGGCGTCGCCGCCTATGATGCCCGCAACGAAGAGTGGGCAGGCAAGGTTCGCGCCGACGTGAACATTACGGATCGTTTCTCGGTCTGGGCAATGGGCGGCTACAAGTCCAACAAGGACGAATACATCACGCAGACCGACAGCAGCGGCAACGTGCTTGGCTCGGTTCGCGCGATCAGCAGCTTCTACGGCACCTGGGGCGGCGATTGGGCTGTCTGGGGTGGTGCAGCATTCAAGGCGACCGATAAGGCCGTCATCAATGCGCAGGTCGCCTATGATGGCACCAGCACTTTCGCCGCCACTGCCAATGTAGCCTATGAAATGGTTCCGGGCTTCACGGTTACGCCGGAAGTTTCCTATACCAAGTGGCAGGACAGCAAGTCCTACCTCAACGGCAAGGATGCCGTTCAGGGCATGGTCCGCTTCCAGCGCTCCTTCTGATGCTGATATGGGAGGCCGGAGTGGCCTCCCATTTTGCCTGAGCATTTCCGAGCCAAAAGTGTGAAACGGTTTGCGTTCGCAAATGCGGAGAAATCCACTAGGTGTGCGGTCCCACGATTCCGTTAAAACAGGAACCGCCCCAAGCAATAAATTTATCCGCTCGCTCCGATGTGACCGCATGGAATACTTTAAAAATTTATTGCCTCGATAAAATATCGAGTTGAATAGAATATTATTGAAAAACGAAATGAAATAACGATCAGGCCATTTTCAGTATGGAAAAATTGTAATTTGCATTTTTATGTTCTTATACTATGTTTGATGAACCATTCGATAGCGTAGAAGGACTGCGCTGTTTACAATTCTGATCTCCAGTCGGATGAATGGTACGGCGAGCTTCGGCTCGCCGTTTTTGTTTCCGGCGCATTGGAGCGCGAGAAATGGAAAAGGCCGGACTGATCCGGCCTTTCCACTGTGTGGCTGCGTTGGAGATACAATGGACTGACTGGCACGTCCTAGAGCATTTCCAGCAAAAGTGTGAAACGGTTTGCGTTCGGAAATGCGGAGAAAAAAATAGATAGAGCGGTTCTGACGATTCCGTTAAAATAGGAACCGCTCTATCGCGAGAGCTTCATATGCCGGTTGACGTCCTTATAGAGCAGGTAGCGGAACTTGCCCGGACCGCCTGCGTAACAGGCCTGCGGGCAGAAGGCGCGCAGCCACATGAAGTCGCCGGCTTCCACTTCCACCCAGTCCTGATTGAGCCGATAGACCGCCTTGCCTTCCAGCACGTAAAGCCCGTGTTCCATCACATGGGTTTCGGCAAAAGGAATGACGCCGCCCGGCTCAAGCGTGACGATGGTTACATGCATGTCATGGCGCAGATCGTTCGGGTCGACAAAGCGCGTCGTCGCCCATGCGCCATTGGTGTCCGGCATGGGATTGGGGGCGATGTCCTTTTCGTTGAGGAAGAGCGGCTCTGGAACGTCGAGGCCGTCGACATATTCATACGCCTTGCGCACCCAGTGGAAACGGGCCGTCGCCGCGCCGTTGTTGCGCAACGTCCAGCCGCTCTTCGGCGGCAGATAGGCATAGCCGCCCTCGGACAGCGTGTGGGTCTTGCCTGCAACCGTTACCGAAACCCCGCCTTCCACCACGAACAGCACGCCTTCCGCGCCTTCATCCAGTTCGGCGCGGTCGCTGCCGCCGCCCGGCTGCACTTCCATGATGTATTGCGAGAAGGTCTCGGCAAAGCCGGAGAGGGGACGCGCGATCACCCAGGCCCGTGTGTTGTCCCAGAAGGGCAGGAAACTGGTCACGATGTCGCTGAACGTACCCTTGGGGATGATCGCATAGGCTTCGGTGAACATGGCGCGATCGGTGAGAAGCTGGGTCTGCGGCGGCAGTCCGCCCGTCGGTGCATAATAGGTGCGAGTGTTCTTGTCGTTGCCCATGGGGAATTCCTTATGTGAGAAGCTGGCATTCGCGGCGCGTCAAACGGCCAGTCATAAAAACGTAGAATGAAAGCGCCCGGAAGCGAACCTTCCGGGCGGCGGGGATCAGTAGAGCGCTTCGGGCAGAATATCCTTGAGGCGCAGGTGAGCGATGCGTTCCACCTGGGCGCAGGCCGTTTCAAACTCCGTATCGCGGTCATTGGAAACGCGGCGCTGGAACGTGTCGAGGATTTCCTTCTTGTTGCGTCCCCTTACAGCGATAATGAAGGGAAAGCCGAATTTCGCGGTATAGGCGTCGTTCAGTTCGGTGAATGCCTGCTTCTCCGCGTCGGTCAGCGCGTCGAGACCGGCACCGGCCTGCTCGGCGGTGGATTCCGCAGTCAGCCGCTTTGCCTGCGCCAGCTTGCCCGCAAGGTCGGGGTGCGCTTTCAGCACAGCCAGCCGTTCTTCAGGGGTGGCGGCGCGGAACACCTTGGTCATGGCTGCGGCGAGGCCCGAAGCGGTATCTTCCTCAAGGGTAAAGCCCGCATCATAGGCCCGTTCCGCGATCCATGGCGAATGCTCGAAAATGCTGCCATAGCGCGCGACGAATTCATCTTTACCGGCCTTCGATGGCACCACATCGGCAGTGACAGGCTTGTAGTTTTCGTGCCAGTGGCGGGCAATATCGACGCGCTTGGCGACCCATACCTTGTCATGGCTCTGCACGTAATCAAGGAACCGTTCGAGCGCGGCGACGCGGCCAGGGCGCCCGACAAGGCGGCAGTGCAGGCCGATGGACATCATCTTCGGCGCGCCTTCCGCGCCTTCGCGGTAAAGCACGTCGAACGTGTCTTTCAGATAGGTGAAGAACTGGTCGCCGGAGTTGAAGCCCTGCGGCGTTGCAAAACGCATGTCATTGGCGTCCAGCGTATAGGGCACGATCAGATGCGGGCCTTTCGGCCCTTGCACCCAGTAGGGCAGTTCGTCGGCATAGGAATCGGCGGAATAGAGGAAACCGCCTTCTTCCATCACGAGCTTCAGCGTGTTGTCGGAAGGCTTGCCCTGATAGATGCCGAGCGGACGCGAGCCGGTGAGTTCGGTGTGAAGGCGAACGGCTTCGCGGATATGTTCGCGCTCGATCTCTTCGGGAACATCCTTATATTCCCACCAGCGCAAGCCGTGGCTGGCGATTTCCCAGTCGGCTTCCTTCATGGCTGCGACGGCTTCCGGATTGCGCGCCATGGCAAGCGTCACGCCATAGACGGTAACGGGCATGTTGCGGCGGGTGAAGGCGCGCCACAGGCGCCAGAAGCCGGAACGGGCGCCATACTCGTAGATGGATTCCATGTTGAGGTTGCGCTGGTCTTTCCAGGCTTGCGCGCCGACAATCTCGGACAGGAGGCATTCGGAGGCCGGATCGCCGTCGAGAACGCAGGATTCGCCGCCTTCCTCATAGTTGACGACGAATTGAACAGCGATATTGGCTCCTCCCGGCCAGCGCGGATCTGGCGTGTTGCGCCCGTAGCCGACGAGATTGCGCGGATATTTCATTGCAAATCTTCCCTCATTTCGTTCATTTCGCCTATGATAATAAAGATTTACCGCTCTTATTCCCCTTCAAAAATTTGAAAGACATCCAACGATACCCATCTTCCCCTATGCGGCAGATAGCGAAATACTGAATGCTGGGAACATGGTGTGGTTTGCGGCCCCCATAGCCAGCGGCGACGTTGGGCAGAAATAAACCACCAGAAATCAAAAGCTTGCAACATTTTCCAGTGTTCGTCACGAGAGAATCAGCAAGCTGCAGGAGTGCAAATGGGTCAGGAAAAGAGCGGTAGTGGCCGGTTGACGACGCATGTCCTCGATACGGTAAGCGGCAAACCGGCGGCAAATCTGCGCATCGAATTGCGCCGCGTCGGGAATCAACAGGCAGAGACCATCCGGGAAATCCGAACCAATGACGACGGCCGTTGCGGCGAGCCGCTGCTGTCGGGCGAGAATTTGCGGACAGGGTCCTACGAGCTTCTCTTCCATGTCGGCGAATATTTCGGCAAGACCGAAGGTGTCGTGCCGTTCCTCGATGTCGTTCCCCTGCGTTTTGGCATTTCCGATGAAAAGGCGCATTATCATGTGCCGCTTCTCGTTTCGCCCTTTTCCTATTCCACCTATCGCGGGAGCTAAGCGCCATGAACCAGCCGGTGCGTCAGTCTGTGCGACATACCATCCGCTTTCTTCTGAACGGTGAAAAGATCGAACTCGACCGTGTTTCGCCGACCGAAACGCTGCTCGACTATTTGCGCCTGTCCGCCAAGCTGCGTGGCACCAAGGAAGGTTGCGGCGAAGGCGATTGTGGCGCGTGCACGGTGCTGGTCGGCAAGATTTGCGACGGCAAGCTCGTTTATGAAAGCGTCAATGCGTGCATCCGCTTCATGGGTTCGCTCGATGGTTGCCATGTGGTGACAATCGAGCATCTGCGCGGCAGCGACGGCGGCCTGCATCCGGTGCAAAAGGCAATGATCGAGTTTCACGGCTCGCAATGCGGCTTCTGCACGCCGGGCTTCGTCATGTCGCTCTATGCTTTGTGGATGCGCGAACCGAAGCCCGCCGATGCGCAGATTGAAAAGGCCTTGCAGGGCAATCTTTGCCGCTGCACGGGCTACGAGGCCATCATGCGTGCCGCCCGCGCCATTTCCGACTATGGCACGGCCATGGAAGACCCGCTCGCAGCCGAGCGCGCCCATGTTCTTGAACAATTGACGGCGATGCGGGACGGCGTGCGGGTGGAAGTGGGCGAGGGCAAGGATCGGTTGATCGTGCCTGCTGATCTCTACGATTTTGCCACCATTCTGGCGGCCGAACCAAAGGCGACCATCGTTGCGGGTTCGACCGATGTGGGCCTGTGGGTCACGAAGATGATGCGCGATATTTCCCCGGTCGTCTTCATCGGCCATCTGGAGGAACTGCGCTCCATCCGCGAGGACAATGGCGTTGTCACCATCGGCGCAGGCGTGACCTATACGGAAGCGTTCGGTTTTCTCGCAAAGCGCATTCCCCAGCTTGGGCAACTCATTAATCGCATCGGCGGCGAGCAGGTGCGCAATATGGGCACGATCGGCGGCAATATCGCCAATGGTTCGCCGATTGGCGACACCCCGCCACCCCTGATCGCACTCAATGCTACGCTGACCTTGCGCAAAGGGGCGGAGCGCCGCACCATACCGCTGGAAGAGTTCTTCATCGCCTATGGCAAGCAGGATCGGCAGCCGGGCGAATTCGTCGAAGCCGTGCATGTGCCGGTGCCAGCGGAAGGCAGCCATTTTGCCATTTACAAGGTGTCGAAGCGCTTCGAGGAAGACATTACCGCGACGCTGGGTAGCTTCCACCTGACGCTCGACGCGGCGGGCAATGTGGAAACAATTCGCATCGCCTATGGCGGCATGGCGGCCACGCCGAAGCGCGCCAGCGCGGTGGAAGCGGCACTGATGGGTAAACCATGGACCGAAGCCACGGTAGAAGCGGCATTGGAAGCCTATGCGCAAGATTATACGCCCTTGAGCGATATGCGCGCGACGGCGGATTACCGGCTGCTCGCGGCGCGCAATCTGTTGCGGCGTTTCTTCGCCGAAACGGAAGGCAGTTACACGCCGCTGCGCGCGGCGGAAATCGCTGTGGCGTGAGGAGGCAATCATGAACAAGCATCCTGCAAGTGAATTGAAAGCTGCCCGCATTGTCGGCGGCGTTGCGACCGACCAGAAGCATGACTCCGCCCATAAGCATGTGACGGGAACGGCCGTCTATATCGACGATATTCCGGAACCCGAAGGCACGTTGCATATCGGGATCGGCTATTCCTCCGTCGCACATGGCTCTTTCAAGTCGATTGATTTGTCGGCAGTGCGCGCCGCGCCCGGCGTGATCGACGTGCTGACCTATAAGGACGTGCCCGGCGAAAACGACGTTTCGCCCTCGGGCATGCATGACGATCCGATCTTTGCCGTCGACAAGGTCGAGTTCCACGGCCAGCCGATCTTTGCGGTGATCGCCAAAACCCGCGATCAGGCACGCCGCGCCGCGCGTCTGGCGAAAATCGACTATGAGGAAACGCCGGGTATCTATTCCATCGGCGCGCTGGATGGTCTGAAGGACAGGCTCGTCACCACGCCGCTGACACTGAAGCGCGGCGACGCACGCGCGGCCATCGATGCAGCGCCGCATCGCATCAAGAATCGCATGTATCTCGGCGGGCAGGATCACTTTTATCTGGAAGGCCAGGTTTCGCTGGCCGTCCCCGGCGAGGACGAGGACGTCACCGTCTATTGTTCCACGCAGGGACCGACCGAAACCCAGCATCTGGTGGCGCACGCGCTCGGCGTTCCGAGCCATTCCGTGACGGTGGAAGTGCGCCGCATGGGCGGTGGCTTCGGCGGCAAGGAAACGCAGGCCAACCAGTGGGCGGCGATTGCGGCAATTGCCGCCAAGAAGCACAAGCGCGCCATGAAGATCAGGCTTGACCGCGACGAGGACATGACCTCGACTGGCAAGCGTCACGACTTCATCATCGACTATGAAGTCGGCTTCGACGACGACGGCAATATTCTGGGCATCGACTATCTGTTTGCCCTCAATGCCGGTTTCTCGGCAGACCTTTCCGGGCCGGTCGGCGACCGCGCATTGTTTCACTGTGACAATGCCTATTTCTTCCCGGCGGTGCATGCGCAGTCGGCGCCGCTCTATACGAACACGGTTTCCAACACGGCGTTTCGCGGCTTTGGCGGCCCGCAGGGCATGGTCGGCGCGGAACGCGTGATCGATGAGGTGGCGTTCGCCGTCGGCAAGGATCCGCTCGAAATCCGCAAGCGCAATTTCTACGACGAGACGGGGAAGGATGGCACGCGCAACGTCACGCCCTACCACCAGAAGGTCGAGGATTGCATCATCCAGCGCATCGTTGCGGAACTGGAGGAAAGCGCGGATTACGCAAAGCGCCGCGAGGCGATCCGCGAATTCAACGCGAAAAGCCGCTATGTGAAACGCGGCATCGCACTGACGCCGGTGAAATTCGGCATTTCCTTCACCAAGACGGAGTCCAATCAGGCTGGCGCTCTGGTGCATGTCTATAATGACGGCTCGGTGCATATGAACCATGGCGGCACGGAAATGGGGCAGGGGCTCCATATGAAGGTGGCGCAGGTCGTGGCCGAGGAATTCCAGATCGACATCGACCGGGTGAAGATCACCGCGACCACCACCGCCAAGGTGCCGAACACAGCGCCGACGGCGGCTTCTTCCGGTGCCGATCTCAACGGCATGGCAGCGCAGGACGCCGCCCGCCAGATCAAGAAGCGCCTCATCCATTTTGCGGCGCAGCAATATCAGGTGCCGGAAGACCAGATCGTCTTTCTTCCCAACCGCGTTCGGGTCGGCAATCAGGAAATCAGCTTCAACGATCTTGTGAAGCAGGCTTTTATCGGTCGCGTGCAGCTTTCGGCGGCAGGCCACTACAAGACGCCGAAAATCCACTGGGACCGGGCCAAGGGCCGGGGCCACGCCTTCTATTACTATGCCTACGGAGCGGCCTGTTCCGAAGTTTCCGTCGATACTCTGACTGGCGAATATGTGGTGGAGCGCACCGATATTCTGCATGATACGGGGCGGTCCCTGAACCGCGCCATCGATATCGGTCAGGTTGAAGGCGGCTTCGTGCAGGGCATGGGCTGGCTGACCACCGAGGAGCTTGTATGGGACGACAAGGGGCGGCTTCGCACCCATGCGCCATCCACCTACAAGATCCCGCTGGCTTCCGACCGGCCCAAGATCTTCAATGTCGCGCTGACCGACTGGTCGGAGGCCTATGAGCCGACGATCCATCGCTCCAAGGCTGTCGGCGAGCCGCCGCTGCCGCTCGGCCTGTCGGTGCTGCACGCTCTGGCCGATGCCGTCGCCAGCGTTGCCGATCACAAGGTCTGCCCGCGTCTTGATGCGCCTGCGACGCCGGAACGTGTGCTGATGGCCATCGAACGGCTCCGCAAACAAAAGGGCTAGGGAAATGCCGGGCGCACGCGACGATATCCGGGCTTTTCTCAACCGGCGTTCTGCCCGGAATTCTCAGGACTGCGTGCTGGTTGAAGTCTCGGATGTGAAAGGTTCCGCACCCCGCGATGCCGGGGCGTGGATGCTTGTCGCCCGCGACATGATCTTTCGGACCATCGGCGGCGGCCAGCTTGAATATATGGCGATCGATCATGCCCGAAAAATCTTGGCTGGCGGCAAGGACACACCCATGGATGTTCCACCCATGAATGTGGCATTGGGCCCGGAAATCGGCCAGTGCTGCGGCGGAAGGGTGGGCCTGAGCTTCAGGCGGGTGAACCGCGGGCTGACGGATGAACTTGTCAGCAAGGTGGATGCTGAAATAGCAACCCGTCCGCATGTCTATATCTTCGGTGCAGGCCATGTCGGTAATGCGCTGGCCCATGCGCTTTCGCTTACACCCGTCCGGGTCGTTCTGGTGGATACACGGGAAGCGGAGCTGATGGCCTGCGATGTGCCGGGGGTCGAAACCTGTCTTTCAGCCATGCCCGAGCAGGTGGTGCGTTCCGCGCCGCCGGGCAGTGCCTTCATCATCCTTACCCATGACCATGCGCTGGATTTCCTGATCGCCGCCGAAGCATTGCAGCGGCGCGATGCGGTCTATGTCGGCATGATCGGCTCGAAGACCAAGAAGGCCACTTTCAAAAATTGGTTGAAACGCGAGGTCGCAGACGAAGATTTATTTGAAAATCTCGTGTGTCCGGTCGGCGGTACGGTCGTGAAGGATAAAAGACCGGAAGTAATCGCGGCGCTGGCCGCAGCCGAAGTCCTGACCGCTGTTCTGGCATCCGCCCGTATAGCGCAGCCCGCCTGATCCGGCGGGCTTTTTCAACTGCATTAGAGCGGTATGAACCGCCCTATGCCAAAGCCTCGCGGATCAGCCGCTGGCACCGTTCCGTCATGAAATCGATGATGAGGCGCACCTTCGGGTCCTGAAAGCGCTTGTGCGGATAGATCGCAGCAAGCTGGATCGGAGCCGGTGGCGTGCTTTCGAGGATGGGGACCAGCCGTCCGTCGCGGATATACTCCTTCACTTCGAACAGCGGCTTGTTGATGATGCCCCGCCCGCCGAGCGCCCATTGCGTCAGCACGTCGCCATCGTCCGAGTCGTAAGGCCCGGTGACTTCGAACTTTCGCAACCCTTCCGGTGTTTGCAGCGACCAGTAATATTCCTTCGAACCCGGAAAGCGCAGCAGAAGACAATGGTGCTTGTCGCCAAGCAGCTCGTCCGGTGACTGCGGAACCCCGTGTTTCTCCAGATATTCAGGCGCCGCGCAGATCACGCGCTCGCAATTCATGATGCCGCGCATGCGCAGGTTCGAGTTTTCCAGAACGCCGAGCTTGAAGGCCACATCGACACCTTCGCTCATGATGTCCACTTCATGATCGGACAGGCGAAGCCGCACTTCGATATCCGGATATTTGTCGTGAAACTCCGGAATGCCGGATGCAATCAGCCGTCTGCCGAAGCCGAGCGGCGCGGTGATGCGAATCGATCCCTTCGGATTTTTCGCCAGTTCCGCCACGGCCGCTTCCGCTTCATCCACGGCTTCGAGGATTTTCAATGCGCCGTCATAGAATACGCGGCCATGTTCGGTCGGCGTGAGTTTGCGCGTCGTCCTGTTGAAGAGCCTCACTCCCAGATGCTTCTCCAACTCCTTGATTCGATTGCTTGCAACTGCCGGCGATGCGCGCTGGTCGCGCCCCGCCGCAGATAGATTTCCCAATTCGACAACGCGCACAAAAACGCGCAGATTATCAAGATAAGACATGCGGACTTCCACCAATTGTATATTTTTTTTTGAAAGTGCTGGTCGTGATGTGACGTTCCCTGAACCTGATTCCTTTGGCACATAATGCAACAACGAACAATGGGCTAAGAATTGGCTCAAGAAACGGGATAAGAAATGGGAGTCCCTGATGTATGATTTCGCCGTAGCCTGGGACTGGCTGGGCTTCGCAGCGCGGTGGCTGCACGTGATTACCGCGATTGCGTGGATCGGCTCGTCCTTTTACTTCATTGCGCTCGATCTTGGCTTGCGCCAGCGTCCCGGCTTGCCGGAAGGTGCGCATGGCGAGGAATGGCAGGTCCATGGCGGTGGTTTCTACCACATCCAGAAATATCTCGTCGCGCCCGCGCAAATGCCGGAACACCTGACCTGGTTCAAATGGGAATCCTACGCCACCTGGCTGTCGGGCTTCACGCTGCTTTGCATCGTCTACTATGCTGGCGCTGATCTCTACCTGATAGATCCGAATGTTCTCGATGTTTCGCGCCCTGTCGCCATCGGCATTTCGATTGCTTCGCTGGCCTTCGGCTGGATCGCCTACAACACGATCTGCAAGCTCATGCTCGGCAAGAGCGACACGCTTTTGATGGTGCTTCTCTATGTCATCCTCGTGCTGGTGGCCTGGGGCTATACGCACCTGTTCACCGGACGCGCAGCCTTCCTGCATCTGGGCGCTTTCACCGCGACGATCATGTCCGCCAACGTGTTCATGATCATCATTCCGAACCAGAAGATCGTGGTGGCCGATCTGATCGCTGGCCGCAAGCCGGACCCGAAATACGGCAAGATCGCCAAGCAGCGCTCGACGCATAACAACTATCTGACGCTGCCGGTTCTGTTCCTGATGCTGTCGAACCACTATCCGCTGGCTTTCGGGACCGAGTTCAACTGGATCATCGCTTCGCTGGTGTTCCTGATGGGCGTCACGATCCGCCACTGGTTCAACACGCAGCACGCTCGCAAGGGCAGCCCGACCTGGACCTGGCTCGTCACGGTCATCCTGTTCATCGTCATCATCTGGCTCTCGACGGTGCCGAAGGTGCTGACGGGAGAACCGGAAGAACAGAAGGTCTCGGCCTTGCAGCAGTCTTTCATCTCGGACCCGCACTTTGGAAAAGTGCGGGATACCGTTCTGGGGCGCTGCGCCATGTGCCACGCCAAGGAGCCGGGCTGGGAAGGCATTATTGCGCCGCCGAAGGGCGTCGTGCTGGAAACCGACCGGGACATTGCGGCACATGCGCGTGAAATCTATTTGCAGGCAGGCCGCTCTCATGCCATGCCGCCCGCCAATGTGACCGGCGTGAGCGCTGAAGAGCGCCAGCTTCTTGCCTCCTGGTATCAGTCCGCCACGCAAGGCCAGAAATAAGGACCAATTTGATGACCAAGCTTCTGATCCGCGGCCGCGTGCTGACCTTTCGTGACGAGCCGCAAAGCCTCGATGACAACGCCGCCTACCGCTATATCGAAGACGGCGCCGTTCTGGTCGAAGATGGCCGTATCCTGCGTCTTGGGGATTATGCTGACGTAAGTCGCGAGGCAGGCAGCGACGTAAAAGTCGCCGACCATCGCCCGCACCTGATCCTGCCGGGCTTCATCGATACGCATATCCATTATCCGCAGACGCAGGTCGTCGCTTCCTATGCAGCCAATCTGCTGGAATGGCTCAACACCTATACGTTCGTGGCCGAGCAGAAATTTGCCGACGAGCAGCATGCCGAATTTATCGCGGAGCGCTTTCTTGACGAGCTGATCCGCCACGGCACCACCACGGCGGTTGCCTATTGCTCGGTGCATCCGCAGAGCGTCGATGCTTATTTCCGCGCCTCGCAGCATCGCAACATGCGCATGCTCGGCGGCAAGGTGATGATGGACCGCAATGCGCCGCCTGCACTTTGCGATACGGCACAGTCCGGCTATGACGATACGAAGGCGCTGATCGCGCGCTGGCAGGGCAAGGGCCGCCTCGATTATGTGATAACGCCGCGCTTCGCGATCACCTCCACGCCGGAACAGCTTGAGGCAAGCCAGGCGCTTGTCCGGGAGCACCCCGGCAGCTACATCCAGACGCATCTGTCGGAAAACCACGACGAGATCACCTTCACCAAGTCGCTTTACCCGGATGCGCCGGATTACCTCGGCATTTACGAGCATTACGGCCTTTTGGGAAACAAGACCCTGCTTGGCCATTCCATCCATCTGGAAGAACGCGAAGTGCGCGTCATGGCGGAAACCGGCTCGATTGCCGTCTTCTGCCCGACCTCGAACCTGTTCCTCGGCTCTGGCCTTTTCGACCGGGATCGCCTGAAAGCATCGGGCGTGCGCATGGCGGTGGCGACCGATGTCGGCGGCGGCACCAGTTTTTCCATGCTGCGCACCATGGATGAGGGCTACAAGGTTCTGCAACTGCGCGAACAGCGCCTGAACCCGTTCCAGTCCTTCTATATGATGACGCTTGGCAATGCGCGCGCGCTCTCCATGGAAGACAGGATCGGCACGCTGGATGAAGGCACGGAAGCCGATATCGTGGTGCTGGATTCATCCGCCACATCGCCGATGCGGCTGCGCATGGCGGCTGGCGCGACGCTGGAGCAGGAGCTCTTCCTGTTGCAGACGCTGGGCGATGACCGCGCCGTCGTTGAAACCTATGTGGCGGGGAAACCTCTCAAGGCTGAACTATAAAGCTTCATCGCTGCGCTTCCCCCTCATCCTGAGGTGCGGAGCGAAGCGAAGCCTCGAAGGACGAGGGCACGCGCAGCGCGGTTTCCCTCAGCCCTTCGAGACGCTCCCCTTCGACAAGCTCGGGGAAGCTCCTCAGGATGAGGGAAAGAGGGGCGCAGAGCGTCGATTAGCCCAAATTCACTGTGCGCGTTAAAACTCTTCCGGGCGCTTGCCGCCGATAGCTCTGGTGAGTTCGTCGGCGGTTGCGCGGATCAGCGGCCCGAATTCCTCAAGCTTCTTTTTCGGCAGGCGTACGGCAGGGCCGGAAACGGAAATGCCCGCAATCGCCTCTCCATATTCATTGAAGATGGGAGCGGCGATGCAGCACATGCCGAGCGTGTGCTCTTCATCGTCAACAGACCAGCCACGCGTCCGGGTGGCCTGAATGTCTTTCAACAGCGCAGGCAGGCTGTCGAGCGTGCGCTGCGTAAAATGTTCCAGCGTGCGCCCCGATAGCGCATGCGCGATTTCCTTGTCCGACCAGGTGGACAATATGGCCTTGCCGATCCCGGATGCATGGATAGGCCCGCGCCGTCCGGGCCGGAAAAAGGCGCGCATCGGCGCATGGCTTTCAATCTGCGAGATAAACACCACATCGCCGCCGTCCTCGACGCCGATATTGGCGGTCTCGCCTGTCGTTTCCATCAATGTCTTGAGATAGGGCCGCGACAGAATGCCGAGCTTGCGGAACCGGCGAAAGGCATTGCCGATTTCAAAAGCCTTCACGCCGATAGTCCAGTCTCCGCTTTCCAGATCGTGGGAAACCATCCCATGATTTGCCAGCGACGACAGAAGCCGGTGCACGGTCGAAGGGGCCATGCCACTCTCCTCGGCGAGATCGGTCAGCGTTGACCCGTCATTTTCAGCAATCAGCGCCAAAAGCTTCAGGCTCCGGTCGAGAACCTGCACAGACGAAGGCGCTGCGTTTTCCGCCGCCTTGCGACCCCGCTTTACCTTTGCCTGCTCCATCGACTGTCTCCGAATCCCGCCTCAACTCAGAAAATACCACTATCGCATCCATTGCCGGTCGGAAAGGGAGCTGCGGATTATCTCCATTCCGTTGAAAATCTTTATTTCCATATAATGGTATGCATTTCCATTTTTTGATAATAGAATTGGTAAATGGATTAGAGTTCCATAGGAGGGATGGCCATGGCCAGAATGCGTGCAGTCGATGCAGCCGTGCTTGTGCTGGAAAAAGAAGGGATCAATTGTGCCTTCGGTGTACCGGGCGCAGCGATCAATCCATTTTATTCGGCGATGAAGGCGCGCGGCTCGATCCGCCACATACTGGCGCGACATGTCGAGGGCGCTTCGCATATGGCCGAAGGCTACACCCGCGCCAAGCATGGCAATATCGGCCTGTGCATCGGCACCTCCGGCCCCGCCGGAACGGATATGATTACGGGTCTTTATTCGGCTTCCGCCGACTCGATCCCGATCCTCTGCATCACCGGGCAGGCCCCGCGCGCGCGTCTTGACAAGGAAGACTTTCAGGCGGTCGATATCGCCAAGATCGCAGCCCCTGTCACCAAATGGGCGGTCACGGTCATGGAACCGGCATTGGTGCCTTATGTTTTCCAGAAGGCGTTCCATATCATGAAGTCGGGCCGTCCCGGTCCGGTCCTGATCGACCTGCCGATTGACGTCCAGCTTGCCGAAATCGAGTTCGACATCGACACCTATCAGCCGATGGAAGCCTACAAGCCTGTCGCAACGCGGGCGCAGGCTGAAAAGGCGCTCGCCATGCTGAACGAGGCGGAACGTCCGTTGATCGTCGCAGGCGGCGGCATCATCAATGCCGATGCATCGGATCTTCTGGTCGAATTCGCCGAAATCACCGGCATTCCGGTCATCCCGACCCTGATGGGCTGGGGCGTCATCCCTGACGATCATCGCCTGATGGCGGGCATGTGCGGCCTCCAGACCTCGCACCGCTATGGCAATGCCAATCTGCTGGCCTCCGACGTCGTCATCGGCATCGGCAACCGCTGGGCGAACCGTCATACGGGCAATGTGGACACTTACCGGAAGGACCGCAAGTTCATCCATATCGACATCGAGCCGACCCAGATCGGCCGTGTCTTCGCGCCGGATTTCGGCATCGTTTCAGATGCGGGCAAGGCGCTGAAGCTGCTGCTCGACATTGCGACGGAATGGAAGTCGGCAGGCAAGCTGCGCGACTGGTCGGGTTGGGCGAAGGAATGCCAGGAGCGCAAGCACACTATGCTGCGCAAGACGCATTTCGACCAGACACCGCTGAAGCCGCAGCGAGTTTATGAAGAGATGAACAAGGCGTTCGGCCGCGACACCTGCTATGTGACGACCATCGGCCTCAGCCAGATCGCGGGCGCGCAGTTCCTGCATGTCTATCGTCCGCGCAACTGGATCAATTGCGGTCAGGCCGGTCCGCTCGGCTGGACGCTGCCTGCGGCGCTCGGTGTGCGTGCCGCCGATCCCGATCGCCCGATTGTTGCGCTTTCCGGCGACTATGATTTCCAGTTCCTCATCGAAGAACTGGCGGTCGGAGCACAGCACAAGCTGCCTTACATCCATGTGGTTGTGAACAATTCCTATCTCGGCCTCATCCGGCAGGCGCAGCGCGGCTTCAACATGGATTTCGAAGTGAGCCTTGCCTTCGACAACATCAATGCCGATGGCGATGCCGAAAAGGGCTATGGCGTCGATCACGTGGCGGTCGCCGAAGGTCTCGGCTGCAAGGCGATCCGGGTGCGCAGCCCCAACCAGTTCGCCGAAAGTTTTGAACAGGCAAAAGCGCTGATGGCCGAGCATCAGGTGCCGGTTGTTCTGGAATTCATCCTCGAACGCGTTACCAATATTTCCATGGGTGTCGACATCGATCAGGTTGTCGAATTCGAGGAACTGGCCGAACGTGGCGAAGATGCGCCGACTGCGATTGCGGCATTGTTGGACTAACGTGAAGCCGATCTACTCCTTCGTTTCTCCCTCATCCTGAGGTGCGGAGCGTAGCGAAGCCTCGAAGGACGAGGGCAGGCGCGGTGCATTTTCCCTCGCCTTCGAGACGCCTCCCCCTCGACAAGCTCGGGAGGCTCCTCAGGATGAGGGAAAAGAACAACGTTGAAGGCGATTCTGGGAAACTGCGAAACGACTTTTCCCAGAATTGCGCAAATAGAGAATTACAAGGAGGCTGAAATGCCGAGATTTGCAGCCAATCTCACCATGCTTTTCAACGAAGTGCCTTTCATGGACCGCTTTGCGCTGGCCGCAAAGGCCGGGTTCACCGGGGTGGAATATCTCTTCCCCTATGAGTTCAACCGGCATGAGCTGAAGGCAGCACTGACCAAACATAACCTGGCGCAAGTCCTGCACAATCTGCCTGCGGGCAACTGGGCTGGCGGCGAGCGCGGCATTGCGGTTCTGCCGGATCGTATAGACGATTTCCGGCGCGGCGTGGCCGATGCCATCGATTACGCCACGACGCTCAACTGTTCGCAGGTCAACTGTCTTTCCGGCATTGCGCCGCAGGGCGTGGACCCGGATGTGCTGCGCGCCACTTTCGTCAGCAATCTGCGCCTGGCCGCGAAGGAACTGGGCAAGCATGGCATTCGCCTGCTGATCGAGCCGATCAATCACTACGACATTCCCGGCTTCTATCTCAACACGGTGGAGCAGGCGGTTTCGATCATCGATGAAGTAGGCAGCAACAACCTGTTCATCCAGTATGACCTTTACCACCAGCAGCGCACACGCGGCGAACTGGTCGCCACTTACGAACGCTACAAGCCGCTCATCGCCCATATCCAGCTTGCCGACAATCCGGGCCGCAATGAGCCGGGCACCGGCGAGATCAATTATCCGAACGTGTTCGAAGCGCTGAAAAACGCTGGATACAAGGGCTGGATCGGCTGCGAATACAAGCCGAAGACCACCACCGAGGAAGGTCTGGGCTGGTTCAAGCAGTATGAAACAGAACGGCTGACTGCATAATTTTGATTAGGGAGTAAACGACATGGCCAAGATAGGCTTCATCGGACTGGGGATCATGGGTACGCCGATGGCGCGTCATTTGCAGGATGCGGGGCACCAGATCTTCACCTCACGGTTCAATCCTCCACCGCGTCAGGAGCTGATCGATAACGGCCTGCAAATTGTGGAAACGCCTAAGGCGGTTGCCGAAGAATGCGACACGATTATTCTCATGCTTCCCGATACGCCGCAGGTGGCCGAAGTCATCTTCGGGGAGGGCGGCGCAATTGGCGGCCTTGGCCAGGGCAAGCTGCTCATCGACATGAGCTCGATTTCGCCCATCGAAACGAAGGAATTTGCAAAGAAAGTCCGCGCCACGGGTGCGGAATACATCGATGCGCCGGTTTCTGGCGGTGAGGTTGGCGCGAAGAACGCAAGCCTTTCCATCATGGCGGGCGGTTCGCAGGAATCGTTCGACCGTGCCCTGCCGCTCCTGAAGCTCATGGGCAAGAACATCACCCTCGTCGGCGATTGCGGCGACGGCCAGACCACCAAGGTTGCAAACCAGATCATCGTCGCACTCAATATCGAGGCGGTTGCCGAAGCGCTGGTTTTTGCTTCCAAGGCGGGCGCTGACCCGGCAAAGGTGCGCGAAGCGCTGATGGGCGGCTTTGCATCGTCTCGCATTCTGGAAGTCCACGGCGAACGCATGATCAAGCGCACTTTCGATCCTGGCTTCCGCATTTCGCTGCACCAGAAGGACTTGAACCTCGCGCTGCAAGGCGCAAAGGCGCTCGGTGTTTCGCTGCCGAACACGGCCACGGCACAGGAACTGTTCAATTCCTGCGCGGCGCATGGCGATGACGGTCTCGACCATTCGGGTCTGGTGCGTGCACTGGAGAGGATGGCGAACCACGACGTCGCTTGACGTCTCAGGCGAACTCTCTGGAGGGAGAGGGCGGAGCTGGCTGCTTGGAGGAGGTGGCCGGCTCCATTGATTTTATATCTCGGGCGGGGAATAGTGCCGCCGTAACATGCCAGCATCGGGAAACTCATGACTGCCATCACCGATCCCAAGAAGTTTCTGACCAGCCTGTTTGACGCTGCCGTTGCGGCTGCCGATCCTGAGCTGGTGATCCGCGCCAATCTTCCGGCCAAGCCGAAAGGGCGCACGATTGTCGTCGGCGCGGGCAAGGGCTCGGCCCAGATGGCGGCGGCTTTCGAGCGGGCGTGGGCCGAAAAATATGACGCTCCATTGGAGGGCGTGGTGGTCACGCGCTATGGCTATGGCGCCCCCTGTGAGCGCATCGAGATCATCGAAGCGGCGCATCCGGTCCCCGATGAAGCGGGGCTTGCCGCCTCCAGGCGGCTGTTCGATGCCGTGTCGAACCTGACCGAAGATGACCTCGTGGTGGCGCTCATCTCCGGCGGCGGGTCCGCCCTGTTGCCGTCGCCCCCTGACGGGTTGACGCTGGAAGACGAAATCACCGTCAACAAGGCATTGCTTGCCTCTGGCGCGCCGATTTCGGCAATGAATGCTGTTCGCAAGCACTTGTCCACCATCAAGGGCGGCAGGCTCGCCGCCGCCGCGCATCCGGCAGCGGTGTTCTCGCTCGTTGTCTCGGATATTCCGGGCGATAATCCGGCCTTCGTGGCTTCCGGCCCCACCGTTCCGGACTCCACCAGCCGCGACGAGGCTTTGAAAATCATCGAACGCTACCGGCTGGATTTGCCCGAAGCCGTTCTTGCCCATATCAGGAGCGAAGCCGCCCACGCGCCGAAGCCGGACGACAAAGTTTTCGCCCGAAACGAAGTGCGCGTGATTGCATCCGCCGCCGTTTCGCTGGAAGCGGCGGTGAAGGAGGCGGCGCGCCATGGGGTGGAAGCGGTGATCCTGTCGGACGCAATGGAAGGTGAGGCGCGGGAAGTGGCGCATGTTCACGCGGCGATTGCCCGTGAGGTGGCCGACCGCGACCGTCCGTTCAAAAAGCCGGTGGTCATTCTGTCAGGCGGCGAAACCACCGTCACCATTCGTGGGAAAGGCGGCAAGGGCGGACGCAACAGCGAGTTCCTGCTGTCCTTCGCCCTCGATATCGATGGCTATGACAATATCCATGCGCTTGCCGCCGACACGGATGGCATCGATGGTTCGGAAGACAATGCGGGCGCTTTTGCCGATGGTTCCACGGTTTCGCGCTTGCAAAAAGCGGGCGAGGACGGTGCGGCGCGTCTTGCCAACAACGATGCATGGACAGCATTCGACTCTATCGGCGATCTGTTCGTGCCGGGACCGACCGGCACGAATGTTAATGACCTACGCGCGATTTTGATAACGGGCTAGTTTCGTCATCAAGGAGAATGCGGTTTGCCGCTCCGTCGAGGTCCTCATACTGGCCGTTTTTCAACGACCAGAGAAAGGCGACAAGGCCAAGCAGGCCCAGAAAAAGCGCAATGGGGATGAGAAAGATAAGTCCGCTCATTTGTGCGCTTCCTTGATGGCGGCAACAGGCGCGATTGCTTTCTGCGTCTGCTGCTTTTGTTTTCCGGCCCGCAACCGCAATGCGTTGCTGACGACCACGATGGACGACAGCGACATGGAAAGCGCTGCCACCAGCGGGGTGACATAGCCGAAAATCGCAATCGGCACGGCGATGATATTATAGCCGATGGAAAGCGCAAAGTTCTGGCTGATCAACCGGCCCGCTTCCTTCGATACGGCAAAGGCAAGCGGCACTGCCGACAGGCTTTCACGCAGGAAGACGAAATCGGCTGCATTGCGGCCAATGTCGGCAGCGGTGGCAGGCGCCATGGAAACATGGGCCGCAACAAGGGCCGGAGCGTCGTTCAAGCCGTCGCCGACCATCAGCACCTTGCTTCCTTCCGCCGACAGTTTCTGCACCAGTTCCGACTTGTCGGCAGGCAGCACTTCCGCGCGGAAATTGTCGACGCCAAGATAACCTGCAAGCCGCTCGACGGCAGGCAGCCGGTCACCGGAAATGATGCCGAGCTTCAGCCCGTTTCGCTTCAGCGTGGCGATGGCGCCCGCAGCGTCTTCACGCGGCTGATCCTCAAAACGGAAGGTCTGGACCAGCTTGCCATCGATGGAAAGACAGGTTTCAGGGCCGTCGGCATGAGGCAGGGCGGCGCTCTTGTCCGCCCAGTCGCGCTTGCCAAGCCGATAGACGGCACCGTTCAGCTCGGCTTCGATACCGGCACCCGGCACTTCCTCGATACGGGTAAAGGCCGTCATCGGCTTTGCGCCGGAGAACAGCGCCAGCGCCCGCGACAAAGGATGGCGCGAATAAAGCGACAGTTCGGCGGCGATTTCCAGATTGTTGGGATCGATGGCGTCGGCATTGATCAGCCGCGGCTGACCGAGGGTCAACGTACCGGTCTTGTCGAAAATGGCGGTGTCCACCTCGGCCATCCGTTCCATGGCGGAGCCGTCCTTGATCATGATGCCGTTTTCGAACAGGCGGCGCGCCGCGACCACCTGCACGATCGGCACCGCAAGGGCAAGCGCGCAGGGGCAGGTGATGATGAGGGTGCAGATCGCGATATAGATCGAGCGATACCAGTCGCCGCCGGTGTAGAACATCCAGCCGACAAAGGCCGCGAAAGCGATGCTATGGACCATCGGCACGTAAAGCTCGGAAGCGCGGTCGGCAAGGCGACGGTAGTAGGCGCGCCCGCCTTCCGCGACATCCATCAGCCGCACCATTTCAGCCAGGAAGGAATCCTTGGCTTCCGCCGTCGCGCGAATGACGAGCGGCGTGGAAAGATTGAGTGTACCGGCACGGATATCCGAGCCGGGGCCGACCGGAACCGCATCGCTTTCACCCGATGCAATGGCGCAATCGAGTTCCGAACGGCCTTCCTCCACCTTGGCATCGACCGGAACCCGCTCGCCAGCCGCAAGGATAATGCGCATTCCGGGGCGAATTTCGTTGACCGGCAGGTAATTGCGTTCGTCATTTTCGCCGATCACCACCGCGCCGCGAGAACCCAGTTGCGCCAGACCGCGCACGGCGGAACGGGCGCGGGCGCGCATCATATAGTCGAGCGTGCGACCGATCAGCAGGAAGAACAGCAATGTCACCGACGCATCGAAATAGGCGTGCTGGCCGTGATGCAGGGTTTCATAAACGCTCATGCCGAAGGCAAGCGTGATGGCGAGCGCAATCGGCACATCCATGTTGACGCGTCCAGCTCGTAACGCATTCCATGCGGAAACATAGAAAATGCGGCCCGAATAGATCAGTGTCGGCAGGGCGATAAGGCCGGAAATCCAGTGGAACATGTCGCGGGTCGCGGCATCCGCGCCCGACCAGACCGCAACGGACAAGAGCATCACATTGCTGGAAGCGAAGGCCGCGACGCCAAGCGCGATCAGAAGCCGCGTGAAGGTCGGGTCTTTCTCCTGCGCCATGTCGAAAATATGCGCCTCGTAACCGAGCCTGCGCAATGGGTCGACGACATTGGGCGGCGTCTCGCCATCCTTCCAGCGCACGGTCACGCGGCGCGCCGTCAGGTTGACGCGGACATAGGCAACGCCCGAAATCTTGCCGAGCGCCTCCTCGATGGTCTTGATGCACAGGCCGCAGTGAACGCCGGGAACCGACAGGTCGAGCTGGCGCAGGCCATCGCCGAGCGCACGGCTTGCGACCTGCATTTCATCTGTCGAAACGGCCTGAACGACGGTCGCTATCTGTGCATTCTCGACGCAGCAGCTCATAGTATCCTCCCATCCTTCACCAGAACGCGGATGATATGGCGATAAGGGTCTTCAAGACCGGCATCGGCATTCACTTCCATGATCCACGCGCCTTCGCCAAGTTCCAGCGGCGCGGTCAGCACGCCGGGTTCGCGAACGGTCAGCGTGACCTTGGTGTCGTGCTCATCACCGACCGGGCGCTTGAATTCCACGGTGCCGCCGGTCATGGCGACCGCCTTGCCGTCGCGGTCGGCCAGCTGCCAGGCAAAGACGCCGTTTTCAAAAGAAGGCTTCGACTGCCAGTTCAGCGCGGCCTGTTCCTTGCCGGTCTCAGCCTTGTCGTTGAATTCCTGGCTGGCGACATAGGTGTTCTGCACAACCAGCCCGCTCCAGCTATGGATCGCGTTATAGGCCATGGTCAGATTGACGGCGATAATGACACCGAAGAAGGCAACCATAATGCCCAGCATGTGCCAGCCGGTGAACGTGCCTGCGGTTTTCGACTTGATCGACATTATCTGCCCTCCGGTGCCATGAAAGTTGCCTTGTAGCGTGCATGTTCCGCGCCGTCCGCGTCACGCACTTCGATTTCATAGTCGTGGCGATGTTCGGTAATCGCATCATGCGGCATGGTGACGAACACGCGCAATGTTTTCAGGCGGTCCGGCTCCACCGGAATATCGTAATTGCCGCCCGAATCTGCGGTTTCATCCTGAACGGTCAGCGTTGCCCCCGGCAGTCCTTCTATGGAAAGACGGAAGGTGCGCGGCGTCGGGATCATGTTGAGCAGCTTGACTGTGTAACCGTTGCGGATCGATCCGTCCGACAGAAGCACATATTGCGGATTGCGGTCATGCAGCACGTTGATGCCGATGCGCTGGCGCGTCGAAAGCGAGATGACGAGCGTCAGGCCGATCAACGCCCATATGGCAAAATAGAACATGCTGCGCGGGCGCAGCACCTTCTTCCACGACAGGCTCTGCACCTTGTCAGAAAAGCTGTTCGGCGCCTTGTAGACCCGGGCGGGATCGATAGGCGCCGTGCCGTTATTGGTCGCGAGCGCCATGTTTGCATTGTAATCGGCAAGCGTCGCATAGGAGATGAGGCCGCGCGGCTTGTCGATCTTGTCCATCACCGAATTACAGGCGTCGATGCATAGCGCGCAGGTGATGCACTCAAGCTGCTGGCCGTCGCGAATGTCGATACCCATCGGGCAGGCGGCGACACAGGCATTGCAATCCACGCAATCGCCCACGGTTTCGCCCGCCGCAATCGCCTTCTTGGAGTGGCGTGAGCGCGGCTCGCCGCGCCAGTCATTGTAGGTGACGGTGAGCGAATTTTCATCCAGCATCGCGGCCTGAATGCGTGGCCACGGGCACATATAGGTGCAGACCTGCTCGCGCATCAGCCCGCCGAAAACATAGGTGGTGGCGGTGAGGATGGCGACGGTGAAATAGGCGACGGGCGCCGCCTTTCCGGTCACAAAATCCATGAGCAGCTGCGGCGCGTCGGCAAAATAGAAAATCCATGCACCGCCCGTCAGCACGCCGATCAGCAGCCAGATGGAATGTTTCGTCACGCGCTTCCAGAGCTTGTCGAAGGTCCAAGGCGCCTTGTCGAGCTTCATGCGCGCGTTGCGATCGCCTTCGATGGCGCGCTCGACGACGAGATAAAGATCGACCCAGACGGTCTGCGGGCAGGTATAGCCGCACCAGGCGCGGCCCGCAACGGAGGTCACGAGAAACAGGCCGAGGCCCGCCATGATGAGCAGGCCCGCGACGTAGTAGAATTCCTGCGGCCAGATTTCGATGAAGAAGAAATAGAAGCGGCGGTTGGCGAGATCGATCAGCACTGCCTGATCGGGCGCATAGGGACCGCGATCCCAGCGCAGCCAGGGCGTCAGATAGTAGATGCCGAGCGTAATGAGCATGACAATCCACTTGAAGCGCCGGAACTCGCCCTGCACGCGCTTCGGAAACACTTTCACCCGCGCCGCATAAAGCGATTGGCGGGTCTTGGGGGAATTGACTGCCTGAACGTCAATGCGTTCGACATCGTCTGACATTTTTCGCTCCTTTGGAGCAGGGCAGTAGGGCAGTAAGGCAATAGGGCAGTATGTGATGGCCGCGATCAATACAGTCCCAAATTCCTTATTTTCCCTACTGCCTTACTGCCCTATTGCCTTACTGCCCTGTAGTCAGGCTTCGCAGCCTGACTACTCACCTCCGCCCAACGAATGGACGAAGATGGCAAGCTGCTTGACGGTGGCATCGCCAAGGCGCGTCTCCCATGCGGGCATGACGCCATGCTTGGGATGCGAGACCTGACGCGCGATGGCGTCCTCGCCGGAACCATAGAACCAGATGGCATCGGTGAGGTCCGGTGCGCCGAACTCACGCAGGCCCTTGGCGTCCGCGCCATGGCAGACAGCGCAGTTTTCAGTGAAAACCTTCTTGCCTTCTGGCACCATGTCGGGATTGTGCGGCGTGCCCGACAGGCTCACCACATAGGCGGCGACATCGCGGATCTGCTGCGGTTCCAGCACGTCGGCAAAAGCCGGCATTTCGGAAACGCGGGTGTCGGCATCGTCCTTCGAACGCACGCCATGACGGATGGTCGTCACGATGTCGTCGATGGAACCGCCCCACAGCCAGTCGTCGTCGTTGAGGTTCGGATAGCCGGGCGCACCTTGCGCGCCGGAGCCATGACATTGCACGCAATTGACGCGGAAGGCAGCAGCGCCACCGGCAATCGCATATTGGCGCAGGTTTTCATCCGCCAGAATCTCGTGCACGTCCTTGGCCTTGATCTGGTCGATGATGCCCTGCTTTTCTGCGGCAACCTGCTGCATTTCCTGATGCAGCGCACCACGGCTCGACCAGCCGAGCATGCCGCCGGTTGAACTGGAAATCAGCGGCCATGCCGGATAGGCGATCACATAGGCAAGCGCCCAGAAGATGGTCGCGTAGAATGTCCACAGCCACCAGCGGGGCATTGGATTGTCGAGTTCCTTGATGCCGTCCCATTCGTGGCCGGTGGTCGCGACGCCGGTTACTTCGTCGATTTGCTTGTCAGTCATTTGCGTCATCCTTGAAAGGAATGTCCTTCGCGTGGTCGGCTAGCTGCTTGCTGCCTGGCCGGAAGGCGTAGAGAACGACGAAGAGAAAAAAGAGCGCCATGCCGAGCAGACCCCAGCTATCGGCGAAAGTGCGCATGGTATTGTAATCCATCGCTAAATCTCCGCTTTATCTCGCTTTGGGGGACTGGTCGTAGGTCGAGAAATCGACCAGCGTGCCGAGCATCTGGAGATAGGCGATGAGTGCGTCCATCTCCGAGATCATCTGCGGGTTGCCGTCGAAATCACCGACCTTGGCCTTGGGATAGCGTGCCTCGACGCCGGACGTGTCGGCATCCGGCGTGGCCTGTGCCTTCAGATCGTCAAGCGCGTTGTCGATCATTTCCTGGCTGTAGGGCACGCCAACCGCCACATTGGCCTTCAGATTGGCCGCAATGTTGGAAGCCTCCAGCGGACGGTCCTTCAGGAAGGCATAGCTTGGCATGACCGATTCCGGCACCACGTCGCGCGGTTGGACGAGATGCTGCACGTGCCACTCGTTCGAATAGCGGCCGCCGACGCGCGCGAGGTCAGGCCCCGTGCGCTTGGAGCCCCACTGGAACGAATGGTCGTACATGGATTCCGCCGCAAGGCTGTAATGGCCATAGCGCTCGACCTCGTCACGGAAAGGACGGATCATCTGGCTGTGGCAGAGATAGCAGCCTTCACGCACATAGACGTCGCGGCCCGCCAGTTCCAGCGGTGAATAGGGGCGCATGCCCTCCACCTTCTCGATGGTGTTTTCGAGATAGAAGAGCGGTGCGATTTCAACGATGCCACCGACCGTGACCACGGCGAGCGATGCGATCAGCAGCAGCGTTGCATTTTTCTCCAGCTTGGAGTGGTTCTTTAGTATCGACATAAATCACACGCTCCTTATTCGGCAGGCTGCATGACCGCACCGGCAACAGTCCGGGTGCCGCCCATCGGCGCTTCGTTGCGCAGATTGCCGCGAATGGTCTGATAGACGTTCCATGCCATCACGAGGCCACCGGCGAGGTAGAGCACGCCGCCAAGCGTACGGATGACGTAGTAGGGGAACATGGCGAGCACGGTTTCCGCGAAGGAATAGACGAGGAAGCCCTGATCGTCGTATTCGCGCCACATCAGGCCCTGCTGGATACCGGCAACCCACATGGCCGCCGCATAGAGGACGATGCCGAGCGTCGCCAGCCAGAAGTGCCAGTTGACCATGCGGATCGAATAGAGCCGCTGACGGTTCCACAGCTTCGGCGCCAGATAGTATACGGCGGCGAACGAAATCATGCCGTTCCAGCCGAGCGCGCCAGCATGAACGTGACCGATGGTCCAGTCCGTATAGTGCGACAGCGAGTTGACAGCCTTGATCGACAGCATCGGGCCTTCAAAGGTCGCCATGCCGTAGAAGGCGATGGCCGCAACCATCAGGCGGATGATCGGATCGGTGCGGACCTTGTCCCATGCGCCCGAAAGCGTCATCAGGCCGTTGATCATGCCACCCCAGGACGGCATCCACAGCATGATGGAGAAGACCATGCCGAGCGTCTGCGCCCAATCGGGAACAGCGGTGTAGTGCAGATGGTGCGGGCCAGCCCAGATATAGAGGAAGATGATCGACCAGAAGTGCACGATGGACAGGCGGTAGGAATAGACCGGACGCTCTGCCTGCTTCGGCACGAAATAATACATCATGGCCAGGAAGGGCACCGTCAGGAAGAAGGCGACGGCGTTGTGGCCATACCACCACTGGGTCACCGCATCCTGCACGCCTGCAAAGGCGGAATAGCTCTTCACGCCGAGGAACGACACCGGAATCGCCAGGTTGTTGACGATGTGCAGCATGGCGATGGTGATGATGAAGGACAGGTAGAACCAGTTCGCCACATAGATATGCGGCTCCTTGCGCTTCAGGATCGTGCCGAGGAAGACGACCAGATAGGCGACCCAGACGATGGTGAGCCAGATGTCGACATACCATTCCGGTTCCGCATATTCACGGCTCTGCGTGATGCCGAGCAGGTAGCCGGTCGCGGCCATCACGATGAAGAGCTGATAGCCCCAGAACACGAACCATGCGAGGTCGCCGCCGATGAGGCGGGCGCGGCAGGTACGCTGCACGACATAGAAGGACGATGCGATCAGCGCATTGCCGCCGAAGGCGAAGATCACCGCAGAAGTGTGCAGCGGACGCAGACGGCCGAAGTTCAGATAGGGTTCCAGATTGAGATCGGGAAAGGCGAGCTGCGCGGCGATAACCACACCGACCAGAAAACCGGCCACACCCCAGAAAACCGTTGCGATGACACCATAGCGGATCGGGCCGTCCATATAGGTGGACTGGTCGACCTTTTTGGGCGTCAGACCGTAATTGGCATTCCGCATCAGAAGAATGGTGAAGATGGCCAGTGTAGCGAACAGAATCCACATATGGTTTCTGAACAGCTCATCATGGGAAAATCCGGCCAGAAGCACGGCAAAAAGTGCTCCCAGACCGGAAAGGACTGTTCCAGCGGCGTAGTTCATGAAATCCCCTCGCAGCGCATGACAAGAGCTGCCTCGGATGAGACAGCAATAGCGATAGGTTTCCTATCTGCGTCCGGGGGGCGGGTGTCATTGATCTAAATCAAAGAGCGGCGGAAAGAATTGTGGCAGCGCCGAAGGCGGTCGTGTTTCCGCCTTCCGGCAGATCAGCCGATCGGGATGCCGGGAACGACGAATTCCGCCCGAAGACCGCCCTCGGGGCGGTTTTGCAGCTGAAATTCGCCGCTCATCCGCTCAACTGCCATCTTTACGATGGCGAGGCCAAGGCCGCTGCCGGTCTCATTGCGGTGCGTGCCGCGGAAGAAGCGTTCGGTCACATGCGGCATTTCGCCTTCGGGAATGCCGGGGCCGCCATCCTCCACGACAAGCCGCAGCTTTCCGTTTTCCGTCTCGATGCGGCAATGCACGGTTCCGTCTTTCGGCGAGTGATTGACTGCATTTTCAATCAGGTTGCGCGCCGCAAGCGTGAAGAGATGCGGGGAGGGTAGTTGCACCAGAGGCATGTTTTGCGGCAGTTCGATGGAAACGCCGCGCTGCGCCGCGAGCATCCGCATGTCGGTTGAAACCGCGACCAGAAGCTGGCACGCCGGTTCATATGCGGATGTTTCCAATTCCTCGCCGGTTTCGAGTGCTGCCAGATCGAGCAACTGGTTGACAAGGCGGCTGGTGCGGTCGACGCCCGCCGCGATCTGGCGCACCGCATTGGCGCGCATGGTGTCATCCTTTGCGCTTTCGGCAATCTGCGCCTGTGTCTTCAGCCCGGCAAGCGGCGTCTTCAACTCATGCGCGGCGAAGATCGCAAAGTTGCGCTCGCGCTCGCGCGCTTCTTCAACGCGATGGAAAAGCCCGTTCAGCGCCGTGACGGCAGGCGCAATTTCGCTTGGCAAATTCTGTTCGGGAAGCGGTCGCAAATCCTCCGCCCGCCGCTTGGAAAGCACCGACGCAAGACGGCTCAGCGGGTTGAGGCCGCGCCGCACGCACAGCCAGATCATGAGCGCCAGAACGGGCAGCATCAAGAGGGCGGGCAGGACAAGGCCGGTCACGACATTCCGCACCAGCCTTTCCCGAACGCTCAGGCTGTCGCCCACCATGACGCGCAGGCCAAGCTGGGTATTTTCCACCGCGAATACCCGCCAGCGGTCGCCCGCAACTTCGGTATTGGAAAAGCCGTTCGCCACATTGGTAAGCCGCACGCCGGGCGCGCTTTCGGAGCGGCCCACCAGCTTGCCGTCGAGCGCCCATATCTGGCAAAACAGCTGCCGGTCATAGAGCGGAAAATCCGGCATCGGCTTCAGCGAGAGCTGCCCGCCATCGCCTTCCGGCCCCACCTCCACCCGATGCTCGGTCAGAAGCGAATTGACCATGCGCGCGGCTTCCATCAGGCGCGCATCGAGCACTTTTTCAAGCTGCGACTGGGTGCTGATGTGAATCCACACCACCGCGAAAAGCCAGACAAGGCATGTCACGCCGATCAGTATGCCGGTCAGGCGGCTGCGAATGGAATTCATGCGTTTTTCCCTGCCAGACGGTAGCCGACCCCGCGCACCGTTTCGATGAAATCAGAACCGAGTTTCGAGCGCAGATGGTGGATATGCACTTCCACCGCATTGCTTTCCACTTCCTCCTGCCAGCCATAAAGCGCCTCTTCCAGCGAGGATTTGGAGAAGGTGGCGGCGGGCCGCTCCATCAAGGCGCGCAGGATCGAGAATTCGCGCCGGGTCAGCCGGACGGGTTCGCCATGGAAACGCACCGACATTTCCGCCGGGTCGAGCTCGACGCCGCGCCACTCAAGCAGGGCATTGGCGCGTCCGGCGCCGCGCCGCGCAACTGCGCGCACGCGGGCCGCAAGCTCGTGCAGATCGAAGGGCTTGCCGACATAATCGTCCGCACCCGCGTCAAGGCCCGCAATGCGCTCGGGCACCTGATCGCGCGCGGTCAGCAGCAGAACCGGCGTCTCGTCGCGGGCGCGCCGCATGGCTTTCAGAATATCGAGGCCGGAACCATCTGGCAGCATCAGGTCGAGCACCACGGCATTGTAATTCTGAGCGGCAAGGGCTGCTTCCGCATCGCCGCAACTGGAAACGGCATCCACGGTGAACCCGGCAAGCCCCAGCCCGACGGTCAGTCCGTCGAGAAGGATTATGTCGTCTTCCACCACGAGTATGCGCATGAATTCCCGTTTCCGCCTTTATTGATGTTTAACCCGGCACGGGCTTTTCCCCGCGTCACCTTAAGGCTGCCTTAAGGTGACGGGCACATTCGGCTCTTGCAACATGATAAATTTGTCCCGAATCGAATTTGTGCGGAAAATCATAATGCGTTTCCTTGCGAGCCTTGCCGGCTTCTTCATCAGTTTGTTTCTCGCGCTTGGCCCGGCATTGGCCGCGAACCCCCTGCCGGTCGATCAGGCTTTCCGCCTGAGCGTAACGAAGGATACGGATGGCCGTCTTGTGCTCAACTGGCAGATTGCAAACGGTTATTATCTTTATCGCGACCACATAGAGGTGAAGGACGGGCAGGGAAACGCGCTTGCCGTCGACACGCAACCCGGCCTGCCGAAAGACGACCCGAATTTCGGGCGGTTGGAAGTCTATTACACCCACGCCACAGCAAGCGTGAAGGCGGATGGTAAGCCGCTGGAACTGACCTATCAGGGCTGTCAGGAAGACGGCATCTGCTACCGTCCGGAAACGAGGACCATCGATCCGGTCACGCTCGCAATATCGAGCGAAATGGGACAGAAGGCCAAGGCGTTGACGCAGGCATCGGTATTTGCTCCGGCTGCATCGCAACCAACCCCGCAAGACATGGCCTTCGCCCTCGCACCCGAAAAGGGCATGGTCGAAGGGCTGCTTGACCGGGGCGGCACCGGGCTGGTGATCGCCGCATTTCTGGCTTTCGGCGTGCTGCTTGCCTTCACCCCTTGCGTGTTTCCCATCTATCCCATCCTGGCCGGAACGCTGGCGCGGGAAGGGGAGAAGCTGACGGCAAAGCGCGGCTTCGTGCTTTCGTCCGTCTATGTCGTCAGCCTGGCGCTGGGCTTCGCCGTGGTCGGCGCAATCGCAGGCTGGTCGGGGCAGAACCTGCAAATGGTGCTGCAATCGAAATGGACGGCCCTTGCCCTCGCCGGAATCTTCACGCTTCTGGCGCTCTCCATGTTCGGCCTGTTCCAGATCCAGCTTCCCAATTCATGGGTCAGCGCGATTTCGTCGCGGACCGGCCAGCGCACGGGTTCAAAACGCTCGGCGGCGATTCTCGGCTTCTCGTCCGTGCTGATTGTCGGTCCGTGCGTGACGGCGCCGCTCGCAGGGGCGCTGCTCTATATCGCGCAGACCGCCAATGTCGCGCTCGGCGCTTCTGCCCTCTTTGCGCTTGGCATCGGCAAGGGACTGCCGCTCATTGCTTTCGCAACGCTCGGCGCAGGCACGCTTCCGCGCGCAGGCGCATGGATGGAAACGGTGAAGCAGGTTTTCGGCTTCGGTTTTCTCGCCACCGCAATCTTCATGGCCGCGCCGCTGTTGCCGCCCGGCGTGGACATGGTGCTGTGGGCGCTTCTGCTTTTCGGGGCTGCAAGTTTCGCATTCCTCAAAATTCCGGGGCGCAGCGTTGTCGCCCGCACCATCGGCACGGCAGCTTTCGTTTACGGTGTCATTTTGATGCTTGGCGTGGCTTCTGGCGGAAAAGACCCGTTGCAACCGCTGGCCGCATTCGGTAACCGTGGCGGCAATCAGAATCTGGCCGCGCTGCAATTTGCGCCGGTCGAGACTGTTTCTTCCCTTCAGGAGAAACTTGGCAAAGCGCGCGGCGACAAGCCGACGCTTGTCTATTTCACGGCGGATTGGTGCGTGAGCTGTTCCACCGTGGAGCGCCGGGTTTTGCCCGATGCTGACGTGAAGAAGGCGCTGGAAGGCTATCAGCTGGTCAAGGCAGATATTTCTGAATTGACCCAAGGCAATGCCGACCTGATGGCAAAGCTTGGTGTAGCCGGTCCGCCGACGATGATCTTCTTCGATCGCATCAGCAAGGAAGCGGAAGGGACCAGATTGGTGGGCGATGTCACGGCCGCCTCTATCGAACGTTCGGTCGGCCTTGTGAGCGCGGGCCGGAAGCAATGATCACTGTATTGAAACTGGCCTGGGGGCTTTGAAATTGACTGTATCTGATGAAAAGCGGGGTGCACGGGCATCCCTGGTGCGGATCGCGCTTGTGGCCTGCTTGCCATTTGTTGCTGCGGCATGCACGACCGCGTCGGCGGACCGGCCCATTGCCGTCACCATGCCGCAGCCGGTGGCCGTCGCGCCCGAACCTGTTGCAGCCGAGCCGGTGAGCCAGCCTGCGCCGGAAGTGCAAACGGCAAGAAGCGAGTACGCCTCCATGTATGGCGCGGTGAACGATCGCGGCAATCTCATCCCGGCGCTCGATGTCAACAAGATCGCGGAGCGCAATCTGCGCCGCGAAGTCGACTATGCCACGAATGAGCCTGTCGGCACCATCGTCGTTGATCCCTATGCGCGCTATCTCTACCTCGTGCAGCCGGGCGGCAAGGCGATCCGTTATTCGGTGGGCGTTGGCCGCGCGGGTCTGACTTTCTCGGGCGATGCCAAGGTCGCCTACAAGGCGCAGTGGCCGCGCTGGACGCCAACCGCCAACATGATCAAGCGCAATCCGGAGCATTACGCAAAATACGCGAAAGGCCTTGAGGGCGGCATCCGCAACCCGCTCGGTGCCCGCGCGCTCTATCTCTATCGCGATGGCAAGGACACGCTTTACCGCATCCACGGCACCAACGAGCCCTGGTCTGTGGGCAAGGCCGCATCGTCCGGCTGCATCCGCCTCTATAATCAGGACATCCTCGATCTCTACAAGCGCGCCAATTCCGGTGCGCGTGTCGTCGTGTTGGATAAATCCCAATCGGGCAAAGGAGCAAGCTCATGATGAACCGTCGTCAGATACTGGCCGCAACGGCGGCAGGTGCCGCAACGATTGCCATTTCGGGCGGCGAAAGCCTCGCACAGCGCGTGCCGACGGTTGCGGAAGTACTCTACGACAAGGAAATCCCGGTTCTGGGCAACCCGAACGGCAACGTAACCATCGTGGAATATTTCGACTACCAATGCCCCTACTGCAAGAAGGGGCATGGCGAGTTGATGCGCGTGGTCAAGAATGACGGCAATGTCCGCCTCGTCATGAAGGACTGGATCATCTTCGGCGACACCTCGGCCTATGCCGCGCGTCTGGTTCTGGCTGCGGAAAAGTCCGGCAACTATGTGAAGGCCATGGAAGCGCTGATGGCAACGCCAGGCCGCCTCACGCCGGAACAGGTGGATGCGGCGCTGAAGAAGGGTGGGCTTGATCCGGCAAAGCTGAACGCTGCCTATAAGGCCGATTCCAAGCGCATCAATGCCATTCTTGAGCGCAATATGGATCAGGGTGAAGCCTTCAATTTTGGCGGCACGCCATCCTTCGTCATCGGCACCAAGCTTTATGGCGGTGTCATGAAGGAGCCGGAACTGCTCGAAGCGATCAAGGAAGCGCGGAAGTCCTGAACTCGGATGATTGACGAAAGGGCGAAGTAAAATTCCGCCCTTTTTGATTCAGGCTCCAAGCGAAGGCGCTGGCGGCAATATCTTCACCAGTTGTTGGCAACGGAAGTGCAATCGATGTCCGAAAAGCCTGTTTCCAAACGTCTGCTGGAAGATCACGTTGCGCCCTACGATGATCCCATTGCCTTTAGCCAGGGGCAGGCCGTTTCCCTGACCGGAAAAGCTGAAATCTGGGACGGCTACCGATGGCTATGGGCTGTCGGGCCCGATGGCCGCGCGGGATGGATTCCCGATGATTGCATCAACTTCGTAGATGGCCGGGCCGTCAGCCTGCGCGACTATTCCGCCATGGAACTGACCTGCAACAAAGGTGCTACGCTCCTTGTTATCGAGGAAACGCATGGATGGGCATGGTGCCGCGCGCCCAATGGGGTCTGCGGCTGGGTGCCGTTGAACAAGCTTGCCTGACTTTTCTCGCGGGCTGACAACAGATTTCGCTTGCGAATCGCATAAGTGTGCGCTTATGTGTCCGTATGAATGAGAGCGATATATTCAATGATATATTCCGGGCGCTTGCCGACCCGACCCGCCGGATGATCTTCGAGAAGCTGGCAGCGGGCAGCATGAATGCCAGCACGTTGCGGGAAGGCATGAAGATCAGCCAGCCTGCCATGTCGCAGCACCTGGCGGTGTTGCGCGGCGCGGGACTGGTGCGCGAGGAACGCGAAGGGCGCTTCGTCAATTATGAAGTCGATCCGAACGGGCTCACCCTCATCGCCAACTGGCTTGCGAAATACCGCGCCTACTGGCCGGAACGTATCGACGCTCTCAAAACCTTGCTGAAGGATATGGACCAATGACCGACCGGCAGGAAGAACACCGCGAAAAAGGCATCGAGCTGGAATATGAGCTGGATGCCGCGCCGCAGAAAGTCTGGCGCGCGATCAGCATTCCGGAGTTTCGCGAAAACTGGCTCCCATCCGAGGCATTGGCCGATCTCGAACCTGCTTCCTGCAAGCCCGGCGAGGAGATCAGCTATCGGATGCGGGAAAGCCAGCCGCCCTTTCTGGAAAGCGTGGTCACGTTCCGCATCGTGCCGGGCATTGCCGGTGGCACCTGCCTGCGCGTCATCCATGAATTGAACGACGCGCGGGTGAAACATGCCGCACCGGTTGCCGCCAACAGCAACCGGACGCCGGTCATGCGCGCCGCCTGAAGCACCCACATTCTGATTTTGGAAGAGAGGAGTTCGCCCATGCGCGAAACGATGCAACTCGTCCCTATGGTCGTTGAACAGTCGAGCCGCGGCGAAAGGTCGTTCGATATCTATTCGCGCCTGCTGCGCGAGCGGATCATCTTTCTCAACGGCGAAGTGAACGACACCGTATCCGCGCTGATCTGCGCGCAATTGCTGTTTCTGGAAGCGGAAAATTCCAAGCAGCCGATCAATCTCTATATCAATTCGCCGGGTGGCGTCGTGACCAGCGGCCTCGCCATCTATGACACGATGCGCTATGTCCGCGCGCCGGTGCACACGCTCTGCATGGGGACGGCCCGTTCCATGGGTTCCTTCCTGCTGATGGCGGGCGAGCCCGGCCATCGCGCCGCCCTTCCCAATGCGAACCTGCTGGTTCACCAGCCCTCCGGTGGGTTTCAGGGGCAGGCATCGGACATTTTCATCCATGCCGAGGAAGCCCAGCGAACCAAGCGGCTGATGACGCGGCTTTATGCAGAACATTGCGGGCGCACCTATGAAGAGGTGGAACGCGCGCTTGACCGCGATAATTTCATGACCGCCGAGCAAGGGCTCGAATGGGGATTGATCGACCGCATTCTTGAGCACCGATCTGAGTGAATCGGACCGGTGCTCAAGTTATTGTCTTAAAGCGAATCCTGTCCGAAAACCGCTTTGCACTTTTCGGGAAGAGCCTTGGAACGGCGAGAAGTTGCTGCGGCCTGAAAAAGCGACGGTCTTCTGTCGTCGGCTGCCGTTGTATATGTCCGCCGGGGACAGTATCAACGCAGGATGGATAGAAATCACGCAGCAATTCCCGAAGAAGCGGCGAAGGCCCTGACCGTTCTGCAAGAATGTCTGGGGCCGTCCTTGCAGGCCGTATATCTGCACGGCTCCGCCGTAAATGGCGGTCTTCGACCCAACAGCGACGTCGATCTGCTGGCGGTCAGCGACCAGCCACTGGCACCTGAAACCGGCGCGCTTCTCGTTGACCGTCTGATGCAGATTTCTGGCCGGCACCCGGCCAGGCCCGGCATGCCAAGATGCCTGGAAGTGATGATTTTTCTGCGGCAGGATCTCGCGGAACCCGGCTATCCCGCGCGTTGCGCCTTCATTTATGGAGAATGGCTGCGCGACGAATTCGAGGCGGGAACCGTGCCGCAGCCGCACACCGATCCCGAATATACGCTGGTGCTGGCGCAAGCCGCTCAGGAAGCCATAAGCCTCGTTGGCCCCGTGCGCGAACATCTTCTGCCGCCCATGCCGCACGAAGATGTTCGGCGCGCGATTGCCGATGCCCTGCCTGCCCTCGTAGGTAATCTTTCCGGCGACGAGCGCAACGTCCTGCTGACGCTTGCCCGCATGTGGTACACGCTCGAAACCGGAAAATTCGCGCCGAAAGATGCCGCTGCCGAATGGGCGCTGCCGCGTGTTTCGCCCGAAACCGCCTCGGTCCTTGCGCTCGCGCAGGCGGCCTATCGCGGCGCTGCCCTGGACGACTGGCGGAACCGCCCGACGCTCGCACGACAGGCAGCGAACGAGCTGGCGCAGCATGTGCGGTCTCTGACCTGAAAACTGTCAGGCCGCAGTTTGCTTTTGCCGCCGTTCGGGTACGGGAAGGCTGTCGGGAATATCAGAATGCAGGAAGTGCAGAAGCGTGTCCTGAACCGATGACAGCCGGTGCACGCAATCGCGCCAGCCGAACGGAATGTCCTTGGGCATGGGCGGTATCCGGCGCGGTTGCTCTCCTTCCTCCAGCTCGCAATTGGCGATGACCACCTGCAAGGCTTCCGCCAGCCACGGCGGCGGCGGGGCTTCCTTCTTGCGCAGCGCGTTGCCCAGCGCTTCGCCGAACAGCAGCGCCGATGCGTAGAGGCGGATGCCGCGACGGTCATAGCGGCCTGCCATTTCCGTAACCTCGCGCGCCACCAGCCGCCCGCGCAGCGACCAGCGCGCGTTGCTGCGCGCCAGCGCAATACCGTCGCCGAGTGCGATCACCGCCCGGTGCGCCGATGTAAACTGGTTGATCGCACTTTGCGCCCGCACCGGGTCCTGCTTTTCCAGCGCGATAGCCGATTGTTTAAGCCCGTTTGCAAGACGGTCGATCAGGCCGCGAGCCGCCTTGTCGATCAGAAGCAGCGGGCTCGGCGTCATCAAAATCTGGCTGAACAGCAAGCCCACGCCCGCGCCCACCAGAACATCCACCAGCCGTGTCACGCCAGCGACCTGCGGCCCCATGGCAAGAACCAGGATCGCTGAAACGCCCGACTGGATGGCAATTGCAGGCGCCATGCCGAAAGAGGTTGCCAGCACCATCGCAACGAAAGTCACGATGCTTGTGTGGAAGACCGGAACCGTTTCCGGCAAGAGCAGCGAAAGCTCGCCCACCAGCACGCCGGTCGTGACCCCGACGATCACGCCAATCGCCTGCTTGCCATGGTTGGGCAGGTTCGGCGCCAGACAGATCACCGCCGTTACCATGGCAAAGACGGGTTTCGGCTGGTTCAGAAGCAGCTGGCAGATTAGCCAGGCGACCCCGCCCGCGAAGGAAGCAATCAGGGAATCGCGCCAGCTCGCGGACCATTGCTGAACGACCTTCTTCGCGCGCTGCCGCATCGGTTTCTCCATCCGGCACATCCCGAAAAGTGTGAAGCGGTTTTCGGACAAGATGTGCCTAAAAACAAATAAATAGAGCGCCGATCCGATTCAATCAGATCGAAACGCGCTCTTATTATCGGCAGCTATCTATAGCAGCGTTTTCCCGCCTCAAGGCTTGAAGAAGTTTTCATACTGGTCCGGCTTGAAACCGACCGTCAGCGTTCCATCCTTGTCGAGCACCGGGCGCTTGACCATGGACGGCTGCGCCAGCATTAGCGCCCGCGCCTTGGCGGCATCGACGTTCTGGCGTTCTTCCTCGGGCAGTTTGCGAAACGTCGTTCCGGCCCGGTTGAGCAATTGCTCCCACGGAATATCCTTCAGGAAACGGTCGAGCGTTTCACCGTCGAGCCCTTCCTTCTTGTAATCGTGAAACGCGTAGTCGATGCCGTGGTCTTCAAGCCAGGTGCGCGCCTTCTTCATGGTGTCGCAGTTCTTGATACCGTAGATGGTCACGCTCATATCCGACTCCTTCGATCATTTTGTTGCGATCAAAGGCCATCGAAACCTCGGTTTCAACCTCTATCTGGAATCGTGAAAGATTATGCCCAGCGTATGCCGCTTGCCAAAGCGGATGCGGCTGACGCCGTGCCGCATCTTGACGCGATAATCCCCGCGTGTTCCCTGCATCGGGCGGTCATTGACCGCGAAGACCACGCCGTCTCCCTGTCGCAGCGGCACGACTTCCGCCCGGCTTTGCATGCGCGGTCGCTGTTCGGTCAGGACGAACTCCCCACCCGTGAAATCCTTTTCCGGCTCGGACAGCAAAATCGCCACCTGCAACGGAAAAGCGATATCGCCGTAAATGTCCTGATGCAGGCAATTATAATCGCCCTCCACATATTGCAGGATGAGCGGTGTCGGCCGGGTCTGTCCCGCCGCGTGGCAGCGTTCCAGAAACGCGTCATGGGTCGGCGGAAAGCGGACATCCGAGCCCAGCCTTTCGCTCCACCGATTGGCGATGGGGGCAAGCTGCGGATAGAGCTTCTGACGCAGATTCAAAATTAAGGCAGGAATGGGATTTGCGTAATATTTGTATTCTCCGCGCCCAAAACCGTGTTTTCGCATCGAAATAACGCTTCGAAATGCGGCTAAATTGTAGTAGCCGGCGGCTATTTCGCGGCAATCCTGTGGCGAAATTATGTTTTTGAGGATTGAGGCACCGAACTCATCCAGTTCGGCACCGATTTTTTGCCAGTCATAGGCAGGGATATCACTCACGCCTGACCCTCCCGCTTGAGAAGATCGCGCTTGCGCTCAATGCCCCAGCGATAGCCGGAAAGACCGCCATCGTTGCGCACCACGCGGTGGCACGGGACCGCGACGGCGATCTTGTTGGCGGCGCAGGCTTGCGCTACCGCCCGCACCGATTTCGGCGCGCCGATGCGCTCTGCAATTTCGGTGTAACTCACTGTTTTACCGACGGGAATTTCCCGCAAGGCCTGCCAGACCCGCTGCTGGAACGCGGTTCCCTGTAGATCGAGTGGCAGGTCGAGACCGATGCGGGGTGCTTCGACGAAGCCCACCACTTTGGCCACCATATCCTCGAAATCGCGGTCCGCGCCGATGAGATTTGCCTGCGGAAAGCGCCTTTCCAGATCGCGGATCAGTTCTTCCGGGTCGTCGCCCATCAAAATCGCGCAGACACCCCTGTCGCTCGCAGCCACCAGCACCGCGCCGAGCGTTGACTGGCCGATGGCGAAACGGATATCCGCATTTTTGCCGCCTTGCTTGTAAGCCTTTGGAGTCATTCCCAAAATTCCGTCCGAAGCCTCATAGAAGCGGCTGCTGGAATTGTAACCGGCATCATAGATTGCATCGGTTACGCGGATTTCCGGCGCATCGAGTGCTGCCCGCATCTTCTTCGCGCGGTGTGCATCGGCATAGGCTTTCGGGGTCAGCCCCGTGAACTCCTTGAAAATGCGGTGAAAATGGGCGGGGCTCGCTTTCACCGAAGCCGCTATTTCTTCAAGGGAAGGCACCTCTTCCGCCGTCTCGATGAAGCGGCAGGCACTCGCGACCATATCGGCATAGCGGGTGCTGTTCTGCGTCGCCAGCGTTTCGGAGAGATGCGGCTTGCAGCGCATGCAGGGCCGGAAGCCTGCGCGTTCCGCATCCTCGCAACCATCGAAAAACTGTACGTTTTCGCGCTTTCCGCGCCGCGACGGGCATGACGGGCGGCAATAGACGCCGGTGGTGCGCACCGCATAGACAAATGCCCCGTCCGACGCCTTGTCGCGGTCGAGCACCTTCTGCCAGCGATTTTCGTCAGGGTCGTGGGTCTTCATGGTCATAAGGTTCATGTCCGTATTCCTTCAATATGAGCATGAAGGAAGGCTAATGCCAGCGCGCCGAGGCTACACTCCGCTGCTTGCTTTCAAATTCGAAACAGCGCCGTTGCCCCATCTGCTTCCAGCTTTTATGCCACGAGGTAAACCCGCAGGCAAAGACCAGCAGGCTATTGGCGCGCCGCCCCAATGTCCGGTGCGATGGCAAAAGGCGGGAAACGGTTTCAGCGTCATTCCAGGTGATCGATCCGATCAGAAAAATTGAATTGTCCCGCCGGGCGCGAGGTTTATGTTCCTGGCGAACAACAGAGACCTCCCTCGAATGAACCAGCAAATTTTTCCCCGACGCAACACTGCCGTCCGCTATGCCTTCGGCGGTTTTCTCGCCATGGCCGCCGCCATGGGGATCGGGCGCTTCATCTATACGCCGATCCTGCCCGGAATGATGGCCGATATCGGCTTCACCGCCGCCGATGCCGGTTTCATCGCGTCTGCAAACTATATCGGCTATCTGCTGGGGGCGGTCGTTGCCGGCTACGGCTGGTCTGCGGGCATCGAACGGGCAAGCGTGATCGCGGGCCTGATAATCAGCGGTTTGCTGTGTGCGGCCATGGCGCTTTTTGACGGCGTATGGCTGTTTTCCATCATCCGCTTTGCGGCGGGCTTCATAAGCGCTGTGACGATGATCCTGTGCACGGCAATCGTGCTCAGCCACGTGACGGCGGCTGAAAAGGCGGGGCTTGGAGCCTTGCATTTCGGCGGCGTCGGCAGCGGCATAGCGCTTTCCGCCGTTCTGGTGGCGCTGATCCGCTTTGCCGGACTTGACTGGCGCGCAGACTGGATCGGCGCTGCGGTCCTGACCATCGTGATGGTTGTTCTGGTTGCGGCTTTCGTGAAGGAAGGTCCGGTCGGCGGAAACAGCGGCACGCGTGAGCCGCCGCTCCCCAAAAGCCTCGCTTTCAACGCGCTGGCGCTGGCCTATGGGATTTTCGGCTTCGGCTATGTCATCACGGCGACGTTCCTGATTGCAATCGTGCGCGCGACCGATGGCGGTCCGCTTATGGAAGCGGCCGTGTGGGTGGTGACCGGCCTGACGGCTGCGCCCTCGATCTGGCTGTGGGGTCCGGCTGCGAAGAAGTTCGGCCTTTTCCACGCATTTGCCCTGACCGGCATTCTGGAGGCCATCGGCGTTGCCGCGAGCGTGGTTCTGGCGCCGCCGCTTGGGCCGCTTGTCGGCGGCGCGCTTCTCGGCATCACCTTCATGGCATTGACCGCGTTCGGATTGCAGATTGCCCGCACGCTCGCACCGGCGTCACCGAAACGCGCTCTGGCGCGAATGACCGTCTGCTTCAGCATCGGCCAGATCGTCGGCCCGCTGGTGGCAGGCTTCATGGCGCAGCGCTCCGGTTCGTTTACCTCGGCAAGCCTGGCCGCAGCGCTCTCGCTGGTGGTCGTCGCGGCGCTAGGCATCGTGGCGGGACGCGCTGCCGGAACAAGGGGCTGAAAACCTTACAGGAATTTAACTGGTAAAGGCGCAAGGACCGGCTTCTTATGAGGATAGTTCCTCAAGATTTGGATGAAATCCGGTGTTTGTGTCGTTCTTTCCCCGCCCGAAACTGTTCTTCTGGTCCGCTCTCGGCTGGTGCCTGCTGGCGATAATCGGCTGGTACGAGGGAGGAGAAAGGCTGGGCGCAACATTCGGCCTGCCGCCGCTGGCGCATGACGCTGCGCCGATCATCGGCGCAAGCGTCTTCTGGTCGGCGCCGTTTCTCTGGTTCTATATCTATTTCGCGGTGGCGGTGTTCGCGTTCTATCTATTCTGGGCGTGGTTCTCTCCGCATCCGTGGCAGCGCTGGTCGATACTCGGATCGGCGCTGATCCTGTTCACCACCTATTTCGGCGTGCAGGTCAGCGTGGCGGTCAATGCCTGGTATGGGCCGTTCTACGACATGATACAGAAGGCGCTGACAACACCCGGCGCCGTAAGCGCGTCCGATTTCTACTGGGGGCTGGTCACTTTTGCCAAGATTGCTTTTATTAGCGTTACGATCAGCGTTTTGAGCCTCTTCTTCGTCAGCCATTATATCTTCCGATGGCGCACGGCGATGAATGACTATTATGTCAGGTACTGGCCGAAACTGCGTTCCATCGAAGGCGCTGCACAGCGTGTGCAGGAAGATACGATGCGCTTTTCAACGACGCTGGAACAGCTCGGTGTCAATCTGGTGAAAGCTATTCTGACGCTGATCGCCTTTCTGCCGGTCCTGTTCAGCTTTTCCGAGAAAATCACCGAGTTGCCGGTTATCGGCACAATACCACATGCGCTTGTATGGGCGGCTGTTTTCTGGGCTGCCTTCGGGACCGGTCTGCTGGCGCTGGTCGGCATCAAGCTGCCTGGGCTGGAGTTCAACAACCAGCGCGTGGAAGCGGCTTACCGCAAGGAACTCGTCTATGGTGAAGATCATGACGATCGCGCCGGGCCAGTCACAATGGCCGAATTGTTCCGCAACGTCCGGCACAATTATTTCCGGCTCTATTTCCACTATGTCTATTTCAACGTGGCCCGCATTTTCTATCTGCAGGCCGACAATATTTTCGCGACCCTGATCCTCATACCGTCCATCGTGGCTGGAAAGCTGACGCTTGGCCTGATGAACCAGATCGTCAATGTCTTTTCGCAGGTGCAGAGCTCGTTTCAGTATCTCGTCAATTCATGGACGACGATCATCGAACTGCTGTCGATCTACAAGCGCCTGAGAGCTTTTGAGGCAACTATCCGCGACGAGCCGCTTCCCGCGCTGGATCTCGAAAATCTGGAAACACTGCCTTCGGCCTGAAGTCAGGACCTGTTCTGGCCTGTCTGGACAGCGTCCTTGTCGAGACCGTCCAGATAGTCGCTGTAGGTCGTGCATTTGACGTCCGGCTTGGTGCAGACTTCCGTCACCAGCCGTTCCATGGCGCGCCAGTAGGCGCCGTCATTCATCAGCACGAAATGAAAGCCAAGCTGAAGCGGAATGCGCTCGCCCGCATATTGCCTGTCGAAGGCTGCCCGGAAAGCCTTGTAGGCCCGCTCTTCGAACGCCGCCGATTGCAGCACGGCTTCCTTGCCCTTCGAGTGGCGGACATAGAGATTATAGTCCATCGCCACGATGGGGCGCTGCGACGGGCCTTCCGGGATAAGCGGCAATCCAAAGGATGCGAACCGGCCGGCGATGATCGGTTCTTCCAGGCCGCGGGTGACGGACGACGCCTGATAGCGAAAGCCGTTCGCCTTCAGCGCATCCTGCACCGGCTTCGATGCGGCGAGATAGGGCGCGCGGAAACCGTCAATGCCCTTCAGGGCCAGATCGCGCCAGCCTTCCGGCTCGCCTTCGATGCCGTTATTCTTGTAGGCGTCAGCGGTGATGCGGCGGAATTCCCTGATCTCCTTGTCCCAATCGGCGGTCGACCAGTCGGTGCCGTCGAAATGGCCGCAGCCATGGCTGGCGATCTCGTTTCCTTCCAGATGCGCCTGCCAGATATTGCCAAGGCGGGCGACGACTTCATCGCGGCTGAGCGCGAAGCCGACATTGGACGATCCCGCCCGCTTGCGAGGCGGCTGGTAATCCCGCCGGTTCTGCTTGGTCATCAGGAAGACGCAGGACAGGAAATAAGTGAAATGCGCGTTGTTTTTCTTCGCCAGTTCGCGCGAGCGGGTCCACAGCGCATTGTCATGCGCGCCATCGAAGGAGATCAGCACATATTGCGGCTTTGCGGGCGCCGGTTCCGCCTGCGCGGTGCAGGTGGAAAGAGCCAGGGCTGAAAGAAGAACAGGGCGGGGGGACAGAAAGCGCATGGACCACTAAACGAGGGGGGAGGAGGAAGGGTTCCGAAGAATTGTCACAAGAGCGGTTCCTATTTTTACTGAATCATCGGAACCGCTCTAACTATTTGTTTTGTCGCATTTTCCACCGCAAAACCGTTTCACACTTTTGCTGGAAATGCTCTATTCCTTGAATAAGGCTATTGTCGGACCGAAATGCACTTTGTGACACGTGTTTCGGCTTATTTCACAGACGGGTCTTACATATGGCGACAATTCCGACTAAAAGCGCCAGAACATCTATTTCGTAAACCAGTTTCAAGAACGATGGCAGGTCCATGGCAGACGACAGTTTCATTCGCGAGGTAAACGAGGAACTCCGTTCGGAACGGGCAAAGCAGGTCTGGAAGAATTTCGGCCCGGTCGTGATTGGTGCTGCCGTTGCGATCGTTCTGGGAACGGCTGGCTGGGTCGGCTATCAGCACTGGACCGACAGCAAGGCTTCCGCTTCCGGCGACAAGTTTCTGGCCGCGCTCGATCTCGCCTCGGCAGGCAAGAACGATGAGGCGCTTGCTGCGCTCGACGATCTGGAAAAGACCGGCTACGGCTCCTATCCGGTGCTGGCGCGTCTTCGCGCCGCTTCGGTGATCGCCGACAAGGGCGATGCCGCCGGTGCCGTGAAGGCTTTCGATGACGTTGCCGCCGACAACGCAGTACCCGCGCCGCTGCGCGATGTGGCGCGCTTGCGGGCAGGCTATCTGCTGGTCGACAGCGGTTCTTATGACGATGTGGCCAAGCGTGTGGAAACGCTGTCCGTCGACGGCAACCCGATGCGTTCAAGCGCGCGGGAAGCCTTGGGGCTGGCTGCTTGGAAGGCCGAGCGTTTCGATGATGCGGTCAAGCTGTTCCAGCAGATTGCCAATGACAGCCTTGCTCCGGCCAATACCCGCCAGCGTTCCAATACGATGCTCGATCTGATGCGCAGCGCGGGCGTCAAGGTGCCCGACGCGCAAAATACATAAACATTTTGATTTCTGGAGTTATCTTCTCCCATGGGTTTCACAGTCGCCATCGTCGGGCGTCCCAATGTCGGCAAGTCCACGCTGTTCAATCGCCTCGTCGGCCGCAAGCTGGCGCTGGTCGATGACCTGCCGGGCGTCACGCGCGACCGGCGCATCCACGATGCCAAGCTTTACGATCTGAAATTTCAGGTCATCGACACCGCCGGTCTGGAGGAAGCTGCCAATGACAGTCTGGAAGCGCGCATGCGCGCCCAGACCGAGGCCGCCATTCAGGAAGCGGACGTGATCCTGTTCGTCATCGATGCCAAGGCCGGTATCACGCCGACCGACAGTACCTTTGCCGAAGTGGTGCGCCGTTCCGGCAAGCCGGTCGTGCTGGTGGCCAACAAGGCGGAAGCGCGCGGCGCGCAATCCGGCATGTATGACGCTTTCCAGCTTGGCCTTGGCGAACCGTGCCCGATCTCTGCCGAACACGGCCAGGGCATGCCCGACCTGCGCGACGCGATTGTCGAACTTTTGGGCGAAGAGCGCGTCTTTGCCGACGAGAAGGAAGAGGAAGCCGCCGACGAGGTTTTCACGCCGAAGGCTGTCGGCGAACTGATCGGCGACGACATCGAAGACCCGGACGAAGAAGAAATCCCGGCCTATGATGCCACCAAGCCGATGCGCATTGCCATTGTCGGACGCCCGAATGCTGGCAAGTCCACGATGATTAACACGATGCTCGGCGAAGACCGCCTGCTGACCGGACCGGAAGCAGGCATTACGCGTGACTCGATCTCGGTGGATTGGGAATGGCGGGGCCGCAAGATCAAGCTGTTCGACACGGCTGGCCTGCGCCGCAAGTCGCGCGTGCAGGAAAAGCTCGAAAAGCTGTCGGTCGCCGACGGCCTGCGTGCCATCCGGTTTGCGGAAGTCGTGATCATCGTGCTCGACGCGACGATCCCGTTCGAGAAGCAGGATTTGCAGATCGCCGATCTCATCATCCGTGAGGGCCGGGCGCCGATCATCGCATTCAACAAATGGGATTTGATCGAAGACCGCCAGATGGTCCTCGCCGATCTTTACGAAAAGACGGCCCGCCTGCTGCCGCAGGTGCGCGGACTTCGCGCCGTGCCGATTTCCGGCGAGCGCGGACAGGGCATCGACAAGCTCATGGAGAATGTCGTCAAGACCCACGAAATCTGGAATCGCCGTATTTCGACCGGGCGTCTCAACCGCTGGCTGACGGGTGTCATCGCACACCAGCCGCCTCCGGCAGTTTCGGGTCGCCGCCTGAAGGTGAAATATATGACGCAGGTAAAGACCCGCCCGCCGGGCTTCGTCGTCTCCTGCTCGCGCCCCGATGCGATGCCGCAATCCTATGTGCGCTATCTCATCAACGGCCTGCGCGAAACTTTCGACATGCCGGGCGTGCCGATCAGGCTTTCCTTGCGCACCTCGGACAACCCGTTCGCAGGCCGCGCCAAAAAGAAGAAGTGACAGAAAGCCCGGAGCGATCCGGGCTTTTTCTGTTTCCAACGGTGAGGCGCATCATGCTTTCGGCAGCACAAATTCGACACGCCGGTTTTGCGCCCGCCCGTCGGGATTGTCTTTGCCTTTGATTTCGTTGGGCGCGACAGGCTCGCTTTCGCCATGCCCCTCCGGTTTCAACCGCGCGGATTGAACGCCATTGCTGACGAGAAACCCGACCACGGCATCGGCGCGGTTTTTCGACAGTTTATCGTTGTAGCTGTCCGACCCTTTCGAATCCGTATGGCCGACAACGCGAACGGCAGAATCCGGCATGCTTTCCAATATTCTGGCAATATCGGTCAGTGTCGCCTTGGCTTTGCCCGTCAGTTTGGCACTGTCGAAATCGAACAAAATATCACTCGTCACGGAAAGGACGATGCTTTCGTCCGTTTCCCGCATGGTGATATTGCCGCTTTTCTCGACAATTTGTTGCGCAGCGCTGGATAGGCCCCGTGCTTTGCCATCGGTGCTGCCCGATGCTGAAACAAGATCGCGGATCTCCGGTACGAGATCACGGATATAGGCACTGTTGTCGGTGCCCGTGTCTTGCGCGGTTGCGATGGATGGCAGGCAAAGCGCGGCGAGGCCGAGAACGATGCTGCCCAGGGTAAGACTGGTCATGGCTCGCCCCTATTCGGCGGGAATGGCGAAAGGCCCGAGCGGCTCGACCCCTTTAATATAGAGCGTCACCTTCTGGCCCTTCGGTGGCGCGGGAAAGACGCCGTGCCAGACGCCGACGACCTGGCCCGTGCCGAACAGGGAAACTGAAGCAGGCGCGAGCGGCTTGCCTTCGGAATCCTTCAGCAGAAGATATTTTTTGTCGCCTGCGAGAAGATAATATTCATTCTCGTAATCTTTGTCCGACAGTTCTCTGTAAAGCGTCGTCGAAACACTCCCGCCTTCCTTGGCATTGATGAAACGGACCTTGACGGTCACCTTGTCGCCATCAGCCACGACACCGCTCACCTCTGCGGTGGCCTGACCGCTGCTGTGATAGCCGCTTGCTATGGGCTGTCCGGTTGTCGCCTGGGCATTGGCAATGTGAGGAAGCGTACTGGCCGAAAGCAGGGCAGCCGCAAGAACGGTACGGGATAGAAACGCCATGTTTATCGCTTTCATCTGTTGGGGGGGCTTGGAAATAGCGAAACCGGATGGACAACATCTGGCATTGCCAAGGTGGTGAAAACAAATAAGCGGAGAAGTTCACGTATGTGACTGAAAGGTGAACTGCTCATGATGCGTTGCAGAAGCCTAGCAGGCAGACGCAAGAGATCATGTAAACTTTCGAGACAGCCATTAATATTTGCGCGACCGGGAATTTTTCTCATTCGGGTGGCAATGATTGCAATCGTGATCGCAACCAGTGCTTAATTTCGCACTTTCGGGTTGAGCTTGGCTCTGGCGACTGCTAATCCGCCCGCTCCGCGATTTCCTCCAAAAAAGGTGCAGTAATGACGAAGGCTGACCAGCGCCCATTTGATGGCGTGACTTTGGGCATCGATTTCGGCACGACCAACACGGTTCTTTCCGTTGCCGCGCCGGATGGCACGACTGCCGTTCTGAGTGTGCCGAAGGATGGGGTTGATATTACCGGCTACCGTTCGGTTCTCTGCTTCTGGCAGGATCGCGAAACCGGCGAGCGCACCGTCGAAAGCGGGCCATGGGCGATGGACGTATTCGTCAATGCGCCGCACTCCACGCGCATGCTGCAATCGTTCAAGACATTCGCGGCCTCGAAATCCTTCACCGACACGCCTGTTTTCGGCAAGCGGTTCAAGTTCGAGGATATCCTGACCACTTTCCTCAACACGGTTGCCGCGCGGCTGGGCGACCGTCTGCCGCCAAAGGGCAATCGCGTGGTTATCGGAAGGCCCGTGATCTTTGCGGGCGCATCGCCCGATGAAGCGCTGGCCATGCAGCGCTATGAAAAGGCGTTTCGGGCGTTCGGCTTCACCGACATTCATTATGTTTATGAGCCTGTCGCCGCTGCCTATTTTTATGCGCAGGAACTGACGGCAGCATCCACTGTTCTGGTGGCCGACTTCGGCGGCGGCACCAGCGACTTTTCCATCGTGCGGTTCGACGTGGGCAGGCAAGGCTTGAGCTTCACGCCGCTCAGCCAGACGGGTGTCGGCATCGCGGGCGATACGTTCGATTACCGTATCATCGACAATGCCGTGTCGCCGCTGCTTGGAAAGGGGACTGAATATCAGTCCTTCGGCAAGAGGCTGACCGTGCCGAACCATTATTATGCAAATTTTGCGCGCTGGAATACGCTGTTCCTGATGAACTCACCGGCCACCATTCGCGATCTGGACGAACTGGCCCGGCAAGCGGTTGACCCGAAGCCGCTCGAACATTTCATCAACCTGATCGAAAACGATTACGGCTACGAAATTTACCGCGCCGTATCGGACCTCAAGGTGCGCCTTTCAACGCAGCGCATGTCGGAACTGCACTTCAAGGCCGACGATTTTGAAATCCGCACCGACATTACCCGCAATGATTTCGAAAACTGGATCGCGGAGGATGTGCGCCAGATCGAAAACTCGGTGCAGCAGGCGGTCGACAAGGCAGCGCTGGAAACCTCGTCTATCGACCGGGTTTTCCTCACGGGCGGCACGTCTTTCGTGCCGGTCATCCGCACCGTGTTTGAAAGCCGCTTCCCCGATGCCGAGGTGACAAGCTCGAACCAGTTCGATTCCATCGCCAACGGCCTCGCCTTGATCGGGCAGAGCGCGGATATCGAACGCTGGTCGGTCAAGAGTTAGTGCGGTTTCAACGATCCCGTTAAAGCAGGAACCGCTCGAAAGGCATCTGAAAGATCAGGGCAGGATTTCAATCGGCGTCCCGGTCGGAACTCTGGCCCATATGTCACGCATTTCCGCATCGGTGACGGCAATGCAGCCATCGGTCCAGTCCCAGAACCGGTGTGCCGATGCCAGCCAGCCCCAGCCATTCGGCAGGCCATGGATCATGATATTGCCGCCCGGTGCGTGACCGGCTGTCGCTGCGGCCTGCTTGTCGTTTTCGTTCGGATAGGAAATATGCAGGCTCAGATGCGCCATCGAACGCGGGTTGCGCCAGTCGATGACGTAACGCCCTTCCGGTGTCTTTTCATCGCCTTCGCGCTGCTTATGCCCGCCATCGCCGTTGCTGCCGAGCGATATGCGATAGGTGCCGATTGTCCTGCCTTCGCGAAGCAGGAACATCTGACGACTGGCCTTTTCCACGCGGATCGCATCGGCCTGCTGGTCGGACGGTGCGGCAAGGGGAGGCTCGACGAGGCTGATCCGGGCCATGACCTTCGTATAGCCGAACAGGCCAATAGCGATGAGCGCTACGGCGAAAAGGATTTTCTTGGTCATGCCCCACACTTCGAATAGATCTGTATCCGGTCGCTTCTCACCAATAATTGGGGCCTTCACAAGGCAACTATGATCTGTGGAGCCGTCCCTCCCACTTAGCACTACAGTTGCATTCTTCGTGATGCCGGGCTGCAAAAAGCAATTTGTCTGCGTTCCGGTGCTCACGTACCTTTAAGTACGCTCCGCTCCGGTACTCGAAAATCACTCTTTTCGCCACGGCCTGACGAATTTGCAACTGTAGTGCTAGGAAGCGGTTGCCGTATCGGCAAAACAGGCGGCGATTTCCTTGTTGGCGCCGAGCTTTTCAGCCCATTTGACCAGATCGGGTATCTCGCTTCTTTCAGCCATCCCACCCCAGACGTCCTTCAGTTTGGGTGACTTGCCGGAAAGGTCGAAAAAGAAATAGCCGGGATCAGCCACCGGAACATCCGCATAGGCGACCGCCCAGTTGCCATATTGCATGAAGCCCTCAATGTTGACGGAAGCCGGTTTGACTTTCTTGCCGAGGCTTTGCGCGATGAGAGACCTGTAGTCCGTTTTCTGCTGCTTGGTGAGCGTCGTCGTCACGCCGTCACAGGCAGATTTGGCGAAGGCACTGCCTGTCGGAAGAGCCATCGCAACAGCAAGCAGAAGCGCCGCACGGGCAGGCGAAAAATATGTGTTCATTCTTTCCCTCAGAAAAATGTCCACTTCATTTAAGCAGCATAGCCAATCCGCCGCCGATGCATAAGAGGATTTTGACAGGCGCATTGCCGATGCGGAACAGCGCCGATAAGGTCTGATCGCTAAAATACAAAGGAGTCGGTCTTTTCATGCCAAGTGATGCCAAAGCCGGGCGTTTCACCGACGGTCTTCGTCAGAACGCCGAACCATTCTGGTCGCAAGCCGTCGGCCATCGCCTTGTCCGCGAAATTTATGCCGGTACGGTCGCGCCCGATGTCATGACGCGCTATCTGGTGCAGGACCATCGGTTCATCGACTGCTTTTTATCACTGCTGGGCGGAACACTCGTCAATTGTGACCGGATGGAAGCCAAGCTGACTTTGGGCCGCTTCATCGGCATGATCAGCAGCGATGAAAACTCCTATTTCGAGCGCGCCTTTGCAAAACTTGCAGTCTCCGACGCCGAGCGTTTCGATGCGCCTGACGCGGCGCCCACCACTGCATTCAAGGCGCTGATGCTGGAGGCTGCGCGCTCCGGTTCCTATGCGGTCTGCCTGTCAGTGCTGACGGTCGCCGAATGGCTTTATCTCGACTGGGCGGAAAAAGCGCCGAAGCCTTTGCCTGACGATTTCATTTTTTCGGAATGGATCGTGCTGCACGACAATCCATATTTTGTGGAGTTCGTGGGCTTCTTGCGTTCGGAGCTGGACCGGGTCGGCCCGGCGGCGGAAGAACGATGCCGGCAGTTCTTCCGCCGCGCAGTAGAACTGGAAAAGGCATTCTTCGACGCCGCCTATGAGAGCCGCAACTAATCAGTTACTGGCGGCAGGGAAGGGGCAATTGCTGTCTCCTTCCTCGCATTTGAGGTATTTCTTGAGGTCGTTGATGCGCTGTTGCGTAAGGCCGGATAGGCAGATCGAATAGGCCATGCCCGAAATGCTGCCGCCGCCCGCTGTCTGCATGTCGCATTCAGCATCACGAAACGCGATCCAGGCCCGCTGGGACTGAACCAGTTTTTTCTTCAGGTCGGCATCGTCGGCGCGGCGCTGCAAGGTCTTGAACACCTTGTTCAGCTCGGCATCCGACTTCTTGTAGGCTTTGCCGTAACATTCATTGAGTGCGGCTTGCGAACTGGCGTTCTGGCAGTCATCGGCCTGGGCCGTGGCAATGGCCGCAAATGAACTCAACAGGGCGCCAAAAATCCCGATTTTTAACCCGCGCATAAAATTACCCCCAAGGCAGTGATCTCAATACCGCAGATAGAGCGGCTGTCGTGAAAGAAAAGATGGCATATAGGACGAGGACTTGATCAAATCCTCATCCTCATCCTCATCCTCATCCTCATCCCCATCCTCATCCTAATCCTCAAAGCGGCTCGATCCCTCACGATCGCGCTCATAGCCATGCATTGCGGGGAAAGACGGCAGCCAGCTTTCGCGGCGGATGGTCCACAGTTCATAGGTCGGCTTGAACTGATCTGGCACATCGAGCGAGCCGAGATTGATTTCGATCACATCGCCGCTGTGTCCGAAAACGGACGACCCGCAGCGCGGGCAAAAATGGCGTCCCGCATAGTCGCGGGTTTCACCCTCGACCGTAACCGCGGTTTCGGGAAATATCGCAGAGGCGTGAAACAGCGCGCCGTGATGCTTGCGGCAGTCGAGGCAATGGCAGATGCCGACCCGGTAGGGCTGTCCCGCCGCTTCGAAGCGAACATTGCCGCACAGGCATCCGCCCATGACCTTTTCCATGATGCACCTCCTCACCGTAGCTGCCCGGTATTCGCAAAGCAGGATTCGCTTAAACCCTGCATTAACCATATTCGTTCATGGTTAACGCGCTGCTGATAATGACTGTATTCGCCAGAGCTGCAAGCGCGTCCTCACCCATCGGACAAGGTTAATACTCCGTTATCGCCGCATCGGTTTAGTCAGTGTGAGTGGAGTGTGCGGTGCGTCTTGTATCTTTACGAGCGCTGTTTGGTCGAAGGAAGGCCGTTGTCGAGCCGGTGTGGCATTACCCTGTCACGGGCTATTGCCCGGAAGAGGGGCGCTATTACGCCGTCCGTGCAAAGCCGCGCCAGACAGTCCATAAGCCGCACCGTCTGGTGCCGCTGGTTCTGGCGGCCATGGCATATCTTTTCAACGCCAATACAATTGCCTTTCAGGACATGGCGAGCCTGGTGCCCTCGGCCGACATGGGAACGCACCGCTGGACCGCCTTTGTCGCCAAGGCGCCGGTCGGCTCCGTCCATCAGGCCGAAATGCCGTTCGTGGATGCAACGACCGTGACAGGCAGCATCGCCGCCAACGGCATCGAAGTGCCGGGCATAGGCCGCGTTGCGCTCTCCGGCGGACGCAAGACGGCAAAGCTCGGCACGGACGATCCGAACCCCGACGAAAACCGCATCAATCGTTCCGACAAGACGGGTCGCCTGGTCTCGGTGAAGCCGAAGGCCCCCGCCAAGGCCTTCACGGCCGGCAGCATGTTCGACAAGATCAGCATGATCACGCGTCCGCCGGAAAAGACGGACACGAAAATGGCTTTCTCCAGCAAGCTGGAAGGCAAGGAAATCGGCATCACCATGGCTTTCCATGCGGTGAAGCCGCCGAAGCCGCGTTCTGAAATGCCGACCCAGCTTGCCAAGCTCATTACCAATGACCAGCCGGATGTGCTGGCCCTTGGTTATGCGCCTGCAACGCCGGATTATGGCAAGACCTCGCCTTTCGAAAGCATTTTGAAGCCGCAGCCCGACGAAGGCCGCTTCGTACCGCCGATCAGCGAACAGGATCACGAATGGGCGGCCACGCCCCTGCCGCCTTCCGCTTTCAGCACGAGCGAACAGAAATGCCTTGCCGAAGCAGTTTATTATGAAGCGCGCGGCGAAACGGTGAAGGGACAGGTTGCGGTCGCCCAGGTTGTCCTCAACCGCGTGCGCAATCCCGCCTATCCGGGAACGATCTGCGGCGTCGTCTACCAGAACCGCGACTGGCTCAATGCCTGTCAGTTTTCCTTTGCCTGCGACGGCCAGAAGCATCGCGTCACCGAAATGCCGCAATGGCGCATGGCGCAGCAGGTGGCAAAGACGGTCTCGGCTGGCCAGATATGGCTGCCGGAAGTGGGCTCCGCCACCCATTATCACGCGACCTATGTTCGCCCGTTCTGGGCCCCGACCATGAAGAAGGTCACCAAGATCGGTCTTCACGTTTTCTACCGGACCTATGGCGGCGGGTGGAGCTGAACGCCCATCGCCGGATCGGCGGATCTCAACTCACGTTTTTGTTAGCGGACTAAACGGTCGAACAGGCGCATAAGATCGGCTTTCATCTCAAGCCGGGCATGGTGCAATCATCCAAAAACGATTCCGTTTTTTTAGCCAATAATGTGGCCAATCTGGTTCTTTGGTCGGAAAATGAGTCGCACCAATATCTAAGTGATTGAGATTACTTGATAAAAAACCTTCTGGACCAATGCCTGCACCGCCTTGACTAGCGGACGGCGTGTCAATATGTTGCGCGCAACTTGGAAATGGGATTGAAAACCTCGTATTTCTTGAAAAAAGGAGCTGCCAATGGCGCGCGGGACTGAACCCGGAAAGCCATCCGGTGCGATCAAGAATACGAAGAATGAACCCCGTTCCGGGGAACTGGATCAGCGTTTGAACCGCCTTGAGGCCGAGCTGGCCAAAAAGGGTGTGCTCAAGCAGCCAGTTTCCGAGGATGAGCGATCGGCGACGGCAAGTTCGGTCGCGCAGGCCATGAAGATTTCCAGCGAGTTCATCGCAGGGGTTCTGGTCGGTGCGCTGATAGGCTGGTTCATCGATCGTGTCGCCGGTACGTCGCCCTGGGGATTGATCGTATTTCTCCTTCTGGGCTTCGGTGCGGGCGTCCTCAACGTGCTTCGTTCCGCTGGATATGTTGCCGAACAGGGCAGCATCAAGTCTAGCGCGGAACAGAACGACAAGAAATAGGGCTTGACGGGCTTCACGGTAAAGTTCGTTCAAGTGTAAGTGAACAAACGGGCCTTCTGGTCCGAGACTGAAACGCCTTTGGGCAGCAAGGTTGCCTTCAGGTAGCAGAGTTGCCTTCGGGCAGGCCAAATTGCCTTCGGGCAGGGAAGACAGACGAGGTTAAGGTGGCGAACGATCCGATCCATCAGTTCCAGGTTTCCCGGTGGATTCCCATCGACGTAGGCGGTGTGGACCTTTCGTTCACGAATGTTTCGGCCTTCATGGTCGCAACCGTCGTGGTCGCATCGGGCTTTCTCTATCTGACGTCTTCGGGCCGTGGCCTGATCCCGACCCGTCTTCAGTCGGTGTCGGAAATGGCTTACGAATTCGTGGCCACCAGCCTGCGGGATTCCGCGGGATCGAAGGGTATGAAATTCTTCCCCTTCGTCTTCTCGCTGTTCATGTTCGTTCTAGTCGCAAACTTCCTCGGCCTTTTCCCGTATTTCTATACGGTTACCAGCCAGATCATCGTGACCTTCGCGCTTGCCGTTCTGGTCATCGGCACGGTCATCATCTACGGTTTCTTCAAGCACGGTCTCGGCTTCCTCAAGCTGTTCGTGCCGAGCGGCGTTCCCGGCATCATAGTGCCGCTGGTTGTCGCCATTGAAATCATTTCGTTCCTGTCGCGTCCGATCAGCCTCTCGGTTCGTCTTTTTGCGAACATGCTGGCCGGCCACATCACGCTCAAGGTTTTTGCGGGCTTCGTCGTCTCGCTGGCAGCCCTCGGCCCTATCGGCATCGGCGGCGCTGTCCTGCCGCTCATCATGACGGTTGCGATCACCGCACTCGAATTCCTCGTAGCCTTCCTGCAAGCCTACGTGTTTACCGTTCTCACCTGCATGTACATCAACGACGCAGTACATCCGGGACACTGAGTTCAAGCCGGCGGGCGACCGCCAGAACTGAAATCCGCGCTTATATTCAATCCAGAAGGAGCTTAACATGGAAGCGGAAGCAGCAAAGTACATCGGCGCCGGTCTCGCCTGTTTCGGTATGGCCGGTACGGCTCTCGGCCTCGGCAATATCTTCGGCAACTACCTCTCCGGCGCTCTGCGCAACCCGTCCGCTGCTGACAGCCAGTTCGGCCGTCTGGTGTTCGGTTTCGCCGTTACGGAAGCTCTGGGCATCTTCTCGCTGCTCATCGCGCTTCTGCTCCTCTTCGCCGTCTAATCAACGGTCGCAAGAAACGGGCTGGCCGCGATCTGTATCTCGAATGCAGCGCGGCTGGCTTTTGCATATGACGTCTGAGTAAGGCGCGATCCTTTTCCATCTGGATCGGATTGTGCTGGATTAAAGGGGAAATCTGGATGTTCGTGTCCACGGCGTTTGCCCAAACCGCCACCGAATCGCAACCGGCACCTGCTGCTGGCGAGCACGGCGCAGCCGATGCTGTGCACACCGAGACCGGGGTCGCCAACGATGCCGGACACGGCAGCGGCGTATTCCCGCCGTTTGATTCCACCCATTATGCTTCGCAGCTTCTGTGGCTGGCGATCACGTTCGGGCTTTTCTATCTGTTCATGTCGCGCGTGGTCCTGCCGCGCATCGGCGGCGTGATCGAAACCCGTCGCGACCGCATCGCCCAGGATCTCGAGCAGGCAGCCCGCCTCAAGCAGGATGCCGACAACGCTATTGCTGCCTATGAGCAGGAACTGGCCCAGGCCCGCACCAAGGCTGCTTCGATTGCAGAAGCCGCGCGCGAAAAGGGCAAGGGCGAAGCCGACGCGGAACGCGCTTCCGCCGAAGCAGCGCTTGAAGGCAAGCTCAAGGAAGCCGAAGAACGTATCGCCGCGATCAAGGCCAAGGCCATGAACGACGTCGGCAATATTGCCGAGGAAACCACGGCGCAGATCGTTGAACAGCTTCTGGGCACCAAGGCCGACAAGGCATCGGTAACAGCAGCCGTCAAGGCCGCCAACGCCTGAGGAGAGGACAATGGACGCTACATTCTGGGCACTGATTGGCCTCATCATCTTTCTGGCGATCCTCGCCTATCTGAAGGTTCCGGGCATGATCGGCCGGTCGCTCGACGAGCGCGCAGACCGTATCAAGAACGAACTGGAAGAGGCCCGCACGCTTCGCGAAGAAGCCCAGCAGCTGCTGGCTGAATATCATCGCAAGCGCAAGGAAGCTGAAAAGGAAGCAAGCGACATCGTTGCTTCCGCCGAGCGTGAAGCCAAGGCGCTTCTCGAAGACGCCAAGCGCGCGACGGAAGAATATGTTGCACGCCGCAACAAGCTTGCCGAGCAGAAGATCGCAACGGCTGAAGTCGATGCCATCAATGCGGTTCGCGCTTCGGCAGTCGATCTCGCAGTCGCCGCGGCTGGCAAGATCGTTGCTGAAAAGGTCGATGCGAAGGTCGCAGGCAACCTGTTCAAGGATGCTCTGGCGCAGGTCAAGTCGAACCTGAACTGATCACGGCTCGCATAGTTTTCAGAAAAACGCCGCCTCGCAAGGGCGGCGTCAGGCTGCTGACAAACCCCTGGCTATGCCGGGGGTTTTGTGATTCTCTGGGTCATGTTGAAGAAACCAGCCGCCGAACAGACCGCGCT
>UCNG01000010.1 GCA_900473915.1 Hyphomicrobiales bacterium | reverse complement strand
GAACAAGACGATGGCTCCCCAGAGACCTTGATCCGCTAACGTTGAGTGACCGAGATCTCGTATTCATCTGTCATCGTCTCAACAATACGCCGCGCAAATGCCTCGGCTACAAAACCCCAGCAGAAGTCTTCCGGCAAAAACTTGTCGCAAATAAACATCGCTGTGAATAAGCTCGAACCGAAAAAGTCGCGCTTCGGCATGACCTCACATTAGACAGGATGGGATACGCTTGCGCCCTTTACGGTCAAACCGATATGCGTCGCCGTTCCAACTCGTTGATTTCAATCATTTCGAAGAATCGCATCGCGTGGGAAACAGATTCCGTATCACGGGAATCTGTGTTGGCATCTAAGACCAAAGCATGCATGTACTGTCGATCCATATGGGCTATTACCCTGCGGCGCCATTTTTCGAGAGCGGGAACGCAATGGCATTCCGTTTTCGAAATAGCGAGTACCATTTCCGGATCACCTCCCCAGAAAAACGGTCCGGATGGGAAGGAAGGTAGATTTACAGATGTTGGAAGCACGTATTCGAAACACATCGCTTCGGAACAAGATCATTACCGCAGAACAGGCCGCGGGCCTGATTCAAGACGGCATGATAGTCGGCATGAGCGGTTTCACGCGCGCTGGCGACGCCAAGGCCGTTCCGGTCGCCATGGCCGCACGCGCTGCGAAAGATCCGTTCAAGATCACGCTGATTACCGGTGCCTCGCTTGGCCACGATGTCGACAAGCTGCTCACGGAAGCGCATGTTCTCGCGCGGCGCATGCCGTTCCAGGTAGACAGAACCCTGCGTGCTGCCATCAATCGCGGCGAAGTGATGTTCATCGACCAGCATCTTTCCGAAACCGTCGAGCAATTGCGCTCGAACCAGATCGGCCCGATCGATTATGCCGTCGTCGAAGCGCTTGCCATCACCGAGAGTGGCGGGATCATTCCCACCACATCAATCGGCAATTCGGCGAGCTTTGCCATTCTGGCCGACAAGGTCATCGTGGAGGTGAATCTCAACCAACCTATGGCGCTTGAGGGGCTGCACGACATCTATATTCCTACGAAGCGCCCTTCCCGCGATCCTATCCCGGTCACGGCATGCGACAGCCGCGTCGGGCTGCCCTACATTCCGATCCCACCGGAAAAGATCGCGGGCATAGTCATCACGAAAGAAAATGACAGCGCATCAACCGTGGAACCGGCTGACAGTGAAACGATTGCCATTGCTGGCCATCTCATCGAGTTTCTGATGCAGGAAGTAGCTGCCGGGCGCCTCGACCTGACGTTGAACCCGCTTCAGGCCGGTATAGGCACAATCGCCAATGCGGTATTGAACGGTTTTGCCGACAGCCCGTTCCATAATTTGCGCATGTATAGCGAAGTGCTGCAGGACAGCACTTTTGATCTCTTCGATGCCGGAAAACTGGACTTTGCATCGGGATCGTCCATCACGCTTAGCCCCGCCTGCGGAGAGCGTGTTTTCAACAATATCGACCGTTACCGCGACAAACTCATTCTGCGTCCGCAGGAGATCAGCAATCACCCGGAAGTCATCCGCCGCCTCGGCATCATCGGCATCAATACGGCGCTGGAACTCGACATTTACGGCAATGTGAACTCCACGCATGTCGATGGCACCCACATGATGAACGGGATCGGCGGTTCAGGCGACTTTGCCCGCAACGCCTTTATTTCCATCTTCGTGACCAAATCCGAAGCCAAAAATGGCGCCATATCGTCTGTCGTGCCGATGGTAACCCATGTCGATCATACCGAACATGACGTGGATATTCTTGTGACTGAACAAGGTCTTGCCGACCTGCGCGGCCTCGCCCCTCGTGAACGCGCGCGGACAATCATAGATAACTGCGCGCATCCTGACTATCGCGACCAGCTCAACGATTATTTCGACCGGGCATGCGCACGCGGTGGGCACACCCCTCACCTGATCGAAGAAGCTTTCAGCTGGCATCAGCGCCGTCGCGAAACGGGCAGTATGCGCAGATAGCGATCTGCAAGCTCCAGAGATAAGCAGCGCACTATTTTAAGTTCTTGCTTATAAAGCGGAACCTTCTTTTTCTTGGAACGTTAACCGGCACATTGTTTTTGGATTGGAAACGATGTGCCGGCTGCAAGAGCCCTGCTCTTTTTTCCGGCTTAAACGGGCTCAATCGGGCGGCGCGAAGGAACGGTCGTCTGATGGGCAACGCAACCCCAAGTTCCGGGAAGGATCAGACCGCCCATGTCCATCCTTATCAGCCTGCTGATAACAATTCTCGTTATCTTCCTCATACTTTATCTGATCAACATGCTGCCTTTGGATGCCAAGGTCAAACAGATCGCTCAAGTTATCGTGATCATTATCGGCATTATTTCACTTCTGAAATATCTGGCGGTCTTCTGATTAAAAGCCTTCAGCAGCTACGATCCCGGAGTTTCCGGCCCCGCGCTACTCCGGGATTTTCCGAATTGCCTTGCTAAAGGCGCTTCATACTTATATTAGCTATTGATGATTTATGTCTTGTCGGGATCGTTCTTTTAAACATAGTTGTGCTTATTTACATTTCTTCGTAATATATAAACATCATGCTACCTATGATTGTGTCATTAATGGCACTCATCAACAAAAAATTGTAGGGGTGCATGGTGATACCTTTCCCCTCTCAGGCGTTCCTTTTATAAGGCCCGCAAAATAAAGCCCATTCATGATGGGTTCAGGCGGGGTCGTTAATCATCCTCACTCAGGGTTGGGAGTTCGAGGGAATGAAGAAGTCTGCTCTTTTGAAAGCAGCACTGATAACGCTGTCTGTCGTTGCGTTTTCGCTGGCGGCGACATCGATAGTGGCCTTTTCTGCTGGTGCCACTCCCGGCCTCGTTGCGCTCGGCCTCAGCGCGGGCATTCCTGCGGCAACGGCATTCCCTTCCCTCGCCTATATTTTCCACCAGCACGGCAAGCTGAAAGATGCCTATCTTCAGTTGGAAAAGGCCCATGTTGAACTACAGGCGCGGTCGCGGATCGACCATATGACTGGCCTTCTCAACCGCGAAGCGCTGTTTGAGGCCATGAAGATCAGCCGTTCCCGCATCGAAACGGGTACTCTGCTCGTTATCGATGCCGACCACTTCAAGGCGATCAACGATACGTTCGGCCACGGCGTTGGCGACCGTGCCCTAAAGCTGATCGCTTTCGCGCTTCAAAACGTGACGAGAAAAGGTGATCTCGTGGGGCGTATCGGTGGAGAAGAGTTTTGTGTGTTTCTACCGGGCGCGAGCGGCGAAACCGGAATGCGCGTTGCGCAACGCATACGCGCAGAAGTGGAAAATACCCCATTTCACACGACCGAGTATCAGGTCTATCCGCTGACGATCAGTATCGGTGTCGCCTCTGCACCGAAGAACGAGACGAACTCGCAGGTGCTAAGCCGTGCTGACCGCTGCCTGTACATGGCAAAGCAACGTGGGCGCAATTGTGTGGTCTTCGATGAGGAAAGCGGGCGTCTGGCCAGCGCGTCTGTCGTTTCCATCGCGAGCGCTCGCGAAGTGGCGCGCGGATAGCGCCGCACCTCATTTCCAGGGTTCGATTTCCTCTTCGGACCATCCAACCGGCACAAACCCCATTTTCTGGTAAAGCTGCAATGCGCGCGGGCTGTCGAGCGTATTGGTGTGGATCATCACCTTTTCCGGCCCATGCGCCCAAGCGGCTGAAATAGCCTCGCTCAAAAAGAACTTGCCCAGTCCCCGCCCCTGAAAATCATCAACGAGACCGAAATACAGGATTTCCGCAGTAGCGGGTAACGCCGACAGGTCCAGTTCGACAAATCCGGCCGGGCACCCTTCCGCGTAGAGGACGTGAATTTCGGTCGTGTCCGCATGGATAGCGGCCGCAACCTCCGCGTCGGTCTGGACACGACGCATCATCCAGTGATGCTTTCGTCCCACCCGTTCATAGAGATAGCGGTAATAATGTACAGGCATATTGCCTGCGCGCATGATTGCCAGCCGGATACCGGAAGGTACGGGCACCGGGACAGTCTGACGGGCAGACATTTCCAGATGGGTGATGCGGGCAACCAGTTTTTCCGACATGCTTATTCGGCTTCACCTGTCACGACAGGAGTGTCCTGCCTGCTGCCCCATTCACTCCAGGAGCCATCGTAAAGACGGTTATCCGTATGACCGAGCGATGTGAGGGCCAGCGTAATGACCGCAGCGGTCACGCCCGATCCACAGCTCGTAACAACCGGTCTGGAAAGATCGATCCCCGCCTCATCGAAAATTTTGCGCAGGCTGTCCAGGTCCTTCAACTCACCGTTTTCCGACAGAGTAGCGACGGGAACGTTGCGTGCGCCAGGCATATGACCGGATCGCATGCCAGCGCGCGGTTCCGCATCGCGGCCTGTGAAGCGCCCGGCGGCACGTGCATCGGCGATCTGCGAGCCGCGTTCGTCCACAATCGTCCGCATCTGCGCAAAATCGACCACTGCGGCCTCGTTGAAGGACGGCGTGAACAAGGTGGGCGCAATCTTCGTAACTTCATCAGTTACTGGATAACCAGCCTTCTTCCAGCCATCGAAGCCACCGTCGAGAACATAGACATTCTTCACGCCCATGACACGAAACATCCACCAGACGCGTGGCGCGGAAAACATACCCGGCCCATCGTAGACCACGACTGTTTCATCGGCCGTGATGCCCATCGCGCCGACATGCTGGGCGAAAAGCTTTGGCGATGGCAGCGTGTGCGGCAAACCGGATTCCTTGTCGGCGATCTTATCCTGATCGAAGAAAACCGCGCCCGGAATATGAGCAGCGTTGTATTCGCCCTCGCCATTGCGCCCAGCCGCGGGAAGATACCAGGATGCATCGACAATCGCGATGCCCGGATTATCGAGCCGTTCTTTCAACCAGTCGCGTGAAACGACGAAAGCGCTCTTCTCAGCCATGACAATCACTCCCATATGGCTCAAGATTCCGGCAAAGCGCCGAAACGAATGCGGAAACGGCGGTTTTCCTTGCCCTTTTTTTCGATCTTGCCGATGTGGATTTCACCCACTTCCTGCGTCTCGGAAACGTGCGTGCCGCCGCAAGGTTGCGAATCTACCGCGCCGTTTTCACCGATGAGAACAAGGCGTATACGACCAAGGCCCACCGGCGGACGCACATTCTTTGATTTCACGATATCCGGATTTGCAAGGAACTCTTCATCGCTGATCCAGCGAATGGCAACCGCGTCATTGGCGTTCACCCGCTCCATGAGTTTTTCGGTCACGAATTCCTTGGTGTAGGTCGGATCGGGAAGATCGAAATCAACGCGGCTTTCATCCTCACCGACAGCAGCGCCGGTAATCGGGAACGGGCAGACGACGGACAGCAGGTGACAGGCCGTATGCATGCGCATCAGCTTGTAGCGGCGCGGCCAGTCGACATGCAGGACCAGTTTTTCGCCGACTGCAGGCGAAGCCTGCCCTTCTGCCGGAACGTGAATGATTTCATTTTTGTTTTCGCCGGTAACAGTGGTCGCAATCTCGATGCGAGAGCCGTCAGCGCGTTCGAAAAAGCCTATATCCCCTGGCTGGCCGCCGGAGGTGGCATAGAAATTGGTTTGGTCGAGAATAATCCCGCCGCTTTCGGTAATGGCGAGCACCGTGCCCTCCGCCGTTGAAAGATAGGAATCTTCGCGGAAAAGCGCTTCGGTCTCGTATGCCATGATTATCCCTCGAACGGTATGTCTATCTCGGTTTTCCTCTCCAGCCATCCGGGCACGGGCAGGCTCTTGCCGCGCAGGAAAGCAGGATTGAACAGCTTGGACTGATAGCGATTACCATAGTCGCAAAGCACCGTTACAATTGTGTGGCCCGGTCCGAGATCTTTTGCAAGCCGGATTGCGCCTGCAATGTTGATGCCCGACGATCCGCCGAGGCAAAGCCCTTCATTTTCCACGAGATCGAATACGATATCGAGCGCCTCCGCATCGGAAAGGCGATAGGAAAAATCGGGGGTGAACCCCTCAAGATTGGCGGTGATGCGCCCCTGCCCTATGCCTTCGGTAATCGAGTCGCCCTCGGCTTTCAGTTCGCCTGTCGTGTAGAAGGAATGGAGTGCGGCTCCATACGGATCGGCAAGTGCGATTTTGATATCGGCTTTACGATCCTTCAGGCCGAACGCCGTACCGACAAGCGTTCCTCCCGACCCGACCGCTGCGACAAAACCATCGACCTTTCCATTGGTATCGCGCCAGATTTCCTGTGCGGTGGTTTCGACATGGGCTTGCCGATTGATCGGATTATCGAACTGGTTGGCCCACACGGCACCATTCGGCTCGCTTTTGGCGAGTTGCTCGGCCAGCCGTCCGGAAAGGCGCACATAATTGTTCGGGTTACGATAGGGCGCAGCCGGAACTTCGATCAGTTCGGCGCCAAGCAGACGCAAGGCGTCCTTCTTTTCCTGGCTCTGCGTTTCGGGAATAACGATGACGGTGCGATAGCCAAGCGCTTTCGCGACCATGGTGAGGCCAATGCCGGTATTGCCGGCCGTACCTTCAACGATGACGCCGCCGGGTTTCAGGAGGCCGCGCCTTTCCGCATCGCGAATAATGTAGAGCGCGGCTCGGTCCTTCACAGACTGGCCGGGGTTGAGAAACTCGGCCTTGCCGTAAATGGCGCAGCCGCTCAGTTCGGAAGCCTTTTTCAAGTGGATCAATGGCGTATTGCCGATAGCGTCGAGCACCGATTGGAACATGGCATCCGTCCTTCTTGTTTCGCAGAGGAAACTATGAGGAACAGCCCTGCCCTTCAAGCAAGCAGGGAATATTTTTCCCCGCCAATACGCAAAGCAAAACCCGTTTCCGGATCATAAATAGAAAAGCCGCCCGAAATGGGCGGCTTTTTGGAAAAATGTTTGAGAACCGGAGTTATGCCGCGCGCTGACCGCCATTGCCGTTGGCATTGCGGCGCTTGCGGCGGAACGGACGCTTTGCTTTCGGAGCGGCTTCGCCGGTTGCATGACCACCTGCACGATGATCGGCTGCCTTTGGGGCTGCGCGGCGCGGCTTCGGCGGTGTCGCACCTTTGCGATGGGTCTTCTGCGGGCGTTCGCCTGGAGCAGCCGCGCGGGGTGCCGGAGCCGGTGCGAGTTCCACCGGTGCATCCTTGATCGGAAGCTTGCTGCGCGTCACACGCTCAACCGCCCTCAGCTTGGATTCTTCCGCCGCTGGATCATAGAGCGTGATCGAAGCGCCGCTGGCTCCATTGCGGCCAGTACGACCGATGCGATGAACGTAGGTTTCCGGCTCGTCCGGCAGATCGTAGTTCACGACATGGCTGATACCCGGCACGTCGATACCGCGTGCAGCAATATCTGTTGCGATCAAAATCCGCAGCGATCCATCACGAAAACCATTCAGCGCACGCTGACGGGCATTCTGCGACTTGTTGCCGTGGATGGCGGCGACTTCATATCCATCGCGCTCCAGATGGCGGACAACCGCATCGGCGCCATGCTTCGTGCGCGTAAAAACGATGACCGAACGCATGGCCTTATCGCCGAGCAGCGCAGAAAGAAGACGACGCTTCTCCTTGGTATGCACGGGGTGCACGACCTGCGTGATTTCAGCAGCCGTCGTTCCCTGCGGGGCAACTTCGACGCGGACGGGATCGCGCAGCAGGCTCCCGGCCAGCGATGCGATTTCCTTCGGCATGGTGGCCGAAAACAGTGCTGTCTGACGATCGGCATGCGTTGCCTTCGCAATGCGTTTCACATCGTTGATGAAGCCCATGTCCAGCATGCGGTCGGCTTCATCGAGGACGAGCCAGCGCGTCTGCGAAAGGTCTACCAGACCGTCACGCATCAGATCGGTGAGACGACCCGGCGTAGCGATCAGAACGTCGATGCCCGGTGCAATACGCTTGATCTGCGAAAGCTTGGAAACGCCGCCAAGAACAAGCGCCGTCGAGATATGCGCGTGTTTGGAAACATTGCGGATCGTCTGCTCGATTTGCACGGCGAGTTCACGCGTTGGGGCCAGGATCAGCGCGCGCGCAGTCTTCGGGCGGCGCTTGTCGCCGAGGCCGATGATCTTTTGCAGGATAGGCAGGCTGAAAGCGGCCGTCTTGCCGGAGCCCGTCTGGGCGATACCGAGAATATCGCGGCCTTCAAGCTGGTGCGGGATCGCCTGCAACTGGATCGGCTTCGGTTCGGTCATGCCAGCGGCTTCGACGCCCTTGAGCAAAATGCCGGTAACGCCAAGGGCGGCAAAACCGCCCGTAATTTCTTTTGTCAATTCAATCTCTCTCAGTGGCACCATGCTGTCATGGTCCACATCCAATGCCGGTCAAGCGCAACTTGCCGAACTCTATCTGTTCAATGATAACGACGGGACGCCGAAACTTTTAATCTCCTGGCGACTTGCGCTGCCGTGCCCGAACATTTCTCGGGTCTCCCCGCCTTCGGACCATTCCGAAAAACAGAGGCGAGACGCAACAAGTCCAATGCCGGGAAAGCCGACGAACACGTCGGCCCATGCGCCTGACGCGGCATATGGGGTGTTTTCACCGAAAAAGCAACTGATTTTACTTAAGCCACCAAAATCAGATGATGAAGTCAGCAAGCACCTGATTGTCCGTAATGTCCTGATAGGCCCAACCCGCTTCGGCGAACTTCTTTTCCAGAAGCTTGAAGTTCGACGCGTTCTTCGTTTCGATACCGATCAGTACCGAGCCGAAATTGCGCGCGGATTTCTTCAGATATTCGAAACGCGCAATATCATCCTCGGGCCCCAGAAGATCGAGGAACGAACGAAGCGCGCCAGGCCTCTGCGGAAAGCGGAAGATGAAATATTTCTTCAGTCCTTCGAAACGAAGCGCACGCTCGCGCACATCGGGCAGGCGCTCGAAATCGAAATTGCCGCCCGAAACAACAATGACGATCCGCTTGCCCTTTATATCGCTCTTCTTGAAATCCTTAAGCGCATCGATGCCGAGTGCGCCGGCGGGTTCAAGCACCACGCCCTCAATGTTCAGCATCTCGATGATCGTCGCACAAAGCCGGTTTTCCGGAACTGTTATGACAGTTTTCGGATCAAACCCTTTGAGCAGCTTGAAGTTTTCCTTGCCGATCTCGGCAACAGCCGCGCCATCGACGAACGTATCGACCTGAGCGAGCTTGATACGCTTGCCCGCTTCAAGGCTTCCTTTCAGGCTCGCCGCGCCCTGTGGCTCGATAAAGCGGAAACTCGTCTTCCAGCCGAGATCGGAAACATAGTGCGTGACGCCGCCGGAAAGTCCCCCGCCCCCAACAGGCAACAGGATAAAATCAGGCTTCCTGTCGTCAGGCAATTGCCGTTCGATTTCCAGCGCTACCGTTGCCTGTCCTTCGACGATGCCGGGATGATCGAAAGGCGGCACCATCACGCCCTTATGGCTTGCGGCAAATTCCTGCGAGGCGGCATAGCAAACGTCAAAAATATCGCCCACCAGCCTGATTTCGATAAACTCGCCGCCAAAAGCGCGCGTTTTGTCAATTTTCTGCTGCGGTGTCGTCACCGGCATGAAAACCACGCCCTTGCGACCGAAATGACGGCAGACGAATGCAAAGCCCTGTGCATGATTGCCTGCGGAAGCGCATACAAACACCGCATTCTTGTCGGTCGTTTCGACGGCCTTGGAAATGAAATTGAAGGCGCCGCGTATCTTGTAGGAGCGGACGGGCGTCAGGTCTTCGCGTTTGAGCCAAATCTCCGCGCCGTATTTCCGCGACAGATAGTCGTTGAGTTGCAGCGGCGTTTCGGGAAACAGCGCACGCATTGCCTTTTCGGCCTCGGATACGGATTTGACAAAGGCGGTCATTATTCGACTTTCTGCATTTCCAACTGGATTTTGACCACCGCTACATGGCTTTGACAACGCAGACAAGGTTGAAGGGCGCCAGGTTGCTAAATCAACGAATTGGAGTGCGCATATATTCAGCAATGCTAACTGTTGATGTTAGCAGGCTTTGCGGCTTGAATTCGTGATGCAAATCATGACATAGACAATGGCAATTGCTGCGGTCGTGGCGAAATTGGTATACGCAACGGACTTAAAATCCGTCGCCTTTTAGGCTTGCGGGTTCAAGTCCCGCCGACCGCACCACCGATTTCCGCATAAGTAAGCCGCCGTTTTACCGGCGGCTTTTGGTTGGCGCTGATTCCATCAGCCGTGCAATTTCGCAGTAATTTCGGCAACACGTTTTCCCTGGAACCGGGCACCGTCGAGTTCCTGTTCCGACGGCTGGCGCGAACCGTCGCCATCGGCAGTAGTTGTCATCCCATAGGGCGCGCCGCCACGCACCACATCGTTGCCCATCTGCCCCTGATAGGCATAGGAAAGCGGAACGATGATCATGCCGTGATGCTGCATCTGCCATTGTGTGGAAATCAGTGCCAGTTCTGCGCCACCGTGTTGCGTCGCTGTTGATACCATCACCGATCCAACCTTGTTGATAAGGGCCCCCTTAGCCCAAAGCCCGCCAGTCTGGTCGAGAAAATTCTTCATCTGGGCCGCCATCATCCCATAGCGAGTTGCGGTGCCAATGATGATCGCATCGTAATCCGCCAGTTCAGCTGGCGTGGCGATGGGGGCATCCTGATCCACCTTATAGTGCGACGCCTTCGCGACATCAGGCGGAACCAGTTCGGGCACACGCTTGAGAGTAACGTCCGCGCCGCCTTCCCGCGCCCCTTCTGCCGCAGCCTTGGCCATTTTCTCCATATGGCCGTAGGCCGAATAATATAGCACCAGCACCTTAACCATGTGACGTCTCCATATCCCGTTTTGTGAGGCCCAACCTCGACAGTCTCAATTAGGGGAGCGTCCCTTTTTGGAAAGGCGCAACTTCTCCCAAACGAATGAAATGCCGAAATAAAGCAGTTGCAGCCTTGTCTTGCTGGCGCTTAACTGATGCCAGAAATGGAGTCTGAATATGACCGACAATCCGCAGCAAACCGTCAAGGCAGCCATGCTGGCAATTGGCGACGAGCTTCTCTCAGGGCGCACCAAGGACAAGAATATCGGGCATCTTGCTGATGTCCTGACTGCAGCAGGCATTGATCTTAAGGAAGTGCGGATTGTTCCGGACGAAGAGATCGCCATCGTAACCGCACTTAACGCGCTGCGGCCACACTATGACTATGTCTTCACGTCTGGCGGGATTGGCCCGACCCATGATGACATCACCGCCGACGCGGTGTCTGCCGCCTTTGGCGTGCCGTGCATCTACGACGCAAAAGCCATGAAGTTGCTTGGCGACAATTATGCGAAACGCGGGCTGGAGTTCACGGACTCACGCAAGCGTATGGCACGTATGCCGCAAGGCTCGGAGCATATAGCGAACCCTATCTCCGCCGCCCCCGGTTTTCATATCGGCAATGTGTATGTGATGGCCGGCGTGCCATCCGTTTTTCAGGCGATGCTCGACAATGTGCTGCCTACATTGAAGACCGGTCGCAAGCTTCTGTCGAGATCGGTCCATTGTCCTTTTGGCGAAGGTGTCATCGGCGCTCCCTTGACCGAAATCCAGAAGGAAAACCCGGAAACCATCATCGGTTCCTATCCGAAATTCGAGAACGGGCGCTTCAGCACGGAGCTGGTCGTCCGCGGGAGTGATCCGCAAAAAATAGATATGGCGATCCAGGCCATCGAGAAAATGATCGCATCGCTGGAGACTGAGGGGGCAGCTTAATCCTCTGCAACCTTTTACCCGCGCAACTCGTTGCATTCTATGCTAAAATAAAAACACACAGCCGGAAGGAGTTCGGTCATGTCCTACAAGACGGTGGTTGCCTATTCTCGCAGTGAATCCGAGTTGAAGCGGGTCATGTCTGCCGTTGGACTTTTGAAGCAGAAAGTGCCCGATATTCACGTCATCGGGCTTTACTCCATTCCTTCACCCATCGTTTACGCCGACCCGAACGGCTTCATCGATCCCGGAATGTTCGAGCTGCATGACAAGCAGCACAAAGAACTTTCCGAAAAGCTGAAACGCATTTTTGAAGAGGAAATGCGCCGTCAGGGCATCAATTGCGAATACCGTATTACCCGTTCTGAAACCGGCACGGCTGCTGATGGCGTACTCACCGCGTGTCTGGGAGCGGAATTGCTGGTCGCCGGTCAGCCTGATCCCGACGATCCAGCCACAAATGACGAAACAGCAGATACGATTGTTTTCAATTCCAGCTGCCCGGTTATTCTTGTTCCCTATGCGCCGGTTCTGCCGATGGTTTCGCTCGATCACATCGTGGTCGCCTTTAACGGCAAGCGTGAAGCAGCCCGCGCGGCATTTGATGCCCTCCCTTTAATGAAGCATGCGGACAGAACGGAAATCGTCTGGGTAGATCCGCCGGAAATCGAAGGCGAGAATCAGGCTTTGGCGAGCGACGATATCGCGGAGTCGATTTCGCGACATGGCATTAACATAACGCCGGCCGCAATCGCATCCAACGGACGCTATGCGCAGGACGCATTGCGGGAACATATCATTTCCGCACGCGCTGACCTTCTTGTCATGGGAGCCTACAGCCACTCCCGGCTGCGCGAATTGGTTTTTGGCGGCGTGACGCGATCCATGCTGAACGAATTACCCATTCTCACGCTTTTCTCGCGTTAAAAGCCACGACTAAAGCCAGTTTGATCCGGCAAGCAGCCGACAACTGGCGTCTGATGACACGACACGCTTGCAAGAACACCATTTTTGCGGTTATCAGCATCACCCGGCGCTGACTGTGCCGGGTGGAGAGCCTTTTCCTCTCCCGCCGCCCACCGGAATGGGTGCGGATGAAGAAGAGCTGCAGATCCTGACAGTTACAGCGCTTGGCAACCCGTCATAGCGCATTTTTGGTTTTTAAAGGTCCGGAGCACAAACTCCGGATCGTTCCACGGAGCGTTTCGATGTCCTTGCCAGATAAAGCCTTTCCCGTTTCCTGGGATCAGTTCCACCGCGATGCCCGCGCCCTCGCTTGGCGGATTGCCGGCATGAATCGCGATTGGCACGCCATTGTCGCGATCACACGCGGCGGTCTCGTTCCGGCGGCCATCGTTTGCCGCGAGCTCGGCATTCGCCTCATCGAAACCGTTTGCATCGCCTCTTACCACGACTACACGTCGCAGGGCGACATGCAGATTCTCAAGGGCGTGAGCGAAACGCTTCTGGAAAATGGCGGCGAAGGCGTCATCGTCGTTGACGATCTGACCGACACCGGCAAGACCGCAGCCATTGTGCGCGAAATGATGCCGAAGGCCCATTTTGCAACGGTCTACGCCAAGCCGAAAGGCCGCCCCCTGATCGATACTTTTGTAACGGAAGTATCGCAGGACACGTGGATTTACTTCCCGTGGGACATGGGCTTCACATATCAGGAACCGATTGCAGGCGGAAAGCGCGGCTAGAACCCAAGCGAACCGATGCTTTAAACCTTTTCGAAGCCGCTTCCGTTGGAACCGGCGGCTTTCATGCGTGTCGTATCGGAACGCTGCGAAACGAAAATAAACGAATGTGATTGCGGCGATATTTCCGCCGCAATCGCACCTTATAGAAAGTGCCTTCAAATAACGCAGATAGAGGGCACACTGCCTTTCCAGGGTCGCCGACCCACCGCGCAATTTCAGTAATGCCTTTAAAATAAAAGATTTTTTGAAAAATTTTCAAAGGTCCGTTGCCGAACTAATCAGTTGTTATTTTGACGAATCGGATCATGCTGTAAGAAAAGAGGGGATTTTCGCGGTGAAATCGCAGGTAAAACAACTGATTGCAACCGAAAAGCGTATTCTTACGCCTTCAGGCCGTTTGCAGCAGGTTGCAGCACTTGTTCATCGTCGCGACATGGGAGCTCTCAAGGTTCTCGTCATCACGAGCCGCGGTACAGGCCGCTGGATCATACCCAAGGGCTGGCCGCAAGTTGGCCGGACGCTCGCTGAGACAGCGCTCCGTGAAGCCTATGAAGAAGCTGGTATTCGCGGCGAAGTCTCTCTCGAGCCAATCGGCAGTTTCTGCTACTGCAAGACGGACCTTCCGCCAGAACGGATAAATCAGTTCACGGCAGCTGTATTTGCTGTGCAGTTCACCAGCCAGGAAAAAGACTGGCCCGAACGGGATCAGCGCATCTGCGAGTGGGTTTCTCCGCAAGAAGCAGCAAAGCGCGTCGAAGAGACTGAATTGAAGCAGATATTGAATCAGTTTGGTGATTCGGGCATCGCTGCCGCCGCCGAATAAGCCGCTCCTAGCTGGCCTCGCTGGCGACATATTTCACATATGGGCGCTTTCGCAGGGAATTCCTCACCGAACACGGCAAGCCGCCGGACTTGTTGCAGATAGCGCTGATAGCAAGCGGCTCTTCCTTTGAATCATATAGTCGGCTTGGTTCATAAAAGCGTCGCTTCTCCCCGTTATCCACATTTGCCCCAACCTGTTACGCACAATATCTAGATGCCGGAGCGTTATCGCAAACCATTGCTTGACGCTCACAGCCGAGTCGTTTTTTATGATGCTATCGTTGCGTAAGTAGCGTGATCGGGCGTTGTAATCTGCCGGTCTTTTTTTCGGTCAAGTTGAGTATCGAACGGGCGTTGCGCTTTGAAAGCGCGGTTTTCGCTCGGTGCTTTTTTGCGCCCAAATTCTGGGTGCATTCTTCTCTGAGGAAGCTGATGCAGCATCGAGCAAAAACTGCATTAACACTAGATTTAGTATTTGCGCTCATGCTGGTTACAAGATAAGGTATCTCTCGTTCTGCTGATTTGTGATCGTGATAGTGCCAGCAAGGTTGCGAGCAAGCTTCCTGAGGCCCTTTTTCACGAGTTCCGATGAGGCGGAAGCGGATTTCTGGGAGTTTTCTCCCCAACAAGGCGCTCCTCCCCGTAGAGGAGCTGTTTTGACAGAGACGCGATACAGACAGGCCGTGGCTGAAAACCGTCACTAGAGCTACTATATATAGAACGTTTGGATGGGACAGATGAAGATCGAACGCCGTTTCACGAAAGAGAATCAGTCGGCCTATGCGGACATCGCGTTCCGGACTGCGACCAGCGAGATCAAGAATCCCGATGGGTCCGTTGTGTTCCGCCTTGAAAACATCAATGTACCTGCGCAGTTCAGCCAGGTAGCCGCTGATATTCTCGCACAGAAGTATTTCCGCAAGGCTGGCGTCCCCGCGCAGCTGAAAAAAGTCGAAGAGAACGACGTTCCCTCATGGCTCTGGCGCTCCGTCGCCGACGAGGACGCGCTCTCCAAGCTGCCAGAAGGCGAACGCTATGGCTCCGAAATGGATGCCTGCCAGGTGTTCGACCGTCTCGCTGGCACCTGGACCTACTGGGGCTGGAAGGGCGGCTATTTCGATGCGGAGGAAGACGCCCTCGCCTTCCGTGACGAGCTTGCCTATATGCTTGCAACGCAGCGCGTGGCACCGAACAGCCCACAATGGTTCAACACCGGCCTGCATTGGGCCTACGGCATCGATGGTCCCGGCCAGGGCCATTTCTATGTCGACTGGCAGACCGGCAAGCTGACCAAGTCCAAGTCCGCTTACGAACATCCGCAGCCGCATGCCTGCTTCATCCAGTCGGTTGGCGACGATCTCGTCAATGAAGGCGGCATCATGGACCTGTGGGTGCGTGAAGCGCGACTGTTCAAATACGGTTCGGGCACGGGCTCCAACTTCTCCTATCTGCGCGGCGAAGGCGAAAAGCTTTCTGGCGGCGGCAAGTCTTCCGGCCTTATGAGCTTCCTCAAGATCGGCGACCGCGCTGCGGGCGCGATCAAGTCCGGTGGCACGACGCGCCGCGCCGCCAAGATGGTGGTCGTGGACATCGACCATCCGGATATCGAGGAATATATCGACTGGAAGGTGAAGGAAGAGCAGAAGGTCGCTTCGCTCGTCACCGGTTCAAAAATCGTCAAGCAGCATCTGACCGCGATCATGAAAGCTTGCGTCAACTGCGAAGCCGGCTCTGAAGCGACTCGGGACGATTGCTTCGACCCGGCTAAGAACCCTGCCCTGAAGCGCGAGATCAAGGCCGCGAAGAAGAACCAGGTTCCTGAAAACTACGTGAAGCGCGTGATCCAGTTTGCGCGTCAGGGCTATACTGACATTCAGTTCAAGACCTACGACACGGATTGGGATTCGGAAGCCTATCTCACGGTTTCGGGCCAGAATTCGAATAACTCCGTTTCGCTCAAGGATGAATTCCTGCGCGCTGTGGAAAACGATGGCGACTGGAACCTGACGGCGCGTCGCGACGGTCGCGTCATGAAGACGCTGAAGGCGCGCGACCTGTGGGAAAAGATCGGCTATGCCGCATGGGCTTCCGCCGATCCGGGCCTGCATTACAACACGACCATGAACGACTGGCACACCTGCCCGACGGCTGGTCCGATCCGCGCCTCCAATCCGTGCTCGGAATATATGTTCCTTGACGATACGGCCTGCAATCTGGCGTCGATCAACCTGCTCACCTATCGGAACAAGGACGGTTCGTTCGACATTGCGGCTTACGAGCACACGGCGCGCCTGTGGACCATCGTTCTCGAAATCTCGGTGATGATGGCGCAGTTCCCGTCGAAGGAAATCGCCCGCCTCTCATATGAATACCGCACGCTCGGCCTCGGCTACGCCAATATCGGCGGCCTGCTGATGACTTCCGGCATTCCTTATGACTCCGACGAAGGTCGCGCTATTTGCGGCGCGCTGACAGCGATCATGACCGGCGTGGCCTATGCCACCTCCGCCGAAATGGCGAAGGAACTCGGAACCTTCCCGAGCTATGAGCCGAACACCCAGCACATGCTGCGCGTTATCCGCAACCATCGCCGCGCCGCCCATGGTGAAACGCAGGGTTATGAAGGCCTTGCTGTCAACCCGGTCGCGCTGATTGCCGAAGATTGCCCGGATCAGGATATGATCCTCCATGCCCGTGCGGCCTGGGACAAGGCGCTGGAACTCGGCGAAAAACATGGCTACCGCAATGCACAGGCAACAGTTATCGCGCCAACCGGCACGATCGGCCTCGTCATGGATTGCGACACAACCGGCATCGAACCGGACTTCGCTCTGGTGAAATTCAAGAAGCTTGCTGGCGGCGGCTATTTCAAGATCATCAATCGCGCCGTGCCGGAAGCGCTGCGCACGCTCGGATACTCGGAAAGCCAGATCGCCGAAATCGAAGCTTATGCTGTCGGTCATGGCAATATCAATCAGGCACCGAGCGTCAATCCGTCGTCGTTGAAGTCCAAGGGCTTCACCGATGAAAAAATCGAAGCACTGAATGCCGCACTCAAGAGCGCCTTCGACATCAAGTTCGCTTTCAACAAGTGGACACTGGGCGAAGATTTCTGCAAGGACGTGCTGAAGTTCACGGATGAGCAGCTCAACGATTTCTCCTTCGAAATGCTGCCTGCCCTGGGCTTCACCCGCAAGGAAATCGAAGCCGCCAATATCCATGTTTGCGGCGCGATGACGCTGGAAGGCGCACCGTTCCTGAAGGAAGAGCATTACGCCGTATTCGATTGCGCCAACCCATGCGGCAAGATCGGCAAGCGTTACCTGTCGGTGGATAGCCATATCCGTATGATGGCTGCTGCCCAGCCTTTCATTTCCGGCGCAATCTCCAAGACGATCAACATGCCCAACGATGCGACCGTCGAGGACTGCAAGGACGCATATATGCTGTCCTGGAAACTGGCACTTAAGGCTAACGCGCTTTATCGCGATGGTTCGAAGCTGTCCCAGCCACTCAATGCATCTCTGATTGCAGATGATGAGGACGAAGACGATGCCATCGAGGCGCTGATTGAAGCACCGGCAGCCGCTCGTGCTGTTCAGGTTACCGAACGCATCGTTGAGAAGGTTGTCGAGAAGATCGTCCATGAACGTGAGAAGCTTCCGAACCGCCGTCAGGGTTATACCCAGAAGGCAGTCGTCGGCGGACACAAGGTCTATCTGCGCACGGGCGAATTTGGTGACGGGCGCCTCGGCGAAATCTTCATCGACATGCACAAGGAAGGTGCCGCCTTCCGCGCAATGATGAACAACTTCGCCATTGCCGTATCGCTCGGCCTGCAATATGGCGTGCCGCTGGAAGAATATGTGGAGGCTTTCACCTTCACGAAATTCGAACCGGCCGGCATGGTTATCGGCAACGATGCCATCAAGACCGCGACGTCGATCATCGATTATGTCTTCCGCGAACTGGCTGTGTCCTATCTCGGTCGCAACGACCTCGCCCATGTCGACACCAGCGATTTCGGCAATACGGCGCTCGGCAAGGGCATCAAGGAAGGCAAGACCAATCTGGTTTCCACCGGGTGGACGCGCGGTTACAAGCCTACTCTGGTGACGAACTCGTCTAACGAAGCCAAAGGATCGACGAGCTCTGCGCCGCAGGCTTCCAACGTCACCACCTTGAAATCATCCGCTCCGGCGGGCAATCGCCCGGCAACAATCGGCCTGGTCACGGATGGCGCAACGGCCTTCAAGCGTGAGTTTGAGGAACAGCCTGCACCGGCGCAACAGCAGGAGAGCGCATCGGCAACCGAACTGTTCTCGGACAAGGCTGCCGCAGACGCCGCTTCGGCCCGCGCCGAAACCGCCAGTGCCGCCAAGAAGCTGGAAGCCGACCGCCGCATCAAGTCAATGATGCAGGGCTATACGGGCGACAGCTGCACCGAGTGCCAGAACTTCACCATGGTGCGTAACGGCACTTGCCTGAAGTGCGACACCTGCGGCGCAACGAGCGGCTGCAGCTAAAACCTCAATCGCCGGTAAAACCAGCAATGCTGAAAGCCCGCCTCGCGCGGGCTTTTGGTTTGCCAAATGGTAGTAGAGGAAAGATCTTCCCCCATAATCAGAACTGTAACGGCCACTGAATTGGAATGAATTTTGGAACGAAGTGACTATTTCAGCGTTCGGATAATGTAACCGGAACGTATCAAGGAGATGGTTATGTTCAAAACTACACTTCTGACAACGACCTGTGCATTGCTGATTGGGGGATCGGCTCTCGCCCAAACAACAGCTCCTTCGCCTGCTCCGGCGGAAGCCCCTGCAACCACGCAAGACATGCCGGTTTCATCTAAGGACATGTTCGGCAAGCCTATGACCGGAGAAACCGGCAAGGTTGGCTTTGTGGAACCCAAGGAAGGCCAACTCCTTGTCTCCTCATTCATCGGGCAAAGCGTCTATGAAAGCGATGCACCGGACGCCCAATCGGTCGGCAAGCTGAATGACCTGATCGCCAGCCCTGATGGGCAGATCGAAGCAGCTGTCATCGGTGTAGGCGGTTTCCTTGGCGTCGGTGAAAAAGATGTGGCGGTCAGCCCTGACCAACTTCAACTCGCCACGCGCAGTGACGGAAAAACATGGTTGGTCATCAAGGCCAACAAGCAGCAATTGAATGACGCACCGGCCTTTGACCGTTCGAAGTTTTTTGCTGATGGCGTAGCCGACCCGTCTGCTGCAACCGAGACGAACGCTCCGGCCACGGAGGCGCCTGCAAATGGCACAACGCCCGCACCAGCATCACCACCGCCTGCACAGTAAGAAGCCGACAAATTCCGCCATAACAGGCTAAAACCCAAATCCCCGGCGCTCCAGCCGGGGTTTTCGCGTGAGCAAAACGCATCCCTATGGTTGAATTCAGCACGCAACCACGCTACGCAACAATAAAAGTCCATATCAAACCATTTAACGGGAAAGAATATTGTCGGAATTCCTGATCGCTTATCCTTGGGCGGAAACGCTTGCTGCTCTCGGCGGATTATTCCTTTCAGCATTTATTGCAAATTTTCTCATCAAAGCCATCCTGTTGAAACTTCTGGATCGTATTGTCCAGAAAACATCTTTCGGACAGGACGAAGAGCTTAAAAAGCATGGTGTCATCAGCCGGCTTGCCAATATTGTCCCCGCTTTGATCATTTCATCCGGGATCATGGCTGTGCCGGGGCTGCCGGAAGGCGTCATCACCGTCATTCGAAATGTCGCGATAGCCTTCATCATATTGACGCTGGCACTCGCGATTAATTCGGTGTTCGGGCTTGTCGATACGCTCTATCACCGTCGCCCGGAGGCGCGATTCCGCCCCATGAAGGGCTATATTCAGGTCGCCAAGCTGGCGGTCTATATAGTCGCGACGGTACTTATCATTGCGACATTGCTGGACAAATCCCCAGTTATCCTTCTTTCAGGCGTTGGCGCCATGGCGGCAGTGCTGATCCTCGTTTTCCAGGATACGTTGCTTTCGCTCGTCGCCAGTATGCAGATCGCTTCGTCCAACATGGTTCGTGTCGGCGACTGGATCGAAATGAAAAACCTCGACGCCAATGGCGACGTTACGGAGATTGCGCTCTATACCGTCAAGGTGCAGAATTTCGACAAGACGATCACCACCATTCCGATCCGGAAGCTCATCACCGAACCGATGAAGAATTATCGCGGCATGCAGGAATCCGGCGGGCGACGGATCAAGCGCGCGCTTTACATCGATCAGAATACGATCCGCTTTCTGTCGGATGAGGAACAGACAAAACTCGCTTCGGTCGACTGGCTCGCCGATTACCTGCCGAAGAAAGCAAGGGAAATCGCCGAATGGAACGAAAGGCTTGGCGATCGCGCCAAGAATCCTGTCAATCGACGGCAGGTGACCAACATCGGCACGTTCCGCGCCTATGTGGAAAACTACCTGCGCAATCATCCCGGCGTGCACAAGGCAATGACCCTACTCGTGCGTCAGATGGACCCGACGCCCGACGGATTGCCGCTCGAAATTTACTGTTTCACGAACACAACTGTCTGGGCGTCCTTCGAGCAGATCCAGTCAGATATTTTCGATCACCTCTATGCGGTGATGCCGGAATTTGGCCTTAGCGCGTTCCAGAATCCGAGCGGCAATGATTTCCGCAAACTGACGATCAACGCCCCTGTTGGACAGCCTCAATAATCTTGGCGTTCAGCTTTTGAACGTTGTAGCCTGACCGTGATGGCGTCAGGCCGAGACGAACCACCGCAAGATGCATCGAAGGAACGACCATGACACTTTGCCCGTCATGCCCGGACATCCAGAATGCATCTTCCGGAATACCGTTCTCACCTGCTTTCACACCGCCGATCTGCAACCAGACCTGCGCCGAACCATAACGCCCTTCCGACTCTGGCGTGGGCTTCCGCATGAACGAAACATAGTCGACAGGCAGAACCTGTCTTCCGTAGAGCTTTCCGTCATCCGCGAGAAACGCGCCAAAGCGAGCCCAATCACGCGCCGTCGCGTACATATAGGAGGAACCGGCAAAAATACCGGTTTGATCCGCCTCCAGAATGGTACTGCGCATCCCTAGCGGGCCGAAAAGCGCCAGCCGCAGATAAATGAGAGCTTCTTCACGGCTGTCGAAACTATCCATGAAGAGCTTTGACAAGATGTTGGCTGTTCCGCTTGAATAGTTGAACTTCGTGCCAGGCGTTGCCTCCAGCGGCAAGGATGCAGCAAAGCCGGCCATATCCGGCTCCAGATAGAGCATGCGCGTGACATCTGCCACAGTGCCATAGTCTTCGTCGAAGCGCAGGCCGCTGGTCATCGCCATCAGATTGGCAAGCGAGATCTTTGCCCGATCATCGCTTTTCCATTCCGACAGCAGGCCGGTACTATCCATCGCCATACGTCCTTCGGCAATGCGCATGCCGATCAGTGTCGCCATGACGGATTTGGTCATTGACCAGCCGAGCAAAGGCGTATCGGCACTAAAGCCCGCGCCATAATTCTCGGCGATCAGTTTGCCATCGCGGATAACAGCTATCGCCCGCATGCCGGGGCCAGCCAGAGCCTGATCCTCGATCACGGCCTGCACTGCCGGATCGGCCTGAACTTGGAGTGGTTCCGCGGGCACTTGCGGCCCGGTTGGAAGTTCTGGCCGCAAGTCATCCTGCTGAATATTCGCGCATCCAAGTGCCTGCCGATAGGTAGCGGTGCTCGGTGCGAAAAAGCCGAAAATCCGCACCGTCACGCTGTTGCTATTCTTGTCGACGGAAACATTCAAAAATCGCAGCAGCGGATGCCCCGGCGCCTGGACATCGTCTGCCAGTACGGTCTCGGCATCCCGGCCAGCAATGAAAACATTCGAACAGATGATCTTGGCGGCGTAGCCGGTGCCGACGCGCAACAATTCAGGCGGTCGAATCGAAAGCCAGAGCATTGCAACCAACACGATGGCAAACAGAAGACCACCGACAAACTTCAAGATGCGCTTCATGCCGCCCCTCGCACATAATCGTTGCATCAGATCATACCAAGCCAAGATAGCTTGCCAATTCCCGGGCAGCAGCGCCACCGGCCCGGTTTGCTCCGATGGTCGAAGCTGACGGACCATAGCCAACCAGATGAACCCGGGGATCGGCAGCCACCTGTGTCGCCAGACGTCCGGTCATGAGAATCCCGCCTTCAAGATTGCGCAACTGCAACGGCGCCAGATGATCCAGCGAACTGCGAAATCCAGTGCACCACAAAATCACGTCGAAGGATTGTTCGGTTCCATCTTCCCAACGAACGCCCGTTTCGGTGATTTCGTTGAACATCGGCAGCCGGTTCAGCACGCCGCGAGCGCGGGCCGCTTCGATTGCGGGCGTCAACGGCAGACCTGTTACCGAAACAACTGATCCCGGCGGCAGACCTCGACGCACACGCTCTTCAACCAAGGCGACGGCGGCACGACCGAGTTCCGGTGTAAATGGTCCCTCACGGAAAGCGGGCTCTTTGCGTGTAACCCACACGGTTTCAGTCACGCGCGATATCTCATCCAGAAGCTGCACAGCAGAAATACCCGCGCCAACAACCAGAACACGTTTGCCCTTGAAGACGTCCGCCGACTGATAATCGCGCGTGTGAAGCTGTTGTCCCTTGAACAGCTCTGCACCCGGATAAGATGGGATGTAAGGGGATTCCCAGGTGCCTGTTGCGTTGATGATCCCCCGTGCGGAATAGTTGCCCTGATCCGTTTCCACGCGAAGCCGTTCGCCGCGATCGCAAACGACCTTGACATTGACGGGCCGGTGCACAGGAAGATCGAACGCTTCCTCATATGCGCGATAATATTGCGGGACGGCGACCGATGCCCGCACCTCGCCATTGGTTGGTTCGACAACGTCCTCCAACTTCATGCCGGGGAGATCGTGAATGGCATTCGCGGTTCTGAGCGTCAGCGATGGCCAGCGAAACTGCCATGCTCCGCCCGGTCCTGGAGCCTTATCGAGAACCACGAATTGCCGCTCGCCGTCCAGCCCGAGCTTGTTCAGATGATAGGCCGAAGAAAGCCCGGCCTGCCCTGCTCCAATAACCACGATGTCGACCTTGCGGGCGACTTTGACATGGAGCTCACCAGCTTGTTGATTGTCGGACTGCGTGTCTGACATCGCGCGCGTTTTCCCTTCCCGGACGACATGCATTCAATGCCATTAGCCTGCGGCCGGTCAAGATCGCGTTGACTTAACTCGGGCCACGCGTATTTCCGGCCTTGATCCATGCATCAATTCCATCGGCTGCAGCGCGCCCCATCGCGAAACAGGCTGTCAGCAGATAACCGCCCGTCGGAGCTTCCCAATCAATCATTTCACCGGCGACGAAGATGCCGGGAAGCTTTGGAAGCATGTAATTTTCGTCGATTTCGTGCCAGCGAATACCACCTGCCGATGAAATCGCCTCACTAAGCGGGCGCGGACGAAGAAGCGGCACCGAAAGCGCTTTGATCGCACGGGCCAGCTCTTTTGGATTTTTGTTACGCGTGAATTCCGTCACGAGGGCGGCTTTCACACCTGTCAGGCCAGCGCTCTTGCGCAAGAGATTACCAAGGCTGAGCTTCGCATCCTGCCGGGCAATATCGTTTTCCAGTCGCTCGAGGCTTCGCCCTGGAACAAGATCGAGCGTTAAAGACACCCTCCCGTTTTCTTCCAAGCTGTCGCGCAGTGCTGCGGAATGCGCATAAACGAGGCTTCCTTCGATTCCACCGCGCGTAATGACAAACTCGCCCTGTATCGTACCTGCATCGGATGTCGCGGTAACGGACTTCACTGGCTCCCCGGCAAAGCGTTCAGCAAAGAAATCGCTCCAGGCAACATCAAACCCGCAATTGGCGGGGCGGAAAGGCGCGATGTCTATTGATTTGCGTCGAAACTCGTCGATCCAGTGTCCATTCGAGCCGAGCTTCGGCCAGCTTCCACCGCCAAAAGCAAAAAGCGCGGCGTCACATGCAATCGCCTCAACGCCATCCGGGGTATCGATCAGAAGGTCGTTGCCCTTGAAACCAACCCAGCGATGCCGTTTGAGTATCCGAACGCCCTGTTCTTCAAGACGTTTCCCCCAGCCCCGCAGAAGCGGCGACGCCTTCATTGCTTTGGGAAAAACGCGACCGGATGACCCCACAAAAGTATCAGCACCCAAACCATCGGCCCAGGCTCGCAATTCCGTCGGACCGAAAACAGTCAATGCTGGAAGGAGCCGATCGCTACTGGCGCCGAAGCGCTTTGCGAAAGCCGCAAAACACTCCGAATGCGTAATATTGAGACCAGATTTGCCCGCAAGCAGGAACTTGCGGCCAATCGTGGGCATCTGCTCGTACACCGTCACACGGTATCCCCGCACCGACAGTCTTTCGGCGGCCATCAGGCCAGACGGGCCGCCGCCGAGAATAGCAATATTGCCCTCAGGCATTATGATCGAAGCCTCGTCGAAGCATTAATCCTGCTTCTCCAGCATTTCCTTAACTGTAGTGGCCAACTGTTTGAGCGAAAACGGCTTCGGCAGGAATCCGAATTTTGCATCGGCTGGAAGATTGCGTGCAAAGGCGTCCTCCGCATAGCCCGACACGAAAATGAACTTGATGTCCGGATGCGTCTTGCGCAACTCGCGTAGAAGCGTCGGGCCATCCATTTCGGGCATGACCACATCCGACACAACAATATCGACCTCGCCGCCAAGTTCAGCCATCACCTCAAGCGCTTCGACGCCGGAAGCCGCTTCGTGGACCGTGTAACCCCGCGACTGGAGCGCACGTACCCCGCCCATGCGGACTGCATCCTCGTCTTCCACAAGAAGCACTGTTGCGGAACCGGAAAGATCGGTTGCTTTCTCGACCTTCTTTTCCTTCACGACGACAGGCGCATCGTCGGCGCGCTTTTCCTCGATGAGGCGCGGCAGGAATATCTTGAAGGTCGTGCCTTTTCCGACTTCGGAATCACAATAGATGAAGCCGCCGGTCTGCTTGATGATACCATAGACCATCGACAGACCGAGGCCTGTGCCCTTGCCTACTTCCTTCGTCGTGAAGAATGGCTCAAAAATCTTTTCAAGCACGTCTGCGGGTATGCCTGTGCCGGTGTCTTCGACTTCAAACACAACATAATCCGCTTCCGGCAGATCGCGATATTGAAGCTTTGCAGCTTCCTGCATCGGCACATTGCGGGTACGAAGCGTGATTTCACCGCCCTCCGGCATGGCATCGCGCGCGTTGACCGCCAGATTGACGGCAACCTGTTCGAACTGTCCGAGATCGGCCTTGACCGGCCACAGATCGCGTCCGTGATCGATCTTCAGCTCGATATCCTTGCCCACCAGGCGCGCGAGAAGCATGCGCAGATCGGCCAGAACGTCAGTCAGGTCGAGGACTTCCGGACGCAACGTCTGACGGCGCGAGAACGCCAGCAACTGGCGCACAAGAGAGGCGGCGCGGTTGGCGTTCTGCTTAATGTTCATGATGTCCGGGAAAGACGGATCGGACGCACGATGATTGGTCAGCAGCAGGTCCGACGACATGATGATCGCAGTCAGGACATTGTTGAAGTCATGCGCAATACCGCCTGCGAGCTGGCCGACAGCCTGCATCTTCTGGCTTTGCGCCATCTGGTTTTCGAGAGCTTTCTGCTCGGTCGTCTCTACGGCGGAGATAATCGCTGCCTCTTCGGCGCGCTCGCCGCCCAGGTCGGTAACGGGGCTCATATAAAAGCGGATGTGCCGCTCTTCATTGCCCGGCAACACCGTATCGACGGGGGAAATGCTGGCTTGCCCTGCAAAGGCGGCAGCCAGCGCCCTGTTGAAAGTTTCGCGGTCGCGTTCATGCACAACGATTTCAAGTTTCGCATTGCCGTCAATCGCATCGCGATCGACAACGGGCGCGAAAATATCGAGGAAGCGTGCATTGGTGCGCAAAATATGCCCGCCCGCATCAACTGCCGCGATGGCCATCGGAGCCGAATTGAAGAATCGCGTGAAGCGCACTTCGGCAGAGCGCAGCGCCATTGACGAATCTTCACCCTCCGCACGATCCAGAACGATGGTGCGGCTCGTCCCGCGTGTACCATCGCGTGCGGCCTGAACACGGTGATAGAAGCGAACGGCGAGGCTCTGTCCGTTGCGCTTGATGAGGTCGAGATCGATGACCGTGTTGCGGCTCGTGCCCGGTTCGGCTTTCACCGCCTTGATGAGCGCCATTCCACTGCCCGCCACGATATCGTTGAGCGTCAGTGATCCGGGCGTGAACTGGGTCAGATCAACGCCAAGCCATTCGGCAAGCGTCGCATTGAGGTAGATGATCCGGCCCGAAGGATCAGCGGAGAAAAAGCCGGCTGGCGCGTGGTCCAGATGATTGATGGCTTCCTGAAGTTCCTGAAAGAAACGCTCCTGCTCCGCACGCTCGTCGGAAATATCCGCAATCTGCCAGGCGACGAGCGGACTTTTAAACTCCTGTCCCGCCTCGATGGGGCGCGCCTTGATGCGATACCAGACCGGTGCCAGCGAACCATGTCCTTCTCGGGAAAGACCGCCGGAAAGGCGCACTTCTTCCTGTGCCGACAGGCCATCGCGGACTGCATTGGTCAGGCGATAAATGGCATCCGATGCTGCCGGTTCTGCCGTCAGCACATTATCGAGCGAGCGAACGCCTTCCGCATTCGCAACGCCGGTCATCACCGCATAAGCCTGATTGGCGTAAACGATCTGCCCCCGCGCATCGGAAATAACTGTTCCTTCCGGCTGCGAATCCATGAAGGAATGAGCGAGATCCTGCTCGCCGTTCTTCTGGCTGAACTGGATCAGGCCTGTTGCCGCGCCGAAGAGATAAAAGACGCCAACCATGGACAGAATGCCCATAAGGACAAGGGCAAATCCATCTCCAACTTGATCGCGAAACAGAAAATAGGCGATTGCTGCGACAGTCAGGAGGACGCCGACGATCAGCAGTAGAAGGGCTCCGCTGCGGTTGCGCTTTGGCATTACAAGGGGTTTCGGATAGGCGTTGTCCGTCTGTCGCGACATCAAGCCAGTTGCCCTTTCATGTTGCGTGGCTGGGTATCAAATGGCTGCTGCACGCCATTTGTTTTTTCGATCAGCCAGGACGTCATTTCAATCATCCGCATATCCGATTTTCTCGAATGCGCTTTTCTGCGCAATTCAGCTGCCGCGTGGCGCGGCTCAGCCAATATGTCTGGGTATATCCGATTCGCAGAATGCTTTAATTGGCGAGCAGCACAAGCATTGGTGCACCGAAACAGCCCAAATTGGACTTTTTTGCACTGTTTTGCCTGGGGATCATATATTTCCCGCAATTCGAACAAACATTCCCAAGCCAGAAAAATTCAACTACTGTACCAGCCACGTGATGACGCGGAGTGTAGGGGAAACGCAGTCTCCGCTCATCGCAAGTTTTTCGTTTATTGTATAAGAGGGTATCCGCATGAAGGAATGGCTCACCGGCATCGTTGGAGAGAGCACGGCTAATATTGTTGGCTTCGTCCTGATATTTGCGATCATTCTTGGCGGAATTTTCGTTGTTCTCAGTATCATTCGTCGTTTCAGCCGGGGAACTTTCGTCGCTAACGGGCGCACGCGCCAGCCGCGTCTTTCGGTGATGGACGCCGCAGCAGTCGACAGCAAGCGCAAGCTTGTTCTGATCCGTCGTGATGATGTGGAACACCTTCTGCTTATTGGCGGCCCCACCGATGTGGTGGTCGAACAAAACATCATCATGGAATCGCGCGCCCATGTCCGCATCCAGACCTCACGTATAGAGCCCGAACACATCGAGCGCTTCAAGCAGCATGAGGCAACCCTGACGAACGAAAAGGCGGAGCGCCCTGCTCTTTCGCTGCACACACCACAGGCTGAAGGGAATGATGAAGCAATCCAGCTGACTTCGGCAATCGAAACGCCGGTTTATCGCAAGCCTGAAGCACAGCCGGAAGCGCCCGTGCAGCAAGCCGCTTCGCCTGTTCGTGCTACTCCGCAGGCACCCACCGCACCTGTCCCGCCGCGGCCAGCTGCAGAGCCGAAATCCAGCCAAACGGTCCAGCCGCGTCCACAACCGCGCCCGGCACCGAACTATCCGCCGCAGCCACGGACGGTATTACCGCCCCGCCCCGCACAATCCCAACCGCAATCAACCCGCGCCCATCCTGCTTATCCGTTGAGCCAGGTTTCCCGCGGCGTTCTGAGCTCAACCTCATCGGGCACGGCCACCGCCGCAGCCAGCGTTGCAACGACGGCTTCGGTCGCTTCTGCAAATCTCGGCAGCATCATTCCAGAACGCGAAACGACTGTTGCCGACAAATCCCCAACGCTCGACGTAACGGGCCCGACAGTCTCCTCGACTGCCACGCCAGCCTTCACTCCCCCCGCCGAACCCCAGCGGATCGAGCCGGAAATTGCGGTGGCAGCCCCCGCATCATTGGAACCAGAGGCTGCCTCGACAGAAACGGCAGACGACGATCTGCTCGATCTCGGCGACGCATTGCATGACGCAATCACTGCAGACATCCGATCACAGAGCACTACCAACGAGACCACCAAGGAAGAGGCTTCGTTCGATACTGAATTCTTCGAAAATGAGCTTCTCAGTTCGCTTGATATTTCCGCAGCGGATGACGCTGCTGAAGAGAGAACCGGGAATGATATCGAGGATGAAATGGAAAAGCTTCTCGGTGAATTGACCAAGGATGAAATTCGCAGAAACTGATGTTTCCGTTAAAGCTTATCTCGATACTAAGAAAATAGGCTGCGGAAACCGCAGCCTAAATTTTTTAAACCGTCTCGAAACTGGAGCATGTCCTCAAAAATGGGAACCGGTTTCCAACTATTCTGTTTTAACCGGAAACGCCCCAGCCGCATCTACCCAAAAATCAGATCCGATTCTTGAAAGGTAAGATGCAAGGATACAGCCTTAAGGCTCTAATCGTCGCGATAGACTTTCTCACGACGCTCATGACGCTCCTGCGCTTCGATGGAAAGCGTAGCGATCGGACGCGCATCAAGCCGCTTCAAGCTGATAGGTTCTCCCGTTTCCTCGCAGAAGCCATATGTTCCTTCATCGATGCGGCTCAAGGCTGCGTCAATTTTGGATATCAATTTGCGCTGTCTGTCGCGAGCTCGTAGCTCAATTGCCCGATCCGTTTCGGAGGATGCCCTGTCCGCCAGGTCGGGATGGTTGGCATTTTCCTGCTGTAGCGCCTCAAGCGTTTCGCGCGCTTCTCGCAGAATATCATTCTTCCACGCGATCAGTTTCGCGCGAAAGTAAGACTTCTGCCGCTCATTCATGAACGGCTCGTCTTCAGTGGGCCTATAGTCAAGGTCGATCAATTCACTCATTCTGAATCACCCCACATCTAGGAGACGCGAGCGGTTATATAGTTCCATAGCAACAAGGACACAACATCAAACAAGCGTATCTCACTACTTTTTAGTGCATCAGTTTTGTATGATTTTGCATGAAAATTAAGCAATTCAAAATTCTCCGGGAAAATTCATTGGTTAGACTTTGGAAATGACTTCAAACAATTACAGGCAAACCGCATATAAATTCCAGACGAAACGAACATCAACCTTAGGACGCATGGCCCGCCCAACAATTAGGCAGACCGAGGCTGTGAATATTGCTGACAGACATCAAAAAATCGCGAGAATGAACGCCAACAGCGCCCATTTGCGCTCAAAATGCGGCAAGAAAATTCGCAATCACACAAATTGGAACGTTACAGATGAGTCGTTTGCTTCTCCTAAGGCATGCCAGAGCCATGTGGGCAAAACCTGGAATGAAGGATTTCGACCGCCCGCTGGATGAGGAAGGAAAAACATCACTCGACCGGCTTGCAAGGACTATGAAGTCTGTCGGCCTCTATCCTGATATGGTTGTTCTTTCCGGTTCGCGTCGGACCAGAGAAACTGCTTACGGCATCATGGAACGACTGAAGATCGAGGCGGAACCCATCATTGATGACGCGATCTATAGCGGCGGGGCGGCCGACTATATGCAATCAATACGCAGATATGGCGATGTGCCCACCCTCCTGCTCGTCGGGCACAATCCCAGCATTGAAGATCTCGCACTCGCCCTGTGTAGCGATGGCAACAAGGACGGTCTTCTGAAACTTAGCGCAGGTTTTCCAACAGCAGCACTGGCGAATATCACATTCCCCACGTCGTTGGGTGAGCTTGAGCGCGGCACAGGCTATCTCGAAAGCTTCATCCTGCCCCAATAGATTTTCCGTAAGTGCAGTGACCTTCCTTGCCAAGACGGCCGGCTCGCCCCTATCTATAGCGCTGACAGAGCACCGAATTCGGCGAGGGATAATTGGCTAAGCTGACGAGTATTGGCGACGAAGCAAAGATCGCACTGGATACGCTGGCAGATCGTGCGACCGGACTTCTATCTCCGTCATTGCGGCTTGGCGTCACTGGATTGTCTCGCGCGGGAAAGACGGTTTTCATCACAGCCCTCGTCCATAATATGCTGCACGGCGGCAGGCTCCCGATGTTCGAAGCCTATAAATCAGGCCGCATTTCGCGTGCACTGCTCGAACCGCAGCCGGACGATGCGGTCCCTCGCTTTCAATATGAAGAGCATCTGTCGGCATTGATCGATGAGCGCATCTGGCCAGACTCCACTCGTGCAATTTCGCAATTGCGCCTGACTATCGAATATGAATCCGCCTCCGCCTGGGGACGATGGTTGTCGCCCGGCAAACTCTCGGTCGATATTGTCGACTATCCCGGCGAGTGGCTGCTCGACCTGCCCCTGCTTGGCAAATCCTATGCCGAATTCAGTGCGGACTCCTTTGCTCTGGCTCACGAGCCGACGCACAAGGATCTGGCTCAGGAATGGATCGCTGAAGCTTCCCTCGTCAAAGCGTCTGAAAAAGCAGATGAACTGACTGCACAGCGCCTTGCCAGAAGCTTCACAGCTTACTTACGTGCAGGCAAAGCTGATGAGCGTGCACTATCCACCTTGCCGCCCGGGCGTTTCCTGATGCCGGGCGACCTTGAGGGCTCGCCTGCCCTGACATTTGCTCCACTTCCAGACCTGAAACCCGACGATCTGAAGCCGGGTTCCTTGGGCGCCATGATGGAACGGCGCTACGAAGCCTATAAAACCTATGTCATCAAGCCGTTTTTTCGCGAACATATTGCGCGGCTCGACCGGCAAATCGTGCTTATCGATGCCATGCAGGCGATGAATGCGGGCGGCGCAGTTGTTGCCGACCTGGAACGCGCCCTTACCGATATTCTGTCCTGCTTCCGGCCCGGCCGTTCGAACCTGCTGACTGGCCTGATCCAGCGCCGGATCGGGCGTATTCTTGTCGCCGCAACCAAAGCCGACCACTTGCATCATGAAAGTCACGACCGTCTGCAAGCTATCGTGCGACGACTGGTGGAACGAGCCATCGAACGTGCCGATTTTTCCGGCGCGGATATTGATGTTCTGGCCATGGCGGCAGTACGCGCCACCCGCGAGGCAACGGTGACGCAGGGCAAGGAGACCCTACCTGTCATCGTCGGCACGCCGCTGAAAGGCGAAAAGATCGACGGCCAGCTATTCGATGGTGAAAGTGAAACCGCCATATTTCCCGGTGACTTGCCAAAAAATCCCAATGCAATCTTCGAGCAGTCCTTTGCTGAAAACGAGCCGACTATTCGCTTCGTGCGTTTTCGTCCGCCCCGGCTTGAGCGTACGGCCGAAGGCATAACGCTTTCCCTTCCGCATATAAGGCTGGATCGCGCCTTGCAGTTTCTGATTGGGGACCGTCTCGCATGACTGATAAGACGCCGCGCAAACCAGTATCCTTTGCGGTAAACCAGCCTTCGGCCCGCCCTGAAGCAGTGGAAGAAACACCTCGCCGTCCTCGTGCAGTGCGCGACCTTGACGCGGTAGTGTCACAACCGGATGTCTTTGCATTGAGTGATGAGGAAGCCGCGGAACTGGAAATTCTCGATCCGTCATTAGAAGTGCCTGAACGCAAGGGCTGGTCGCTCGGCACAATACTTTTCGGGGCACTCGGCATCCTTGTTTCATTCGCTGTCGGCATCTGGACCGAAGACCTTATCCGGGCGCTGTTTTCCCGCGCGGACTGGCTCGGCTGGACGGCCTTGGGTGTCGCTATGATCGCGCTCGCCGCCTTTATTGCTATCGTCGTTCGCGAATTATTTGCGCTCCGTCGTCTCGCTTCCGTGCAGCATCTTCGTAAAAATGCGGCAGATGCGGCGGAACGTGACGATATGGCAGCAGCCAGAAAAGCCGTGGATGCGCTGCGCTCGATTGCGGCGGGCTTGCCGGAAACTGCGCGCGGACGACAGCTTCTGGATGGCCTGACCGACGATATTATTGATGGGCGGAACTTGATCCAGCTCGCCGAAACGGAAATTCTCCGCCCCCTCGACCGCGAGGCGCGCGCGCTTATTCTGAATGCCTCAAAACGTGTTTCAATCGTCACCGCAATCAGCCCGCGTGCATTGGTCGACATTGGCTATGTCATTTTCGAATCGGCGCGACTGATCCGCCGGCTCTCGCAACTCTATGGCGGGCGCCCCGGCACGCTTGGCTTCGTGAAACTAGCCCGCCGGGTCATCGCTCATCTGGCCGTGACGGGAACGCTGGCCATGGGCGACAGCGTTATACAACAGCTTGTCGGTCATGGCCTCGCCTCCCGGCTTTCTGCCAAGCTGGGCGAAGGCGTCGTCAACGGTCTCATGACCGCCCGTATCGGAATAGCGGCGATGGATGTCGTGCGCCCATTTCCGTTCAATGCGGAAAAACGCCCTGGCATCGGCGACTTTATCGGTGATCTTGCAAGATTAAGCGGCGAACGGACCGATAAAAAGCATTCTGGAAAATAGCGCCATCTTTCCGAAGCATTAACCATTCGCGACGATTATGGACAGATAGAAATCTGCGCTAGAATCGAGCGATCCGGTGTATCGGCACACTCTCCTAATCGTGCCCTTCCCCATCGACCGGCTTATGGCAGCGTCGGAATTTCCGACAGTTTGCGAGGCACGACCGGCTTTTGGTCGTGACATGCTGAAAAACAACGATTAGGAATGACGTCCGATTGAGGTCGTGAATCCGGGACAGAGCTGAATATGAAGAATTGCATCGCCGCCTGCCTGACGCTGCTGCCCGTGTCATTTTCCGCCGCGCCGGTTCTGGCCGCCGACAAGGACAAGCAGTTTTTTCAATCGATCGAAGGCCAATGGTCAGGTCCGGGTGAAATCGTCGCTGGAAAATACAAGGGCACGAAGTTTGTCTGCAATCTTGCTGGCTCGACACCGGATGAAAACATCGGAATGACACTGGACGGCACTTGCCGCGTCGGCGTCTTCTCGCAGCCAATGAAAGCTACTGTAACGCGTGTTGGTTCGGCTTATTCCGGCAAGTTCAATGATGGCGCGGAAGGCAAAGGGCTCGACGTTACATCTGGGTCTGTCAGCGGCAACAAGGTGGTTTTCGGCCTGAACCGCAAGCAGCTCAATGGCGCAATGCTCGCGCGCATCTCCGATCCGAACACGATGAATGTGACGGTTTCCGTTCGCGTCGACAAGGAACTGGTTCCCGTCATCGGCATGAATCTCAAGCGCGTCGATAATATCGCTGTCGGCAGCATCGCCAAGAACTGACAAGAAGTCTATTCGTGCCACCAGCCCGCATCCGTGCGGGCTTTTTCTATTCCGGATTGCTCGATCCTCGCTTTCCAGGCTGCAACAGACTGGCCCGCAATTTCAAGGCTCGGTGCAATATCGTTCAAAGGCACCAGAACGAAAGCCCGTTCGTGCATGCGCGGATGCGGTAACTCAAGCTTGGCGTCTGCCATGTTAATGGCTTGTCCGGCATCGTCCTGCATTGCCAATATGTCGATATCGATAATGCGTGGCCCCCATCGCTCGAGCCTGACGCGCTTTAAGGAACGCTCAACGTCGAGGCAGATCGCAATCAGATCCAAAGGCTGCAACGCAGTTTCGATTTCAGCGCAGGCATTGTGAAACCACGCCTGGTCCGTCTTTCCCCATGGCGGCGTGCGATAAACCGGCGAAACTGCGACGATATTCGTGTCTGCTCGTTCGTTCAGGATGCGCAGGGCCTTACCCATCGAAGCAACCGGATCGTCGATATTTCCGCCGAGCCCCAGCCAGGCGCGATAATGTCTGTCTGTGGTCACTGCGGATAAACCACGGTCACTTCAACATGATCCAGCACACCCGGAACCGGTGCGTTCGGCTTGCGCACAGTAATTTCAGCGCGCTTTACCTGCGGGAACCGGGCAGCCAGTGCCTTGGCGACATCAAGAGCCAGCGTCTCGATCAAATAGCGCTGACGGCCTGTGACGATATCCTGAATGACGGCGAAAGCGATACCGTAATGTACGGTTCCCTCGATATCGTCATTTTCCAGCGCGTTTCCCGGATCGACATCCAGAATGGCGTCGACGTAAAAGCGCTGTCCCAGCTTGTGCTCTTCATCGAAAACGCCGTGGTGCGCGAAAAATGCGCAATTCATCATTCGGATCGTGTACACGGCTTCACTTTCTGTTTTCACTGCGTCGGGATTGCAGGATATCATCTGCAACGGCAAGTGCATCTCTATTAAAAGCGACATTGTGAACACGGAAGATGTCGGCACCGGCCAAACGCAATGCGACCGACGTTGCCGCTGTTCCTATGTCACGGTCGAGTGGATTTTCCCTGCCGGTCATGCCGCCGATGAAACGTTTGCGCGATGTGCCGACCAGCAACGGAAATTCGATTTTCTGTAGTTCATCCGCTCTGGCCAACAGCGCAACATCCTCATCCTTGTTCTTGCCGAAACCGAAACCGGGATCGAGCACGATATGGGACGGGTCGATGCCGGCCTTGCGCGCTATGTCCAGCGAAATATTCAGGAACGAGAACTGATCTTCGATTACATCGGCGAGAACCAGCCGGTCCCTGCTGGTGTGCATGATGACCAATCCTGCGCCGGTCTTTTTGGCCACATGAGCAATTTCCGGTTCACGCTGGAGTCCCCAGACGTCATTGACGATATGTGCTCCGGCATTGACAGCAGCCTGCGCGGTCGCCGCGCGGTAAGTATCGACGGAAATGATGCAATCGTATTTCTTTGCCAACGCCTCGATGACAGGAACGACACGAGAGATTTCCGTTTCGGCATCAACGGCAGCAGCTCCGGGGCGGGTCGATTCCCCTCCCACATCGATGATTGTCGCGCCATCAGCGAGCATCTGCCCCGCCGCTTCAACGGCCTTCTCCAGATCGTTATGATGGCCGCCATCAGAAAAAGAATCTGGCGTGACATTCAATATGCCCATGATCACTGACTTGTCGCCTAATCGGAGACTTCGTCCGTGAGCAAGATGCCATTCTTTCGTCATAGCGAAATGTTCCTGTGCCAATTCTTCGGGCATTAGATCGTGGCGAGGTTGCAACCAACCTCGCCTAAAGTCATTTTGTCGGAGGCGTTATAGTTCTCTTGACGATTGCATGCCATGCTCGCGGCAGAAAAAAGCGAATTTCTTACCGGTTTTAGAAAGAGGTGTCAGGACATGAATTTAAAGAAGAAGGTTCTGGCTCTCAGTGCAATTCTTTCTCTCTTGACCCCGCAGGCAGAAGCAGCAGCGATTTTTCGCAAATTCAACTATTATACCGTGAGCGGTAAAACAGCAGCCGACCTCGACAAGGCTCTTTCCCGTAACGGGCCTTTCCTAAAAAAAACTGGTCAACATCATCCGGGTGCTGCCGAAATCCGTTTCGATGCCAAAGTGCGCTATGGTCGCGCGCCAGGAACGGCGTGCAAGGTGCAGGATGTCTATGTAAATGTTCACGCGAAGGTATCCCTGCCCCGCTGGAAACAACGTCGCAAGGCAACGCCGGAATTGGCTTTGATCTGGGATACGCTGTTGCAGGATATTCGCCGTCACGAAGAAAGCCATATCGTCATCGCACGCAGCTTCGCAAGCGAGATGGAACGAAAAATACGCGGTTTGCGTACTCGCCCGGATTGTGCGGTTTTGCGGGCCGACATAGATAAAGTGACCGCGCGTCTCATGGAGGCGCATGACAAGCAGCAGCAGCAGTTTGACCGGGTCGAAACGATCAATTTCGAAAATCGTTTCACGCGTTTGTTGACTTACCGCCTTGAACGCGCCCAGCAGGCATCCAAATAGAACGGGCCTGAAATTATGTGCGATAGGTCCGCAGCACCGACAATTGCAACGTCGATCTGCGGTTCAACGCCCAACCTATCACCTTTTCTTTGGGCTTAAAGCGCGTTGCATTTTATCTTACGCATATGACGCGCTTTAAGTTTTTGTTTTCATGCATGTCCCAAAATCGGTTCCCACTTTTGGGAGACATGCATTAGTTCTGGCGCTCTGGCACCTGCACGACAAGACCTTCAAGATCATCCGAGACGCGGATCTGACATGAGAGGCGCGAGGTAGGGCGAACTTCATAGGCGAAATCCAACATGTCCTCTTCCATCGCATCGGGACCACCGACAGTGTCGGCCCAGTCGCCGTCTACATAGACATGGCAGGTTGCGCAGGCGCAGGCCCCGCCGCATTCCGCATCGATACCGGGAATGCCATTGCGAATGGCAGCTTCCATCACGCTTGACCCGTTATCGGCTTCAACCTCGGTCCGTGTCGCGCCATCAGCTGATACGAATACGATCTTCGTCATCTTCATTCCTTGAAATACGCAAATTCCGCGATCCTAATTTGAGCATCCATCAGTGGTTCGGCGGAAAACGCAAATAAACTCGGAATGGCAGATACGGCGTTCTGCAAATAGTTTCAACCTTCCTCCCAACCAAGGCTAGGATTGCGCTTTTATGTCATGCATCATGTGTGGGATACCATGCCTGAGAAATCCAACAGTTGTCTTCACAACAGGAAAACTCTTCCTTGCCGTCAGCCGAAAGTGCATCATATGATATGCCGTAAGGGAGAGTAGGGATAAGGGATAGAATCCCTTGGTCGTCCTCCACAATCCAGACTTTCGAGAATGGGTTGCATACACGCAATACGGGTAATTTTGTTAAGAATCTTGCAGAGACTTTTCGGATCAGGGAAACAGCAACGATCGATTTCCACAACTTGCTGGTAAAGTCCCGAAGCCCGGAAATGTCGAATTTTCACGAATTGATACGGCTTCCGTTAACCTTGTATTTAAAGTTTTAGGTATCGGCAAAAGACGCCTATTTCCTTAACAGACGCTAGCCGATACGATGCAAAATGGCGGAGAAAGTTTGTAACGGCTATTTTTGTGGTCCGGCCGTCACAGTAATGAGTACGAGGTAGGCAAACAATGGCTTCCAAATCCAAGGCACAGAAGCTCGACCTTGAGGTTGAAAAGGCACTGGAACAAGCGCTCGACATCGATTTCGGCGATGATCTTGATATCGACATGGACTTGAGTGCGTTCGATGAAGGCTTCTCCGTCGATGATCTGGAAGAGCAGATTTCGCGCGCGGCTGAAGAGCTGGTTGCCGAGCAGAAGACGAAAACGGCCGAACCGGCCGCTGTTTCGCCAGTGGAAGCGGCTGCGAAAGTGGCCACCATCACCACTGCCTCGGTAATAGCGACGCCTGCAGCACCGCCAGTTCCGCCTGTTGTGAAAGCCGCCGGACCTATTGCGCAAGCAACGGCCAATACTCAGCACAAGCCTGCCAATACCTCCAAGGCCGCAACGCCAGCGCCAGAACCTGTCAGCAAGCCTGTTTCCGCTGCGCCTATTGCGACCGCTGCCAATGTCGCCTCCTCTACCTTCACGCCTGCAAACGACGATTCCCGCAGTGAAAAAGCAATCATCGCAGCTCCACGCCGCGTGACGGAAAACTCGTCGAAGCTGTTCTGGACCACGACCGCGATTAGCGTGCTCTGGGCTGCTGGCGGCGTTGCTCTGAGCAAGGCCATCAATCCTGATGTCTTTTCGAGCCTGCAGGCCACGAAGGACTTCTTCACCTCGCCTGCTGGTCTCGGTGTGGTTGCGGGTGTAGCTCTTCCGGTTGCCATGTTCTGGGGTTTCGCGCAACTCGTTAAGCGTGCGCAGGAAATGCATATGGCCGCGCGCAGCATGTCGGAAGCAGCCATGCGCCTGCTCCAGCCGGAAGCTGTATCCGGCGACCGTGTTTCGACGCTTGGCCAAGCCGTGCGCCGCGAAGTCGCTGCCATGAACGAAGGCATCGAGCGCACCCTGGCGCGAGCAGTCGAGCTGGAAACGCTCGTTCAATCGGAAGTCAACCAGCTTGAGCGCGCCTATAGCGACAACGAGGTTCGCATTCGTTCGCTCGTCAGCGATCTGGGCAACGAACGCGAAGCCGTGGTCAGCCACGCCGAGCGTGTGCGCTCGTCCATCTCCGGAGCACATGAACAGCTGAAGGAAGAGCTTTCGAGCGCTTCCAACATCATCCGCGACAATGTTCTGTCGGCTTCGCAGCAGTTGAGCACCCTGCTCACCGAATCGGGCGAACGCCTGATCGGCAGCATCAATGAAAGCGGCGGTGCCATTGCCGAAGCCATCGAGACCCGCACGGGCGACATCGGCTCGCGCATCACGACATCGGGCGAAGCTTTCGCGAATCTGCTCGATACGCGGATCGCGACGCTTGATGAACAGTCGCGCACGGTATCCGATCGTCTCGCAGAAGCTCTTGACGAGCGTACGACTGGCATCGCCAGCCTGCTTGGCAATGCAACCCAATCCATGGTCGGCGAATTCGACACCCGCCTCGCCAATCTCGAAAGCACGCTCTCCGAACGTGGCCGCTCGCTTCTGTCCGAGTTCGAAGCCCGTGCACATGCCCTCGACAGCAGCACTGAAAAACTCAATGCTGCCCTTGAGACCCGCTCGCGTCAGATCAACGAAAATCTCATCGCTCGCACCCGTGAAATCGCTGAGACCTTCTCCAGCGGCCGCACGTCCTTGAGCGCGATGATCGATGAAACCAAGACAAAGATCGGCGAAGACCTGACGTCCATCGGTGAAAGCGTCGGCAACATTCTTGGCGAAAAGGCTGATGCTTTCGCAGGCAAGCTGGCCGAAAGCCGCGATACTCTGGCTGCTTCGCTGGAAGGCGAGACCGAGCGTGTTTCTGCTGTTATCCGCGGCCATGCCGATACGCTTGCCGCCCGCACGAGCGACATTGAAAATGCCGTGAATGCCAGCGCATCGGCGCTCAATTCGGTTGCCGATAACCATGCGGCAATTCTGGAAGAGCGGACAAACGCGCTCCGCCAGACAATGGAAAGTCACTCCGCATTGCTCAATGCGAGCTTCGCAGACCACGCCAACTCCTTGGAAGAGCGCGCGACCGCACTTCATGGGGTCATCGCAGGCAATCAGGCCATGCTCGCTCAGCTGATGGATGAGCGCGCCGCCGCAATGCGCGATAACTTCAACGAAAATCGTGAAGTTCTGGCGCGCACTTTCGATGAACGCGTTAATGCATTGCAGGCACTCATTGCCGACAACCAGGAGACGCTTGCACGCATTCTTGACGAACGCGCAAGCAGCATGACCGAATCCATCGGTGCCGGTCGCGATGCCTTCGTCGCCGCTCTGGGTGAACATGTTCGCCAGGTCGAAGAACGCACCAACGGCCTCCACACCGTCTTGAACGATCACAACAATGCCCTCGCCGGCATTCTGGACGGTCATGAGCGCACGATAGAAACCCGTGCAGCGGAAATCCGCGCAACGCTGAGTGAAAGCACTGCCTCGCTCAGCCAGACACTGCAGAATCACGGCGATATTCTTGAACAGCGCACGTCCAATCTGCACAATGCGATTGCTGACAGCAGCTCAACCATCAGCCGTGCATTCGAAGGCCAGACCGGCATTATCGAAGAGCGCACGCAAACGATGGAAAAGGCACTCGCTATCGGTGTCGACAATGTCCGCCGGGCGCTCGAACAAAGTGCTGGTGTCGTTGCAGGCACGCTGCGTGAGAAGATTGGCGAGGCAGCAAGCACGCTTTCGGCTGAAGCCGCCAAGGCTGGCGAAGCTCTGGACGGTTTTGGCGAGGCATTCAGCGCCCGCCTGATCGACAACCTGTCCGGCACGGAAGCACGCCTTGGTGACCGCGCCGACGCGATTGCCGGTCGTCTCGGCGAGATCGAAAGCCGCCTCACCGGCGAGCTTGGCTCGATCGAAGCCCGTATTGCCAACACGGCGAGCAGAACCAGCGAAACGCTTGCCGGTCATAGCGAAGCCTTTGCGGCCAGCGTCGCTGACAATCTGGCTGGCACAGAAGCCCGCCTCAATGAACGCGCCAGCGCCATCGCAAGCGGTCTTGAGGCAATCGAAAGCCGCCTCACCGGTGAACTCAGCACCATCGAGTCTCGTATCGCGGATACAGCTTCCAAGACGAGCGAAACGCTTGCAGGTCACAGCGAATCCTTCTCGGCCAGCGTTGCCGACAATCTCGCTGGCACGGAAGCCCGCCTCGCGGAACGTGCCGATGCGATTGCAACGCGTCTGGGCGACATTGGCTCGCGCATCACGATGGAACTGGGTTCTGTCGAGGCACGTATCGCCCAAGTCACCGATACGACGGCGGTTACGCTGGAAGAGCGCACGCGCGAACTCAATGCTGTCCTCGCGGCCCGTTCGCAGGAAATCACCAAAATCCTTAACGATACGGCAGAACCGCTCGTACAGCGGCTTGCCGACAGCGGTCGCGGACTGGCGCAACAGCTTGAAGAAGCAACCCACGCCGCAACCGACAGGCTCCGCTCGGAAAATGCCGCTCTGGTCAACGCGCTTGCAAGCCGCACGGCAGAAACCATTGCCGCCGTTCAGCAGGCCAAGACGGGTCTTTCCGATAATGTCAGCGAGCTGATCGACCGCCTTGCTGCGTCGAACGGCGAACTGGGCAAGCTGATTGATGCCGCGACGCGCAATCTCACTGATATTGACGGTCGTCTCGTAGACTCAACTTCAAGCTTCGTTGAGAACACGAATCGTGCAGCGCAGATGTTCCAGGCTTCCACGGGTCTGATCGACAGCAATATCGGCACGTTGCGCGCACTCTCCGACAGCACCCTGTCGCAGATCGCAGACATTGCCGACCGTTTCGAAGAGCATGGAAAGGTTCTCTCCTCAGCTTCCGACATGATCAACACGGCCCAGAACGGCCTCGTCAGTACGCTTGAAGATCGCCATCAGGCGCTCGACAAACTGGCATCCGGTCTGGTCGAGAAGTCGGAAGGCGTGGAAAAGCTGATGCAGTCCTTCGAGGAACTGGTGACGTCCGCATTCCAGCGCGCCGAGGGCCAGACAAGGACGTCTGCCGAGAAAATGCGCGAAAGCGTTTCGGAAATCGTGGAACAGGCCGCACAGAAGTTCTCTGCTGCGACCGACGATATCCGCCGCACCGCAAGCGAAATTCGCAACGAACTCAACACGACCCGCGGCGAACTGAAGCGCGGCGTTCTCGACATGCCTGCTGAAGCCAAGGAAACGACAACAGCAATGCGCAAGGCCGTGAGCGAACAGATCAACGCGCTCAAGGAACTCGCGGAAATCGTCAACAAGTCAGGCCGACTGGTGGATGTCGGTGAAAGCCGTGCGGACCGTCCGGTTTCGCGTCCGGCACCGGCAGCAGTTCGCCCGGCGCCTGTTCAGGCACCGGCAGATGTTGCAGTGCGTCAGCGCACCTTCGAGGCACCGAAGGCTCAGCCTGCGCAGGCAACTACCCAGGCCGAAAAGCCACGTGGATGGGTATCCGATCTTCTTGCCCGCGCATCCCGCGAAGAAGAAGAAGCGGCGCAGCCGAAGGTTCAGCCGACCGCAACGCCCCGCTCGCCAAGCCATGTTGTAGAATCTCTGAACTCGCTTTCTGTCGATATTGCGCGTGCGATCGATCACGAAGCTTCGGTAGAGTTGTGGGATCGTTATCGCCGTGGCGAACGGAATGTCTTTACCCGTCGTCTCTACACGCTGAAGGGACAGCAGACCTTTGACGATATCAAGCGCAAGTATCAGACGGATGGTGAATTCCGCCGCGCGGTTGACCGTTACATGGATGACTTCCAGCGTTTGCTGGAAGATGTGGCCCGCAACGACCGTGACAACATGGTGACGCGTACCTATCTCACGTCGGATACCGGCAAGGTTTACACCATGCTTGCGCATGCAAGCGGTCGCCTCCGCTGAGAGCTGAATTCAAAGAAACGCGGCCTTCGGGCCGCGTCAGATTGATTACAAACCCCTCGTTTTTGGCATCAGTCAAAAATCGAGGGGTTTTGATTCCGGTCTGCGGTTTGGATTTGTCACGACCCGTGTGTCTAAGATCATTTGCCGCTATCGAAGATTTGTCAGCAGTCTGACGCAGCCCTCGGGTCGCGTTTTGTTTGTCTCGCAGAGATCAAAACGGTTTATTCTGCCCAATAAAAAAGGCCGGCGAAACACACCGACCTTTCATCATTCCATTTGCCTCAGTTTAGAGCGTCGCCACCGTCCAGCTCACGATTTCGCTGGCAGTCCGTTCAAAAGCCGCATTAAGCGCCTTCACATAGGCAGCGTTTGTCGCGCCGCTCACAGGAATGGCTGTCCGGAACACGCGGGTCGCACGTACCTCCCCAGTCTTGTCGTTCATCAGCCTGACGGCCAGTTCGACCACTGCCAGCTTTGGTGAGGCATAGGCCTGAATGCCGAACATACGCAGATCGGTGAGTATCTGATAATTGATTGCCAACCCATCTCCTGGACGGCCAATGCCGCCGAACACACCGGTATTCTCATAAGCCTGTACCAGACGTGACTGCACGATATTGGTCAGCCTGTCGCCCCATTGAGCACCCTTCAGATACTCAATGGAACCCGGAGCAGAGCTTACCACGATATTCTCGCTATCAAGGGCCTTGAGTGCGCTTGGTGTCGGAACCAGCAACTGCGTATTCTTTCGGCTCGGCGCTGACACGCCGGGCTGCGGTGCTGAGAGATTGAAAGTATCGAGCGGCGTTGTTGTCCCACAACCCGCAAGAAATATGCCGAGGAGGATAGAAGCTGAAGCTGTACGACGAAGAGTGCGATATGATTTCATGTCAATAAAGCTGGCTTTGGAAATCAATGACGCGTCCTCCCGTCATACTGGGGTACATTCCCCTTGCCACCAAAAATGAGGCGTTGAGGATTGCGCTCAAGATCGGTAATTGCCTGTTCTATACGTTGAATGGACCGGCGGCTATCCACCACCACGGATTGCACATCACGCAAACCCTGCCCGGAGAAACGCTGAAGATTGTCCGCGATCGGACCCAGTCGTTTATCGAGATTGTCAGATGTCTGGCGGATGGACTCCAATGTTGCCTTTGCCTGCGCGACAACGCCGTCCTTATCGTCACTCGACAGAAGCCTGTCTGTTTTTGCCAGGATAGCATCGACGCGCCCGGAAGCGGCATTCAGACGAGCCATCATGTCCTTCGCATCCGTGACAATCTGATTGATATTCCCAGTGTTCTTGCCAAGCTCCTCAACGATGTTGGCGTTCTTCGCCAGCGCGTCAGTGAAAGTCTTCGTATTATTGATCGTATCCGTCAGCGGTCCGCGAGCATCTTTCACGAAGCCTTCCAGCTGACTGAGTACCGAATTTGCGCGCGCCGCAATGTCCTGCGCGGTGGCGAGAAGATTGTTGATTGAAGATGGATCGGCGTCGATACGGGCAACCGTTTCGCCCTTCTCGGCTTCTGTCAGCAGATTGGGTTCATCAAGGCGGCCGCCCTTCAGCTCGATATAAGCGAGCCCCGTCAGCCCTTGAAACCCAAGGGTTGCCGTGGTCGAACGAGTAATGGGTGTTGTCGCGTTGACCCGCGTTTTTACGATCACCATTTCCGGATTGGTGGGATCGAGACGCAGCGCCCGAACATCACCAACCTTGATGCCGTTGAACAGGACCTGACTTCCAATTGAAAGACCCGTAACGGAGCCTGGGATACGAACATCGAGTTCCAGAGAATCGCGTGCTTCTCCGAAACGGGCGATCCAGAACACGAAAGCGAAAGCCAAGAGGCTGACGATCAGCGTGAAGACACCCACCAGTACGTAATTGGCTTTAGTTTCCATATTTTATCCAGTCTGCAAGCGGCTGCCAGGCCGCCGTCGCGTGGGCGCTGACGGGTCGATCTGGCGCGCCCGCTTGCCCCGAAAATAGGATTTAACCCACGGATCGTCCACCGTCAGCATGTCTTCAATGGTGCCGCTGACGAGCACTTTCTTGCCTCCAAGAACAGCGATCCGGTCGCAAATCGCAAAAAGACTATCGAGATCATGGGTGACCATATAGACGGTCAACCCCATCGTATCCCGCAGGTTGGCGATCAGGTCATCGAACTCCGCTGCACCGATCGGATCGAGTCCCGAGGTCGGTTCATCAAGAAAAAGAATATCGGGGTCCAAGGCCAGCGCACGTGCCAGCGCAGCGCGCTTGATCATGCCACCGGAGAGTTCGGACGGAAATTTTTCTGCCGTATCCGGCTTCAGGCCGACCAAATCAATCTTCAATCGCGCCAGTTCGTCCATCAGCTTAGGCGACAGGTCGAGATATTCGCGCATCGGAACCTGAATGTTTTCAAGAACATTCAACGCGGAAAACAAAGCTCCGTGCTGGAACAGAACGCCCATACGCATATCGATGGCCATCTTTTCCAGCTCATTCAACTGATCGATATTGCGACCTATAATCTCGATCTCGCCGGACTGCTTTTTATTGAGACCAAGAATGGTTCGCATCAGAACAGATTTACCCGAACCCGAAGGGCCGATAAAACCGAGGACCTCACCACGGTAAATCTCAAGAGACAACTTATCGAGCACCGTTTGACGTCCGAACGATACCGTCACGTCGCGCACCGAGATCATCGGCACGGCCGTTTGAGTAACTTCGCCCTGCGGTTGCAGCTGATGGTCGATGCCGTTCTCCATAATCATTCTTTAACCGAGCTTGGCTTCCGACTGAACCGCCGAACACAATCTTAGGGTCAATTTTCTGTGCAACTGTGTCTCAAAGAGCCCATTAAAAACAAGGAGCATAAGCAATATCTAAAAATCAATTGCCGCATAGAACATGGCAAACAAACCATCCACGACAATAACTACGAAAATTGCCTTCACAACGGAAGCGGTAACGCGGCGGCCCAATGATTCCGCACTTCCGCCTACCTTCATGCCTTCTACCGAAGCGAGAATCCCAATGATCATGGCCATGAAAGGAGCCTTGATAAGCCCTGCAAAGTAAGTGTTCAACGCGACTGCATCGTGCAAACGGCTGATGAAAGCATCAGGTGAAATATTGGAATAAAACCAGGCGACGCCGCCTGCCCCGATTAACGCAGCGAGATCGGAAATGATGGTAAGCAATGGCAGGATCAGAACCAGCGCCACAAGACGTGGAAAGACCAGAACGCCCACCGGATTGAGACCGATCACGGTGAGAGCATCGGTTTCCTCGCGCATTTTCATGGAACCGATTTCAGCCGTGATCGCACTGCCGGAACGACCGGCAATCATAATAGCCGTCAGAAGCACTCCGAGTTCACGCAAGACCAGAATGCCCACCAGATCGACAACGAAGATCTCGGCGCCGAAATAACGCAGCTGAAACGCACCCTGCTGGGCAATGATCGCTCCAACAATCGTCGACATCAGGATGATGATGGGAATCGCACCCACGCCCATGCGATCCATCTGCGTGACAATCGCGGCGAAGGGAATGCCGCTACCGCGCCCATATTTCAATTGAGCTCCGCGGATGGTGGCCCCAAGAATGTGCATCGCCATCTTGAAGTCACTACCCACGGAAACAACGCCGCCGCCAAGCGCGGCCAGAAATGAAATTAAGAAGAACGGCTTCTTCTGGCGTGGGATATCCAGGGTGCGCTCGACGGCCTGCCCCACTTCCTCCATCAGAGGAAGCCAGGACTGTCGTACGCCTTCCAACTCAACTTCCACTTTCCGTGCGGCGAGGCGCTGCCGCAGGCGTTCAAGCAGCCAAGCGCCTGCCGTATCGAGACTGGATACGCCAGAAACATCAATGATCGTTGCTTTGTGACCTTCTGTTTTCTCGAGATTGCGCATCCTGTCGTCGACAAAATTGACACTTTGCGACACCCAGCGACCACTCAGTTGGATACGACGCGCGCCATCCTCCTCCACCAGATCAATCTTCGGCGCAGAATTATGGGTAGCTCTTGCTTTGTCGGCAGTGTCGGTCAACATGGCCTACCTCATATACGAGTCGTTGAACGACCGAAATACTGCGTCCCAGAGGGCATCTCTATGCACAATACCTTGAATATCATTGTCGAACGCTATCCCATCGCCGGAAAATTCACAATCTCCAGAGGCTCCAAGACGGAAGCTGCCGTTGTTGTGTGTGTGATCGGCAACGGTACCCATCAGGGACGCGGCGAATGCGTTCCCTATGCACGCTACGGCGAGAGCATCGAAAGCGTGAGCGCACAGATCGAGGCTGCCCGCTCAGCCATCGAGAACGGCGCGACCCGACAGGATATTCAAAATCTGATGCCAGCAGGTGCCGCCCGCAATGCGGTCGATTGCGCTTTATGGGACCTTGAAGCCAAGGAAACGGGGAAAAGTGTTGCCGAGATGCTGGGCACACCAACCCGCCCGCTTGAAACCGCAATCACCGTCTCGCTCGGCACACCTTCCGAAATGGCGGAATCGGCTGCGAAAGTCGCTCATTACCCTCTCATCAAAGTGAAAATGGGCGGAGAGAACGATATCGAAAAAATCCACGCGGTCACCTGCGCGGCGCCGAACAGCCGCATCATTATCGATGCGAACGAGGGCTGGACAGCCGACAATATTGCCCTGAACATGCGTGCGGCAGCGGACGCAGGTGTTGTTCTTATCGAACAGCCCCTTCCCGCAAATAACGATCATATTCTCAGTGAAATCGAACGGCCTGTCATTATCTGCGCTGATGAAAGCGTTCACACGTCGATTGGCCTTGAGGAACTGGCCAAGCGCTATGATGCAGTCAATATCAAGCTCGACAAAGCGGGCGGGCTGACCGAAGGTCTTCTCATGCGAGACAAGGCAATCGACCTCGGCCTTCAGATCATGGTCGGCTGCATGGTTGGGACGTCGCTCGGCATGGCGCCTGCGGTGCTGCTTGCCCAGAAAGCCGACGTGGTCGACCTTGATGGACCCCTGCTGCTTGCCCATGACCGCGACCCTGGGCTGCGTTACGAAGGCGCTCTGGTTTATCCGCCGGAAGCTGCCATTTGGGGCTGATCAGAACGTCGATAACTCTCGCTTGCGATTCCATTGATCGGAGCGAGAGCTCCTTCGAATATGTCGGCACAAACATCCCAGGTGAATTGGCGGAGCACGTGCGCTGGCTCGAACGGCTCCATTTCCAGAGCCGCCAGACACGCCCCCCCAAGATTTTCCGAAAGAACACCTGCGCCAGTTATTCCGACAACATCGCGTGATCCGGGCACGGGATAGGCTGCAACGGGAAGACCGGAAGCTATCGCTTCAAGCAAAACAAGACCGAACGTGTCCGTCCGGCTGGGAAAGACAAAGACGTCGGCTGCAGCGTAAGTTTTGGCGAGCTCTTCCCCTTCGCGTTTCCCAATAAACACCGCTTTGGGAAACCTGGTCCGAAGATCGTTGAGGGAGGGACCATCTCCTACGATCAGTTTCGTGCCGGGGAGATCCAGTTCCAGAAACGCTGGCAGGTTCTTTTCCGCAGCGACGCGTCCCACGCAGAGGAACACCGGCCGTGGCAAGTCCTTTTGCACTTCAGGCCGAGGATAAAACAGCGTCTGATCGACACCGCGCGTCCAAAGGGTCAATTGCGTAAAGCCACGCGCCTTGAGATCGTCCAGAATGGACTGCGTCGGTACCAGCGTATGCTGGGCCGCGTTATGGAAATGCCGCAGGAATGCGTAAGTCCATCTGGTTGGGACAGGAAAACGCTCCCGCAGATATTCGGGAAAACGTGTGTGAAAACTGGTCGTGAACGACCAGCCCATTTTCACACAAGCGCGCCGTGCCATGAATCCAAGCGGGCCTTCGGTTGCGATATGCACATAATCGGGTTGCAAGGCTTTCAAGCGGCGTTTAAGCGCGCTTGTCGCGGTCAAGGCGAGCCGGATTTCCGGGTAGGTCGGACAGGGTACTGATCTATAATCAAGCGGAGATATAACCGTGACATCATATCCCCGGTCGATCATCAAATCACGGCATTTCGTCAGCGTGCGCACAACGCCGTTGACTTGTGGATGCCAGGCGTCTGAGACGATGACGATTTTCTTCATCGGCTGAAGTTTGCCAATTCGCGAGCGGGACGCGGAAGATGGATTACCTGCGCCTCGTCGTACTCTTCGCTGCCGGAGTTGACGTTTCCTGTCATTGGGCGGCGGTCACGACGCTCCGTCCATCCGATCAACTCCATTCGACCATCAAAATGTTCGATTACAGCCGTGCAGCTTTCCACCCAGTCGCCCGTATTGATATATTCGACGCCGTTCATGCTTTCGATCGTCGCGTGGTGGATATGGCCGCAGATTACTCCATCGACGCCGATACGCTGCGCCTCCTCTGAAACCACATTCTCGAATTGGCCGATGAAATTGACCGCCTTTTTGACGCGAAATTTCGCCCAGGCCGAAAATGACCAGTAGCGCAACCCAAAAAGCGAGCGGACACGGCTCATAATCGTGTTTATCCAAATGGCGGTGTCATATGCCCAGTCGCCCAGATAGGCAATGAAGCGGGCATTACGAACAACCACATCGAACTGATCACCATGGATAACCAAAAATTTTCGACCGTCCGCCGTTTCATGAATCGCCCGGTTCATCACCTCGATGCCGCCGAAATGCGTCCCTTGGAAATTCCGCAGAAACTCGTCATGATTGCCAGCGATGTAGATGATATTGGCGCCCTTGCGGCTTTTGCGAAGCAGTTTCTGGACCACGTCGTTGTGCTCTTGCGGCCAATGCCAATTGCGCCGGAGACGCCAGCCATCAACAATATCGCCCACAAGATAGATTGTCTCCGCGTCATGATAACGGAGAAAATCCAGAAGCAGTTCGGCCTGTGCTGCTTTTGAACCGAGATGCACATCCGAAATGAAAAGCGTCCGGAGTTTTCTGGCCTGCGGAGCATCTGCGCTCATTTGGTTGTCCCCTTCAATGGCAACCTGATCTGGGCGCAGAAAACCCGATTCCTGTCACAGCGATATGACAGCTGTTTTTGTAGTGCGAAAAGCAACTTCACGTAGCTTCGAATACGCCAGGAGCGCCGACCTGAATAAATCAAATCCGCGCTCCCGGCTGTTCTTTCTAAAGCTAAGTGTTGGTCTCGTGGACTATGCGTCAAGCAACGAGTTCGACCTTTGGGCCAACATAACGCGACTGCGGACGAATGAGCTTGTTCGTTGCAGCCTGCTCCCGGCAGTGAGCTATCCACCCCATGGTTCTCCCCATGGCAAAGACACACGTGAAGGCCTCACGCGGGAAACCCAGTTGCTCAAGCAAAAGAGCGGTATAGAACTCGACATTGGTTTCGAGGGGCCGATCCGGCTTGTGGCGCTTGAGAACTGCTATGGCAGCTTTCTCAACTGCCTCAGCCAATTCAACCCGGTGTTTTCCACGTTCATGCCCAAGGGATTCGATACGCTTCAAAGCACCTTTCAGGGCATCGGCACGTGGATCACGTACCCGATAAACCCGATGACCGAACCCCATCAGCCGTTCCCCATCGGCAATTGCTGATTCAAGCCACCATTCGGCGTTCGCGGGCCTGCCGATGGCATCGAGCATATCGAGTACCGGTCCCGGAGCACCACCGTGGAGCGGTCCCTTCAATGCGCTGATCGCAGCAAGCAGAGACGAGGTCAGGCCAGCCCGTGTCGATGCCACGACGCGGGCGGCGAAGGTCGACGCATTCAATCCATGATCGCAAACTGTCACAAGGTAAGTATCCAGCCCGGCAACTTCTGCTTCATCGGGCATTGCCGCATTCATCATGCGAAGTATGTCCGCACTGTGCGGAAGCGTCGGATCAGGACGGATAGGCCGCCGTCCCTTGTGGGCGCGCAGAATGGCTGTTGTGAAAACCGCCGGTGCGGCCATCAGATGCAAAGCGGCGGTCACGTCGTCTTCATCTGGAATGCGCGCCATCAATGCGCGCAGCGCTTCTATTGGAGACATTTCCATCAATGCATCGTCAAGCGCATCGGTATGATGAAATACCTGCAAACGGGCTTCGCCCAGAGCCTGCTGAAGTTCTGCTCCTGTGGGGAGGCCTTCAAAAAAACCGTCCCATAGAAGTTCTATTCCATCTTCGACGCTGCTGTGCGGAACCAGATCGTCCAGCGATCGACCGCGAATAACCAGCCTGCCTGCAAGCCCATCGACGTCTGACAGCACGGTTTCGGCAGCGATCACGTCTTCAAGTCCGCTATTCATAGTAATTCTCCTTGTTTGCCTTTCGACATTCTCTCCAAGTATAGTTGACGTCAATCTTGATGAAATCGATCAATGTAGGGAGCAATAATGAACTGGCTTACAGCGGAAGAAGCGCTATCCATTCTTCAGACAAAGCCTCAGACGCTTTATGCCAATGTCAGTCGTGGTCGCATCCGTTCCAAGCCGCAGCCCGATGATCCCAGACGCAGCCTCTATCGATCAGAAGACGTTCATCGTCTGGCCGGCAGACGTCCGGGTCGCAATAGAGATAGTACTGTTGCTGCTGACACTATTCGCTGGGGGCTTCCGATCATGCGCTCCGGCATTTCGACCATTATTGATGGCCGTTTGCTCTATCGCGGCTGCGATGCGGCTGAGCTGTCGGAAACGGCAACGTTGGAACAAGTGGCCGCCCTGCTATGGCAGATGAATTTCGACAATAGCGGCGGTGCCCGCGGAGAGATGCCGCTATGTCGACAGCAGCCATGCTCTGCACCGTTGGAACGCCTGTTCACCACCTTTGCCGTCCGAGCAGCGAACGACCTGCCCAGTTCCGGACGTTCCGCAGCAATCCTGCAGCAAGAGGCTTTCGGTCTGCTACAATTGTTCCACAATACTGCTCTTGGCGTATCTATATCCGATATGCCCATGCATGAGCGTATTGCTTCTGTCTGGCAAAAGCCGCAGGCAAGCGATATTATTCGACGTATTCTCGTGCTTCTGGCAGACCACGAACTCAACGCGTCGGCATTCGCAACCCGCGTCGCCGCCTCCACAGGCGCTCCATTGTCTGCAGCAACACTGGCCGGATTATCAACATTGATCGGCCCCAGACATGGCAGAGCAGCCACGGCCGCAGCAGCTATTGTTGCCCAAGCTCGGGAAATAGGTCCCGAAGCCGCCATCAAAGACCAGCTCAGACAAGGCACGCAAATTCATTTGTTCGGTCATCCCCTTTACCGGGAAACAGGAGACGTTCGCGCTTCCGCTTTGCTGGAACAACTGGAATTGCCCGCCATCTATCGTGATTTGGAACGAAGCGCTGCGGACATCCTGGGAGAGAAACCGAATATTGATTTCGCGCTCGCCGCAGTGACTGAACTATATGAACTGCCAGCCGAGGCACCACTGCTTCTGTTTGCGCTCGCGCGCATCGCAGGTTGGCTTGCCCACGCGCTGGAACAGGTGGACAATGGATCACTGATACGACCGAGAGCGGAATTCACTCCACCTCATGAATAACGCCGTTCACCAAATATTGTTCGCGAATATTGCGTCTTCTGGTTCTAAAAGGTGGACACATGCTCCTGTAAACCAGAATCTGGTTGATTGGACCGCTTGCTTGGTGGCATGTCTCTAAAACTTGAACAGAATGCGAGGATCGAGCCGTGGACTTGGGCCTGAAGGGTCGAAAAGCAATTGTGTGCGCTTCCAGTAAAGGGCTCGGACGAGCTTGTGCCGAGGCGCTCGCCGAAGCCGGATGCGATCTCGTTCTGAATGGACGAAATGAAGAAACGCTCGCTGCAACGGCGGATACAATTCGCAAGACGTTTGGCGTGAAGGTTGATGCGGTCGCGGCAGACATATCAAGCCCCGAAGGACAGGCTGAACTGCTGTCCGCCTGCCCCGCACCTGATATTCTCGTGAACAATAATGGCGGCCCGGCATTCAAGGATTTTCGCCTTCTTGATCGAGATGCCATTCTTCAAGGCGTGACACAAAATATGGTTACGCCGATAGAGCTGATCAAAGCCGTGATCGACGGGATGGTCGCACGCCGATTTGGGCGTATCGTCAACATCACATCGACATCGGTATATGCTCCCATTCCCGGCCTTGACCTCTCCTCCGGTGCCCGCGCTGGCCTGACTGCATTTCTTGCTGGCGTCGCACGTACAGTCGCGGCCTCCAATGTGACCATCAACAACATCCTTCCCGGCGCGTTCGACACAGATCGTCTTCGCAACGGTTTTGCGTTCTCGGCCCAGAAGAATGGTACAACACCGGAAGAAGAAGCCGCAAAGCGGGCCTCGACAATTCCCGCCAAGCGGATAGGCCAGCCGAAAGAGTTCGGTCAGGCCTGCGCCTTCCTTTGCTCGGAACATTCCGGGTTCATTACCGGGCAGAATCTCGTTATCGATGGCGGCGCCTATCAGAGTGCATTTTAGCAGCACCAAACGATAGAACTGCAAATTTGGAAAAACTCATTCTCGAAAACGGGCCTACTGAGATTTGAGCCGATAGACTAAGAACAATAATGGCCCGGTGTGCGGAAGCGTCATGCACAACCTGTATGCGAATCCGCGCCCTCCCGTGCAAATGGCTCCAGCCCTGCGCGAAAGATTTTGGAAAGCGATGCGACCATGACCAAGAAAACACCTTCCACTTCCCGTTCGGATTTCGATGAAGCAGCTCTGTTCTTCCATCGTTATCCGAAGCCCGGAAAGCTGGAAATTCAGGCGACAAAGCCCCTTGGCAACCAGCGAGATCTGGCGCTGGCCTACTCGCCTGGCGTCGCTGCGCCATGCCTCGCAATCCACGAAGACCCCGCAACCGCCGCCGAATACACGGCGCGAGGCAATCTCGTTGCCGTCGTGTCTAACGGCACTGCAGTTCTTGGCCTTGGCAATATCGGTGCGCTTGCCTCCAAACCGGTGATGGAAGGAAAGGCTGTTCTCTTTAAGAAATTCGCCGATATCGACGTGTTCGACATCGAAATTGATGCGCATGAAATCGACCGCATTGTCGACGTTGTCGCCGCTTTGGAACCAACTTTCGGCGGTATAAATCTCGAAGATATCAAGGCACCTGAGTGCTTCGAAGTCGAAGAGCAGCTTCGCGCAAAAATGAACATCCCTGTCTTCCATGACGACCAGCACGGCACGGCGATTATTGTTGCTTCCGCAGTGCTGAACGGACTGGAACTGGCCGGCAAGAAAATCAGTGATGCCAAGATTGTCACCTCCGGTGCAGGTGCGGCGGCTCTTGCCTGCCTTAATCTTCTGGTCAATCTCGGCGCAAAGCGCGAAAATATCTGGGTCTGCGATCTCGAAGGTGTTGTCTACGAAGGCCGTAACACGCTGATGGATCGCTGGAAGGAAGTTTACGCGCAGAAGACGGACGCCCGCACTCTGGCCGACGTTATCGGTGGTGCTGACGTCTTCCTCGGCCTTTCCGCTGCGGGTGTTCTGAAGCCCGAACTTCTGAAGCAAATGGCCGAAAACCCGCTGATCATGGCGCTGGCCAATCCAAAACCGGAAATCATGCCGGAAGAGGCACGTGCGGCTCGCGCCGATGCCATGATTTGTACCGGTCGTTCGGATTATCCGAACCAGGTCAACAACGTTCTGTGCTTTCCTTATATCTTTCGTGGCGCGCTCGACGTCGGAGCAACAGCAATCAACGAGGAAATGAAGCTGGCCGCTGTACGCGCCATCGCTGCTCTCGCCCGCGAAGAGCCTTCGGATGTCGCCGCGCGTGCCTATTCGGGCGATACGCCCACTTTCGGGCCGGACTACATCATACCTTCGCCGTTCGATCAGCGCCTTATTTTGCGCATCGCCCCGGCAGTGGCGAAAGCCGCCATGGAAACAGGCGTGGCCACGCGGCCGATCGAAGACATGGAAGCCTATCTCGACCGCCTGAATCGTTTCGTCTTCCGTTCCGGTCTCATCATGAAGCCGGTGTTCGCTGCAGCTCGCGCTCAAGAAAAGCCGAAACGCGTTATTTATGCTGACGGTGAAGATGAGCGCGTGCTGCGTGCTGCTCAGGTCGTGATCGAGGAGCGGATTGCCGCACCGATTCTCGTAGGCCGCCCGCAGGTCATCGAAACACGCCTGCGTCGCTATGGTTTGAAAATCCGTCCGGGAACGGATTTCGAACTCATCAATCCCGAAGACGATCCGCGTTATCGCGACTATGTCGACCTTTATCTGTCATATACCGGCAGACAGGGCGTCACACCGGAAGCCGCGCGTACTATCGTGCGTACAAACTCGACCGCAATTGCCGCTCTGGCCGTTATGCGGGATGAAGCTGACGCCATGATCTGTGGCCTTGAAGGCCGGTTCGAACGCCACCTCCGCGTCGTGCGCCAGATCATCGGAAAGGTTCCAGGCATCCGGGACTATTCTGCATTGAGCCTGCTGATCTCGCAGCGTGGCGCCCTCTTCCTTACAGACACTTATGTCAACGTCGAACCAAGCGCAAACGAAGTCGCCGAAATGGCAATTCTCGCCGCGAAGGAAATCAGCCGCTTCGGTATTGAGCCAAAAGCGGCCTTGGTATCGCATTCCAATTTCGGATCGAAAGAGTCAGCCAGCGCAGAAAAAATGCGCGAAGCAGCCGCAATCCTCGCCGAGAAAGCACCGGAACTCGAATCCGATGGTGAAATGCATGGAGACTCTGCTCTCTCCCAAGCGTTGCGCGACCGCGTATTCCCGAATTCGCGGCTGAAAGGTGAGGCCAATCTTCTTGTCTTCCCGAACCTCGACGCTGCAAACATCACGCTGAATGTGGTCAAAATGGTAACGGATGCTTTGCACGTGGGGCCGATTCTGCTCGGTGCGGCACGACCGGCACACATTCTGACTCCTTCCGTTACCTCGCGCGGCGTCGTCAACATGACTGCGCTGGCAGTGGTTGAAGCATTGCAAAAATCGGGAGAAACCTTGCGTAGCAAGCGAATTATTAAGAATATCTAAGTTAGCTTTATTTAAAATAATGACATTATATGGCGAGTATACTTAAATATACTCGCCATTAATGTTTAATTAACTATATTTTTCAAACATGATGACATGGTTATATCTTGCGAGGTCATCATGTCTATTATTTCATTATGTCCTAATAGAAAGCTGTTTTATTCAGTACTTTTGATAGCCTCGGCAGCGCTGGCTGGCTGCACGACGACAGCCCCCAGAGATTTGTGTACGCCAGCCGAGCAGAAACAACTGAAGAAACATCTTCTCTCGACCCAGTCGCTTCTTGACCAAAAGGAAGCCAGTCTTTCTCGTTTGAGAGCGACTGCAACTCAGGATCGCTGCATGGGAAGCCTGTTTACACCAGCCGTCAAATCAGCGCAGTGCGCCAAACTGCTCACAAAAACAGATAAACTGAAAACTGAAACGCAAACTCTACGCGAGCGCGTTCACGAATTGAATATGGCGCTTGCTGGACGTCCGTCGCCATCCAGGCATGTCAAATCGTGCCGCGCTTCTTGGATCGTAACTCCCAAGAAGCCGCGATCAAAAACTGTGCTTATACCGCAGCAGAAGTCAAAAACCATAACCCGGCCCAAAGCCAAAATAGCCAGCGCCATAGCATTGCCTGTCTATGAAATTCCGGCCCCCATCAAAGCCGAGAAGGTTGACTATATCCCCGCCTCAACGGTGCAAACATCAAACACTCCGGCCTATGTCGCCCCCGTCACGTCGGCACCACCCGTTGAGCGCCCTTATACGGAAAACACAAAAGTCAGGGTCGTCGGCTCAGACTTCTTTCCGGACCAATCAGCACTAGCAGGTCAGCCAGCTCCGGCCCATGCACCTGCCCCGTAAGCGCCAACCGCAGGGGCATGAATAGGTTCTTGCCCTTGCGTCCCGTTGCAGCCTTTACTGCCTCCGTCCAGCTTTTCCAGGTTTGATGATCCCAAGGAGCAGGTGGCAGAAGGGTGAATGCTTCGCGCAGGAAAGCACGATCTTCTTCAGACAGGTCCGGCATTTCAGGTAGTTCACCGTCAACGATAGACCACCAATGAACCACATCCTTGAAACGTTCGAGATTTCCCCGTACCGCCATCCAGAATGGTTCGGCCTTGTCGCCGGAAATGCCAAAGGCTGCCAGGCGCGGCTCGGCTTCTGAAAATGACATCGCGTGCAGCAGGGCGCGGTTGAGCGTATCCAACTCTGCGGGATCAAATTTAGCCGAAGACTTCGATATCGAGGCCAGATCAAAATGCTCGGCAAGACTTGCCATATTGGGTTCTGCCGAAACACTTTCCGACGTACCGATCAGAATCGCCAGTGAGGCGACTGCCATAGGCTCAAAACCTGCTTCGCGCAGTGAGCCGACAGATAGAGCGCCGGTTCGCTTTGAAAGCCCCTCGCCCGAAATCGTCGTCAGCAGATTATGGTGCCCAAAAACTGGCGCCTTGGCTCCTAACGCTTCGAAAATTGCGATCTGTACACCCGTATTCGTCACATGGTCATCGCCACGAATAATATGCGTAACACCGAGATCTATATCGTCCACCACGGACGGGAGGGTATAGAGATATGTGCCATCCTCACGCACCAGCACCGGATCGGACATTGAAGCCAGATCAACAGTTTGCGGGCCGCGAACCAGATCGTCCCAATGTACCTCGGTACGCTTGGTGTTAAAGGGATCGACATCAAAATTGGGTAGCAGGAAACGCCAGTGCGGCTTGCGCCCTTCGGCTTCAAAGGCTGCTTTCTCTTCGTCAGTCAGTTTTAAGCCTTCACGGCCATATACCGGCGGAAGCCGGCGTGCGAGACGCAACTTGCGGCGCCGCTCCAGTTCTTCAGCCGTTTCATAACAAGCATAGAGCAGGCCAGCCTGTTTGAGCTTCTCCACTGCCTTGGCATAAACATCGAAACGCTTCGATTGATATTCGACACGATCAGGTTTGACACCGAGCCAATCGAGATCGACGGCAATTGCCTGTGCGTACTCTTCCCTGGATCGCTCAACATCGGTATCGTCATAGCGCAGTATGAACTTGCCGCCATTTTTTTGAGCGAAAAGCCAATTTGAAAGCGCCGTGCGCGTGTTGCCAATATGAATATAGCCCGTCGGCGACGGAGCAAAACGAACGATTACGGTCATTTCAATGTCTTTCAGCGGTCGCGGAAGCGGTTCGTTATAGGGTAGCGGCGATCGCGTCCGAAATTCTTCTTGGTAATTTTGACACCAGGTGCCGATTGTCGGCGCTTATATTCAGCCAGATAAAGCAGATGCTCTATCCGTTGAACCGTTTCGAGCGGATAACCGCGAGCAGCAATCTCGGTGTTGCTCATTTCATTTTCGACGAGGCATTCAAGGATATCGTCCAGAACCGGATAGGGAGGCAAGCTGTCCTGATCCGTTTGGTTTTCGCGCAGCTCAGCGGATGGAGCCTTGGAAATGATGTTGTGGGGGATTACTTCACCCGATGGGCCAAGCGCGCCATTCGGTACATGGCTGTTACGCCATTCGGACATCGCATAGACTTGCATCTTGTAGACATCCTTGATCGGATTGAACCCGCCATTCATGTCGCCGTAAAGCGTCGCATAGCCCACCGACATTTCAGACTTATTGCCTGTAGTGACAACCATCGAACCGAACTTGTTCGAAACCGCCATCAGAATGGTTCCGCGTGCACGGCTCTGCAGGTTTTCTTCGGTAACACCACTCTCGGTTCCCGAAAACAGCGGATGCAGCGCTTCAAGAAAGCCCTCAACCGGTGCGGCGATTGGAACAATATCGTATCGAACACCGAGCGCCTTTGCACAGTCAGCGGCATCTTTCAGCGACTCGTCGGAGGTGTAGCGGTAAGGCAGCATGATGCAGCGAACGCGGTCCTTGCCCAAGGCGTCGACGCCCAAGGCCGCACAGATTGCCGAATCAATGCCGCCCGAGAGTCCGAGCACGACATCCTTGAAACCGTTCTTGTTCACATAGTCACGCAAGCCCAGCATGCAGGCTGAATAATCGGCTTCGAGCCCTTCTGGAAGAATGGCCTTCTCCCCTTCTTCGCAGCGCCAGCCATCATTCTCTTTGTTCCAAATGGTCAGCGAAATCTGTTCCGCGAACTGCGGCATTTGCAGACAGAGCGAGCGGTCGGCATTGAACGCGAACGAACCGCCATCGAATACCAGTTCATCCTGTCCGCCAACCTGATTAGCATAAACCATCGGCAGTTCGGTTTCGATTACCTGTTTCAGGACAACCTGATGCCGTCGGTCCATCTTCGCACGGTGATAGGGCGAACCGTTCGGCACGAGTAAAATTTCTGCTCCACTCTCCGCCAGCGTTTCGGCGACACCGAGATCGCCCCAAATATCTTCACAGATGGGAATGCCGATGCGGACACCGCGGAAATTGATCGGTCCCGGCATCGGACCTGCCTCAAATACGCGCTTCTCATCAAACTCGCCATAATTCGGCAGATCAACCTTAAACCGTTCGGCAATCACCTCCCCCGCGTCCAGAACCGCGATAGAGTTATGCAGTCCGCTCTCACGCTTAAGGGGCGTACCGATGATAACACCTGGACCGCCGTCGGCGGTATCACTTGCGAGCTCCTGAACGGCCTTTTCGCACGCCGCAAGAAAGGACGGTTTTAAAACCAGATCTTCCGGTGGGTAACCGGAGATGAACAGTTCTGTAAACAAAATGAGATCGGCCTGCATCCTGGCGGCTTCAGCGCGCGCCGCGCGTGCCTTGGCCAGGTTTCCGGCGATATCGCCCATGACGGGATTGAGCTGCGCAACGGCAATACGGAGCATGGCAAGATTCTCGTAAGAGGCTAACATGTTCAAGGTTTAGCGCGCTTGCGCAAACAAATGCAACGGATGCAATCAGTCGACCACTTTGTTTGTCAGGCGAGATACGTGCTGGCTAGAATATAGCCCCAGACCGCGACGACGAACAGGATGGAAATAAGAACGGCGAGCGATCCGCAGTCCTTTGCAATCTGAATTTCCTTGTGAAAATCCCGCGAGACGGCATCACATGTCGCCTCAATACCGGTGTTCAGCACTTCCACAAGGATGAGAAACAGGATCGATCCGGTCATCAAGAGGAAAGCAAGCCAGGTCGGCGCGAAGAAGAACGCCACCGGAAGTGATAGAAGAAGCAGCACCAGTTCCTGTTGAACTGCCTTTTCATGTCCTGCGAGGTATTTCAGTGCCCGCATCGAGTTGAGAAAAGCCAGGAAAATGCGCTGCATCATTACCCTCAATCAAACTGGTTACGTCATCAGCCCGCAGATCGGATTCGATTTTGGAAAACACGATGCGTAGATTCAATAGGTTAGAGCGTCCTGATACGTCTGTTCGGACGTATGACACACCAACGCAATCAATAGGTGAGTTTTGCTGAAAAGCAACAGGGCGGGATCGCCTCCCGCCCTGCAAGCTCCATTATATGCGAATCTGGTCAGGCGCTTACGACCTGCTTGTCGACACCAGCGTCGCGTTCCTTCTTCAGCAGTTCAGCCAGCAAGAACGCCAGTTCCAGCGCTTGATCCGCGTTGAGACGCGGATCGCAATGCGTGTGGTAACGATCATGCAGGTCTTCTGCCGAGATCGCACGCGCGCCGCCCGTGCATTCGGTCACATTCTTGCCGGTCATCTCAACATGGATGCCGCCTGGATGCGTACCTTCGGCGCGATGGATCGCGAAAAAGGACTCCACTTCCTTGAGAATACGGTCGAACGGACGCGTCTTGTATCCACCGGCGGTAATCGTGTTGCCATGCATCGGATCGCAAGACCATACGACCTTACGACCTTCCTTCTCGACAGCACGGATCAACTGCGGCAGATGATCGCCAACCTTGTCGTAGCCAAAGCGCGCAATCAATGTCAGACGCCCGGCTTCGTTTTCCGGATTCAGCAGATCGATCAGGCGGATGAGATCATCCGGCTGCAAGGACGGACCGCACTTGAGACCCAGCGGGTTCTTGATGCCCCGGCAATATTCAATATGCGCATGGTCAGCCTGGCGTGTGCGATCACCAATCCAGATCATATGGCCGGACGTGCCATACCAATCACCGGAGGTCGAATCCACGCGGGTAAGCGCTTCTTCATAGCCAAGAAGCAGCGCTTCGTGGCTGGTGTAGAAATCGGTTTCGCGTAGCGAGTGATTGCTATCCGCCGTAATTCCGATAGCACGCATGAAGTTCATGGTCTCGGAGATACGCTGCGCCAAAGCTGCATAGCGTTCCGCCTGCGGGCTCTTGCCGACAAAGCCGAGCATCCACTGATGAACGTTCTCCAGATTGGCGTAGCCGCCCTGAGCGAATGCGCGCAACAGGTTAAGCGTCGCCGCCGACTGGCGGTATGCCATATCCTGACGCTGTGGATCCGGAATACGCGACGCCGCGTCGAACTCGATACCGTTGATGATGTCACCGCGGTAGGACGGCAGTTCCACCCCGTTCAGCGTTTCCGTATCCGACGAGCGTGGCTTGGCAAATTGACCGGCAATACGACCGACCTTCACAACCGGCTTTGAAGCACCGAATGTGAGTACGACAGCCATCTGAAGAAACACGCGGAAAAAGTCGCGGATATTGTCCGCGCCGTGTTCGGCGAAGCTCTCCGCGCAATCGCCACCCTGGAGCAGAAATGCCTTTCCTTCCGCCACTTCGGCCAGTTGCTGCTTCAGCTTGCGCGCCTCACCTGCAAAAACCAGCGGCGGATAGGTACGAAGACGGGCCTCAACGTCGTTCAAAGCCTGTGCGTCTGGATAAAACGGCACTTGCTTGATCGGTTTGTTTCTCCAGGAATGCGGGGTCCAGTTCTTCGTCATTTGAGCACCTGTTTGCTTCTATCCGCTCGATTTCTCTCGGATTATATCCTCCTTACACGAAAGCCGGAATTCCTTGAGCGGCAACCCGCATCTGACACAGATGACAGCCTGCCCCGGAAAACCGGCGTGCGTGGTCGCGCTGATATAATGCACGCTGAGATTTTATGCCAGCAATATTCGTTAACCGGAGAAACTGGCTGCGAAAGATTCAGTCATCAACTTTCTTACCATTCACGACACGATAGGTCGGCTTGTACATCGTGACCAGCTCTTCGGCTGCCGTCGGATGCACGGCCATGGTGCGATCGAAGTCATCCTTGGTGGCACCAGCCTTGAGCGAAATACCCAGCAGCTGGGCCATTTCTCCGGCATCCGGCCCCATGATATGGGCACCGACAACCCGGCGGCTCGCCGCATCGACGATGAGTTTCATGAGCATTTTTTCATTGCGGCCGGAAAGCGTGTTCTTCATCGGGCGGAAAAGCGCCCTGTAAACCTCGATTTCAGGATACTTCTTCGCCGCCTCATCTTCCGGCAAACCAACCGTGCCGATCTCTGGCTGCGAAAATACGGCGGTCGCAATCAGTTCGTGGTCAGGCTTCGTCGGATTGTTCTTGAAAGCAGTTTCCAGGAAGCACATGGCTTCATGAATTGCTACCGGCGTCAGTTGAACTCGATTGGTGACATCGCCTACCGCCCAGATATTCGCGACATTGGTGCGCGAATAATCATCGACAAGGATGGCACCAAGTTCATCCATCTCCACGCCCGCTCTCTCAAGTCCGAGACCGGTCGTATTGGCCTTGCGCCCGATGGCCATCATTGCCTGGCCGACTTCGAGTGTGTCACCATTGTTTAGCGAAATTTTCAAATCGCCATCGGGTTGCTTCTCGATCTTCTCGAAAACTGCGCCGCAGATGATGCGGATGCCCTTTGCCTCCATCGTTTCATGCAAAAGATGGCGCAGGTCAGGGTCGAAACGGGAGAGGATTTCCTGGCCGCGATAAACCAGTGTCGTCTCGACACCGAGGCCGTGGCATATGTTCGCGAATTCAACGGCGATATACCCGCCACCCGCGATCGCAATTGCCTTCGGCAGTTCAGTGAGATGAAACGCTTCATTGGAACTGATGCAATATTCATGCCCCGGCATGGTTTCAGGCATGCTTGGGTGACCGCCCGTCGCAATCAGTATCTGGTCTGCCGTGACCCGGCGACCATCGGCCTTCAATTCGATCGTATGTTCATCAATCAGTTCGGCACGGCTGGCGAAAATCTCGACATGCGAGTTCTGAAGGCCTTTGGTATAAAGGCCCTCCAGCCGGGTGATCTCCTTATCCTTGGCATCTATCAGCTTTTTCCAGTTGAATGCGGAAGCACCAACCTTCCAGCCGTAACCGGCTGCATCCTCAAAATGTTCCGGAAACTGGGAAGCATAGACGAAAAGCTTCTTGGGCACGCAGCCACGAATAACGCAGGTTCCGCCCATACGGTATTCTTCCGCAAGACCGACCTTTTTCCCCATCGCTCCGGCCAGGCGCCCAGCCCTGACACCGCCGGAACCGCCGCCGATAACAAAAAGATCATAGTCGAAGCCGGTCATGGGAGTCTCCAATCCATATTACATTGGCCGATATGTAGGCAAAACAAAAAGCCCGGCCAAGTGACCGGGCTTTTAAATTCCGCGTTACCGTCAGAAATTACTGCTGTGCGGGCTGCGCCGGAGCAGCAGCAGCGCCAGCCTGTGCCGCCAGAACTTCAGCCACGCTGGTTGCGAGATCGCGCGCGATGCCGTTCTGCCAAATATTTGCGGCCTTCACGACTTCACGCGTCACAATCGGGCCTTCCGACAGAAGCTTCTTACCCGCAGGCGAGGTATAAAACGCTGCGATAGCCTTCAATTCGTCTTCCGAAAAGGCTTTCGCGTAAGCGCGAGCGGATTCGGTTTCGAGATCAGAACGACGCGAAGCGAGAGCAAGAGCCTTGTCATCGACCGTCTTGGTAATGAGGGCTTCCAGGTTCGGATCTTTCTGGATCAGCTCACCCTTTAGTGCGCGGGCAGCATTCGGCAGAATTTCGTCGAACTGCTCGGTAGCATTGATCGCGGAAATAGCAGCGCGGGCCGCTTCCAGATGAGCTTCAGTGATTTCCTGTGCAGATGCCGCATGAATGCCCGACATCAGTACGAGTGCGGAAAACGGTGCAATCAGACGGCGAAAGCCAGTTGCCGGGATCATATGGTCAGTACTCCGTTCAATCAGTTCAGGATCGGTTCATGGTGCGGATGCCGTCGTTGCCGGCAATCACTGCCGCACGCGCCAGTCCGATGAAAAGTCCGTGCTCGACAACGCCTGGAATTGCGAAGAGAGCGTCAGATAGTGTCTTTGGATCGGGAATGCGGCCAAAAGATGCATCCACGATATAATGCCCACCATCTGTTATGAAGGGTGAGCCATCTTTTAAACGCAGCACCAGCGGGCCTGCAAGACCACACTTTGCAGCTGCTTCTTCAATCGCGCGCATCGTTGCGCCGAGACCGAAGCGATTGACTTCCACAGGCAAAGGAAAACGTCCAAGCGTTTCAACCACCTTTGAACTGTCAGCAATAACGATCATCGCGTCAGAGGCAGCAGCCACGATCTTTTCGCGAAGAAGAGCTCCGCCACCGCCCTTGATGAGTGAAAGATCGGCATCAACTTCATCGGCACCATCCACGGTAAGATCAAGATGAGGCGTTTCATCAAGTGTGGTAAGCGGAACCCCGAGTTCCTCGCAAAGTTTCGCGGTGCGTTCGGAAGTGGGCACTCCAATTACCTTGAAGCCGTTATTTACCTTTTCGGCGAGCAGGCGTACGAACTCCTCGGCCGTTGAACCTGTACCGATCCCCAGACGCATTCCATCCTTGACGTGCGTAAGAGCTTCTGCGGCGGCAGCGATTTTCAGCTTGCGAGCTTCGTCCATACCCAAATTCCCGATGGTCCCCTGCGGATTCTCATTGTCACCTGGTTCGCCTCTAGCATGCGGGCGCGGCACAACAAAGCGCCTAATCGAACTATGACGCAGAATTTCGACTTTTAAGCAAATCTGATCGCGAGGTTGAGCCCGAGGCGACAATCAGATAGGAACTTCTTTGTCCCTACTTCAAACACGAGAAGCTAATGTCTGCTGCTAATCCCAAGCCCATCATCGTTTTTGATCTCGACGGAACTCTTGTCGATACAGCACCCGACCTTCTCGACAGCCTCAACCACTGCCTCGCCATCTCAGGTCTGAACACAGCGGATCGTGAATCGTTGCGGAGATTCGTCGGCCAAGGCGGACGCGTCATGATCGAGCGTGCCTTTGCCGCCCAGCAGAAACAGCCTGACGAAGCCCAACTCGATAATCTCGTGGAAGAATTTCGCGAACATTATGCCAATCATATGCCGGGACATTCGACTTTCTTTCCCGGCGTCCTGGAAGCATTGGACCGTTTCACGGCACACGGTTACGAACTGGCCGTCTGCACCAACAAATTCGAATCCCTGTCGGTCAAGCTGCTGACCTCAATGGGTGAAGCGAGACGGTTTGCGGCAATTTGCGGCTCCGACACTTTCGCCTACCGTAAGCCCGATCCTCGTCACCTTACTGACACCATCGCACGCGCAGGCGGCAATCGCGAACGGGCCATCATGGTTGGCGATAGCCGAACCGACATCGACACAGCGAAGGCAGCTGGCATTCCCGTTGTTGCCGTTGATTTCGGATATACCGACCTTCCTGTCCAACATTACGATCCAAGCCGTGTTATCTCGCATTTCGACGAGTTCACTCTCGAAATGGCTGGGCAACTGATTGATGCGGTTGCCGATCCCGTATAGGGAGAATGATAAATGATTACGAAGCATTTTCTAATATTTGGCATCGTTCTTTTAGCCATCACATCAACGGCGTCTGCGAATGACGGATCGCCGGGCCTGCCCGGAGTCCAGCCCCAAAAGCCCATCGTAGCCGCTCCGCCGCCTGCTCCGGAACCAGATCAGAAACCGAACGGTGATTGGAAGAATTTTCGTATCGGCAATACCGACGTGTCGATTTCGGGCGGCATAACCGTCGATGTCGGCACCGGGAATAGTCGCACGTCCCGCCGCTAATTTCGGCTTGCGCGGGCCAGCGTCGACAGGACGGCAGGTAGCTGAGCTGGCAAGTCTTCGGCGATCAGGCCATGACCGAAGCGTCGGGCAGCATCGGCGTGCATCCATACCGAGGCGCAGGCAGCCGCAAATACGGGCATGCCCTGCGCAAGCAAGCCGCACACCATACCAGCCAGAACATCCCCTGATCCTGCTGTCGCCAGCAAGGGTGTTCCATTGGCATTGATGACCGCAAGTTCACCTGGATGCGCGATTACAGTATCGGGCCCCTTGTAAATAACGACAGCATTGGCGCGTTTTGCAGCCTCACGGGCCTTGTCAACTTTCGAGCCGTTGCTCCTTGCTATATCCGGAAAGAGCCGCCGGAACTCTCCTTCATGCGGCGTCAATACGAGCGCGGTCCTGCATCCTTGGCGCTTGTCAAAAAGCTCGGCTGGATTCTGTTCAAAAGCCGTGACCCCGTCAGCGTCCAGCACGAGACCATGAAATTCCTCCAGTTCGTCGCCCGCCAGATACAGAGCATGCTCACGCGCCAATAAGGGGTTGCCATAACCGGGGCCGAGAACCGCTGCTGCGACCTTGCGTTCCGCACAAAACTGACGAACATCTCTCAAACCGCGCGTTTCACGAACCATGATACTGGTGAGATGAGCGGCATTAACCGCCATCGCATCAGGCGGGGAGAGAAGTGTTACCGCCCCTGCACCCATGCGAGCTGCGGCGAGAGCCGACAGGCGCGCCGCGCCTGTCGAATGGGCGCCACCTGAAAACACCACAGCATGGCCACGACTATATTTATATGCCTCGACTCCTAAAACTGGCAGAGCGCTTTCCCAGAGCTCAGGAGTGTTTTCAAAAAAAAACGGTTCGATCTTTGTCAGTACGTGATCAGGAATACCAATATCCGCGACATGAAGAACGCCGCAATGAGCCCTTCCCGGCTGCAAAAGATGCCCCGGCTTTTTACGAAAGAAGGTGACCGTTGCACGCGCGCGGATTGCCGTACCCAGAATTTCTCCACTTGCGCCGGATATGCCGCTAGGCAGATCAACCGCCACAATCGGTAAGTCCGATGCATTGACAGCGTCAATTGCCACGGCTTCGGCTCCATGAATACCGCGAGCCAACCCTGCGCCGAACAAGGCATCGATCACGCCACCAAAACTCGCGGCTGAAAATTCACCCAAATTGGAAACAGGCCCCTTGTAGAAAAGTGATGCGCGCATGGCGTCCGAACCGTTGCGAGGCGAAGCGGATGTAAAGCATACAACTTCAAAACCTGCCTCCAGAAGGAACTGCGCCGCAATATAGCCATCGCCGCCATTATTGCCTGGCCCGCACAGAACGGCGACAGGTGCGTTGCGCGGAAACATCCGTTCTGCCACATCTGCGACAGCACGTCCTGCTGCAAGCATCAGCGAGAAACCATCCTTGATTCCACTCTCGATGGCATATTGGTCAGCTTCTGCCATTTCCTGCGGTGTCAGCAACTCGTACATCGCGTCCCTTTTCAACACAGCTAATGGCCATGATTAAATACGCGGCACCGGACTTTATGCAAGCCTGCCCTGTTTTGATGCAATATGACTAATTTTTAGCCAGTTGCATTGCGGCAATAGACCCTATTTCATTGCCGACCTGCAGACTGCAGCTTGCACAAGCGTTGTTAATAGTGCCACTGTGCCTGCGGATGAATGAAAACAAAGAAAATTCATACAGGACTTCAAACTGGCACACTTCATGCTTCTGTACTGGTGAAGCGGGCACGACGCCCATTTCCGAAGAAGAGCGGAGACCATTCTCTGATGAAAAAGATCGAAGCCATCATAAAGCCTTTCAAGCTGGATGAAGTGAAGGAAGCCCTTCAGGAAGTCGGCTTGCAGGGGATCACTGTCATTGAAGCCAAGGGCTTTGGACGACAGAAAGGTCATACCGAGCTTTACCGCGGCGCCGAATATGTCGTCGACTTTCTGCCCAAGGTGAAAGTTGAGGTTATCGTCGCAGACGAAACCGTGGACAGCGCTATCGAAGCCATCCGCAAGGCTGCCCAGACGGGACGCATCGGCGATGGCAAGATTTTCGTCTCCAACATCGAAGAAGTTATCCGTATCCGTACCGGTGAATCCGGCGTGGATGCCATCTGACAAGACCTGCGTACAATCCATCGTCGCGCAAACAGGGAATTAAAATGACGACTGCCAACGATATTCTCAAACAAATCAAAGACAACGACATCAAGTTTGTCGACCTTCGCTTCACCGATCCGAAGGGTAAGCTGCAGCACGTTACGATGGATGTCGGCCTCGTTGACGAAGACATGTTTGTCGACGGCGTGATGTTCGACGGCTCTTCCATTGCCGGCTGGAAGGCAATCAATGAATCCGACATGGTTCTGATGCCGGACCCAACTACGGCCCATATTGATCCGTTCTTCGCTCAGTCTACCCTCGTCATCCTTTGCGACATTCTCGATCCCATTTCGGGCGAAGCCTATGGCCGCGATCCGCGCACGACCGCAAAGAAGGCCGAAGCCTACATGAAATCGCTCGGAATCGGCGACACCGTCTATGTCGGCCCGGAAGCCGAATTCTTTGTCTTTGACGACGTGAAGTACAAGGCTGACCCGTACAATACCGGTTTCAAGCTCGATTCGACCGAACTTCCGTCGAATGACGACACTGATTATGAAACGGGCAACCTCGGTCACCGTCCACGCGTCAAGGGTGGCTATTTCCCGGTTCCGCCGATCGATAGCGCGCAGGACATGCGCTCGGAAATGCTGACCGTTCTCACCGAAATGGGCGTCACGGTCGAAAAGCACCATCACGAAGTCGCCGCTGCCCAGCACGAACTTGGCGTCAAATTCGACACGCTGGTACGCAATGCCGACAAGATGCAGATTTTCAAGTATGTCGTGCATCAAGTCGCCAATGCTTACGGTAAAACGGCAACCTTCATGCCGAAGCCGATCTTCGGCGATAACGGCTCCGGGATGCACGTTCACTTCTCGATCTGGAAGGAAGGCAAGCCGACTTTCGCCGGTAACGAATATGCTGGCCTGTCGGAAAACTGCCTCTATTTCATCGGCGGCGTCATCAAGCACGCCAAGGCCGTGAACGCCTTTACCAATCCGTCGACCAACTCCTACAAGCGTCTGGTTCCGGGTTATGAAGCCCCGGTTCTGCTTGCCTATTCGGCTCGCAACCGTTCGGCTTCCTGCCGTATTCCGTTCGGTAATTCGCCGAAGTCCAAGCGTCTTGAAGTTCGCTTCCCTGATCCGGCTGCGAACCCATATCTTTGCTTCGCCGCCCTGCTGATGGCTGGTCTTGACGGTATCAAGAACAAGATTCATCCGGGCCAGGCCATGGACAAGGATCTCTACGATCTGCCAGCCAAGGAACTGAAGAAGATTCCGACTGTCTGCGGCTCGCTGCGTGAAGCCCTGCAGTCGCTCGACAAGGATCGTGAATTCCTCAAGGCTGGCGGTGTATTCGACGACGATCAGATCGACAGCTTCATCGAACTCAAGATGGCCGAAGTGATGCGTTACGAAACGACGCCGCATCCGATCGAGTACGACATGTACTACTCGGTTTAAGAACACTGCGCGGACGCGTAATCCGTTCGCGCGATTTCTTTTGCTTTTACCGAGGGGAACGACGCGCAACATTTGATCGCGCGCGCAAAAGAAATCCCGGCATTTGCCGGGATTTCTTTATTAGATCAAACTGATAGGCTTGATGTTTAAAGTGCCTGGAGCACGCGGGCAGCCATCATCATTTCGATTTCGCGATTCTTGCGCCGCTCTACCGCTTCAGTATCAGATCCCCAATGCTCGATGGTCCAATCCTCATCGATATGTGCGAGCTGCCAGCCTTGTTGTGCGGTCACCTCGCCTTTTGCGATAGCCAGTGCAATAATTGCTGATCCGGTCAGTGTCGTCATCGTATGCAGTGAAGCCAGCGCGATCGGGTCTTTGAAAGCAGCTAAATGAACGCCGAATGCCGCTATTGCCTCCCGTGGCTGTTCGATATGCATCACACCTTCGGCGAGCGAAAAACGGGCTCCCAGCCCTTCCATCCAGTCGATCAGCGGGTCCCACTGCCGGGTTTGGCGGGAAACCAGTTCTTGCGGACTATCGGCGCGATAGCAAAGCATATCCGTACCGGCAAAACGGAGGATATCCTCGAATACCGCTTGCGGGTCCTGCGCAATTCCGTCGATCGCCGTATTGACGAGCCGCGTCGCGGGCATTTTACCTGGATCGATGACCTTTTCCTGAGCGGCGAATTCGTCTGCCACAATCTGTGCAGCCGCCTTCGTCGGTAACCGCAGCAGACTGCGCGCTGGCGTCTTGACGGGGCGACCATCCAGATGGACGGCAAAACCGCCTTCAACTTCCGCTACTTCTGCTTTTTCATAAAAGCGTTTGGGCAGCTGTGCCAGCATCTGCTTTTGCGCACGCACGATAGGGTTCTCGTCGGAAAGCTGCTTTCCTGCTTCAAGATCACTCAAAATATCACGCATAGATTTATCCAGTTCTATATCGCTAACTCGGTGCAAGGCTCAACAACTAGACGACCCGTTCGTCCATAGTCTGCAGCAATGCATGGAGTTCGCATGGCGCTTCCAGAATGTGATGGGCGCCAGCTTCTATCAGTCCCTGCCTGTTATGATAACCCCAGGAAACACCCGCGGCCATAGCGCCTGCCGAACGGGCCATTTGCATATCATAAACGGCATCGCCAATGACAATCGTTCGGCTGGGCTCTATCCCCATTTCCGCGCAGGATTCAAGCACCATGGCCGGGTGCGGCTTTGACGGGCAATCATCGGCGGTCCGCGTCACTACGAAATGATGCCCGATCCCGTGCCGCTCGAAAACAGAGCGAACGCCACGTTGGGACTTTCCGGTTACGATACCGAGCAAAAGATCGTCCCTCGCCCCAAGCTCAGTCAGAAGCGGCAGAATTCCATCATAGAGCGGCTCTGCGAAGTCTGGAGCCTGCCTCAACATCACAAAGTTTTCCTTGTAACGTTGCGTCAGCCAGTGAACCTGCTCGTCCGGCTCGCGATTCAACAGCTTCGCAATAGCAAGATGCAACGACAAGCCGATGATCGAATGCGTTTCCTCGATTGCGGGAGGTTCCAAACCGGCGTCGGCAAAACTGGTCGCCATACATCTGTGAATCAAATCACCGCTGTCGACCAGCGTTCCGTCGCAATCGAACAGTACAAGTTTCATCGGGCGCTGGATACCTTTACCGGCTTGTTGATAATCATCAGTCCGCAACCGATCAGCGCAAGAGCCGCAAAGATTTTCCAGCTCAAAGGCTCGTTCAGAATGAGGCCGCTCAATAACACGCCAAAAGCGGGCGTGAGGAAGGCGAAGTTAGAAAGTTTCGACGCGGGGTATCGGCGCACCATCCAGAACCAGAGCGGATAGGTAAATGCCACCACGAATACGGCCTGAAACAGGAAGGCTGATATGGACAGGACATCCGGACTGCGAAGCAGCGGGCCACTCAACGAAATGAACGGCAACGGCACCAAAGTTGCAATCACCAACTGGTAAAGGAGTGTCTTTTCCGGCGCTGTATAGGCAAGCCGGGTCCGCTTGATGACCAGCGTGGTTAGCCCCCACAACACACCAGACACAAGCGCCAGCGTATCGCCATAGATAGCGTGCGGCCCCGGACGGCTGACATGATCAGAAAAGACCAGAAACACGCCCAGAAAGGCGATGCACATGCCGATGAAAGCACGAACCGACATGCGTTCGCCTAGAAGGAAATGACTGCCGATAGCAACCCAGAACGGCATAACATTCATCATGAGCGTTACACGTCCCACGCTCGTCAGCTCCATCGCCAGAAAAATCAGGACGAACTCGGTACCGAACAGCAATCCGGCAGCTATTCCAGCTGCGAGCGTGCCATCCCGCTTGAAAAGCGGAATGCGCCGCCAATAACACCAGAGAAAGACGCACATGCCGCCGAGCGCGGAGCGCCCTGCTGCCATCAGCATGGGATTGAATCCTTGATTGCCGATCTTGATGGCAACCTGATTAAGCCCCCAACTGAACATGATGAACATGACCAGCATGATGGCCAGCCCATTGAACGAAACTCGTCCTTCGGACGATCCCCCCGCTTCGCCTGACATTTTTATTCTTCCGCGCTTTCCTCGTCGAAGCCGAGCAGATTCCACGACTGCACCATGTGCGGCGGCAAAGGCGCCGTCACATCGATAATGCCGCCCGACGGATTCGGAATGCGAATACGGCGCGCGTGAAGATGCAGCCTTTTTTGTATCCCGCCCGGAAACTCCCAATTCTGGTCAGCTTCAAAATATTTGGGATCACCGATAATTGGATGGCCAATATAGGCCGCATGAACGCGCAGCTGGTGGGTTCTGCCGGTATAAGGTTCCATTTCAAGCCAGGTCAGGTTGTTCCCCGCCTTCTCGATGATGCGATAGTAGGAGACAGCATGGTCGGAATCCGGTTCGCCATGCTGGCAAACACGCATCTTGTCGCCGTCCGGTGTCTGCTCCCGGACAAGCCACGTAGAAATCTTGTCCTCGCGCTTGCGCGGAACGCCCTTAACCAAGGCCCAGTAAGTCTTCTTGGTATCGCGTTCACGAAAAGCGGCGGTCAAAGCCTGTGCCGCGCCGCGCGTACGCGCCACAACCAGCACACCTGATGTGTCGCGGTCGATACGATGCACAAGACGCGGCTTTTCGCCCTTCTTATTCCGCCATGCTTCCAGCATGCCATCCACATGTCTTGATACGCCCGAACCACCTTGTACCGCGAGACCTGCGGGTTTGTTGAAAACAAACACTTTCGGATCTTCATAGAGAAGCATCTGCGAAAGCACGTCACCGTCCTGCTGACTGCGGATTGTCCGCGCTGTAACCGGGCCAGTTGCCTTTTCGTCGACACCAAGAGGCGGAATGCGCACAGTCTGACCGGCCTGAATACGTGTATCGGCCTTCGCCCGGGAACCGTCGATACGTATTTGGCCCGATCGGAGGAGTTTCTGCAGGTGGCCGAAACCCAGTCCCGGATAATGGACCTTGAACCAGCGATCGAGCCGCATGCCCGCCTCGCCTGTATCCACAATCTTCTGCTCTACGCCTGCCATGGAGAAACCCGATCAATGCATCCTGATACGGTACGCATGCGCACCGATTGCTTGTTCCTGTCAATAGACGCGAGTTCCGACGATTGCTAGGCAGAAATCCGCAAAACTGCAATTTGGGTGTTTGACGTATATTCGGCCCACCCTCCTCCAATGAGTTTGATTTCGACGGGGGAATCTTCACACTCGGTTACATGCGTTTTTAATTTATGGTCGATCTTGACACCCAATCGCCACTTCTTGACGCCATCAGATATTGATAGAAGAACGGGCCTATACCATTTAGTCCCGTGAAATAGAGCGAGCGGGAGTGCGAAAGTGTCATTGCTCAAAATCTACTGGCGAGCCATGGAATACCTTGCGGTCGAAAAGACCGCGACGATAACCATGTGCGTCGCCAGCGTGCTGGTTGCCCTCGTTACCCTTGCCGAACCAGTCCTGTTCGGACGGGTCATTCAGGCTATCTCCGACAAGGGCGATATTTTCTCTCCTCTTGCAATGTGGGCAGCGCTTGGCGGCTTCAACATTATTGCTGCTGTCTTTGTGGCGCGCGGAGCAGACCGTCTCGCGCACCGTCGTCGTCTGGGCGTGATGATCGATTCCTATGAGCGTCTCATCACCATGCCGCTTTCGTGGCACCAGAAGCGCGGCACATCCAACGCACTCCACACGCTGATCCGCGCAACAGATTCGCTCTTCACGCTCTGGCTCGAATTCATGCGCCAGCATTTGACGACAATCGTGGCGCTATCAACGCTGATCCCGGTTGCGATGAACATGGATATGCGCATGTCGCTGGTGCTCATCGTACTAGGCGTCATCTATGTGATGATCGGCCAACTCGTGATGCGCAAGACAAAGGACGGTCAGACCGCAGTCGAAAAGCACCATCACAAACTGTTCGAACATGTCAGCGACACGATCAGCAATGTCTCAGTTGTCCAAAGCTACAATCGCATTGTCTCGGAAACCCAGTCCCTGCGCGATTATGCGAAGAACCTTGAGAAAGCACAGTTTCCGGTTCTCAACTGGTGGGCGCTGGCCAGCGGCCTGAACCGCATGGCATCTACCTTCTCAATGGTCGTAGTTCTCGTTCTGGGCGCCTATTTTGTCACCAAGGGCCAGATGCGCGTGGGCGACGTGATTGCCTTTATCGGCTTCGCCCAATTGATGATCGGTCGCCTCGACCAGATCAGCGCGTTCATTAACCAGACTGTCACCGCACGCGCCAAGCTGGAAGAATTCTTCCAGATGGAAGACGCCACTGCTGACCGTCAGGAACCGCAAGACGTTTCGGACCTGAACGACGTCAAGGGTGACATCGTTTTCGACAACGTCACCTTCGAGTTCCCGAATTCCGGTCAGGGCGTCTATGACGTATCTTTCGAGATCAAGCCGGGACAGACTGTGGCTATTGTCGGCCCGACCGGTGCAGGCAAGACTACACTCATCAATTTGTTGCAGCGTGTTTTCGATCCGGCAGCGGGCCGCATCACCATCGATGGAACCGATACGCGTTCCGTCAGCCGCCGCTCCTTGCGCCATGCTATTGCAACCGTCTTTCAGGACGCCGGACTGTTCAATCGCTCTGTGGAAGAGAATATTCGTGTTGGTCGTGAAGACGCCACATCCGAAGAAGTGCACGCCGCAGCTCGCGCTGCTGCTGCCCACGACTTCATTCTGGCCAAAAGCGACGGCTACGATACGGTTGTCGGTGAACGCGGCTCGCAGCTTTCAGGCGGCGAACGCCAGCGCCTTGCGATTGCACGAGCAATCCTGAAGGATTCGCCTATCCTCGTTCTTGACGAAGCCACCAGTGCGCTCGACGTCGAAACCGAGGAGAAGGTGAAACAGGCGGTGGACGATCTGAGCCACAACCGCACCACCTTCATCATTGCGCACCGTCTTTCGACGGTCCGCTCGGCCGATCTGGTCCTGTTCATGGATAAGGGGCATCTGGTCGAAAGCGGCAGCTTCGACGAGCTTGCCGCACGCGGCGGTCGTTTTACAGACCTTCTGCGCGCCGGTGGCCTCAAACTGGAAGATAAGGCAGCCAAAGTCGTGGAGGGCAGCAACGTAATGCCTTTTCCGACCAAAGGTGCGGTTGGTTAAATCCCAAAACGTCGAAATGAAAAGCCCGCGATGATCTCATCGCGGGCTTTTCATTTTAAACTCGAAACTTAAAGCGGAATCTCGAAGCGGAGCCCGTCGTATCCAGGCTCAACATTGTCGGGTGTCTCACGCAAGACGGTTTCATAATCAAGCGGAACATGCATATGCGTGAGAATGGCGCGTTTGGGCGCCAGTTTTTCTATCCATTCAAGCGCCTCGCCGAGCGAGAAATGGCTGGGATGCGGACGATATTGCAACGCATCGATGATAAGCACATCGGCACCGCCCAAATATTTGAGACTTTGCTCAGGAAAAGCGCCCACGTCCGTGCAGTACACGACGGAACCGATGCGAAAGCCCAACGACTCAATGTCGCCATGCACCTGACTGAATGGCTCGAAACGGATTTCTCCTCCCGCTCCCGATATGGAAAACGGCGTCTCGGGAGCAATGTCGTGCATGCTGAGGATCGGCGGATAGCTCGACCCGGCAGGCGTTTCGAAACAATAGCCGAATGCCTCGAAGAGCCGGTTACGCGTTAGCCGATTGGCGTAAACATCCATGAGGCGACGATTTTCGACTACATAGGTACGAAGATCGTCGATACCATGAATATGGTCCGCATGCGGATGGGTATAGACAGCCGCGTCGAGGCTATGCGCTCCGGCATCAATCATCTGGGCGCGGAAATCCGGCCCCGTATCAATCACAACCGTTGTGCTGTGACCCGCATCGTCAAACCGCTCCACCAGAAGCGATGCCCGGCGACGCCGATTTTTTGGGTTTTGCGGATCGCATTTGCCCCAATCACCGTTGATACGCGGCACGCCGGGAGACGACCCGCAGCCCAGAAGCGTAAAACGCAGGCAGTTACGCGGCACTGACACGATCAGCTTCCTTTTGCAGCCAAGTCATCTGGCATGGGCATCTTGGTGAACAGTCGGAAGACATTCTCGCTGGTGATTTGCGCAATCTCTTCCCTGCTCACGCCGATCGTTTCGGCAAGCACGGCAGCAGTGTGCTGAACAAATGAAGGCTCATTGCGCTTGCCACGATAAGGAACCGGCGCCAGATAAGGAGCATCCGTCTCGACGAGCAAACGATCACGTGGAACGATGGAGGCAACTTCGCGAATTTCGGCTGAATTCTTGAAAGTCAGAATTCCCGAGAAAGAAACGTAGCCACCGAGCGCGATGCCTTTTTCGGCCAGCGCACGACCGGAAGAGAAGCAGTGCAGGATAAACGGAAAAGCGCCCTTTTCCGTTTCTCGCTCCAGAATATCGGCCATGTCTTCATCCGCACTGCGGGCATGAATGACCAGCGGCAATTGGGTACGGCGAGCTGCCTCGATGTGGACGAGAAAGCCCTGCCTTTGCGCTTCCGGTGGCGCATAATCATAGTGATAGTCGAGCCCCGCCTCGCCAATGGCCACCACTTTCGGGTGTTCAGCCAGACGCACGAGATCATCGGCGGTCACGTCCAGTTCTTCATGCGCATTGTTCGGATGAGTTCCAACCGAACAATAAACGGAATCATAGGTTTCAGCGAGTGCGCGGATCGCGTCGAATTTCCTGACCCGCGTGGAAATCGTCACCATGCGCCTGACTCCGGCATCCAGAGCGCGGCGAACGATATCGTCGCGCTCCGGCTCGAAGTCGGCAAAGTCGAGGTGACAATGACTATCGACAAGCATCATCGAACTCAGTTCTACTCTTCTGTTTCCACATAGCGCGGGAACACCGGCTGCGGGGCTGGCAGATCGGTGCCACCGACAAGCTGGCTTGCCGCAACGTCAGAGAACTGGCGGTTGTCGGCAGGGATAGCCAGTATGTCGAGTAGTTTTTCCGCCGACTGCGGAATGAACGGCTGCACCATGATGCCAACGCGCCGGATCACCTCGGCCGTCACATAAAGGACAGTGCCCATGCGTGCTGGATCAGTCTTGCGCAACGCCCAAGGTTCCTGCCCCGCGAAATAACGGTTGGCTTCGGCAACAACAGCAAAAATCGCTCCGAGCGCAAGATGCAACGCCTGATCGTCCATTGCCTTGCGTGCAGTATCAAGCGCTGCATCGGCCTGATCCAGAATGGCCTTATCCGCGTCCGAAAATTCGCCCGGAACCGGAACCTTGCCTTCGCAATTCTTGGCGATCATCGACAGTGAGCGCTGGGCAAGATTGCCGAGATCGTTCGCCAGATCGGCGTTGGTGCGGTTGACGATGGCGTCATGGCTGTAGCTGCCATCCTGACCGAACGGCACTTCACGCATCAGGAAATAGCGCAACTGATCGAGCCCATAACGCTCAACGAGACCGAACGGATCGATCACATTGCCGAGGGACTTCGACATTTTCTCGCCGCGGTTGAACAGAAAGCCGTGTGCGAAAACCCGCTTCGGCAGCGGAATACCAGCCGACATCAAAAATGCGGGCCAGTAGACAGCGTGGAAGCGCGAGATATCCTTGCCGATGATATGCGCATCGGCGGGCCAATAGCTCCATTTCTCATCCGAAGTGTCGGGATACCCGAGAGCGGTAATGTAGTTGGTCAGGGCGTCGACCCAGACATACATGACATGTTTCTCGTCGCCTGGCACCGGAATGCCCCAGTCGAAAGTCGTGCGCGAAATCGACAGATCCTTCAGACCGGACTTGACGAAGCTCACGATCTCGTTGCGGCGCTCCGCAGGCATGATGAAGCCCGGATTCTTCTCATAAAGATCAAGCAGCTTGTCCTGATAGGCTGAGAGACGGAAGAAATAGCTTTCCTCCTCGACCCATTCGACGGGTGTGCCCTGCGGGCCGTAGCGGACGCCATCCTCGCGGACTTCCGTTTCCTCTTCGCCGTAATAGGCTTCGTCACGCACGGAATACCAACCGGCATAGCCACCCTTGTAGATATCGCCGTTATCAGCCATCGCCTTCCAGATAGCCTGGCTGGCCTTGTAGTGGCGCTCTTCCGAAGTGCGAATATAGTCATCGTTGGAGCTGTTCAGCACGTCTGCCATCTGCCGGAACGCAGCCGTATTGCGGTCTGCAAGCTCACGCGGCGTGATGCCTTCCTTGCGCGCGCTCTGCAGCATCTTGATGCCATGTTCGTCCGTACCGGTCAGAAAGAAAACATCCTTGCCGTTCAGTCGCTGAAAACGTGCCATCGCATCGGTCGCGATCAGTTCATACGCATGACCGATGTGCGGCTTTCCGTTCGGATAAGCAATCGCGGTGGTGATGTAATATTTTTCGCGGCTCATTAGGGACCCGGTCTTTCGAAGTTTGAAAGCGCGCCTGAATGACTAGCAGACACACGAGGAGAAAATTATCAGCGGTGACATAACGCATGTCAGCGGCCATGTCACGCAAGCGGAGGCTGACCGGACCGAAAAGCGCGATGCGTTTTTTCCAAAAGGATTACCACAGCCTGTCGGCGGTCGAGATTGTAGGTTTCGGCATCCACGGTTTCGCGTGACAGATCGCTCCAGAATCGCGACCAGCGGTCTGCATCACGCAGTTGCCCTGCCTCGGCTCGACGCCGAGCTTCCGTCGCAACCCGCCCCAGCAGATGGTCGCGGAACAGCTCATACTGAATCTCTGACTCACGTCCGTTCAATATGCCAGCAAGCGCCTGTGCCTTCGGCAAATCGAAAGCCTGCCCTTCAAGAAGGGAATCGGCTGTGTCGGCGATTTCAATACCGCCATTCGCCACCAGCAGAAGTGCCTTGCGCACACTGCCTTCTGAACGTTTGAGCAGCGTTTCCGTTACCGCATCAGCCCCCATTCCGATACTGCCACCGACATGGGACAAGGCGTCCGTAAGTGCATTATCGTCAAGCGGCTTGAAACCGATACTCTGGCAGCGAGACCGGATTGTCGGGAGCAAACGCCCCGCCGAGTGGGAAATCAGGATAAAGAGCGCCCGTGCGGGGGGCTCTTCCAGTGTCTTCAACAATGCATTGGCCGCATTGCGGTTCATATCGTCGGCAGGATCGACAATAACGATGCGCCAAGCGTGATCCGAGGCCGTCCGGGACAGAAAATGCGTAACCCGGCGGATTTCCTCTACCGGAATACCCGTTTTGAATTTTCCCGTCTTTTGATCGAACGGGCGGTTGATATGCAGAACGGCGGGATGCATGCCGCCCGCAATCTGCCGCCAAAGCGGTCGCGCAAAATCCGGAGCGGCAATGTGTTCCGGCGCTTCGCCATTGTTGCCATGCGCCAGCATATGGCCCGCCAGATGAAAGGCGAGCGTTGCCTTGCCGATGCCCTGCTCACCTTCAAAGAGCAGCGCGTGATGCATGCGCCCCTCACGATAGGCTTGTGCCAGAAAATGACTGATCTCCCGGTGCCCGGCAACATAATCGCTTGCCGATGGCTCTGGCACACCCTCAATGGAATCGTGGGCTTTAGGGACGTCGAGCTCCTCGATCACAACAGCCCCCTTTCCGTCAGTACACGGTCAACTTCTTTAGCGATATCATTCGCAATCGTGTTTTGCGGGCGGTCAGCATCGATGACCTTGCAGCGCTCAGGCTCCGCTTCGGCAATTGCCAGAAAAGCCTGCCGTCGCGCCTCATGCACCGCGATATCTTCCTTTTCGAACCGGTCTGCAGTTTCACTGCCACGCCGTTTTCCGGCGCGAGACAACCCCTTCTGCGCAGGAATATCGAGAATGATCGTCATGTCAGGCATGGTGCCGTCTATGGCAATGCGTTCCACCGCCGACATATAAACGCCGTCGAGATTGCCAGTAACACCTTGATAGGCACGGCTTGAATCGATGAAACGGTCGCAAAGCACCACCCGCCCCTCGTTTAAGGCCGGACGGATAAGCTGGTCTACATGGTCTGCCCGCGCAGCTGCAAACAGCAGAGCTTCCATCGCAGGGCCGTAATTCTCTGCATTGCCGCTCAGTATGACGTGGCGAATTGCTTCCGCACCAGGAGAACCGCCCGGTTCTCGCGTGATGACCGGATCGAAGCCGCTTGCCCGCAGGTGCTTAGCCAGCAACGCGATTTGCGTCGACTTGCCCGCTCCTTCGCCGCCTTCGAATGTGATGAACAATCCCGACAAACCAACTTCCAAATGTTTGAATCGATGCCCGAACGGACTTCTGTGAAAGTTAATATCGGCCTTTGGTCAACAGGTCGAGCCTGCATTACGCGTTGCGCAATCTAAAGATATTTCCTCAGCCAACCGGTGGAGAGCTCCATCGCCGCACCTAAGGCACGCTTTGAGAGACTTCCCTCATCAACAGATTGGGCTGTAAAAACAGGGATATCGCGAAGAATACTGCCATTCAACTCTAACTGAAGAACACCGACCCGTTGGTTGTCGGCGACAGGGGCATCAAGCGGTCCATTATAGATAATGCGAGCTTTCAGCTTGTCGCGACCGTCCTTTGGCAGCAACAACTCAACACGGTCCTTGACCTTCAACGGTACATGCGTGAGCGCACCGCCGAAAACTTGCGCCTCACCCACGATTTCATCTGCCGGATAAAGCTGCACATCGTCAAACGCCGTCATCCCCCATTGAAGAAGACGCCTTGCTTCCTCTTCACGCTCCTTGATGGTGGCAAGGCCGCTCATCGCCAGATAAAGCCTGCGACCGTTCTGTTCTGCCGACCCGACCAAGGCAAAGCCGGACGCTTCCGTAAACCCAGTTCCCATGCCGTCAGCGCCGACATCAAGCCGCAGCAATGGATTGCGGTTGCGTTGCATGATGTTGTTCCAGGTGAAAGCCGGTTGGGAATAGAATTTATAGTATTCCGGATGGGCGGTGCGGATATGTTGCGCCAGTCTGACCAGATCTAGCAGAGAAACCGCCTGCCCTTCAGCAGGTAATCCTGTGGAGTTGACGAATTTGGAGGCGGTCAAGCCCAACTCGTGCGCACGATCATTCATGCGCTTTGCAAAAGCCTGTTCGCTGCCTGCCAGGCCTTCGGCCAGTATGATCGCGCCGTCATTCGCCGACTGAACAATCATACCCTGCAACAGATCGGCGACCGTTGGCGCAGACTTGATGCGCGCGAACATCGTTGATGTGCCCGAGGGCGCGCCGCCGGTTCTCCATGCATTCTCGCTGACGATGTAAGACGTATCGAGCGTCGTGGCGCCTTTATCGAGGGCTTCGAAAACCACTTCGGCCGTCATCAGCTTGGCGAGAGATGCGGGCGGAATAGGAACATTGGCATTCTTGGAGAGAAGCACCGTTCCGCTTCGCTCGTCGACAAGCAGGACTTGCGGAGCCTTTGAAACAAACGCCGTTTCTACAGGGGCCGCCAGACTTATACCCGGCACGAATACAGCCAGCGAAACGCCGACAGACGCGGCGCGCGCAAGTACCGTTGTTTTTGAAATCAGCCCCATGCAAATCCCGTTACGTGAGCAGAGAGATAGAGCTTACGCAACGAACCCGCCCAAAATCAATATGCCAGCGCTTATCACCCTATCGTGAGCGTTCAATCGAGACGAACGACAAACGCATTCACTGCGCCCGCCTTCCAGACCGCGCGTAGGAGGGCATCGTTTCCGCCCTTCTCCGCCACAGCTGTTAGCTCGTAGGTTTCGACAGTTTCGGTCGGAATCTTGGTAAGCGTAAATCTGGTCGCGCGAGGCAATGAGGCTTGAAGCTGCTTCACCTCTTCGAGCGTATTGAACGTGCCAAGCTCGACATATTCACCATGTTCCTCGGCCTCACGACGTTTCCAGGCGCTTGAAATCGCATCCTTGGTCAGGATGCTGCTATAGGCGCGCTCCTCGGCATAAGCCGTTACAGCCAGCCGGTCAGCAGCATAACCGGCCAGTCCACTCACACCCGCAGCATTCGCTACCCCAAAGCTTGAGCCGGGACGTTGCGACGGCACAGGCACATTCGCCGGCAACAACGGAGCTGCGCCACCGGACGGGTCGCCATATGCAGGATCAACGGCAAAAGGCGAGTTTTCCGGCATAGGCGCAGAAGCCGGAACGGCATCCATTACCGGCATCGGAACACGCGACTTCGGCGAAGTCGGCGTCGGCCCGTTCATAGCCATCATGACGCCAGTTGCAGGCTGGCCGATCGTATCGCCACCAGCCGGGCGGTAAGACGCCATGAGGAATGCGTCGTCATTGCCATCCAATGGCGCTCTGCCGACATATTCGACCTTCACATTAGCCGTACCGTGGTGCTGATAATCGAGCATCTCGGCAGCTTTCTGGGAAAGATCGATAACACGGTCGAATTCATACGGACCACGATCATTCACGCGCACAATGACCGAGCTGCCATTCGCAAGATTGGTGACGCGAGCATAACTCGGCAAAGGCATGGTCGGATGCGCAGCCGTCAGATGCGCCATGTCATAAACTTCACCATTGGCCGTCAGGCGGCCATGGAAGGCTTCACCATACCAGGAGGCGTGACCAACCTTGACATAATTCTTGTCTTCCTTGGGATAATACCAGCGTCCTTTGACCTTGTAGGGTTGACCGGTCTGATCGCGCCCGCCGCCACGCGGCAGCGGCTTTCCCTTCGAATAAGACACGCGTGGGCTGGCTTTCACGCCATATTTGGATTCAGCAAAATATTCTTTCGAACGCTTTGTCTTCGATTTTGGCTGCGGCGCCGATGCACAACCCGCCAAGGCGACAGCGATAGCCATGAACGACAACATCGCGACTGAACCACGCTTGTCGCGCAGCTTCAAAGCCTTGCCGTTGACCGAATGTTTCAGCCCTCGTTTCGAATTCATACGCCACACGCCCGCTACTCAACAGCACAACCGAAAACGCTGGTTGCACCTTTTTAGATTTTAGTGATGTCACCGATTGATTGACGGATCATTAAAGCTTTTGGAAATCCGCATATTTTGAGTCGCGCGCCAGGACATCCGCTCAACTTCGACGGGCCGTGTTCTCTCGGTCTTGTGGAACAATCGTTCATTCAACGCGTTGAATTTTCAACAGGAAGGAGAAGACGAATGTTGAGAGCAATGATCCTTTGGCTGATGGGCGTTCCACTCGTTGTCGTGCTGCTTATCTGGTATTTTTTCTTTTAAATTTGGAACGTTCAAGCCCTTCAATCGTTATTTATATGGCTCTAATGACCTCCGAGCCAGTCACCTAACGTCATGAACTAGGCCCGCCGCAATAGGCGGGTCTTTTTTTGCCTTGCCCAATACGGCTTCAATCCGGATCAGGCATATAAACATTGATCGCCTTGGGCAACAGGCGGAAATGAGCAGGCGTCCAGGTCGACAACTCGCCATCTGTGTTTACGGCACGCGGCTTCTTGGTGCGTACAATCACTTCGGTCGTCGGAAAAGCTCGCACATCATCCCATTTGGAATGGGTGCCACGGCGCAAACTTGGCAGAAGACGCAATAGTTTCCACCAGTGATCGACTTCCAGACTATAGAAATCCAGCCTGCCGTCATCCACTGTCGCATCCTTCTCAACGGCCATACCACCGCCGTAAAACTTTCCATTCCCGACAGAGACCTGCAATGTACGAATCTTCTCCGTCATGCCGTCGTGTTCCAGATAAGCTGTGAAGAGCTCCGAACGCATGAGAATGCGCGCCGCGACAATCGCATAACCGAGCTTACCCCACTTCTTCTTCGCGGCAGAACTTAGTTGCTGCGCCAGTTCTGCGCTGAAACCAATGCTCGCGACGTTGAAGTAAAGATGACCGTTTACCTCACCCAGATCGATGGTGCGCGCCTTGTAAGAGATAAGTCGACGCGCCGCCTCAACCGGATCGGCAGGAATGCCGACAGTTCGCGCAAAATCATTTGCAGTTCCAAGCGGAAGGATTGCAAGCGGCAATCCCGTTTCCATCAACCCTTTGGCCGCGGCGTTCAGCGAACCATCGCCGCCGCCGACAATAACGAGATCACAATCTCTTTCACGAAGGATAACATCTGAAATCGTCTCGTCGTCCTGCGGATTTCGCTCGATGAGTTGGAGGCCACCGCGTTCCAACGCCGAACGAATATCTGCACTGTATCCCCTGCCGTTCCGGGCATGTGGATTTACGATAAGCAGTGCCCGGCGCTTTGTGGTCTGGTCCATGGATTTCCTGTCATCTGCAACAGCCTGCCAATCGGCCGCATGGTTGGAAGCGTCATCTGCAGATGGCCTCTCAATCCTGGATATCAATGGAACGGTTCATGAAAAATTTGTCACGACTCTGAATGTTTTGTGAAGTGAGGAGACCAAATGTGGTGGCAACGCCAACCTGTCGACAAAACAGTTTGACGATATTCAAAAGAGAACATAGGTTGACCGCACCAACTGTAAAACTTTTGAATGCGATCTCATCAAACTTGTCGCTAATTGCCTGAAATACATTACAGTTCGCGGGTATGATGTAATGGTAGCCTGTCAGCTTCCCAAGCTGAACGCGCGGGTTCGATTCCCGCTACCCGCTCCAGCATAATTGCTCACGCAAGCATCGGAGACTATCGAACATTTTCTCCGGTTTTCGGATCGACCTTCACCTCAACTTTGGCGCCAGCCTTGGTGACATATTCGATCTCGTAATAGCCACGATCATTCCAGTCGACTTCATCAATGAAAGCCGTATCCGCGTTCTGTTCGATTTTGGCAATTATTTCCGAGAGTTTTGCGCCTTCCGGGGGCGGAGCAGCATAGGCCGCAGCAACAGACAAACCAAGAAACAAAGTCGTAGCAACAAGACGCATGGTTATCTCCTTTAGCTATGCTAAAAGAGTAGGAATGCAGGCGTCTTATTCAAGTTCAACAGCCATTACTTTATAATCGGGCTTATCGAACCGGTGAATGTTTGATCGATCATCGCGGAGAGCCTCGGCTCCGCACCTGACAAGATAACGACTATTGCAAGCATCAATATCAAAGGCGCGGCAAGAATTCCGCTCCTTACTGCCGGTTCGAGAATGCGCCGGGCTTTGTTGTTTCGTGTTGATTGCTGATTTCTCATACAACCAATAGTAGCCGAACAGACTTAATCACCTGTTAAATATCGTGGTTAACGCGTTATCGGAGTATGATTGCCGCTAATTTCCCTTGTTTCCGCGATATATATTGACGCCAAGTTCACGAATTTTCTTGCGCAGCGTATTGCGATTTAGCCCCAGAAGATCGGCTGCCTTGATCTGATTTCCACGTGTTGCCGTAAGACATGCGAGGATAAGGGGATATTCCAGTTCAGCCAGAACCCGATGGTAAAGTCCCGGCGGCGGCAAGTCGGAACCGAAAGACGCAAAATAACGCTGCATGTTCTGCTCAACGGCTTGCGAAATGGAGATGTTTTCCATATCGCCACCGCCAGCGGGAACAATATCCGGCTTGGTGAGCTCGGCTCGCAACTCCGTTTCGATAATTTCGGGCGAAATTTCTTCTTGCGGGTAAAGCGCCGCAAGCCTTCGCACGAGATTTTCAAGCTCGCGAACATTGCCCGGCCACGGATACCGGCGCATCATTTCCAGGCCAGCGGTGCTGATGCGTTTCTCCGGCAGTCCCTCTTCGGCCGCGCGCTTGAAAAAATGGCGCACAAGATCGCCTACATCCTCGCTGCGTTCGCGAAGCGGCGGCAAGCGCAAAGGCACAACATTCAGCCGGTAATAGAGATCCTCGCGAAACAGTCCTTGCGCGATCAGTTGCCGCAAATCCTTGTTGGTTGCAGCAACGATACGCACATCTGTCTTGATCGGCGTGCGCCCGCCGACTGTCATATATTCGCCCTGTTGCAACACGCGCAAAAGACGGGTTTGCGCTTCCATTGGCATATCGCCGATCTCGTCGAGAAACAGCGTTCCGCCATTTGCCTGCTCGAAGCGACCGCTTGAGCGGTTTTGCGCGCCGGTGAAAGCGCCCTTCTCATGTCCGAACAATTCAGACTCGATCAGGTCGCGCGGGATTGCCGCCATGTTGATCGCAACAAACGGCCCTTTTCGACGACGCCCGTATTCATGCAGGGCGCGCGCAACCAGTTCCTTGCCTGTGCCGGATTCACCGGTAACCATGACGGTCAAATCCGTCTGCATCATGCGCGCCAGCAAACGGTAGATTTCCTGCATCGCAGGCGAACGGCCGACCAGCGGCATGTTATCTGTCTGCTCATCCGACAAAGCCGCGATGGGCTTGCGTTTTGGTTCAGACAGGGCGCGGCCGACGATATTGATGAGTTCCGTCAAATCGAATGGCTTCGGCAGATATTCGTAAGCTCCTGCCTCCGATGCCCGGATAGCCGTCATGAACGTGTTCTGCGCACTCATGACCACAACTGGAAGATCGGAACGCATCTTCTTGATACGCGGCAGAAGGTCGAAGGCATTCTCGTCCGGCATATTGACGTCGGTAATGACCAGATCACCATCGCCTGCCGCCACCCAGCGCCAGAGCGAAGCAGCATTGGAGGTCACACGCACATCGTAGCCTGCCCGCGACAATGCCTGGTTAAGCACGGTCCGAATGGCTGCATCGTCATCCGCCACCAATATGGTTCCCGTCGGACGTCCTGCGATCATGCGTTATCTCCAGTATTTCCAGCCGTATTTTTCCACGCCGGCATCAAAACGCGGAAAGTCGTTCGCGAAGGATGGCTGTCGCATTCGATGATGCCGCCATGATCACCAATGATCTTCGCAACCAATGCCAAACCAAGCCCAGAACCATTGGTTTTCGTCGTCACGAAGGGATCGAACAGATGCGGCAGCATATCCTGCGGCACACCCGGCCCATTGTCATGCACGCAGAATTCGAGAGGCAGCGCCACCCGGTCCCGTGCGCCCGGTACCTGCAGGCGGATGCCCGGTCGGTAGGCCGTGGACAGAACAATCTCGCCACCTTCGTGATCACCGATAGCTTCTGAGGCATTCTTCAGCAGATTGAGGAAAACCTGCACAAGCTGATCACGATTAGCAAAAACGGGCGGGAGAGAAGGGTCATAATCTTCAACGAAGCGAATCTTCCGCGCGAACCCGTTCTTCGCAATCGCCTTCACATGATCCAGAACCGCATGAATATTGACCGCAGCGCGCTCGATAGGACGCTCATCCGAGAAGACCTCCATGCGGTCCACCAGTGAAACGATCCGATCTGTTTCATCGGTAATAAGCCGTGCCAGCGCACGATCTTCATCGCCGACAACCTGTTCCAGCAATTGCGCAGCACCGCGGATACCCGAAAGCGGATTCTTGATTTCATGGGCCAGCATCGAGGCAAGCCCGGTGACGGACCGCGCTGCGCCGCGATGCGTCATCTGGCGGTCGATCTTCTCGGCCATCGTCTTTTCCTTGAAGAGGATGACCACAGCTCCCGGCAACTCTGCGACAGGCGCTACGTAAATATCAACAATACGTTCTGCCCCAAGGCGTGGCGACGAGACATCGACGCGATATTCGTTGACTGGCATCTGGCTGGTGCGAACCTGATCGACCAGCGCTAACAGCGGGCTGCCAAAGGGCAGAAAAGACTCCAACCGGTTGCGCGCCAGAATGGACGAGCCGGAACGAAAGAACTGTTCCGCATCCAGATTGGCATAGGCGATATAGTTTTCCGCGCTGACCATGATAACCGGCTGGCTGATTGCATCAAGCACAACTGATGGAATGCCGTTCATTTCGGTTCTCTCGCGCATCAGGCAACCTCTTTGAGCGCGGCTTCGGGAACTTCGTGCATGAATATACGACGCAAGGCGTCGATGACGGCTTGCCTATCAGTCAGAGTCATCACGTCCGCTTTCTCGGAAGGCGCACATGCGGCGCCAGCATGACGATCAAGATACCAGCCCAGATGTTTGCGGGAATGACGGATGCCCGTTGTGCTTCCGTAATGCTCGAGCATATCTTCGTAATGCTTTATAATATAATCAAGAACTTCGCTTCGCGATTTCGGAGCAAAGTCGCTTCCTGCGATTGCGCCAGCCAACCACGGCTGCCCATAAGAAGCACGTCCGACCATCACCGCATCCGCTCCAGAACGACGCAGAATTTCCTCGGCATCGCCACGACACGCCACATCGCCGTTGGCGATCAGAGGAATCTTGATCGCGTCGCGAACCGCGCGAATTGCATCCCAATCCGCCTTGCCTTCATAAAACTGGCAACGCGTACGCCCATGGACAGTCACCATGGCAACACCGGCGCTTTCGGCGCGCCTTGCCAGCTCGGGCGCGTTGATGCTATTCTCATCCCATCCCAGCCGCATCTTCAGCGTAACCGGAACGCTGACTGCATTGACGGTAGCCTCAACGAGGGTCATTGCGTGATCGAGATCGCGCATCAGCGCGGACCCGGAATAACCACCGGTCACTTTCTTGGCGGGGCAGCCCATATTGATATCGATGATGTCGGCGCCCTCGCCTTCGGCGATCCTCGCCGCCTCACCCATCCAATGCGCTTCGCGTCCCGCGAGTTGCACAACATGCGTTCCAAGCCCGTCACCCGAAAGGCGCAAAAGGCTCTCTTTGTGACGATTGCAGAGTTCGGCACTGGCAACCATTTCAGACACGACCATGCCCGCGCCAGCTTCTGCTGCCCGCCTGCGAAAAGGAAGGTCGGAAACGCCCGACATCGGCGCGAGAAAGACGCGGTTGGCAAGTTCCACACCGCTTATGTTCAAAGGTTGCTCGAGAAAACTCACCGACAAATGCCTATTTGATGTGCATAGCGCAATTAGCACATACATTAATCAGCCTCACTTTTCAACGCAAGGAAAAGCGCACGCAAAATTACGATAAATCAATTGTCGACTGGCATTTATCCGCGCAAGGCATTATTCGGCATGCAAGCACAAATTTGAACAGATGCAACCTTTGGCAGAGGCGACAACCATTTCAAGGATAGCAGCAGTCATTGTGGCGGCGGGCCGCGGTGAGCGAGCCGGACAGAGCGTCGAAGGGCCGAAACAATACCGGCGCATCGGTGGCGAAGCCGTGCTTGCCCGCACTTTACGCGCTTTCATCGACTGCCCGCTGGTTGATAGCATCGTTGTCGTCATCCACCCCGATGACCATGCGCTTTACGAACGCGCCCTTCCGGAGAGCCGAGACAACATTCATGTTGTGAATGGCGGCGCTACCCGGCAGGCATCAACGCGTCTTGGCCTTCTTGCGCTGAGAAACGACGCGCCGCAATATGTCATGATCCATGACGGTGTGAGACCGTTCATCAGTCAGGACTTGCTGAATCGCATCGTCGAAAACCTTGCCCCTGATGAAGGCGTTCTACCTGCTCTGGCAGTTTCGGACACGCTCAAGCAATCAGCTACGGACGGAACGGTTAAAACGACGGTGTCTCGCGCGGGCCTTTTCGCGGCACAGACGCCGCAGGCATTTCCCTACACGCCTATCCTCAATGCGCATGAAGAGGCCTTCGCGATCAATCGCTCCGATTTCACGGACGACGCCGCCATTGCCGAATGGCAAAATATCGCTGTCCGCATCATCGAAGGATCGGCGGACAATACAAAGCTTACCTGGGCAAAGGATATTGAAATGGCTGACAAGCGCCTGCGGCAAGACCACGCCTCGTTTCCCGACATTCGAACCGGCAATGGTTATGACGTCCATTCCTTTGAACCCGGCGACCATGTGACGCTGTGCGGCGTGAAAATCCCCCATGAAGCAAAGCTCAATGGTCATTCAGACGCCGATGTCGGGCTTCACGCGCTGACCGACGCTCTCCTTGCGACGCGAGGAGCGGGTGATATTGGCACGCATTTCCCTCCTTCCGACCCGCAGTGGAAGGGTGCCGCTTCCCGCATATTTGTCGAACACGCGGCCAATATCGTGCGTGAAGCAGGTGGCCGTATTGCCAACGTCGACGTGACCTTTATCAGCGAAGCACCGAAAATCGGCCCACACCGCGCAGCAATGACAGAAGCGCTTTGCGACATGCTGGGAATTGCCGCAGACCGGGTTTCCATCAAAGCGACGACCAATGAAAAGCTTGGCTTCGTTGGGCGCCGTGAGGGCATTGCAGCCATCGCAACCGCGACCGTCATCTATCCGGGTGAGGTACCCGAATGAGTGCGTTGATTGCAGAAGAAAAAGCTGTTGCCGTGCTGGAAGCCTGCCGCAAGGCTGGCATAATGATCGCGACGGCAGAATCCTGCACGGGTGGGCTGATAGCCGGAGCACTGACCGACATTGCCGGATCATCTGATGTCGTGGATCGCGGCTTTGTCACCTATTCCAATGAAGCAAAAGCCGAAATGATCGGCGTTCCGATGGAACTGATCAATCGCTTCGGCGCAGTCTCGAAGGAAGTAGCACTCTCCATGGCTGAAGGGGCACTTTCTCACTCGCGCGCCAGTGTAACTGTGGCAGTTACGGGAATTGCCGGGCCAGGTGGCGGCTCCGATGAAAAACCTGTCGGCCTCGTTCACATCGCCTCGGCGCGAAAAGGCCACCCGCCCCTCCATCGCGAATGCCGTTTCGGTCCAAAAACCAGAGCCGAAATTCGTCACGCTACCGTTCTCGCCGCGCTGGACCTCGTTCTGGAAAACCTTCGATAAATTTAGAGCGTATACTTTTATCTACGGTGCCCTACCTTTGTCTTTGGTCAAGACAGGGAGAACATGGCGATGCGTTTCACTGGCAAGGTGGCAATCGTTACAGGTGGGGCAAGCGGCATTGGTGAAGCAACCGCTAGAGCCTTCATTCGTGAAGGAGCGAATGTTGTCATTGCCGACTATTCCGAGTACGGCCAGCAACTGGCCAATGAGCTTGCAGGCGGCAGCGAGCGTGCATTATTCGTCAAGACCGATGTGGCCGACACGAAAGCCGTGCAGGCGCTGATTGCCAAAACCGTTGAAACCTATGGCCGCCTCGACATCATGTTCGCCAATGCAGGCATCGCCGCAGATGGTCCGATAGACGAGCTGGACGAGGCTGCTTGGCAGAAAACCATCGATATCAACCTTACCGGCGTCTATCTCTGCGATAAGTACGCGATTGATCAGATGCGCTCGCAAGGCGGCGGCGTGATCGTGAATTGCGGTTCCATCCATAGTCATGTCGGAAAATCAGGTGTCACTGCTTATGCCGCAGCAAAGGGAGGTGTAAAACTCCTAACGCAGACGCTTGCTATTGACTATGGTGCGCAGAACATACGGGTGAATGCAGTCTGCCCGGGCTATATCGACACGCCCCTGCTCAAGGATATACCCGAAGACAAGAAAGAGGCTCTGGTAGCCTTGCATCCGATAGGTCGTCTTGGTCGCACCGAAGAAGTAGCCAGCGTTGTGCTTTTTCTGGCTAGTGACGAAGCCTCCTTCGTCACCGGAGCATCCATACTGGTTGATGGCGGCTATACGGCGCAGTGAAAAAGAGAGCCCGAGAAACCGGCCCGTTGTTCAGGCCAGGCCGTAAATCTGATCGGCCCGTTTCTCGAAAGCTTCGGAAAACTTCTTGAAAGCGAGATCGAACATCGTTCCCATCAGAAGGCCAAGGGTACGGCTCTTGAACTCATAATCGATAAAAAACTCGACATCACACTCGCCTCCGTCGCCAACCGGCTTGAAGGTCCAGCGGTTGTCGAGATAGCGAAACGGCCCGTCAAGATATTTCACGTCGATGACATTGTCTGCGGGTTTCAGCAGTACCTGACTGGTGAATGTCTCGCGTATGAGCTTGTAACCAACCGTCATGTCAGCAATGAGAAGAGCCTTGCCGTCACGCTCCTTGCGGGAGCGAACGGATAAGGCCTCACACATCGGCAGAAATTCAGGGTATTTCTCAACATCCGCTACGAGGCCGAACATTTGCTCTGCCCGGTGATGTACCCGCCTGACGGTGGTAAACTGCGGCATGACTGATCTCAGGCCTTTGCCGTGATCTGCGCCTCGCGCGCTGCCCTCAGCTTGGCGAAATCATCGCCAGCATGATGCGATGAACGCGTCAGCGGGCTGGATGCGACCAGAAGGAAGCCCTTCGTCCGGCCGATCGTTTCGAACGACTTGAACTCGTCCGGCGTCACGAAGCGAATGACAGGATGGTGCTTGCGCGTCGGCTGGAGATACTGGCCGATGGTCATGAAATCCACATCTGCCGAACGCAGATCGTCCATCAGCTGAAGGATTTCATTCCGCTCTTCGCCGAGACCAACCATGATGCCCGACTTCGTGAAAATGGTCGGGTCCAGTTCCTTGACGCGCTGCAACGAGCGGATCGAATGGAAATAACGGGCGCCGGGACGAACCTTGAGATACTTCGAAGGTACGGTTTCCAGATTGTGGTTGAACACATCCGGGCGTGCCTTGACCACAACTTCGAGAGCACCTTCCTTGCGCAGGAAATCCGGTGTCAGGATTTCAATCGTGGTCGCGGGGGTGGCTTCACGAATGGCCTGAATGACCTCGGCAAAATGCTGCGCACCACCATCGGCCAGATCGTCGCGATCAACCGAAGTGATGACCACATGCGTCAGGCCCATCTGCTTGACGGCCTTTGCGACATTCTCGGGTTCATTTGGATCAAGCGCGGTCGGGATACCGGTCGAGACATTGCAGAACGCGCAGGCGCGCGTGCATATCTCGCCCATGATCATGAAGGTCGCGTGCTTCTTTTCCCAGCACTCGCCAATGTTCGGGCAGCCCGCTTCTTCGCAAACCGTAACCAGCTTGTTTGAACGAACGATATCACGCGTTTCACTATAGCCACGCGAGACAGGAGCCTTGACGCGAATCCAGTCGGGCTTCTTCAGGACAACATTGTCCGGACGATGCGCCTTCTCGGGATGCCGTTCACGCTTGCCTTGGTTCACCAGATCGAGAACTGTAACCATGCTTTTCCCTGCCTATCCGAAGCATTTTCAGGAAATGCTTCCAAATTCGGTTCGGTCCTAATCCCTGCTCCCTACCCTGTCAACTTGAGCGATTTGCTACTCATCGCCGCGCTGCCAGTCCAAGAGCCCGGAAAACCAATGCCCATATCAGGCCAAATACCAATCCACCGGCACCAAGCGCCAATGTGAGCGCCCAGACACCGTACCAGCCAGTTAGAGCTATTCCGTTGACCGATATGGTGTTGCCGCCGAGAACACTCAAGGTGCCGGCTGCAAACCCCAGCACCAGACCTCCCGCGGTACACCATTTGATGATGGGCCAGGCGGCACGCCGCCAAGGCCCCCCGTTCTCGATCAGCGGAATGAGCGTCTCTCCGTCTTATGCGTTTAGTGCGCGACCATACGCATCCAGAACGCTTTCCTTCATCATTTCCGAAAGGGTTGGATGCGGGAAGACCGAATGCATCAGTTCTTCCTCGGTCGTTTCGAGATTCATGGCAACCACGAACCCCTGGATGAGTTCGGTCACTTCTGCACCGACCATATGGGCGCCAAGCAGTTGTCCCGTTTTCTTGTCGAAGATGGTCTTGACCAGTCCCTGATCTTCACCGAGCGCAATCGCCTTGCCGTTTGCGGCAAACGAATAGCGGCCGACCCGGATGTCGTAACCTTTTTCCTTGGCCTTCGCTTCAGTCAGACCAACGGAAGCGACCTGCGGATTGCAATAGGTGCAGCCCGGAATCATGTTCTTTTCGAGCGGATGAACGTTCGGAAGACCGGCGATTTTTTCAATGCAGATAACACCTTCATGCTCGGCCTTGTGCGCCAGCATCGGCGGACCTGCAACGTCGCCGATAGCATAGATGCCTGCAACATTGGTCTTGCCGTAGCCGTCGATAACGATGCATCCGCGGTCGGTTTTCACACCAAGCGCTTCCAGGCCGAGATTTTCGATATTGCCCTGAACACCAACCGCAGAGATCATGCGATCCACGGTCAACGACTGCGTCTTGCCGTCCTTGGTCTCGATATGGGCGGTCACATTGTTTGCGCCCTTCTCGACCTTGGTAACTTTGGCATCGGTGATGATCTTCAGTCCGCGCTTTTCCAGCTGCTTGCGTGCGAATGCAGAAATCTCCGCGTCTTCAACCGGCATGATCTGCGGCATGAGTTCCACGACCGTCACATCAACGCCCATGTCTTTGTAGAAGGAAGCGAACTCGATACCAATTGCGCCTGATCCCATTACAAGCATGGACTTCGGCAGTTCCGGCGGAACCATTGCTTCGAAATAAGTCCAGATCAACTTGCCATCCGGCTCAATGCCCGGCAGAGCGCGCGGACGCGCACCGGTGGCGACAATGACGTGCTTCGCCTTGTAGGCGCCCTCACCCAGAACGCCCTTCGGAACAGGGTTCTGCGGCTGCATCGGCTGCTTGGAGGACTTGCCGACCGAAATCTCAACCGGATTGCTGCCTGAAGCGGCCTTTACGAGCTTCGCCTCACCCCAGATCACGTCGATCTTGTTCTTCTTCATCAGGAAGCCGACGCCGCCGTTAAGGCGAGCCGAAACACCGCGCGAGCGCTGCACTACAGCCTTAACATCAGGCGTGATCTTGCCTTCCAGCTTCAAGCCGTAATCCTTGGCGTGTTCGCCGAAATGCAGGATTTCAGCAGAGCGCAGAAGCGCCTTGGTCGGGATACAGCCCCAGTTAAGGCAAATGCCGCCCAGATGTTCGCGCTCGACGATAGCCGTCTTGAGGCCAAGCTGCGCAGCGCGGATTGCGGTTACATACCCACCCGGGCCCGAGCCGATAACAATAACGTCGTAAATGTCGGCCATATTGTCCTGCCTTTGCTCAGTTCACTTCTCGGGTGAGCAGCACCCAGTCGTGTCTTTTGTCCTGCCCAATGCGTTCTATCGCTTCGAGCCGCTCAATTTCCTTGAAACCATGGGCGCCGTAAAGGGAGAGCGCCACATCGTTGTGGCTTTCGGTTATCAGGCTAATTCCTGGATTACCGTTCCGGCGTGCCAGATCGATTTCGTTGGCGACAAGTGCGCGGCCAATACCTTTGCCGCGAAACTCACGATAAACGCCAACACTGTCTATGAAACGATTGCCTATCACTTTGCGCTGCAAGTCGATGAGCTGATCGAGAACCGGATGCTGCGGTGGTGTACCGTTCAAACTGTCATCGAGTGTGAAACCGATCGAAAGTCCGGCAATGTCGCCAGTCCATTCGGCAATTGTCGTGCTCTGCCAGCCTTCGGTTCCGTCAGCACGCATATATTGCCGACCGCGTTCCATGGCCGTTTCAGTTCGTCCGTCAAGAACAGCACCGTACCAGAGCCATGACGCAAAACCGTGCGAAGAGATATCGACAAGAATGGCGATCTCAGCGGCTTCATGGCGTTCAGCCCGGCGTAGGTTCAATTGTCCAGCCATTCAAAAAAACCTCAGGCGTCGAGTTCAGCAGAACACGACGCCCTTGAAGTTGACCGATCAGACCAGCATACCCATCGGGTTTTCGATGTGGCGCTTGAAGGCCTGTGCAAGTTCGGCAGCCAACGCGCCATCAACGGCACGGTGATCGGTTGAAAGGGTCACGGACATAACCGTCGCAACCTTGATTTCACCGTTCTTGACAACTGCACGCTGTTCACCTGCACCGATTGCGAAAATGGTCGCATGCGGTGGATTGATGATCGCAGCAAAGTCCTTTACGCCGAACATGCCGAGGTTGGACACGGAGGTCGAACCGCCCTGATACTCTTCAGGCTTCAGCTTGCGATCACGCGCACGCTTGGCAAGGTCCTTCATCTCGTTCGAAATCGCCGACAATGTCTTCGAATCCGACTGACGAACGATAGGCGTAATCAGACCGCCCGGAATGGAGACGGCAACACCCACATCGGCGCGCTTGTGCTTGACCATGCCGCCTTCGGTCCACGACACATTGGCGTCTGGAACATCGCGAAGCGCCAGAGCCGTTGCCTTGATGACCATATCGTTGACCGAAAGCTTGTAAGCCGGAACCTCGCCCTTTTCGGTCTTGATCATCGGTGCCGCGGCATTGATCTGCGAACGCAGAGCCAGAAGCGCATCAAGTTCGCAATCGATCGTCAGATAGAAATGCGGAACAGTCTGCTTCGATTCCACCAGACGGCGGGCAATCGTCTTGCGCATGCCATCGTGCGGAACGATCTCGTAGGTGCCTTCTTCAAACAGCTTAAGAACGGCATCATCCGACATCGGCTTCGGAGCGGCAGCAGCTTCTACTTTCGGCGTAGCAGCCTTGGCACCACCGGAAGCCAAAGCGGCTTCCACATCGCGCTGAACGACACGGCCATGCGGGCCGGAGCCCTTCACGGCAGCAATATCGACACCGGAGTCCTTGGCGATACGACGCGCGAGCGGCGACGCAAACACGCGGTCGCCCTTATTCGAAGCAACAGCAGGTTGCTCTGCCTTGGCGGGTGCGGGCGTCGCAGCCGGAGCTGCCACTGGCTTTGGTTCCTCTTTCGGAGCCTCGGCCTTTGCTTCTGCCTTCGGCGCAGAAGCTCCACCCTTGGCCGCAGCCGCCACATCCTCGCCTTCTTCAGCGAGGATAGCGATCAGCGCATTGACCTTGACGCCTTCGGAGCCTGCGGGGACCACGATCTTGGCAATCGTGCCTTCGTCCACGGCTTCCACTTCCATCGTCGCCTTATCGGTCTCGATTTCAGCGATAACGTCGCCAGGAGCGATCTTGTCGCCTTCCTTGACCAGCCATTTCGACAGGTTGCCTTCTTCCATCGTCGGAGAAAGCGCTGGCATGGTGATATTGATCGGCATGTCCAGACCCTTTCTGTTTAAGCGGTATAGGTAACGGCTTTCACCGCTTCGACCACTTCGGCAACCGTCGGCAGCGCCAGCTTTTCCAGATTTGCCGCATAAGGCATCGGAACATCCTTACCGGCAATGGTGAGGATCGGCGCATCGAGATAATCGAAAGCCTGCTGCATGACGCGGGTGGCGATTTCCGTACCAACGGACGACTGCGGGAAACCTTCCTCCACCGTCACCAGACGACCGGTCTTCTTGACCGATTCAATGACTGTTGGAAGATCCATCGGGCGGATCGTACGCAGATCGATGATTTCAACATCGATACCCTGCTGGGCCAGCTCTTCCGCCGCCTTGACGGCGTAGGTCATGCCGATACCGAACGAAACGATGGTGGCGTCCTTGCCCTGCTTGTGAATACGGGCCTTGCCGATCGGCAGAACGAAATCGTCAAGCTTTGGCACATCGAAATGATGACCATAGAGAATTTCGTTTTCGAGGAAGATCACCGGATTCGGATCGCGGATCGCGGCCTTCAGCAGGCCCTTGGCGTCGGCTGCCGTGTACGGCATCACGACCTTGAGACCTGGAATGTGGCTGTACCAGGCTGCGTAGCACTGCGAATGCTGGGCAGCAACGCGCGCAGCCGCACCGGATGGTCCGCGGAAGACCATCGGAGCGCCCATCTGTCCGCCGGACATGTAGAGCGTCTTGGCGGCAGAGTTCACAATCTGGTCGATTGCCTGCATGGCGAAGTTGAAAGTCATGAATTCAACGATCGGGCGCAAACCTGCAAAAGCAGCACCGACGCCGACACCGGCAAAACCATGCTCAGTGATCGGAGTGTCGACAACGCGCTTGGAACCGAACTCGTCGAGAAGGCCCTGCGTTACCTTGTAAGCGCCCTGATATTCGGCAACTTCCTCGCCCATCACGAAAACGCTCGGATCCCGGCGCATTTCTTCCGCCATAGCGTCACGAAGCGCTTCACGAACGGTCGTGGAGACCATTTCTGTGCCAGCCGGGATGTCCGGATCGGATGCAACTTCAAGTGCCGGAGCCTTGGGAGCAGCTGGAACAGTGTCCGTCTTCTTTTCTTCGGCTTTTGGCTCTTCCTTCGGTGCTTCAGCTTTGGCAGCCGGAGCAGAACCGACATCAGCAGCGCTTTCGCCGTCACCAAGGAGCACGGCAATCGGCGTATTGACCTTAACGCCTTCGGTGCCTTCTTCGACAAGAATCTTGCCGATTGTGCCTTCATCGACGGCTTCGACTTCCATCGTCGCCTTGTCGGTTTCAATTTCAGCGATCACATCGCCGGACGTAACCTTGTCGCCTTCTTTCTTCAGCCACTTGGAGAGCTTGCCCTCTTCCATGGTTGGGGAAAGTGCGGGCATGAGAATTTCTACGGGCATGACAACACCTTCCTGGAATTAGAGCAGAATATCCGTATAGAGCTCGGATGCATCCGGCTCTGGATCGTTTTGAGCGAAATCGGCAGAATCGGCGACAATGTCGCGGACTTCCTTGTCGATTTCCTTCAGCTCTTCCTCGGTTGCCCAACCCTTCTCGATCAGACGCTGCTTGACCTGCTCGATCGGATCGTGTTCGGAGCGCATCTTCTGCACTTCTTCCTTCGACCGATACTTTGCCGGGTCCGACATGGAGTGACCGCGATAACGATAGGTCTGCATGTCGAGAATGATCGGCCCCTTGCCGGAACGCGTCCATTCAACAGCCAGATCGGCAGCAGCCTTCACCGCACGAACGTCCATGCCGTCTACCTGGATGCCCGGAATATTGAAAGAAAGACCGCGCTTCGAGAAATCAGTTTCAGCGGAGGAGCGCGAAACCGATGTGCCCATGGCATAGCGGTTGTTCTCGATGATGTAGACTACCGGCAGCTTCCACAGCGATGCCATATTGAAGCTTTCGTAGACCTGCCCCTGATTGGAAGCACCATCGCCGAAATAGGTCAGCGTCACATTGTCGTTGTCGCGGTAGCGATTCGCAAACGCCAGACCGGTGCCGAGCGAAACCTGTGCACCAACGATGCCGTGACCGCCGTAAAAATGCTTCTCTTTGGAGAACATGTGCATGGAGCCGCCCTTGCCCTTGGAAAGGCCGCTGCGGCGCCCGGTCAGTTCGGCCATGACGCCACGTGCGCTCATGCCGGCTGCAAGCATATGACCATGATCGCGATAGGCGGTGATAACCTGATCGCCTTCCTTCAGCGCCATCTGCATACCAACCACCACGGCCTCCTGGCCGATGTAGAGGTGGCAGAAACCGCCAATGAAGCCCATACCGTAAAGCTGACCCGCCTTTTCCTCGAAACGCCGGATCAACAGCATTTCGCGATAAGCGTCCAGCTCCTGCTTCTTGTCGAAGTTTGCAGCTGCAGGTGCCTTGGGTGCAGTTACAGAAGACGCCTGCGCTTTGTTAGCGGGCGCCTTTTTAGCCCTCGGTGCCATTTCTCGCTCCCTAAATTGTCGTTCTATTGTGACGTTATACGGGCACACCACAAGATACAATATGCGCCCAGAGCATAGCTGCTATGTCGCCAAGCCCTTAAAAACATATCACAAAAAGACAATTAACCGGATTTCAGTTAATTCGATCGATCTTCCCGAGAGGTGATAATTGTCACTTCATCGGGATGGGAGAGATTAAGCGCCCTGCGAGCCTGCTCGTCAAGCATATCCTTTTCGATGGAACCGTCACGCAAAAGCATGACGCGCTTTTCGAGTGCCGTACGATCGGCGGTCACCTGCGCCAGTTGCTTGGCCAGAAGGCTTTTTTGCTCTTCCAGCTGGATGCGGGAATAAAGACCGAATTCGCCATGATAGGCATGGAAACCGAAATAGCTCAGAAACGCAGCCGTCAGAATAGGCAATACAAACCGCCCACGGATCGATTTACGCTTCTGTTTGGTCCACATTTCAGCTTCCTTCCCGGACATTCGGAGCCAAGTCGAATCCTGCGAGCGGCATCGTTCCGAATTCCACCATCAAGCATTATTTTGCTTAACAGAGATTTACTAAGATCCCGTGTCGAAAGACGTCGGCTGCATTTTTATTGAATGCTGAAAGGATCAGGTCCGGACGTGAACCGTTGAAACCCAGGCTAGAATCGAAAACGGCTCGCCGCGAGGACAAGCCGTTTATTCATGGCATAGAAAATGGCTGGGCCGGATCACGCATCTACAATGGTGGAGAAACCGCCAAAGATCATGCGCTTACCATCAAACGGCATTTGATCACCCATTTCCTTCATACGTGGATCGCTCATCATCTTGCTATTTGCAGCGTCACGCGTTGCCTTGTCAGGATATTCGAACCAGGAGAACACAACCTCCTCGTCCACCTCCGCCTTAACCGCGCGGCGAAAATCAGTGATCTTGCCGTCTGGCACATCATCTCCCCATGCTTCGACCATGCGCGTAACGCCAAACTCCTTGAACAATACGGCTGCCTTGGCGGCGTGCTGGCGATAGAGTTCCTTGTTCGCCTTAGGGACAGCGACAACAAATCCTTCAATGTAAGCCATTTACTCTCTCCCATTGATAGCCCGCCCAAGCCCCCTTCTCCCGGTTCGGATAGCTTGTCCGAACGCGACAGATTTATATTGATATCAAGATAAATGGAATCGGTCAAATTTATTACCTTACATACCCCGCCGAAACGTGGGGCATCAGAGGGCGCAATCAACCGTCTCATCACGACCAAACCAGAGCAAACCCGTATTGAGCATGACGCATGACTAAGCCAACATCCAACAAGAACCAATAACGCATTCAATTATATTATATAAGTAAATTATACAATTACTGAAACTTAATGTAGAATTTTAACCTTACAAAATTGCATTATATCTGGTAGTGCAGCGACGAAATTATTTAATCTATTAAAATAATGAACATATTAGAGGATAATATTATGAATGAAGCGACTGTAAAGCGCATTCCATGCATCATCATGGCGTTATTTCCCGCCCTATGGGGTATATTTAGTTTACTTAATAATACTGCTAGTTTTTCAGAAACAGCCGAGAATGCAATCAAGCCACTTTTGGCTATGACCGATACTTATGGGATACCCGGCCAGACATGGCGGGCAATCACCGCGAGTTGGGTGCCTTATGTCGGCCTCGCTGTAATCACAGCCATGGAAACGTTAGCGGGCGTACTCGCCGCAATCGGTTTTGTAAAAATGCTGGTTAATCTTCGTGGTAGCTACACAAAATTCTCGGTTGGCAAAAACTTGACAATTCTGGGCGCTTGCTGCGCTGTCGCCATATGGGGCATTGGCTTTATGGTCGTCGCCGGCGATTGGTTCATGGCATGGGAAGCGAAAGAAAACTCCCTCAACACACAGTTGGGTGCCCTGCTTTATGCGCTTCCATCGATGATGTGCATTGTTATCATGCTCTCGCACAAGGAAACCGAGGCCTGATATAGATGGAGTGATGCACTCCACAATTAAAAACGGCAGCCATCAGGCTGCCGTTCTCCCATCCATTCGCGATAGAATCAAAGAAATTTCAGTGCATTACGGCCTGCATAGCGAGCCTGTTTGCCGAGTTCTTCTTCAATACGGATAAGCTGATTATACTTGGCCGTACGGTCCGAACGGGCCAGCGAGCCAGTCTTGATCTGGCCGCAGTTGGTGGCAACGGCGAGGTCGGCAATCGTCGAATCCTCGGTTTCACCCGAACGATGCGACATGACTGCGGTGTAACCGGCCTTGTGCGCGGTTTCGACAGCATCGAGCGTTTCCGACAGCGATCCGATCTGGTTGACCTTGACGAGAATCGAATTGGCAACGCCCATGCGGATACCGTCGCGCAAGCGGGCCGAGTTAGTGACGAACAGATCGTCGCCCACAAGCTGGCACTTGTTGCCGATAAGATCGGTCAGATATTTCCAGCCTTCCCAGTCGTCTTCGGCCATACCGTCTTCGATGGTGACGATAGGATAATCGCTGGCGAGCTTGGCAAGATACTTAGCCTGCGCCTTTGGATCGCGCGTCTTGCGTTCACCTTCATAAACGTAGTTTCCGTCCTTGAAGAACTCGGTCGCAGCGCAGTCGAGGCCTAGAGCGATATCTTCACCCGGCTTGAAGCCAGCCTTCTCAATCGATTCCATGATGAAATCGAGGGCAGCCTGGGCATTCTTCAGATTCGGGGCAAAACCACCTTCGTCACCCACATTGGTGTTGTGACCGGCATCCTTGAGGCGCTTCTTCAGCGTGTGGAAAACTTCCGAACCGTAACGGACAGCTTCACGAACGGACGAAGCGCCGACCGGAAGAATCATGAACTCCTGGAAATCGATCGGATTGTCGGCATGTGCGCCGCCATTGATGATATTCATCATGGGGACCGGCAGAACATAGGCGTTTGCGCCACCAACGTAGCGGTAGAGCGGGAGACCGGTCGCCTGGGCCGCAGCCTTGGCAACCGCAAGCGAAACGCCCAGAATTGCATTGGCGCCGAGATTACCCTTGTTGGCCGAGCCATCGAGCTCAATCATCGTCTGGTCGATGAGCAACTGGCTTTCTGCGTCCATGCCGGCAATAGCGTCGAAAATTTTGCCATTGACCGCTTCAACAGCCTTTTCCACACCCTTGCCAAGATAGCGGCTGCCACCGTCGCGCAACTCTACGGCTTCATGCGCACCAGTCGATGCGCCGGACGGAACGGCAGCGCGTCCGAAAGAGCCATCTTCAAGCACAACGTCCACTTCGACGGTCGGGTTGCCGCGGCTGTCGAGAATTTCGCGGCCGACGATGTCGATGATTGCAGTCATAGGAACCAGTCCTTCCCTATAGATTGCCTCGCCACATCCGCGAGGCGCTTAACAAATCCGATGCGGCCATTTCTTAACGCATAATCCTGAAACTTTGCAGAAAAGATTATGCACCGGGCCAGTTTTTAAGCCTTAGCGAAACAAAAGGCGGAGGAAAATCCCCCGCCTTTTTAAATTCTCCGAGAACTGTTTAAAGCCCCTTGGCGATACGATCGAAAGCCATGAGCTTTTCAAGAAGTGCAGGCATCTTATCCACCGGCACCATATTTGGGCCATCGGATGGTGCGTTATCCGGGTCCTGATGCGTTTCGATGAAGAGCCCCGCAACACCGACAGCCACAGCTGCCCGAGCCAGCGTTTCTACAAACTCGCGCTGTCCACCTGTCGAACCGCCCTGCCCGCCCGGCTGTTGCACGGAGTGAGTCGCATCGAACACAACCGGCGAACCAAGACCGGCCATGATCGGCAGAGAACGCATATCTGAAACAAGCGTATTATAGCCGAAAGAAACACCGCGCTCTGTCGCAAGCACATTCGGATTGCCGCTTTCCGTGATTTTGGAAAGGACATTCTTCATGTCCCATGGCGCCAGAAACTGCCCCTTCTTGACGTTCACGACACGTCCGGTCTTTGCCGCAGCAATCAGCAGATCAGTCTGGCGGCAGAGGAATGCCGGAATTTGCAGGACATCAACCACAGGAGCAACTTCGGCACACTGCTCTTCGGTATGAACGTCCGTTAAAACCGGAAAGCCGAATTCCTTCTTGAGGTCGGCAAAAACTTCCATGGCCTTTTCGAGGCCGATACCGCGCTGAGCTTTCAGTGAAGTCCGATTGGCCTTATCAAAGCTGGACTTGTAGACCAGACCGATGCCGAGTTTATCGGTCATATCCTTGAGGCGACCTGCCATATCGAAAGCGTGTTCACGCGTTTCCATCTGGCATGGACCCGCAATCAGAGCCAATGGCGCACTGTTTGAAAAAGTAACATTTCCGATTTTTACAGATGAATTGGCAGTCGCCATAACGTGAACCTCGATACTGAGTGCCTTGCAGGCACCTTATCTGGCGTAAAGCTGGGTCGAAAACAAGACCGCAACCTGAATGCCAAACGAAAACGCGCCCCGAAAGGCGCGTTAGAATTTTAGACCAGACGGCTCTGCTCAATCGCCGCTTCAATGAAGGAAGCGAAGAGCGGATGTGGTTCGAAGGGTCGGGATTTCAGTTCCGGATGGTACTGAACGCCGATAAACCACGGATGATCCGGATATTCGACTGTTTCTGGCAGAACACCATCCGGTGACATGCCTGCAAAATTCAGTCCAGCAGTTTCCAGACGTTCCTTGTAGTCGATATTGACTTCGTAGCGATGACGATGACGTTCTGAAATATCCGTCGACCCATAGATTTCCGCGATCTTAGACCCCGGCTTCAATGCTGCTTCGTATGCGCCAAGACGCATAGTGCCGCCAAGGTCGCCTGCCGCTGCACGCTTTTCGAGCATATTGCCCTTCAGCCACTCGGTCATCAGGCCGACAACCGGCTCCTTGGTCGGACCGAACTCGGTCGAAGACGCATTCTCAATGCCAACCAGATTACGCGCTGCCTCGATGCAGGCCATCTGCATGCCGAAGCAGATACCGAAATACGGAACCTTGCGTTCACGGGCAAATTTCGCGGCAAGAATCTTGCCTTCCGCACCACGCTCACCGAAACCGCCCGGCACCAGAATGCCGTGTACCTTTTCCAAATATGGAGCCGGATCTTCGCTTTCGAAGACTTCCGCTTCAATCCAGTCGAGATTGACCTTCACCTTGTTGGCGAGACCACCGTGATAAAGCGCTTCGATCAGCGACTTATAGGCGTCCTTGAGACCGGTATATTTGCCGACGATGGCAATGGTCACTTCACCTTCCGGATTATGGAGACGGTCGGAAACCTCCGCCCAGCGATCCATACGCGGCTTTGGCGCCGGATCGATGCCGAATGCCGACAGAACTTCCGAATCAAGGCCTTCCTTGTGGTAGGCAATCGGAACGTCATAGATCGTTGCCACGTCGAGCGCCTGAATGACTGCACTTTCGCGGACATTACAAAACAATGAAAGCTTGCGCCGTTCCGATTCCGGAATCTCGCGATCAGCGCGAACCAGAAGAATATCTGGAGCAATGCCGATAGAACGCAGCTCCTTCACCGAATGCTGGGTCGGCTTGGTCTTCAATTCGCCCGCAGCCGGAATATAAGGCATCAAGGTCAGATGGATGTAAACTGCCGTACCGCGCGGCAATTCATTGCCAAGCTGGCGAATGGCTTCGAGGAACGGCATGGCTTCGATGTCGCCAACCGTGCCGCCGATTTCGCAGAGAACGAAATCATAGTCTTCATTGCCTTCAAGAACGAAGTTCTTGATCTCATCGGTCACATGCGGAATGACCTGAACCGTCGCACCGAGATAATCGCCGCGGCGTTCCTTTTCGATGATGTTGCGGTAGATGCGACCGGTAGTAATGTTGTCCTGCTGATTGGCTGGACGACCGGTGAACCGCTCGTAATGACCCAGATCAAGGTCGGTTTCAGCACCATCGTCAGTGACGAACACCTCACCGTGCTGGTAAGGCGACATCGTGCCGGGATCGACATTCAGATAAGGGTCGAGTTTACGGATACGCACGCGGTAACCGCGTGCCTGAAGGAGTGCAGCCAGTGCTGCGGCAGCTATGCCTTTTCCAAGGGAAGAAACCACGCCGCCAGTGATGAATACATATCGCGCCATGGGCTTATCTCGTTAGACTTTCTTGATCGATTCCGCCACAAGAAAATGCACTTCGGCTACGTTTTTTCACCGAAGTCAGGCGGCAATCCTCGTTGGACATAGAAAAACCGGAGCCAGAACCCCGGAGCGAATACGTCTGTTCTCTCTAGCGCCCCTGTCCGCATAAAGCCATGTCGAAGCTCGAAATCCACAGCTTCCACCGGCAGGAACGGCGAGTAAGGCAAAAGAAAAAGGCCGGCCCCGTAGGTCCGGCCACGTTCACATAGTCATTTGCAGATCAGAGAACAACCACTTCGGTTCCAAGACCGACGCGCTCGTAAAGATCCATCACATCTTCATTGATCATGCGGAAACAGCCATTGGAAGCAGAGCTGCCGATGGTCCAGGGCTGAACGGTGCCGTGAATGCGGATGTAGGTATCCTTGTTGCCCTGGAACAGGTAGAGGGCGCGAGAACCGAGCGGGTTACCCGGACCGCCATCCATACCATTCTTGAAACGTCCATAATGAGCGGGATCACGCTCGATCATTTCCTTGGTCGGAATCCAGCGCGGCCACTCACGCTTTGCGTTGATTGTCCCGGTGCCCTTGAATTCCAACCCTTGCTTGCCGACAGCAATGCCGTAGCGGCGAGCCGTCGACGATGTTTCAACGAGGTAGAGGAAACGCTGTTTCGGGTCGATCACGATCGTGCCAGGCTTATAGCCGGTAAATGCTACTTCCTGTGCCCGGAACTTCGGATCAATGTTGTACTTGCTGGCTTTTACCGCATTGCCACCCTTGGAAGCCTTTTTCTTCTTCGGCTTTTCGGGATTGGCCTTGGTGTCGCTTGAAAGAGCTACCTGCTGAACGGATGCGGCAGCTTCGTTGAGCTGCGCTTCAGCGCTTACCGGCGAAGCTGCAAATGCCGGAGCAGTCGCCCCAATACAGAGACTTGCAATACCTGCCATCAGAATACGGCGTGAAAACATGTTCGGTTCCCGAAAATCAAGCACAAGGGAGAAACGCCTGCCGCATTAATTGCGACCAGACTTTCGCTCTGCTTACTGCAAAGCGATCCGGTTCTCAATTCAGCGCCGCTGTTCTGCAATGCGATTCGGCAGCGCCTATTGCCTACCTGCAACACTTTGCAGCCCGATAGTTAACAAAAAGAAAACCGGCCACAAGGACCGGTTTCCACATTGGATTCACACTACGCGTTTTTTACTGCGAGCTTGGAACCGGATTGGCCGGGGTTTCCGGCACAGCCGGAGCCTGTGGCTGCGTTGCTGGCGCAGCTGCGCCTGGAGCCGCAGGTACCGTCTGATTTGTGTCAGGACGTGAAGACCCGCCGCCCAACTGGTCCAGAATACCGCCGCCATTGCCGCCCGCCGGAGCAGTCTGGCTGCCGGTTGCCGCCGGGATACGATTGAGAATGTCGGTCGGCTTTTCGCCGTAGCGCGCCATGATGCCGAGAATAAGCGAGGTCGCGAAAAAGCCGATCGCAAGAATGGCCGTCGTGCGGGTCAGCGCGTTCGCAGCACCGCGAGCCGTCATGAACCCCGAACCACCGCCAATGCCAAGGCCGCCGCCTTCCGAACGCTGGATAAGCACAACGCCGACAAGCGCCAGCACGATCAACAAGTGAATGACAATGAGTACGGTCTGCATGGGTTACGGTCTTTATATCCCTAAAACTAGAGCGGCTCTTTACACGCTATTGTCCGATAATCCAAGCCCCGAGGCCAAGATAGACAGACGTGAAACGCCAGTTACAAATTACGATAGGTTTCGCATATGGCGAGAAAATCATTCGCCTTCAAGCTCGCACCGCCGACAAGCGCGCCGTCCACATCCGCGACGCCGAGCAATTCCAATGCGTTGGAAGGCTTGACCGAACCGCCGTAGAGCAGCCGAAGATGTGCACCCTTCGTGCCAAACCGTTCAATCAGCTGCTCACGCATGAAAGCATGAGCAGCACGCACGTCCTGCACCGTTGGCGTCAAACCTGTACCGATTGCCCAGACCGGCTCATAAGCGATGATTGTATTCTCCGCATTCACGCCATCCGGCAAGGAACCCGCCAGCTGCGAGCCTATAACGTCCAGCGTGCGTTCCGCCTTGCGCTCATCGGCTGTCTCGCCGACGCACACGATTGCGACCAAACCGGCAGCCCAGGCGGCTTCAGTTTTGGCGCGAACGATCTCATTGCTTTCGTGATGATCGGTCCGGCGCTCAGAATGACCGATAATGACATGCGTCGCGCCTGCTTCCTTGAGCATCTCTGCAGAGACATCGCCAGTATGCGCACCGGATACTTTATGATGTGAGTCCTGTCCGCCGAGACCAACCGTTTCGCCTTCGAGCGTTTCTGCTGCGCGAGAAAGAAGCGTCGCCGGCACACAGATTACGGCATCGAGCTTGCGGCCGAGATCGGAGCTCAGACCCGCAGCAATCGCGCGCAATTCGGTCAGGGATTCTCCCGTACCATTCATCTTCCAGTTGCCAGCAACCAGCGGACGGATTCCCGGAGTCATGCTATTCTCCTCGCCTGTTCAAAACAGCAGGCGCTACCGCCTCGCGAAAGCGGATCGGCGCCAAAATTTGCCACTGACTAAGCGTATTCGTGCCGCAATGCAAATGTTCTTAGGTTCCTAGTTGCAATGAGACCTTGCATATGGGGCTGGCTTAAGGTTATCCCCTGACTGGCTCTATCTATAAAAGCCGAGCTTCGATTTATTCTTGAAGGGTTTCCAATGCTCGACAGCCTGCGTTCCGCCGCTCAATCCTGGGTCGCCAAACTTCTGCTTGGCCTGCTTGTGCTGAGCTTTGCGATCTGGGGCATCTCCGATGTCTTTCGCGGTGGCCTGTCAGGCAATGCCGCTTTGACGGCTGGTGGTTCCGAAGTAAGCGCTACCGACTATCGTTTCGCATATGAGCAGCAGATGATGCGCCTGTCGCAACAGTTTCGCCAGCGCCTGACGCGTGAACAGGCACAGGCGCTGGGCGTCGAAAATCAGGTACTCGCACAGCTTGCAGCCGGAGTAGTCCTTGATGAAGGCGCACGAAACATGCAGCTCGGCCTCTCCAAGGATGGGATTGCGCGGCTGACCGGTGAAGACCCGGCTTTCCATGACGCAAGCGGCAACTTCAATCGTGCGCAGTTTGATGCGGTGCTTCGTCAATCCGGCATTCGCGCACAGGATTACCTCGACAATCGCGCGAAAGTCGCGCGCCGCCAGCAGATTGTGGAAGCCGCGACCGACGGAATCAAGCTCCCGAATGCGGCCTTGAAGGCGCTCGCCCTTTATCAGGGGGAAACCCGCAGCGTTGATTACGTGACTATTCAGGCTGAAAAGGCCGATGCTGTTCCGGCTCCTTCCGATGATGCGCTCAAGACCTATTTTGAGACGCAGAAAGACGAGTACAAGGCACCGGAATACCGGAAGATAACCTATGTGAAGCTGGAACCGGCTGATATTGCAGATCCGTCTGCCGTCACGCAGGATGAAGTCAACGAATATTACGAAAAAAACAAGGACCGCTTCGGCTTGATAGAAAAACGCACCATCGAGCAGCTTAGCTTTGCCGACGATGCCGCCGCAGAAGCCGCCCAGCAAAAAATCGCCGCAGGAACCAGCTTTGTTGATATCGGCAAGGAACAAGGCAAAACGGAAGACGACCTGAAACTTGGTTCGTTCGAAAAATCCGCTATTCCTGATCAGTCGGTTGCCGATGCAGCTTTTGCCCTTTCAGAAAATGGCGTGAGCCAAATCGTCAAAGGTAGTTTTGGTCCCGTTATCCTGCGTGTGACACAAATCGAACCGGCTCATGTGAAGCCGCTGGCAGAAGTTGAAGGTGAAATTCGCACCACGCTTGCAAACAACATTGCAGCAAGCAGCATCAGCGGGATTCACGACTCCTATGAACAGGAGCGCTCCGACGGCGCTTCCATGGCCGACGTGGCAAAGAAGCTGAGCCTCAAATCGGTCACAGTGGAAGCCGTTGATGCAGAGGGTAACGATCCTTCCGGCAATCCCGTGCAGCTGCCAAATTCCGAAGCACTGCTTTCCGCTGCCTTCCAGGCTGACCAGGGTTTTGACAACGATGCACTTACCATGGGCAATGTCGGCTATCTCTGGTATCAGGTCGATGGCGTAACGCCAGCACGTGAACGCACACTGGACGAAGTCAAAGACAAGGTTGTCGCCGCGTGGAAGGGTGAAGAAGCCGTCAAGCGCCTCAATCAGCGTGTGGACGAGCTCAAGAAGCGCCTGGACGGCGGTGCGACGCTCGACACGATCGCTGCCGAACTGGGCGTTGAGAAGCAGACCAAGCGCGGTATTATCCGCACGACCAACGATGCTGATATCGGAACGGCTGCCGCCGCGCAGATTTTCCGCGGAACAAATGGTTTCACTGGCAGCGCTGCCGCGCCTTCTGACAATGCCCAGATTCTGTTCAAAGTTGTGGAAGTAACAGAACCTGCCGCAGCGGGCCCCGAAGCCATTCCGGAACAGCAGCAGAAATATCTGGCAACTTCTCTGTCGGACGACGTCCTTGAACAGCTCGTCGGTGAATTGCAGAAGCAATACCCTGTTAAGATAAACCAGACCGTCATCAATAACGCTCTGGCGTTTTAAGGACGGTGGGCATCCAAAATGGCTGATCTAAAACCCTATATTGCGAAAGCCGCTGCTGGAGAGCCGCTTTCGCTGGAAGATTCCAGAGCCGCTTTCGACATTATGATGTCTGGCCAGGCGACGCCGTCGCAGATCGGCGGACTGTTGATGGCGTTGCGTGTACGTGGTGAAACAGTACCGGAAATCGCCGGTGCCGTTGCCTCCATGCGCTCGCGCATGCTGGAAGTTTCCGCTCCCGACAATGCAATCGATATAGTTGGTACCGGCGGTGACCAATCCGGCTCCTACAATGTTTCAAGCTGCTCGGCGTTTGTTGTGGCTGGTGCCGGAGTCCCCGTCGCCAAGCATGGCAACCGCGCCCTTTCCTCACGTTCGGGCGCGGCTGATGCGCTAGCCGCGCTTGGCATCAATATCGAAGCTGATGCAAACACGATAGGCCGCAGCATCACCGAAGCTGGTCTTGGTTTCATGTTTGCACCAATGCACCATTCCGCCATGCGCCATGTCGGCCCCTCCCGTGTCGAACTTGGAACGCGGACCATCTTCAATCTGCTTGGCCCCCTTTCCAATCCAGCCAGCGTCAAGCGTCAACTCGTTGGGGTATTTGCGCCCCAATGGTTAGTACCATTGGCCGAAGTGCTCAAAGAGCTGGGTTCCGAAGCGGCATGGGTAGTCTATGGCGATGGTCTTGATGAAATGACCACCGCAGGCACAACGCAAGTTGCGGCCCTCGAAAACGGCCAAATCCGCACATTTGAAATCACGCCAGAAGAGGTTGGTCTCCGTCGTTGCGATCCGGCAGAACTGAAAGGCGGCGAAGCTTCAGCCAACGCCAAGGCTTTGCTGGGCGTACTTGAAGGCGATAAAAATGCTTATAGAGACATCGTGCTGCTCAATTCGGGCGCTGCCCTCGTCATTGCCGGCAAAGTGAAGGATCTGAAGGAAGGCATCACGCTAGCGGCGCAATCCATAGATAGCGGTGCAGCGCTTGCCGTCTTGCAAAAGGTGATTGCTGTTTCGAACGATAGAGCGGCCTGACCGAAAGGATTCATTATGTCCATCGACATTTTGCGCAAGATCGAGGCTTACAAGCGCGAAGAAATCGCCGCAGCCAAGGCAAAGCGCACCGTCGCTGATCTCAAGGCACGCGCACAGGATCAGGAAGCCCCGCGCGGCTTTCTGAAGGCACTGGAGGCAAAACGCGCTGCCGGTGAATTCGCGTTGATCGCTGAAATCAAGAAGGCAAGCCCGTCGAAAGGCCTTATCCGTCCTGATTTCGATCCGCCTGCACTTGCCAAAGCCTATGAATCTGGCGGCGCGGCATGTCTATCCGTGCTGACCGACACCCCTTCCTTTCAGGGCGCGCCAGAGTTCCTGACAGCAGCCCGCAACGCATGCGGCCTTCCGGCGCTCCGCAAAGACTTTTTGTTCGATACCTATCAGGTGCATGAAGCTCGTAGCTGGGGCGCGGACTGCATCCTGATCATTCTCGCAAGCGTCGATGACGATCTGGCGAAGGCGCTGGAAGAAACTGCGTTCGAGCTAGGCATGGATGCACTCATCGAAGTACATGACGAAACCGAGATGGAACGCGCATTGAAGCTTTCATCACGTCTTCTCGGCGTCAACAATCGCAACCTACGTACATTCGAGGTCGATCTCGCTGTGTCGGAACGCCTGTCGAAAATGTCACCCTCTGATCGCGTTCTGGTGGGTGAAAGCGGCATATTCACACATGACGATTGCCTGCGTCTGGAAGAATCTGGGATTGGGACCTTCCTCATCGGGGAAAGCCTGATGCGCCAGGCAGATGTGGCGGCAGCTACCCGCGAGCTCCTGACCGGCAAGGCTTGACCAATGATGTCCAAGCTCACGCATATCGACCAGAGCGGTGCTGCCAATATGGTGGATGTTGGGGCAAAGGATGAAACCGAACGTCAAGCCACGGCCGAAGGATCGGTCAGAATGAAGCCGGAAACGCTGGCGCTCATTCTTGAAGGGAATGCCGCGAAAGGTGACGTTATAGGCACAGCGCGTCTGGCGGGTATTATGGCGGCAAAAAAGACCGCCGATCTGATTCCTCTCTGCCATCCGTTGATGCTGACCAAAGTTGCTGTCGAGATCGAGCCGGATCAGGCGTTGCCTGGTTTACGCGTTCGTGCTCTCGCCAAGCTCAAAGGACGCACCGGCGTGGAAATGGAGGCCCTCACTGCCGTTTCCGTCACGTGCCTTACCATCTACGACATGGCCAAAGCCGTCGACAAACATATGGAGATCGGCGGTATCCGCGTGACAGAAAAAAGCGGCGGCAAATCCGGTGACTGGAAAGCATAAAGCGCTGAACTTTGCTCTGGATCAATTCATCCAAACAGGCTTTCTGTTCTAAAGGGTCAACAATTCAGTTCGAGAGGAAACGCAATGTCCCTTCTCCCGGTCGATGAAGCACTGGCCCGCATTCTGAAATCCGCAGAACCACACGGCAAGGAGCAAGTCGCTTTGTCCGACGCGGGAGGGCGCGTGGTGGCAACACCTGTGCTGGCACATTTTCTCCAACCGCCTTTCGACGGGTCGGCAATGGACGGCTATGCCCTGATTGCGCCCGACAACATCTCTTATCCTGTAAAGTTCGACATCATCGGCGAATCGGCTGCGGGTAATCGCTTCGAGGGCGAATTGGGGATCGGACAGGCTGTTCGCATTTTTACCGGCGCCCCAATACCCAAAGGCGCTGATACCATTGTCATTCAAGAACACACCGAGCGTTCAGGCAACCAGTTGATCGTCCATGAAGGCATAGAGTCAGGACGACATATCCGCCGTGCGGGCCTCGATTTTTCGCCCGGTAACATCGTCATTTCAACAGGACGCGAGCTGGATGCCGCGGCACTATCGCTGGCAGCCGCAAGCGGCAATGCGAAGGTTGACGTATTCCCGAAACCCAAGGTGGCGATCATTGCGACAGGTGATGAACTCGTGCCTCCCGGTGATACTCCCGGGAAGGATCAAATTGTTGCATCGAACAGCGTTGGAATCGCCGAAATCATAAGGCGGGCCGGCGGCAACCCTGAAGATAAGGGGATCATTCCGGACGATCCTGCCAAGATTGAACAGGCGATAGCAGACAGCCTGCAAAGTGAAATCGACGTTCTGGTTACGATTGGCGGCGCGTCCGTCGGTGAACGGGATTTTGTGCACGGCGCGCTTCAAAAACTGGGAGTCGGCCTCGACTTCTGGAAAATAGCCATGAGGCCGGGCAAACCCCTGATGTATGGCCGCATCAGTGTGAAAGATAAAATTGTGCACATCATAGGGTTGCCGGGTAATCCCGTCTCAAGCCTGGTCTGTGGCCTCGTATTTCTTCGTCCCCTTGTTGCCAAACTCGCTGGAACCAATCTCGACGCCGACATCCGTCCGGCCAAGCTGGGCGTTACCCTGCCCGCTAACGATCATCGCCGCGATTATATTCGGGCAACAATCGAATCATCTCCGAATGGAACGCTGATAGCAAAGCCGTTTCCAGTTCAGGATTCGTCCATGCTTTCGGGCCTCGTCGGCTCGGATGCCCTCATCATCAGGGACGAGAATGCACCTACCGCCGCTATCGGTGATGATTGTCGTGTTCTTATACTATAGAGCGCCCGTGGGCTCCCATTGCCAAGTTACACGAGAAAACGCATATAACGATATATAAAATATACATTATTTTTTTGGACACCACGTGGAAACGCCGCTACGTTATCGGATACCGGCTTTCCATCCATTCTCGACGCAAACGTTAAGGATTTTAAAACCATTGCAGAACAAGACTGGAACATATAGTGTTCGTTCTGGTTTTGTTTTTCTCGATTCTTGGCCGGAGGGTATCGCGCATGTTAACCCGCAAACAGCACGAGCTTCTGCTGTTCATTCACGAACGTCTGAAAGAGACGGGTATTCCACCATCTTTCGATGAAATGAAAGAAGCGCTCGATCTGGCATCTAAATCGGGTATCCATCGTCTGATTACCGCTTTGGAGGAGCGTGGTTTTATCCGCCGCTTGCCGAACCGGGCACGTGCGCTCGAGGTCTTGCGTCTGCCAGATTCCATCGCTCCGGGGCTCAATGCGCAAAAGAAGTTTGCTCCCAGCGTTATCGAAGGTAGCCTGGGCAAAGCACCACCAGCACCTCCATCATCGCGCCCCGCCCCTGCGGCTACCAATGACGATATATCTGCAACAGTTTCCGTGCCGGTCATGGGACGAATTGCTGCCGGTGTACCGATTTCCGCGATCCAGAATCAAACCCACTCCCTCAGCCTTCCGCCAGAAATGATTGGCGCAGGCGAGCATTACGCTCTCGAGGTCAAAGGTGATTCAATGATCGATGCTGGCATTTTTGACGGAGATACAGTCATTATCAAACGTGGCGATTCCGCAAATCCCGGTGAAATCGTTGTAGCGCTTGTCGATGACGAAGAAGCGACTTTGAAACGCTTTCGTCGCAAAGGAGCATCCATCGCGCTGGAAGCAGCCAATCCCGCCTATGAGACCCGAATCTTTGGCCCCGACCGTGTAAGGGTTCAAGGCAAGCTCGTTGGCCTGATCCGCCGCTATTAAAGTGTTGGCGCAAAATGCATAAAGCACAAAGTCCGAGCAGATTGATCGGTCGTTTTTAGCTGACAACGCTTAAGGATCATTCGCAGCGATTTTCGTCACCGTCGGCGTCTGCTGAACAGCTCCCTGAATTTCTGGCAGGCTGGGATTTTGGTTTGTATTCGCGTTCAGCCAAACCGCGAGCCGGGCGTGAATGGATGCGATGTAGATGCCAAGGACGGCTCGGCGTGTCGACTGCAAATCTTATCCAGTTGTCCTGTTGCAGATTAGATATTGGCTGCCCCACCTCGGCTCTTGTTGTTTCGGGAGAAACTACGAGTAAAGCCTGGGAAACTCCGTTTTGTTCGGGTGCTTTTCCGAGTCTTATCTCCGCAGCTCCCTTTAACGCCAAATCACGTTTACTGATACTCAGGATAGTTGAACGACGGCACGAAGCTTCTTTGCCGGGAACAGCGAGAATAACCACATCGCCAATATTGCAGGCTATCTCTCGCATTGCAGTGTCTGCCGTATAGGCAAGTATGCGTCCATCGCGCAAGCTGATCGTGCATAAACCATCTTCGCACTCGAACCGATTTCCATCGATTCCTTCGTTGTTCTTGCCTGTCGCCGGCGCGATAAACTCATCGACCAGATAGGCGGTTTTCCAATTGTCGGCTGTAAATTGCGAGGGGCGACTTCGATTGATTGCCAGCCTCCCATCAGCCAGTCGGACGCCCACCAGTTTGGCATCTTCCGATACCACGATGTCGGGAAAAGGCTCACTGACGAAAGCTACGAACCCAAGAATAATGAAGGGGAGCGCCAGCGCCTTCAGTCGCGTCGACAAAACGACACCCAGAACGAGCGCGATGGTCCAAACAACAAGCGTGAGAGAAGGCATGGCCCCCGGATTGCCGTCGGGTGACCATGTCGCCACGAAAGCAGCTATATGACGGACAGCAAAAATACCCCAGCCCATTATCTGCAAAGGCACCCAGTCCAGTTGCAATGGCATTAGCACAAGACCGAAGACGGCAAACGGCATTACGAGAAGAGCTATTACGGGTTCGGCGAGGACATTTCCTACCAAACCAAACGGCGCTGTGTTGTTGAAGTGATAAGCTGCAAAAATCCCGCTCGCCAGCCCGGCAATGAGAGAAGTGCCCGCCGCCGCCGTGAGCAGCTTCAAGATTTTTCCGGCAAAACCAGGAGCTGCCTTCTCGCGTTTTTCCGCACCAAAACGCTTGCTCGCATTTCGTTCGCTCCACCAGGCATAACCGGCAATCAACGCAGCCGTAGCCGAGAAAGACATTTGAAAACTCGGCCCCAATATCTCATGCGGCGAAATTGCGATCATAGCGATGGCTGCAATCGCCAGGTTGCGCATACTGATGGCAGCACGGTCCACCAGCAATGCGCCAAGCATGACTGCGATCATCACGTAACTTCGTTGTGCAGCGACATCGGCACCCGACATGGCAAGATAGAAGGTGCAGCTTAGCAAGGAGAGAAATGCCGCATACTTCTTCACCGGATGTCTTACGCTGAAAGCCGGAAATAGCGCGAAGAGAGACCGCAACGTCAGCATGACGACCCCTGCGGCAAGCGCCATGTGCAAGCCTGAGATCGACAGAATATGCGCAAGCCCCGCTTTACGCAGATCTTCATTCGTCTGCTCACTGATCCCCGCGCGTGTGCCTGCTACGAGTGCCGCAGCGACACTACCGTCCTCACCACCTATCACCTCCTCAATGCGCTCAGACACCTGAACACGCAACATCGCAATCCACTGGGAAATTTCGGCGGTCAGTTCATCTGGCGGAGGAACCGTCGCAACTTTAGGCGTTCCGAGAAAGAAACCATTGGCGCCAATCCCATTGAAATAGGCATGAAATGAGAAATCATAATTGCCGGGACGAACCGGACCTGACGGTGTGCGCAATCGCGCGAAACCCGTCAGCCCACTGCCAATCGTCGTAGAGGCTGGAATATCCCTTGCATTGATGCGAATGCGTTTCGGTGGAAAACGAAGCTCTGGGCGTTCGGTCTGGAGCACATCCAGTGTTACTCGCCAACTGCCATTATCCTGATATTCCAGAGCAACAACCCGGCCTGTTACGCGTGTTGCGACATCTGAACCCAACATCGGCGTTGCACGGCGTTCCGTCTCCCATTTGGCGACTACAAGCCCCGCCACCAAAGCGATGCTCAATGTTATGCCTTGAGCCGCAATATAATACCGGCGCGCTGCACTCCTAAAGATGACGGCAATTGCAAGCATGGACAAAAGTGGTGTCCATTCAGGTTCGAATGAGAGCGTGAAATAAATGATCGCGCCAACACCGGCGAAAACTGGCAGCAAAAGAAAAAACAGGCCACGCCCGACTTCAGTTTCGATCGCGGCCCTGATCAGATTTTTCGCAATGGAAGGAATAGATAGAAGACGTTCACGCAGGAGGGATGCAGATGGCTTGACCAGTTCCGGATTTGCCGGAAATTCCTTTTCATTCTCTGGCCAGGCCTCTGGCAATAGTGTGCGCACAAAACCATCGGGCATGCTTCTGACAAGCGCCCGTTCGTTTGCATCGCTCGCCTCCCTGATGCCCGTCATGCCCCCGCCTGACCGCAAAAGTTAGCCCAAACCGCCTTGATACCCCAAAAGAACGACGGCACATCAGTACGAAAGGGATGCGAAACCCTTGCGCACATTGCTGCCTATGCTACATGAACCGCAGCCGAAATCGAGTGGGTTCACATCAAGAGCCTCGATTACCCTGCCGGGTATCTCCCGCAGGCTTCAGAATTCAAGTTTGCGCCAATGTCTCGGCATTCGCCGCTGTTCTCAAAAGGCGCATGACATAGTGGAGCTATCATGCCGAAACCGGTTGTAACCCGTTTTGCCCCCTCGCCCACGGGGTATCTGCACATTGGCGGCGCGCGTACTGCCTTGTTCAACTGGCTTTTTGCCAAGCACAATGGCGGCAAGATGCTGCTGCGCATTGAAGACACCGACCGGGAAAGGTCCACAGATGCAGCAACGGCTGCCATTCTTGATGGTCTGACCTGGCTGGGATTGGATTGGGACGGCGATGCCATCTCGCAGTTCGAGCGCGCACCTCGCCATCGCGAAGTTGCGGAAGAACTCGTGGCTCTTGGCAAGGCGTATTATTGTTATGCCACGCCTGCAGAACTCGAAGAAATGCGCGAAAAAGCACGCGCCGAAGGTCGCCCACCGCGCTATGATGGCCGCTGGCGTGATCGCGATCCGTCGGAAGCGCCTGCTGGCGTAAAGCCGGTCATCCGGATCAAGGCTCCGCAGGAGGGCGAAACGCTCGTGCAGGATGCCGTGCAGGGCGACGTACGTTTCCCGAACAAGGACCTCGATGATTTCATCATCGTGCGCTCTGATGGCACGCCAACTTATATGCATGCGGTCGTTGTCGATGATCACGATATGGGCGTGACGCACATCATTCGCGGTGACGATCATTTGACCAATGCCGCCCGGCAGACCGTTATCTATAACGCCATGGGTTGGGATGTGCCGCAAATGTCGCATATCCCGCTCATCCATGGTGCAGATGGCGCAAAGCTCTCCAAGCGCCACGGCGCTTTGGGCGTCGACGCCTATCGTGCGATGGGATATTTGCCCGCCGCACTCCGCAACTATCTGGTGCGTCTCGGCTGGAGCCACGGCGACGACGAAATCATGTCGACCGAACAGATGATTGAATGGTTCGACGTGAAGGATATCAATAAGGGTGCCGCTCGCTTCGATTTTCAGAAGCTTGAGGCGATCAATGGCGTCTATATGCGCGCCAGCGATGACAAGGCACTTTATGATGCGCTTATCGCTGTTCTGCCGGAAATCGAAGGCGGCAAGGAAATTGCGGACGCGCTGGACGAGAAGCGAAGCGCACAACTGCTCGCCGCTATGCCGGGCCTGAAGGATCGCGCCAAAACTCTGGTAGAACTGGCCGACGGATCGAAGTTCATCTTCGCTGCTCGCCCGCTTGATCTGGATGAAAAGGCGGCGTCACTCTTGAATGAGGAAGGCCGCGCCGTCCTCAAGTCCGTGCTGCCGGATTTGGAAGCAGCAAGCGAGTGGACCGCTGAATCACTTGATGCTGTCGTACGGACTCACGCAGAAAAAACCGGCCTGAAACTGGGCAAGATTGCACAGCCGCTCCGTGCAGCATTGACCGGTCGCGCCACCTCTCCGGGCGTGTTCGACGTGCTTTTTGTCCTTGGCCGTGAAGAGTCGCTTGGACGTATCCACGATCAAATCGGTTAAGGTGGGAACATTCACGCTGACGTGACAGAACCGGCGTAAATAGTTCAAATTACGCATTGCATCGCGAACTGTTTGGGATAGTTTGACGTGCAAAATCGTTAGGATAATGCGTTGAAACGCTGATGGTCCCCGCGGCTCGGGGATCACACCAAGAGATAAAAGACAAATTATAACGGCGATTACAATTCTGCCGTCGTGCGGGCGGCAAAGTGGACATGAAAGGAAACACGATGTCAGATAGGACAGCCAGCTTTACACTAGAAGGCAAAACATTCGACCTGCCTGTGCGACAAGGCACTGTCGGACCAGACGTCGTTGATATCGGTCCACTCTACAAAAACTCGCAGATGTTCACCTACGATCCAGGCTTCACGTCCACGGCATCGTGCGAATCCAAGATCACCTACATCGATGGCGATGAAGGCACCCTGCTCTATCGCGGTTACCCGATTGATCAGCTCGCCGAACATGGTGACTTTCTGGAAACCTGCTATCTGCTTCTCTACGGTGAACTGCCGACCGCAACCCAGAAGGCTGATTTCGACTATCGTGTGACGCGCCACACGATGATTCATGAACAGATGACGAAGTTCTTCTCCGGCTTCCGCCGCGACGCCCATCCTATGGCAGTGATGGTTGGCTGCGTCGGCGCAATGTCGGCATTCTATCATGACTCTACGGATATCACTGACCCGCATCAGCGTATGGTTGCTTCCATTCGCCTGATCGCCAAGGTTCCGACGCTAGCCGCCATGGCCTACAAGTACCATATCGGCCAGCCGTTCATGTATCCGAAGAACGACCTCGATTTCGCATCGAACTTCCTGCATATGTGCTTTGGCGTCCCATGCGAGGATTACAAGGTCAACCCGGTTCTGGCCCGCGCTATGGACCGCATCTTCATCCTCCATGCAGATCACGAACAGAACGCCTCGACCTCGACTGTGCGTCTTGCCGGTTCGTCGGGTGCCAATCCTTTTGCATGTATTGCTGCTGGCGTTGCCTGCCTCTGGGGCCCTGCCCACGGCGGTGCTAATGAAGCTGCGCTTAACATGCTGGCTGAAATCGGTTCTGTCGACCGTATTCCTGAATTCATCGCGCGTGCAAAGGACAAGAACGATCCGTTCCGCCTGATGGGCTTTGGCCACCGAGTTTACAAAAACTACGACCCGCGCGCCAAGATCATGCAGAAGACCTGCCATGAGGTTCTGGGCGAACTCGGCATCAAGGATGATCCGCTGCTCGACGTCGCAATGGAGCTCGAAAAGATCGCTCTGACCGACGAATACTTTATTGAAAAGAAACTTTACCCGAACATCGACTTCTATTCCGGCATCACGCTGAAGGCTCTCGGCTTCCCGACCGAAATGTTCACGGTTCTCTTTGCTCTCGCCCGCACCGTCGGCTGGGTCGCACAGTGGAAGGAAATGATCGAAGATCCGCAGCAGAAGATCGGTCGCCCGCGCCAGCTTTATACCGGCGCTGCCGAGCGTGATTACGTGCCGCTCGCAAAGCGTAAATAAGCACCAAAGCTAAAAGAAAAACCCCGGTCGCCAAAAGCGACCGGGGTTTTCATTTTTTCCTCGCATTAGCAAATTAGTTCTTGGAAACGCCAGCCAGTTCCAGAATAACCTGCGCTCCAATATCGCCGGACGGCTTTTCGGTCGACATGATTGAAGCCACCTTATCGAACCCATCCAGTTGAGCCTGTCGCGCGGATCCGGGCCGCATAAGCCGTTCGAGGTTGCGGGCGAGCATTCCCGGACGAACGAACTCGTTAAAATATTCAGGAACAACAGGCTCATCGGCTATAATATTGGGCAGCGCCGCACTCCAGATCGTAATCTTCGGCATCAGAAATTTGCGCGCAAACCAGTCCGCCTTATAGGAAAGCACGCTTGGAATGCGCGACAGGGCGAGCTCCAGCGAGACCGTTCCAGAAGCTGCGAGCGCTGCATCTGCTTTCGAAAATGCTTTCCACTTCTCCTCATCTCCCACGACTATAAGCGGCTTGACTGCCCAGTTCATGGAGAGAGCCCGTACCATTTCCTCGATGCGGGGCAAGGTCGGCAGAATAACGTCGAGCTTTTCAACCCGAGCAGCGAGTTCGCCAATAGCCTGCCCAAATGGCTCCATGAGCATTTGGATTTCGGTACGGCGAGACCCCGGCAAAACAAGCAAGGTTTTCCTTGTTTCGTCCGCTCGCTCGGTCTCAAGAACCATTTGCCCGGCGCGCGCCCGCAATATCGGGTCATAACTGGAGAGACGATGCCCCACATAAGTGGCGTTAGGCCCGCTTAACCGCTGCATGACATCGACTTCAAAGGGAAGAATAGTCAGCACATGGTCGAAATATGCTTTCATCGCGCGGGCGCGTTGCGGTCGCCACGCCCACACGCTCGGCGCAATATATTTCACGATCGGAATCGACGGCCTTGCCGCCCTGATCTTTTTGGCGACACGATGTGTAAATTCAGGGCTGTCGATCAGCACGACACAATCGGGATTCTCCGCAACAATGCGTTGTGCCGTTTGCCTGATACGCAGCATCAGACCCGGTAAATTCTTGAGAATTGCACCCAGTCCCATTAGCGCGATCTCGTGCGGATCAAAAAAAGACTTCATTCCCCGAGCTGCGAGGTGATCGCCACCGACCCCCACGATGTCGACCAATCGGTCTGTCTGCGTCCGCAGCGCATCGATCAGATCCGCACCGAGAAGATCACCGGATTCTTCACCGGCCACGATTGCTATTTTCAATGGCCGGCTGGTGGTGCTCACTTCTTTATGTCCTTTGTCTCGCGACTGACCGTCTCGACGAAGAGGCCTTTGTCGTTTGCCGCAGCGATGGTTTCGCCGAAGCCTAGAATGAATGTTCTGCCTGCCTCAACCGCAATTCCTGACAAACCCGCTTGCGCGGCATTATTTACTGTCGAAATCCCTATGGTTGGAAGATCAGCTCTTTCCTCCTGCCTCGGCTTCGCCATCTTGACGAGAACACCGCCACGTCGAGGTATGCGGCCAGCCGCACGCAAATCGCGCACGCGCTCAATCATCTGGTCTGTGCCTTCAGCTCCTTCAAGCGCCACCACACGACCGCCAACCGCAACAGCGCCTTGCCCGACATCAAGATCGCCCAAACGAAGCGCGGACTCCATCGCAAGTTCAAGGTTCTGGCGTTCTCGTGCGTCCGGTGCTTTCGAGGTCAGGATTTGGGGCGGAAACGGGGAAAGTAAATTCGGGACGACTTCATGAGCGCCGACGACTTTGAAACCGAAGGATTCCAACAAGCCTATGAACGCGCGCAGAAGCGCATCGTCGCCCTGTCCTAATGCGCGCAAAACGTATGGCACCGCACGCAGGGTCGGCCAGTCAAACTTCAAGTCGCTGACATGGGGTCTGCTTGTCACTCCGCCAGCGAGAACAACCCGCTCCACACCGGCAGCCTTCATCGACCGTACGAGCTTTGCAAACTCTACAATCGAGATTTCCTGATGCTCATACTTGTAAAGTACCGGGTCGGCCTCCCCTCGCAGTGGTACAAGGAAAGGCGAATTTCCCGCAGTTTCAAGAGCTTCTGCCACATTTATCGGCAATAGCCCATTACCAGCGATGATCGCAACGCGTCCAGCATCATCTGCGGGACGCGCTATTTTCTCAATCTTCGCCGCTGTCATGCCCGGCCACACCATGGACCGCGTCGAGCGGAGGCGTGCAATAGGCACGCTTGGTATCGACATTGATGAAATCAATCATATCAATAACAGCCGGAGAGTCTGGAATCGCAACCAGAACGTCCTTTGCACGGTCCCGGATTGGTTTTGTGCGGTCGAACAACATCCGAACGGCATGACGAAGATTATGGATCTCTTTGCGTTCCATACCGGAGCGTTTCATACCGATGATATTCAAACCACCGAGATGCGCATGCACACCGATTGCCATGCCATATGGAATGAGATCACTCACGACCGCAGCCATACCGCCAACGAAGGCATGATGGCCGATGCGCACAAACTGATGTATCGCAGCGCCACCGCCGAGAATGGCGTGATGGCCAATAATCGTATGACCGCCAATCATCACATTATTGGAGAAGGTAACATAATCGCCAATATCGCAATCGTGCGCCACGTGAGCGTAAGCCAGAAACGAACAATTGTCGCCGATCGAAGTGTAACCGCGCGCGTTGTCTGACCCTTTGTGCATGGTCACGCCTTCGCGAATGAGGCAGTTTACACCGATATTAAGCCTCGTAGGACCACCCTTATGCTTATTGTTCTGCGGATCGCACCCCAGAACAGCATGTGGGTAGACCTTGCCACCCGCACCAAGTGCCGTAGCTCCGGTGACGACTACGTGGCTCATCAATTCGGAATTGTCGCCGATGACCGCGCCAGACTGAATGTGACAGAAGGGGCCGACAGACACACCCTGCCCCAGTTCCACGCCCTGCTCTACAAAAGCGGTGGGGTGAATAATTGTTTCTTTCATTGATATGCTCACTGGTTTTCTTCAGCTGTGCTGATCATGGCAGCGACTTCAGCTTCCGCAACCTTCACACCGTCAACTTCCGCAATGCATTCATATTTAGAGATATTTGCACGTTGCTTGATTTTCTTGACATGAAGCAAAAGCCTGTCTCCCGGTATGACGGGACGACGGAACTTCGCATTGTCGATGGTCATGAAATAGACCACACCCGGCCGTCCAGTCTTGCGCTGAAGCAGGGAAATAGCACCCGCCGTTTGTGCCATGGCTTCGACAATCAATACGCCCGGCATGATCGGCTTTTCGGGAAAATGGCCCGTGAAATGCGGCTCGTTGATCGTCACATTCTTGATGCCGGTCGCAGAGACGTCACCGTCAATATCGACGATCCGGTCAATCAGCAAAAACGGATAGCGATGCGGCAGCACGGCCAGAAGGTCCTGGATATCTGCTGCTTCCAGCTTGGTCTGATTTGCATCACTCATCAGAGGATTGCTCCTTTCTCGATTGCCCGATGCTGCGGATGTTCGCAATATCGCGGAACCACTGCTTGATAGGCCGCGCGGGAATACCACCCCAGCGCTCACCATCGGGTATGTCATTCATAACGCCGCTTGCCGCGGCAACCTGCACGCGTGAGCCGATGATCAAATGGTCGGCAAGTCCAACACGCCCACCCAGCATTGTCTGGTCACCAATAACGCAACTGCCGGAGATGCCGCAATGCGCGGCAATGATACAAAACCGGCCTATCCGCACATTGTGCGCGATCTGGACAAGGTTATCGACCTTGGTACCTTCACCGATAATGGTATCATTCAAGGAGCCGCGATCCACCGTGGTATTGGCGCCAATCTCCACATTATCCTGAATGATAACCCGGCCGAGCTGAGGCACTTTTTCCAAACCAGCAGGACCCGGAACATAGCCGAACCCGTCTTGTCCGATACGAACTCCCGGGTGAAGCGAAACCTGATTGCCGATGAAAGCACACTGGATAGTTACGCCCGGCGCAATATAACTGTTGCGGCCGATCTGGCTTCCCTCTCCAATGACAGCAGTCGAAGCGATCAGAGTACCGCTACCCACGGTAACGCCCTTACCGATCACGGCTCCGGCTTCGACGGTCGCACCGTCCTCGATATGCGCTGTCGGATGAATGATAGCCGCCGACGAAATCCCCGTCTCTCCAAACCAGCTGAGCGGCTTGACGGACGAAGGAAACAGCATCCGCCCAACGGATGCGAAATCTCGTTGTGGATTACGGGTAATGAGCGCAGCTATATGCGATGGCACACTATCCACCACCGCTTCCGTGCACAGAACGGCAGCAGCATGGATCGAAGAAAGCCCATCAGCATTCTTTTTGCCTTCGACGAAGACAAGAGAACCTTCCACAGAATCTTTAAGAGAAGAGAGACGCGCAACAGAACGCGGCGCAAGCTTCGGGTCACGAAGTCTTGCACCGGTAAAATCTGCTATATCGCCAATCGTGAGCTCACGCGAAGGCGTGAAAAAAACAGGATCTGCCATCAAAACACTTTCTTCCCCGGGGCTATTACACCCCGGGAAAAGGCAAATCTACTAGAACTTGGTCGAAACACCGAAGTTGAAGTTCTGAACCTTGTCGGTATCAGCCTTCGCAATCGGGAACGCATAGTCAAAGCGTAGCGGACCGAACGGAGAAGCCCACATCAAGCTTACACCTGCCGAAGCGCGAAGCTTCTTGTCGTCGCCATAAATTGGCGAACCGCCTTGTGAGGAGTCGTTACCATAAAGCGTTGCTGCATCCGCGAACAAAGCACCACGGATACCGAGGCTTTCCGGAACGAGCGGCATCGGGAACTGAACTTCAGCCGTACCGTTGATGTAGGTCGTACCGCCCATCCAGTAGCGCTTGCCGTTCGCCGCATCCTGATATGGACCGATACCGTTGAACTTAAAGCCGCGAATGATGTCCGAATTGTTTTTGAACAAGTCGAAGATACGGACGCCATCGTCGCCAAATTCATGGATATAACCACCACCGATGCCCAGCATACCGACGATGTCGGCTTCCTGAGAAAGCGTCTTGTAGTAGTTAGCCTTGGCTGTCGTCTTGATATACTTCGCGTCGCCACCGAGACCGGCAAACTCCTGCGTGAACTTGGCATGAATACCGTCATGCGGATTCTTCATGTCATCAATGGAGTTATAGGTCAGCGAATAGCTAATGGACGAACGTAGCCATGGGCTATGTTCAGCCGCTTCAAGCAAGGCAGGAGCATAGTAATTATCGGCATCAGAACGGAACAGGTCATACTTTTCCTGAACCAGGTTGTACGCGATACCTGCCGAGAAATTGTCCGTAATTGGAAGACCAAAACGGATCGTACCACCGGTCTGCTCGACGTCGTAGTCGTCATTCACGCGGTACGTACGACGGAAGACGTCAAAGCCAGCCGACAAACGATAGCCGAGGAAATAGGGCTCAGTGAACGACAGGCCGTAATTGCGCATATCGTCCTGACCGGCACCCGCGCTGATACGGATATACTGACCACGTCCGAGGAAGTTACGCTCGGTGATAGCGGCTTCAACCTGGGCACCCGGCGATTCCCCACCGGTCGTATAACCGCCGCCAATCGAAAATTCACCAGTCGACTTTTCAACAACATCAACGACCAGGATAACCTGATCTGGCTCGGAGCCAGGTGCGGTCGAAATGTTGACGGTCTGGAAGAAGTCAAGCGCCTCAAGACGACGCTTCGCACGCTGCACCATGACCTGATTGAAGGCATCACCTTCATTCACGTCGAATTCGCGGCGAATCACGAAATCGCGGGTCTTGTCATTGCCGCGAATTTCAATGCGCTGAATGTAAGCGCGCGGACCTTCATCGACGCTGTAAACCACCGAGATCGTGTGATTTTCAAAATCACGATCACCACGCGGCTCGACCTTTGCAAAAGCGTAACCGCTTCCAGCGACATTTTCGGTAACCGCGAGAACAGAATCCTCGATTTCCTTGGCGCTGTAAGGCTTGCCCGAACGCGTCTTGACCAGATGATCCAGAGCCTGCCCGTCTACACCGTCAACATTGCTTTCGACGCTCACATTGCCAAACGTATAACGCTGACCTTCATCAACCGTGATGGTGATCGTGTATTCGTTTGTCGACGGATCGAGAACAGCATTGGACGAAATGACGCGGAAATCCGCATAGCCGCGATTGTAATAGAAACGGCGGAGCGTTTCCTCGTCAGCCTGAAGACGACCCTCATCATACACGTCATTACGCGTGAGCCAGGAAAGCGGATTCGAACGCTTGGTCGAGATCACATCACGCAGGCGACGAGCGCTAAATGCCTGATTGCCAACAAAATCAACGTTCGCGATCTTCGTGCGTGAACCTTCGTTGATTTCATAAACAACGTTTACACGACCCTGACCGAGATCAACGGTACGCGCATTCACAGTCGCATCACTGCGCCCGATATGCGCGTAAGCTCCCTTGATAGCCTCGACATCAGCTTCCATCGTCGCAGCATCGTAAGGCGAACGGGCCTTGAGCTGAACTGCGCGGGCCAGATCAGGGTCCTTGATCTTCTTGTTGCCCTGGAAAAGGACGTTATTGACAACCGAACGCTCGCTAACATTGACGACGAGCGTGCTACCGGACTGGTTGATGCGAACGTCCGAGAACAGCCCCATCGCGAACAGACGCTTCACCGCAGCATCAATATCGGCACTGGTGAAGGCCTTGCCCGGGCGAATCTCGATGTTGTCACGGATGGACTGCGCGTCGACGCGAGTGTTACCGCGCACCTCGATACGGCTAACGACAGCAGCCTCGGCAACATTGACCGAAGCCAGCGAGAGTGCAGCAGTACCCGAAGCCACAAGAGCCACTGACATGGCGAGCGCAGAAGCGGCGCCAAAGAATTTAGAACTTGCCGTCATAGGCTTTCCGAACCTTCGTTTCTTTCTGTCCCCGGGGCGATTAACCCAGAAAAGCACGTACAGATACAACCGTCATACCCGGTTTTTCCATACAAGCAAGCGTCACGGTTAAATTCTGTTTACTTAAGCAACCAGCGTGGCATCCGCGCCACGCGATTTAAGCGTTATGGTAAACAAATCGCTTAGCTTTTCCAGCAGTCACTCCCAATTTTCACTTCTGTTTAACATCTCGCCCAGTCCTCACCGGAGAAGATGCGCATCATAGCAGTAAGCCGGCTGGAACTCTCCAGCCTGCACCGATCCCCAAGATCACCACCTGAGCCAGCCGGAGAGTCATCTAGCAGGCAAACAGGTCGTTGAAAAGTACGAACCCCATGAATCCCATAACAAGAAGGAATCCTGCACGGTAAAAAATTTCCTGCGCTGCGGCAGACACCGGACTACCCTTTATGGCCTCCACCGCATAAAAAACCAGATGGCCGCCATCCAGCGGAGGCAGCGGAAACAGGTTCAAAAGCCCAATGCCGACGGACAACATCGCCATCAGCTGGATGAGCCAATCAAATCCCTGGCTTGCTGCCTTGCCAGCCATATTGGCAATCTTGACCGGACCACCAAGCTGGCATTTATCCTCACGACCGACCGCAAAGCGCTGAAAAAACTCTCCCGTGCGACCGATAATATAACCCGTTTCCATGACAGCTTGTGCCACTGATTCGAGCGGGCCATATTCAATCCGGCGGAAATTGCCTACAGCTTCAGTAGTTTCTACGCCAATGGCGCCAAGCTTGATCTTGTTTCCAAGCGGGTCTGTACGCTCGACTATTGCCGGAACGGCCTGAAGGTCGACCATCTTGCCATCACGTTCGACAGTGAAATTCAGCTTATCCCCGGCCCGCCCGGATACGATGCGCTGTACATCGGAAAAAGTAGTGATCTTTTCGCCGTCAACACTGACAAAGCGATCTCCGGCTTCGAAACCAGCCTCAGCGGCCGGGCTGCCCGGCTGAACACCTGCGATAAGCGGATCGGAAATCTGGCGTCCATAAAGCGCGAAGAAAACGCTGAAGATCACGATAGTCAGAATGATATTGAAAGCAGGCCCGGCAAAAACCGTTGCCGCACGCTTCCACACAGGTTGTGTGTGAAACGCCCTTCGCTGCTCATCCGCGCTCAGGTGTGCATTATTGACGTCCACAGGAGAACTTGTGGCACTCTCATCACCGATGAATTTGACATAGCCGCCAAGCGGAATGGCCGAAATCTTCCATCGCGTTCCATGCTTATCCGTGAATCCGATCAACTCCGGCCCAAAGCCAATGGAAAAAGCCTGTGAACCGATGCCGCACCAACGCGCAACGAGATAGTGGCCCATCTCGTGAACAAAGACCACAACGGTTAGAACAAAGAGAAATGGAATGATGGTCCCGACAAGCAGGCTTTCGCCACCGAGAAAAAAGGCCAACGCCTCCTGCAAATCACTGCTCCTTACAAAACACTAGCGGGCTGCCAAAACTATATGAAACCAACAATTCTCTTGCGCCCTTAGAAACTAAAGAAAATCGCAGACGGCACATCTGGCTCGGCGAAAATTGCACCAAACAGGTACAAAAGTGCGGCGGCCGCTACAAGTCCGTCCACACGATCCAGAACACCGCCATGTCCCGGTAGCAGACGCCCCGAATCTTTCGCGCCGAACTGACGCTTCACCCACGATTCTGCAAGGTCGCCGATCTGTGAAATGATAGACAGTAGCAATGCGAGCAACGGCACCAGCCAACTGCCTGGAGCCGCCACCAGAGAGGCAACCAGAATGCCACCCGCTACCGCGGCAGCGGCACCACCTATAGCGCCGGACCATGTTTTGTTCGGCGAAAAGCGCGGTGCGAGTTTCGGCCCGCCCAATGCCCGGCCATTGAAGTAGGCAGCGATATCAGTAGACCAAACAACTGCGAATAGAAAAACAATTGCCGTAAAGCCGAAGGGTTCGTCACCGCGCAGGAGCGAAAGCGAAACGGCGGAGAACCCCGCATAGAATAGCCCTGCCGCTGGCCAGCCGCGCCCTGTCCGCCATTGCGTGAGCAGAAGTATGAAAGCACCCGCTATTAGAGCGCCAATCGTCAACAATGCGCTTCGGTCCATAAGGAGCAGAATACTGGTAAGCACCAGCCATCCCCAACCGAACACCCGCGAAAACAACGTCTGCTTGGGTGCAGTCAAGCTGGTCCACTCGTGGAACATGGCCAATCCGATCGCGATCGAAAACAGCGTGAAACCCAAACCGCCTATCCAGGTCAGCCACAAGGCAGCTGCACCGAGAACAATAGCAGTAATGATGCGGGTTTGAAGATTGGACATTGAGACCTTTCGACGGACCGGCTTGCGCCTCATTAGAGCATTTTCAGTGGTTCCGATTCTCGGGAACCACTTTAGACTGCCGCCCCCTTGGTCGAAGGGCATGCGATTTCTTCTTCGAGTTCTTCGATTCCCGCGCGCACTTCAACACCGCCAAATCGACGCTCACGCTGGCGGAAAGCCTCATAGGCTGCATCTAGGTCCGACGAGCGGAAATCTGGCCAATGAATGGGCAGAAACAGAAACTCCGAATATGCCGCTTGCCAGAGCAGAAAATTCGACAACCGCATTTCCCCGCTCGTGCGGATGATAAGATCCGGATCGGGTATGCCTGCCGTATCAAGGTTAGCCGAGATCAGTTCAGCGGAAATAGACGCCGGATCAAGCAGACCGGCTGCAACGTCGCGCGCCAGGCTTCGCACGGCACGAACGATCTCGTCGCGGGAACCGTAGTTGAAAGCAATGATCAGGTTGAGGCCGGTATTGCGATGGGTAAGCGTTTCCGCTTCAACTAATAACGTCCGAATATCGGCGGCAAGCTCCTCGCGTTCGCCGATGATGCTGACGCGCACATTATTACGGTGCAACTCCGCGAGATCGCGACGGATAAAAATCTTCAGCAAACCAAGGAGGTCGTTCACCTCTCCGCTCGGGCGCGACCAGTTCTCCGAAGAGAATGCAAACAAGGTAAGGTAGCCAAGGCCACGATCCCCGGCTGCCCGTACAGTCTCGCGAAGAGCTTCGACCCCTGCCCGGTGTCCAGCGCTGCGGGGCAAGTTGCGTGCCTTCGCCCAACGGCCATTGCCATCCATAATAATGGCGATGTGGCGCGGTTCGGACATGGCGAAGCTCTCCTTCAATGAAAACCATGCAAGTCCTAGACCTGCATGATCTCCCCTTCTTTCACTGCAACGATCTTATCCATCTCTGCAATGGTTTCGTCGGTCAGCTTCTGCACTTTTTCCGACAGAACACGGCTATCATCCTGACTGATGAGGCTGTCTTTCTCCAGCTTTTTCAGCGTGTCCATACCGTCGCGACGCACATGGCGGGCAGCGATGCGACCCTGCTCGGCATATTGGTGTGCAATCTTGACCAATTCCTTGCGGCGCTGTTCGTTCAGCTCCGGAAGCGGAATGCGCAGGGTCGTACCGTCAGTGATAGGATTGAGCCCGAGACCTGAATCGCGAATTGCGCGTTCCACGGCACCCACCATGCTCTTGTCCCACACGGAAACCGACAGCATGCGCGATTCGGGAACGGTAATATTGGCAACCTGGTTGATCGGCATTGTCGAGCCATAGGCTTCAATGACAATCGGCTCCAGCAAGCTTGCGGAAGCACGGCCCGTACGCAGGCCACCAAGATCGTGCTTCAAAGAATTGATAGCGCCTTCCATGCGGCGTTTCAGGTCGTTGATGTCAAAAGCATCACTCATGCATTTTCTCCTTCGATACGCAGCAAGGGTCGATCAATTATCGGAAACGATCGTGCAGCGCCCCTTGCCTTGCAGAATTTCGGCCAAGCCGCCGTTTTCATGGATGGAATAGACTATTATCGGAATGTTGTTCTCACGCGCAAGGGCAACAGCGGCTGTATCCATGACCGCAAGCCCGCGATCGAGAACTTCTTTGTGGGTCAGACGGTCGAAACGTGTGGCGTTCGGATCTTTTTTGGGGTCGGCGGAATAGATTCCGTCGACCTGCGTGCCCTTCAACAGAGCGTCCGCCTCGATTTCCGCAGCGCGAAGAGCCGCTGCCGAATCCGTCGTGAAGAAAGGATTCCCGGTGCCGCCAGCAAAGATCACGACCTTGCCCTCGTCCATATAGGCCGTAGCCTGTCTCTGCGAGAAGCTCTCGCAGATTTCAGGCATGGCGATGGCGGAGAGCACGACAGAATCGACACCGATCTTGTGCAGGGAGGTACGCAGCGCCAGCGAATTGATGACGGTAGCCAGCATCCCCATATGATCGCCGGTCACGCGGTCGCCGCCTTTGGAAGCCACAGCGACGCCACGGAAAATGTTTCCGCCCCCAATGACGACGCCAACTTCGACTCCGAGCGACCGTGCCTGCTTGATATCGCTTGCAATACGGTCTGCAACGGAAACATCGATGCCAAAGCCTTGACTGCCCATCAATGCCTCACCCGAGGCTTTCAAAAGGACGCGTTTGTAGGCGGGTTGACCTGGCATTGGATGCTCTCCGCAGATTGTGATCAAATGGATGTGTTCGGGTTCCGATACACGAAGGGCACCGCGTTGTCACGCGATGCCCTTCATAATCAAAAGCCTTTTCAGGCATTCAGCGCATTCCAAAAAGCGGAAACCGGTTTTCGGGACAAGATGCGCTGAAAAACCGATCGATTAGCCCTTGGCAGCAGCAGCCACTTCAGCAGCGAAATCGGTTTCTTCCTTCTCAATGCCTTCACCGAGAGCGATACGGACAAAGCCCGTGATCTTGGCAGGAGCACCGATGGTCTTTTCAGCTTCCTTGAGGGCAGCCGCGACCGTCAGGTCCGGATTGATGACGAAAGCCTGCGAAAGAAGAACAACTTCTTCGTAGAACTTGCGCATACGGCCTTCGATCATCTTTTCGATGATGTTGTCCGGCTTGCCGGATTCACGGGCCTGCTCGATGAAGATTGCCTTTTCGCGCTCGGCAGCAGCCGGATCAACGTCTTCGGCGGTCAGCGCCAGCGGATTGATCGCAGCGACGTGCATGGCAACCTGGCGACCGAATGCGCTTGCAGCTTCTGCATCGCCAGCGGTTTCGATTGCAACGAGAACGCCGAGCTTGCCGAGGCCATCAGCAACCCCGTTGTGAATGTAGGTCGCGACAACGCCCTGCGGGACGGTCAGCGCAGCCGAACGGCGGAAGCCAATGTTCTCACCAATGGTGGCAACAGCGTCCTTTGCCGTTTCAGTAACGGTCTTGCCGTCAATGTTAGCGCCGGCCACGGCTTCCGTCGAACCATCGGTCGACAGGGCGGCCTGAGCGATCTTGCGGACGAGATCCTGGAAAGCCTCGTTGCGGGCAACGAAGTCGGTTTCGGAATTGACTTCTACGACAACAGCCTTGTTGCCGGAAGCTGCAACACCAACCAGACCTTCGGCAGCGGTACGGCCAGCCTTTTTGTCGGCCTTTGCAATACCCTTGGCGCGCAGCCAGTCGACGGCAGCTTCGATGTCGCCATTGGTTTCAGCAAGTGCAGCCTTGCAGTCCATCATGCCGGCGCCGGTGAGGTCGCGGAGTTCTTTGACGAGAGATGCGGAAATGCTCATGATGTCGCCTTTCATGAAAGCGAAGGCACACCGGATGGGTGTGCCAACATTTAACCGGCGCTTGTTTTCTGGATCGCGACCTGACCTGAGCATCGCACTGCAGGAATCACAATCTCGCACCGGGATGAAACGAGATTATCCACCCGCCCTATCACAGATATGACGGATGGATGAAATCATACGCTGATTAAGCGCCTTCAGCCGGAGCTTCGAGGGCTGGCTCAACCGGAGCTTCAACCTGCGCACCGACGTCGATGCCCATTGCACCCTGCTGACGAGCGATACCGTCGAGAGCGGCGCGAGCAATCAGATCGCAATAAAGAGCGATAGCGCGCGCGGCGTCGTCGTTGCCCGGGATCGGGTAGTCGATCTGGTCCGGATCGCAATTCGAGTCGATCACTGCGACAACCGGAATACCAAGACGCTTGGCTTCCTGAATAGCAATCGCTTCCTTGTTGGTGTCGATGATGAACATCAGGTCCGGAACCGAGCCCATGTCCTTGATACCGCCGAGGGCGCGGTCAAGCTTTTCACGCTCACGCTCGAGGTTGAGGCGTTCCTTCTTGGTGAAGCCCTGAGCTTCGCCAGCCAGAAGTTCGTCGAGCTTGCGCAGACGCTGGATCGAATTGGAGATCGTCTTCCAGTTGGTCATCATGCCGCCGAGCCAGCGTGCATTGACGTAGTACTGTGCCGAACGGTTGGCAGCATCGGCAATGATGTCCGAAGCCTGACGCTTCGTGCCGACGAACAGCACGCGACCGCCGCGAGCAACCGTGTCCGAAACGATCTTCAGCGCATTGTGCAGCAGAGGAACGGTCTGGGACAGATCGAGAATGTGGATGTTGTTGCGGTCACCATAGATGTATGGCGCCATTTTCGGGTTCCAGCGATGAGTCTGGTGGCCGAAGTGAACACCAGCTTCCAGAAGCTGGCGCATGCTGAAATCAGGCAATGCCATCTTTATTTTCCTTTTCCGGTTTAACCTCCACGGGCTGAGGCGATTTCTCGCCACCGGAGGTTTTTGCCGGATTTCTCCCGACAAAAGCCCAATCCCGTGTGTGGAATAGGCGCGCTGTTAACTGATCGCGCCGCAAATTGCAAGTCGCCCGCACAATATAGCATCGAACAGGCGAAAAACCACGCCGCCCAGCACGCTTATTTACAGGTCGCCGGCTGTTTTGCCGCATCATAGACATCAAGCTTCACAAGTTTTCCGCGCATGGAGAAATCTCCATAATCCATTGTAAGGTCGCGGGTAATGCCATTGCGATAGAGCTTGAAATTGATGCGATAAATCGGCAGTCCGTCCTGCTTTTCCTTATCGTCGAAATAGGCAATCGTTACCGGCCAGACCTGATCCTTGGAAAATTTGCCCATGACCTTGGTCTCATCGTCCGGCAAAGCTTGCTGCTTGCCGACAACGACGGTGGTAGCGACTACGCGATCAGCATCTTCGGAAGCATCGAAGAGCGATGTCTGGTAGAATTTCTGCCCCGCTTCCGCCTTGCCTATAAGTTCTTCCATATGACCGGTGGGAAATTGCGTTCCCTTGAGGTCAAGCTTGTTTTCCTTTGGCTTGCTCAGCTCAACAACTGTCTTGTCGCCCTCGAGCTTTGCGTCGCCGCGCACTTCCTTGACCAGCTCCTTGTCCACAAAGGTCTTGTTGACGAAGCGGAAGTTCTTTCCGTCCGCGCCTTCGAATGTGGTCGTCTGCTGGTCGGTCACGCGCTGCGGCTGCTCTTCCATATCAATTCGCGTCACAAAGCGGAAATTGGTGGTGTAACCTTCGCACGCCGATCCGTTAAACTCATAGACCATGCGACCAGTCAAGCCGCTGATCCCTGATTTTTCATCGGCTCGATCCAGTGTCAGATCGTAGACCGCGCGATGTGGAACCAACGTTACCGTTGAGGCCGCATAGGCAACGCCAGCAAATCCGGCCCATACACAAGCGACCGTTCCGCCCGCCACAACCGCACTCTTGAAAAAACGCATACATGAATCTCCCGATGAGTTGACGAGCATGATAAAAAAACTCGTGGCGGAAGCGAGGCAAAAAAAGCACCCTTCCCATAAGCTTCACCGATTCTGCCTGTAGCCAGATCGAGAAGTACCTTTGCAAGCAAGGATTAATACAATGACCGACACGATCGACAGCCGCCTTAAAAATCTGGGTATATCCATTCCGGAAGCTGCGGCACCTGCCGCCAACTACGTTCCTTTTGCACAAAGCGGTTCATTGCTTCTCACATCTGGCCAGCTTCCGCTGGAAGGTGGCAAGCTGGTGCATACGGGTCAGATCGGTGATGAGCTGACGGTAGCGCACGGACAAGCCGCTGCGCGTGCCTGCGCTGTCAACATCCTTGCTCAGGCGAAGGCTGCTCTCGGTGATCTAGGCCGCATCAAGCGGATTGTAAAAATTACCGTATTTGTAGCCTCCACTCCCGACTTTGTGGAACAGCATCTGGTTGCCAACGGCGCATCGGATCTCCTCGTGGCTGTTCTTGGCGACGCAGGCAAACATGCCCGCTCGGCTGTTGGCGTTGCGAGTTTACCGCTGAATGCACCTGTCGAAATAGAAGCGATCATTGAGGTTGCCTGACATGACCTCCATCGACTGGATCAAGAAGCGCCCCATCGCGCATCGTGGATTGCACGACCTTAATAAGGAACGCTGGGAAAACACCCTTTCAGCGTTTGAGGCAGCAGCAAGAGCGGGGTTCGCCATTGAATGCGACGTTCATCTCACCCGTGACGGTGGCGTGGTCGTTTTCCACGACGATGATCTGAAGCGGCTTGCCGGTCGCGAAGGCTACATCAGCGATTTGACGCTTGCCGAAGCGACAGCGCTCAAGGTCGGCGGCACCGCCGATCATGTGCCGACGCTTCGCCAGATGCTTGAACTGGTCGATGGCCGCGTCCCACTCGTTATCGAGCTGAAGGGCATCGAGGGCAAGGATGACGGCCTGGTTGCCGCTGTTGCCGGAGAACTGTCGTCCTACAAGGGCGAAGCCGCGATCATGTCTTTCGATCACCACCTCATTCGCCGCTTTGCAGCAGATGCACCTGGAATCCCAGGGGGACTTACCGCCGAAGGTACTCGCATGGAAGACTTTGAGCGTCATTTCTCCATGCTGGCGCGTGGTATCTCCTTCGTATCCTATAATGTGCACCATCTGCCTAACCCGTTCGTCACCTTCGTTCGGGAAAAGTTGCAGATGCCGGTGATCAGTTGGACCGTGCGGGATCGGGAAATGCAGAAGCATAGCGATCTCAATGTCGACCAGATCACCTTCGAAGGCTTTGATCCACACGCCCTCGTGGCTTGACGGCAACACGCCGAGCGCAGCAGAATATGCGCGATAACGGCAAAGGAATAGCGGTGAACGACGAAGATCCGCAGAATGAACAGAGCTTCGTTCTTCGTGTCGTTGAAAATATCAGCGAATTCACGGCAGACGAATGGAACAGTCTTGTCGGGGCATCCCGGCAGGACACACATTACAATCCCTTCATTACCCGCAATTTCCTGCTGGCTCTGGAAGAATCAGGCTCGGTTTCACCAAAAGCGGGTTGGCTTCCTCGTCACTTACGCCTTGAGGATAACCAAGGACGCCTCATCGGGGCCGTTCCGAACTATCTCAAGGGGCACAGCCAAGGTGAATATGTCTTCGACCATGGATGGGCCGACGCTTTCGAGCGCGCTGGAGGACAATATTACCCGAAATTTCAGGCTGCGGTGCCTTTCACCCCGGTCGCCGGCTCACGCCTGCTCAATCACATCGCCTATGAAAGCGAAGCGGTTCGACTGGCGCTGGCTGGCGGACTGCGGGAGCTGGCAGATCAGACCGGTGTTTCATCAGCGCATGTTACATTTGCACTGCCGGATGAGATCGCCGCGTTAAAGCGCGCCGGCTTTCTTCATCGCACGGATCAGCAGTTTCACTTTAAAAACAAGAACTTTAAAAGCTACGATGACTTTTTGAGCGAACTTGTATCCCGGAAACGCAAGGCATTAAAGAAAGAACGGCGCGAGGCTGTGTCGGATGGCATCCAAATCGAATGGCTGACCGGCAGTGACCTTACGGAATCCGTGTGGGACGATTTCTTTGCATTTTATATGGATACGGGCAGCCGCAAATGGGGGCGCCCCTATCTGAACAGGCAGTTCTATTCGCTGATCGGTGAAAGTATGGCCGACGACATCCTGCTCGTGATGGCCAAACGCAACGGACATTATATTGCCGGCGCGATCAACTTCATCGGTGGTGATACACTTTTCGGTCGTCATTGGGGCTGCATCGAAGATCATCCCTACCTGCATTTCGAGGTTTGCTACCATCAGGCAATCGATTTTGCCATTGAGCGCAAGCTCAGCGTCGTCGAAGCTGGCGCACAGGGCGAGCATAAGATTGCACGCGGCTACGTTCCGGTCACAACCCATTCGGCGCATTATATTGTCCATGAAGGTTTTCGGAATGCAGTGCGCGACTATCTCGATCATGAACGCCGTGAAGTCGAACAGATTCGAAGCGCCCTAGAAGAACATTCGCCGTTCAGGGATGCATAAGTCTATCCACCTTGCCTAACGCGACTTGATACGGTCTGATCCTGCCAAACATTTCGCATTGGAGAATCGCATGTCAGCCACCTATGATGACAACAATATCTTCGCCAAAATCCTGCGCGGCGAAATCCCATCCACCCGTGTTTATGAAACGGACGATGTCGTTGCTTTCATGGATGTGATGCCGCAAGGCACGGGCCATACGTTGGTTGTGCCAAAGGCGCCTTCCCGCAATTTGTTCGATGCCAAGCCGGAAACGCTCGCAAACGTCATTCAGGTCGTGCAGAAAATCGCGCAAGGCGTAAAAAAAGCATTCAATGCCGACGGCGTAACCGTCATGCAGTTCAACGAACCGGCCTCGGGACAGACCGTTTACCACCTGCACTTCCATGTAATCCCGCGCTTTGAAGGCGTGGCGCTCAAGCCGCATACCGGACAGATGGAAGACGCCGCGATTCTTTCAGCAAATGCTGAAAAAATTCGTGCAGCACTCTGATATGACTCACACTTTCAAAGAGTAAGCAGGCCGATGACCAGCAGGATTTCCGCAACCAGCACGCCGACAAGCAATCGCTTGCCTGTGAGGAGAAAGGCGGCAAATCCTGCAACGGCGGAACCAGCGCGGAGCCAGAGAGGTGAATTGGCCAGTTCTCCATTGGGATAGAGAATAAGCTGCGCAATAACACCTGCAACCAGCGCCGTTGCAACGCAGCGCACGAAAACAAGAGCCTGCGAATCCTCCCGTACGCGCCCACCAACCAGCACTCCCATCACGCGGAACAGATAGGTTGGAAGTGCTCCCGCCAGCAAAATAAACAGAAACGGCCACCACCAGGTCGAAAAACTATCCCAGTTCATTCATCTGCTCCTGTCGGCCGACGGCGCATACGGTGAAAACCGAACGCAATCAATCCGCCGAGAACACCAGTGATCAGCAGGTCGTAGCCGGGGGCCAGATGATGGAATATAGGAAACAGAACGATCCCGGAGATCATCGCAACCTGCCCCGCTTGCTCCCTGGCAGAGCGCCAAAGCGAGGTCAGAAAGTACATTGGCGTCAGCATGAAAAGTGCAGCGAAAACGATTGGCGGAAAAGACGTCGATAGCGAATAGACGATAGCGACGATAACCGCATTGGTTCCCACCAGAACCATCCCTATTCCCGCGAAATAACTGGTTCGCATATCACGCGGGATCTTGCGCAGTTCTTCCATAGCCATGACCCAGGCGGTAACCGCAACGAAATGGCAAAGAGCCAACAGTGTCAGCTTCCGCGTTTTCGGCCCCTGCAACTCAGGCAGCAGCGCAACCACCATCGGCATCAGACGCACAGAAGACAAACCAACGGCGAGCGCCGCAGCAGGCAGAGCCACACCTGCGCTAATCGCACCGATCAGAACAACCTTCGCCGGAAGAGCCCAGATGGTCAGGGTCATGAAAACGGCCTGAACAACGGTGATGCCACTTTCGATCGCCAGTCCCGCGAAACCGATAAAGGAACTCATCAATAATAGAGCTGGAATGCTGCAAATGCGCATACAACCGCGCAAAAACCATCGCATTTGACGATGATCTTCCACGGTCTGCTGAGGAGCACTGGAATGAATCAGAGGCATGGAGCCACGTTAGAGCAAGGTCCAAGCAAGTTGCACCCAGTTTCTTCCGCCTGAATGGGAAAACCTCGATTTTCGTCCATGCTCCTCATATATCCAAGAAAAACGGCCCCCGGAGGGGCCGTATCTGTTCCGATTATTTCTTGCGCGGCACCTTGGGCACCGAAGATTTGGTCGCCGAAGTCTTCGATGAGGATTTTGGTGCAGGCTCAGCCTTGCCAGCCAATACCTTCTCCTTCTCTGCCTTCTTCGGAGCAGCCTTCTTGCGCGGCGGCAGCTTCTTTTCCGCCGGAATGTCCTTCTTCGGACTTACCGGCTTGTCGGCCACACTCTCCAGCGCCAGATCGGTTTTTCCATCCGGCTTGGTCACGACATCCACACGAACCGTGCCACCATGCTTGAGTTTTCCAAACAGCACTTCATCAGCCAATGGCTTCTTGATGTGTTCCTGGATAACCCGGCCAAGCGGACGTGCACCCATGCGCTCGTCGTATCCCTTGTCAGCCAGCCAGGCGATTGCACCCTCCGTCAACTCAAATGTCACCCCGCGTTCAGCAAGCTGTGCCTCAAGCTGAAGCACGAACTTCTGCACGACCTGATGAATGACCGGGACCGGCAGCGGACCGAACGGAATGATCGCATCCAGACGGTTGCGGAACTCGGGCGTGAACAGGCGGTTGATCGCTTCCATGTCGTCGCCCTCGCGACGCGTAGAACCGAAGCCGATTGCCGCCTTGGCCATATCCGACGCACCGGCATTGGTGGTCATGATCAGGATCACATTGCGGAAGTCGATCTTCTTGCCGTTGTGATCGGTCAGTGAACCGTGATCCATGACCTGCAACAGGATGTTGAACAAATCCGGATGCGCCTTCTCGATTTCGTCGAGAAGCAACACGCAATGCGGATGCTGATCGACGCCATCGGTCAGGAGACCGCCCTGGTCGAAGCCGACATAACCGGGAGGTGCACCGATAAGCCGCGATACGGTGTGACGCTCCATATATTCCGACATGTCGAAACGCAGGAGTTCCACGCCAAGCGAACTTGCCAGCTGTTTGGCAACTTCCGTCTTGCCGACGCCGGTCGGGCCGGAGAACAGATAGGAGCCAATTGGCTTGTCCGGTTCACGTAGTCCCGCACGCGCAAGTTTGATCGAGGCTGACAGTGCTTCGATTGCCAGATCCTGGCCATAGACGACCCGCTTCAGCTCGGCATCCAGATGCGACAGAACCTGTTCGTCATCCTTCGATACAGACTTCGGCGGGATACGGGCCATCGTCGCGATTGTCGCTTCGATTTCCTTCACGCCGATGGTCTTCTTGCGCTTGTTCTCAGGCAACAGCATCTGGCTCGCGCCTGTTTCGTCGATCACATCAATTGCCTTATCGGGCAATTTGCGATCCGAAATATAACGAGCAGACAATTCCACCGCCGTCTTGATGGCATCAACCGTGTACTTGACCTTGTGGAAATCCTCGAAGTAGGGCTTCAGCCCCTTCATGATTTCAATCGCGTCCGGGATCGACGGCTCATTCACATCGATCTTCTGGAAACGACGGACCAAGGCCCGGTCTTTCTCGAAGAACTGACGATATTCCTTATAGGTCGTCGACCCGATGCAGCGGATGGCACCCGAGGAAAGTGCAGGCTTCAACAGGTTCGACGCGTCCATCGCCCCGCCCGAAGTAGCGCCTGCGCCGATGACGGTGTGAATTTCGTCGATGAACAGGACCGCACCCGGATACTCTTCGAGTTCCTTGACGACCTGCTTCAGACGCTCCTCGAAGTCACCGCGATAACGGGTGCCAGCCAAAAGCGTGCCCATGTCGAGCGAAAAGATCGTCGCATCAGCAAGTGCTTCCGGAACCTGTCCCTCAACGATCCGCTTGGCAAGACCTTCAGCGATTGCGGTCTTGCCGACACCCGGATCGCCCACATAAAGCGGGTTGTTCTTCGAACGGCGGCAGAGCACCTGAATGGTGCGGCTGATTTCGCTGTCACGTCCGATCAGCGGATCAATGCGCCCAGCCTTGGCCTTCTCATTGAGATTGACGCAATAGGCGGACAGCGCGTCCTGCTTCTTCTTCGCGCTTTCTTCCTGTTCGGTATTTGTCCGTTCTTCGCTTGCGCTCTCTGCGCCGCGCGGCGGGCGGGTTTCGCTGCTCTGCGGACGCTTGGAAATGCCGTGCGAAATATAATTCACCGCGTCATAACGGGTCATCTGCTGCTCCTGGAGGAAATAGGCAGCATGGCTTTCCCGTTCCGCAAAGATGGCAACCAGCACATTGGCGCCGGTCACTTCCTCACGGTTCGAGGATTGCACGTGGATGACTGCGCGCTGAATGACGCGCTGGAAAGCGGCGGTTGGCTTGGAATCTTCATCATAACCAGTGACGAGATTATCCAGTTCGCGATCAATATAATCGGTGACGATACGCTTGAGATGCTCAAGGTCGACGCTGCAGGCACGCATCACTGCGCCCGCGTCCTGATCGTCGATCAAGGCAAGCAAAAGATGTTCGAGCGTCGCATATTCGTGATGCCGCTCGTTTGCTATTGTAAGGGCTTGATGCAGGGCCCTTTCAAGGCTTGGGGAGAACGATGGCATATGACCTCACTTTTTCTCCATCACGCATTGCAGCGGATGCTGGTTTTGGCGGGCGAAATCCATGACCTGGCTGACTTTGGTTTCGGCGACTTCGTATGTAAATACGCCGCACTCGCCGACCCCGTGATTGTGAACATGCAGCATGATGCGCGTGGCATCATCCCGGTTCTTCTGGAAAAACCGCTGCAGGACATGAACGACGAACTCCATGGGGGTGTAGTCGTCGTTGAGGAGCAGGACACGATAGAGGCTGGGCTTTTTGGTTTTCGGCTGCGTACGCGTAACCACAACGGTGCCGTTTTCCGGGCCATTTCCGCCGTCGGTCTTGCTTTGCATAACTGTATCAAGTTGCCTCATGAAACCTATTACCCGGATGCCCATCTGTCTGACCCAACTTGCCCTATTATGTAGGTCGTCATGTGGTGATTTTAAGCCCTTCATTGGCACTTGCAACCGAGACTTATTGCAATAACGAGGCTTGACACAGTTATATGATATCGGGCGAACAATAAGCCCCGGCCAAACGACCTGCATAAAACAGCTGATAAAATGCAGGTCTCATAAACAAATACGTTGATAATCGGGGCATAAAATCCGGCCCGGAGAAATCAGAGAACAAATTTCCATTTTCAAAATCATCCCACCGGACTGTTTTTTGATCCGGCTTCGATCGGATAAGACGCGAACTATAATTCAACGACACATCTGCGTGATCGGCTGAAATCGCTGCGACTGGAACCCGTCGCAGGCATTGCAACCCTACCCAAAAATTTTCCGAAATTTATGAATAACTCGGTTACCATAAACGGATTGGTAACGCTGATGGCAGTAGGATCACTGAATTAGACGCTGTGTGCCTTTTGTGCCGCAGTTTAAAAAATCAGGGATACAGGTAGGTCATCATCGTGCGTACCGCGTTTAGTAAAGTCGCATATGCCTTGAAAAGAGCGGCACAAGCCACGCTTCTTCTTGCAGTTGTAACGGGATGTTCAACAGCTTCCACAACGATACCGGCGATAGCCGCAGGCGACCGATACGCAGCTATCGTAATTGATGCGAACACCGGCAAGACGCTGTTCGCTTCGAATGCCGATGCGCAGCGCTATCCCGCCTCTCTCACGAAAATGATGACGCTATACATGCTGTTTGAGGCAATGCAGGCCGGTCGCATGGACAAGGACACCCGTATCCCGGTGTCCGCTTATGCTGCTGCCCGTCCTCCTACGAAGATCGGCTTTCGTCCCGGCCAGAGCATTCGTGCTGAAGATGCAGCCCTTGCCATGATTACGAAATCGGCCAACGACGTCGCAACTGCCGTCGGCGAATATATCGGCGGCTCTGAAGAGCGCTTTGCCCAGATGATGACGGCGAAAGCGCGCCGTCTTGGCATGCGAAACACCACGTTCCGGAATGCTTCAGGCCTGCCCAACATGGCGCAGCACACGACCGCGCGCGACATGGCGATCCTCAGCATTGCACTTCGGCAGCACTTCCCGAATGAGTTCTCCTATTTCTCGCGTCGCAGCTTCGTTTTCCGCGGCCAGACCATCAATGGCCACAACCGTCTGCTCGGTCGCGTCGAAGGCGTCGATGGCATCAAGACCGGCTACACCAACGCATCCGGCTACAATCTGGCTTCTTCGGTAAGCCTCGACGGACGCAGACTCGTGGCCGTCGTAATGGGCGGTAACACCGGTGCAAGCCGCGACGCCCATATGGCTCAGCTCATTCGCAAATATCTCCCAATGGCAACGCGCAGCCGTAATGCCGCACCGCTCGTCGCAATGCGCAACGATGCACCGCAGGTTGTTGCCTCGATTGATCTTCCGAAGGCCCGGAACGCCCCGGTTCCGGTAACACGTCAGGCCGCCGCCGTGGAAGATGTCATCAACAATGAAAGCGGCGAAGGTGACAGCGACCAGCCGCAGGTTCTGGCGCTTGCAGCTCCGACTGCACGCCCGGCAGCACTCGCGGCACAGGCTGCGGTTCGCCCAACGCCGAAGGCCGCCCTTCCATCTGCGCCGACCCAGGACGTAGATCCGGTCACGACCGCTTCCGCACCTGCTGCCGGTGGCTGGGCAATCCAGATTGGTTCTCTGCCGAGCGAAGGCCAGGCGCGTGACATGCTGGCCAAGGCTTCCGCCACAGCAGGCGGAACGCTGCGCGCCGCCTCGCCCTATACCGAGACATTCAACAAGGGCAGTGCAACTTTCTACCGCGCTCGCTTTGTGGGCTTCTCCTCAAAGCAAGCCGCCTGGGATGCATGCGCATCGTTGAAGAAGAAAAATTTCGGCTGCTATGCGGTCGCGAACTAATCGATTGCGAGGGGCTCTGCCCCATCGCTGCCAGCTTCAAACCCGAATTTGTAGTGCGTAGAGGGTTTCGAGATGTCAAATATGAGAGAAACTTTCGGCCTGCCGCCGTTCAAGACTGCCAATTGGACACAGGATGAAGGCAGGACCTCAGCCGTCGGAGCTCTGTTCTCCGTTCAAGGGCTCAAGCAGGCCGCGCTGCGAATTGCAGATGTGCGGCGCGGAACCGGCTTCCAGACCCGCGATCTGGTCGGGCTGCTCGTCTGCCACGCGGCGCGCAACAAGCGACTGGTCCAGCCACGCGCGTCCATGCGCATGACCCTTCCGGTAAATTTTGACCGGATTTCGGTACGCCTGACGATAGAAAACTGATCAACCGATGGATGAAATGAAAACGGCCTGCCGATGATCGGCAGGCCTTTTTCGTGGATATATTTTCTTCAAAGCAAGCCCAGCGCGGCCAGTTCCTGACGCAATTCCGCAGGCAAAGCAGCCCTGCCCGCCTTACCAGCCGCCTCGTCGCGCGGAACCTCATTCTCGTTCAAATAACGCCAGCCTTGAAAGGCGCGGCGCGGCTGCCACTCGGTAGGAATGACCTTGGGCTCAAGAACAAGATGGCAGCGGTTTATGCCCTCGTTGTCTGTAAATGGCCGCACGTCGAGCAAGCGTTGGCGGCATTGCACATTGCCCTTGATGACCCAGTAGAGCGAACCGCCTTCCAGCAGTTCGTCAATCCGCTTTGGCACCATTCTCGTTGTATGAAACTGCTCTGGCACCAGACCGGCAGCGCGTTGCTCTGCCAGACGGAAATCGATCCAGGCCGCGAGATCTTCGATACTATCGCAGCCGACACAAAGTTTGACGAGATTGAGAGCCATGCCGTTGATTTAGCCAAGACGAATGCGCGCTTCAAGCCTCAAGCGTCGCATTCCCCAAGTTGCGAATCAACAGGCAACCACATTCACGGCAAGACCGCCCTGGCTGGTTTCCTTGTAACGCTCGCTCATATCGTGGCCGGTCTGGCGCATCGTCTCGATACAGGCATCGAGCGGTACAAAATGCTTGCCGTCACCCTTTACGGCGAGCGAGGCCGCAGTCACAGCTTTTACAGCGCCAAGCGCGTTACGCTCGATACACGGCACCTGAACAAGCCCGGCAACCGGATCGCAGGTCATGCCCAGATGGTGTTCAAGCGCAATTTCAGCGGCATTTTCAATCTGCTCCGGCGACCCGCCAAGCACGGCTGCGAGACCCGCCGCAGCCATTGCCGACGCGGAACCTACCTCGCCCTGACAGCCGACTTCAGCACCGGAAATCGATGCGTTGTGCTTGATGACCCCACCGATCGCTGCAGATGTCAGGAGAAAATCCCGGATGCCTTTCTGGTCGGCATCATCATGAAAATGCAGATAATAGCGAAGTACCGCCGGTACGACGCCTGCAGCACCGTTTGTCGGTGCGGTCACCACCCGGCCACCGGAGGCATTTTCCTCATTGACGGCCATGGCATAGACAGACAACCAATCATTCGCGAGAAGCGGATTGCTGCGATTATTACGCCAATCGTCCTGCAATTTATCGTGAAGCTGCCGTGCACGACGGCGGACATTCAGACCGCCCGGCATGACGCCGTCACGGCTCAGTCCGCGCTCGATACAGCCGCGCATGGCACCCCAAATTCGATCAAGTCCGCTGTCGAGATCATCGCGAGCCATATGTTTTTCTTCATTGGCACGCTTCATTTCGGCAATCGACAAGCCGCTGTCATGGGCCATCTCAAGCATTTCGGCGGCACTGCGGAACGGAAACGGCACGTCGGCCTTGTCGTCCTGCTTCGCACCGCTGCGCTGAACACGGCTAAGTTCTTCTTCCGTTACGACGAAGCCGCCCCCGATAGAAAAATATGCGCGGCGCAGCAGGAGATTGTCATCGGCATCAAATGCGGAGAAAGCCATGCCATTGGCATGGCCTGGCAACGGCGTCTTGCGATCAAGCACCAGATCCATCTTAGGGTCGAAATGATAGGCTGGATGCCCCTCCGGTCTCACCTTTTTCTCGGCAAACACCTTTTCGACTTCGACATCCATAATGTCAGGATCAATCGTATCGGGTAGATGACCGCAGAGCCCCAGAATAACGGCGCGGTCCGTTGCATGCCCGACGCCGGTATAAGCCAGCGAACCATGCAGGGTCGCTTTCAGACGATGGATTTTCGAATGCGCGGGCCTTGGCCAGTTTCCGCCGATTATCTCGTTAAGAAACATGCGCGCAGCCGTCATTGGCCCCATCGTATGCGAACTGGAAGGCCCAATGCCAATCTTGTAAAGATCGAAAACCGACAGAAACATGCCACACCTTCTACAGCCCGTCATAGGACTGATTGATCCTGATCGCGGCATCGCCCGCGATTTGCCCGATCGTCCATTCTAGACAAAAATCGGCAAGAAGTCGCTAACACACGAAAACCGCGTATCTCTATCAGATAGTGTAGGAAAGGTTCAACGCCAACGGAATGCCGAAATGCGGCATCAAATTTCCGAAATACGTAACACCGTCTAACGCCTAGACGGAGAACAGATAAGCCATGAGGATGACGGCAGCAAGACCAACGACTGCCCAGAGCGTAACGCCCCAGCAGGATTTTTGAACGGTTTCGTCCATGGAGATTATGGCAACCTTGTTGTACAACTCTTTTTACACAGCATCCTTCACAACGCTGTTACCAATTATATAGCTTCGTGATCACCGGAACGCAACGACGAAAAACGGCTGAATTACGGCAGCTGACCTCCACCACCGCACACCCAATATTAAAACGGCTTTATAATCAGTCAGTTATCAATAAACAGCCTTAACAAAAGCTTTAAAGTGGCGGCGAAAATGCGGCATCAGGGTTGCGGCAACAGCATATCAGTCTTCCCCGCCAGCCAGTAGGCGGCCAGTCCTGCCCACTCACGAACGGCCACACTGAACCGCGATAGCGCTTCATTCGGAGATTCGAGATACAGGGCAAAGCGCTCGCTGGCGTGCGTTTTGTAATCTACCGGCCAGGCGACAACCTCGAAACCCGTCTTGCGAAAACAGCCAATAGAACGCGGCATATGGTATGCGGAAGTGACAAGAAGCCATGTTTCGCCCGGCTTGGGTTGAGCCAACTCCCTTGAAAAAATAGCATTCTCAACCGTATTGCGAGATTTGTTCTCAAATATGTAGCGCTCGCCGGAAAAACCGAGATCTGCCAACATTTGCCGGGTGCTATCCGCCTCTTTGGCGGATTCTTCGAAGAAGGCTCCCTCGCCTCCTGAAACGATGACCTTGGCATTCGGATAGAGCCTTGCAAGCCGCATGGTTTCGAAAATGCGGTCAGCCGCACTATTCAACTCAAAACCTTTGCGTCCCGCATTGATCTCACCGTTCATATAGCCGCCGAGAACGACGATACCCTCCACATGCTGCGGCAATTCATCCGGCTTTGCAAAGCGATCTTCCAATGGGGCGAGCAGGACGGCGCCCAGCGTCGTAAAAGCCGCAAAGAATAGAATGGCTATCGACAGGCCAAGGACACCCAGACTAAATCGACGAAAGCCGCGCCATATCGCCAGAGAGGCAATGGCGATGAGGACGAAGATGATTGTGATGGGTTGAAAAAGCAGCCAGAAAATCTTCGATAAGCTATAGAACAACCACGCTCTCCCAACATGAGGCACCCTGCCCGCATCTGTGCCTGCCCGTATCTCTGCCTGCACGAATCCGTGCAGGACCGCATACTATAGTGTTGCCAAAGCCTGTGTTAGAGATTTGCCGGGAATCGAAAAAGCCGGGCATCATGATCTCGCCGGAAGGAACCATGTCTGACATCAAGACTCAGGATACTGCACCTTCTTCTCGCCCTCGCCTCGGGCGCATTGATATTGCGCGCGGGATCGCGTTGATCGCTATGGCGATCTACCATTTCGGATGGGACCTCGAGTTTTTCGGCTATATGGCGCCCACCACGACCGCGCACGGAGGATGGAAACTTTTCGCGCGCTGTATCGCGTCAAGCTTCCTGTTTCTGGTCGGTTTCAGCCTCGTTCTGGCGCACGGCAATGAGATACGCTGGAAGCCGATGGCGAAACGGTTGGCTCAGATTGTCGCGGCGGCGGCGGCTATTTCAGCCGTCACCTGGTATATGTCCCCGGACAGCTTCATTTTCTTTGGCATCCTGCACCAGATCGCTCTGGCAAGCGTGCTAGGTCTTCTGTTTCTGCGGCTACCCGCCTTCGCAACCTTGATCGTTGCGGTATTCGTCATAACCGCTCCGCTATTTGCGCAGGCCGATATTTTCAATCATCCAGCATTGAGTTGGGTGGGGCTTTCGACAGTAACACTGCGCTCCAATGATTATGTACCGCTATTTCCGTGGTTCGGGGCGGTTCTTGCCGGCGTCGCGGCTGCGCGCATTTTTCAGCATTTTGGGTGGCTTCAGCTATTGGCTGGCGGAATAAAGCCAAAATTTCTTGAAAGGCCGCTGACATTCATCGGCAGGCACAGCCTCGCCTTCTACCTCATTCATCAACCGGTTTTGATCGCGTTGGTCTACGTGTTTTCCCAACTCATGCCGCCTGCGCAACCGGCACCGCGAGAAGCCTTCACGCAATCTTGCGTGGCTGCGTGCCTGCAAAACGGCAGCGAGCAGCTATGTCAACAGTTTTGCGGCTGCGTTGTGAGCGAACTGGACAAGGCAACGCTGTTCGATGATGTCTTCAGCGGCAAGATCGATCAGGAGAACAACAGCACGGTCCGGGATATTGCACAAATGTGCTCCCCTGTGCCCGATGTTCAATAGGTTCAGGTGTTAACGCCAAGCTCGGCTAGACGCTCAATGCAGGATTCCTCGATCTGGTCGAGTTCGCCCAGCGTCTCCTCAATGTCGCGTCGTTTCTGGCGAAGATCGGCGCGTTTTTCCTCGACACGCTTCATAAGCAGCTTCAGCTGTCCTGTCTCGCCAGGCGGCTCGCGATACATCTGAATAATCTCGTGAATTTCGGCTATGGAGAACCCTAACCTCTTGCCTCGTAGAATCTGCTTCACGAGATGGCGATCAGCAGGACGAAACAATCGCGTACGGCCGCGTCTCACTGGAGCAATCAGGCCTTCGTCCTCATAGAAGCGCAAAGTACGGGTTGAAATCCCGAACTCGCGTGTCAGCTCCGTGATCGTATAATACTCGCGCACCACAACATTCCTGCCTTTACCAACCAGGCTCCAGCCCCCAACCGGATCGAAGCTTAAGTTTTGCTCCCGCATTTACGTAAAAGTCAATACGAAACCGACATAGACTAAAATACAACTAGCAATAATTTGGCTGGAGAACGAAGCCATCACCTCAATATGTCATAGCAACGGACGAATGCGGTTTAGAGGCAGCATTGTCCGGGAAAACCCCTAATTGCGTCAGTTTTCCATCGATTGCGACTTGCCATTCTGTTGCCGCTAATGCGTTATGAACTTGCGGAAACCAGCTAAAAACGGCGATTCATGCGGCGCTCTACAAAATTTACTTTAATCGGACTTGTCATCATCGCCGTTGTATGCACAGCTCCTTTTGCCGTCGAGCCGATCGTGGTGAAGATAGGCGAAGGTTCGATTCGCCAGCTCGCCCGGGACGGAAATTTCTGCAAAACAGACCAATGCGATGAGGGCATGAATTACGCATTGGGTTTTCTCGAAACCAATTATGGCCTGTCGCCTCACGACGTTAAATGGTGTATGGGCGTCGATGTCATCTCCCATTATGACTTGCCATTCGGCAACGGATTGAAAACCTCAATAACCGACCGGATGTACAAACGTTGTGGCGACCCAAAGCAGGACGAGCCACCTGGCGATTATACAGACGAATAAAGGCGCTCTTCATGAAGCGATTTTTGCGCATAAGCGCCTGGATCATACTCCTGACCATCCTGATGGTCACAATCAGCCCGATAAAATTCCGCCCTGTCACCGGTGAACCTGTAGATCTCGAACGGTTTGGAGCTTTCTTTCTCGTAGGCGCTTTGTTTGCGCTCGCCTACCCACGCCACTGGATGCGCGTTCTCCTCCTGACAGTCGGCTGCGCTGCGCTTTTCGAGCTGATGCAACGTTTTGCTCCGGGACGGCATGGCGAGTTTATCGACTTCGTTTTCAAGGCCGCCGGAGCCGTCTTCGGCATCGCTGTCGGCTATGGCCTCAGCCTCGTCGGCCCGTTTCGGCAAAAAGCCTGATCAGGCGGGAATAGCCTGCAGCCTGTCCCGCGCTGTTTCACGCATAAATTCCAGATGGATAGAACGCAGAAGCGCGGCCAGATCGTCATTGGCGGCAGCGTATCGGCTGGCACGTGTGGCTTCGCACATAAGGGCTGATATTTCCGCGGCACCCATCCGCTTCCGCCCGGCAGCAACGGCCCGCCAAGCTTCAATTGCCACTATCAAGGGTGCATGCGTGGCGTCGCTCAATCCGGCGGAGCGCAGCAGCGCAGCAAGGGCCGCAGGCCGACCGCCGGAAATAATCGCGCAAATGCGGGCGTCATCAAGATCGGACAGCGCTGCGAGCAGGCTCGCAAAAAAATCTATGCGCCCCCCTGCAACGGCACGGATAACGAAACTTGTCGTAATTTCACCGCGCAAGCGCAGATGCTCTACAAGCGCCGGCAGTTCTTCCGGCGAACAGTTTTCGGCCAGATGCATGGATGCGCGGGCGGTTGCATCTCCGACGACCTTATCGGCGCGGCGATCGCCCAGAAGTAACTTCACCAACGGGTGAGATTGCAGAACCTCCCCTACTTTCACAGCCAGAAGATGGCGGCATTCTGTTGGAAGATGCGGATGGGCCAGCAAAGCCTCACGCACAAGAGCATCATGACCACAGCGCTCGCTTATTCGCCGGAATGAAACAGGAGCAATGCGAGCGCAACTGTTAAACAGCATTTCAGCAACGGCTTCGTAGTTGCCGATTTCTGCGATTGCAGCAGCGACTGCGAATGAAACATGCGGGCGGGCCGCGATCAAAACTTGCATCGACGGCGCGCTATAGGCAACACAATCGACCAGATCGGCATCACTGAGAAGTGTTGAGCGTGCAAGGATGTACCCCGCGACCTCCGGCTGGTCAGCGGCAAGCGCCGTTACAATATGCAGAGGCGAATGCGCACTTGTTGAGAGCACATCAGCCATTGCCATGCGGACTTTCGGGGAAGGATCATCAAGCAAAAGCGTCAAAGCCGCTTCTGCCTGCGCGCGGACACTTTGCGGCTGCAACTGATCCACACATTGCCGGGCAAGATGGGCCGCACGGACAACACGTGCAGCTACCGGCTCGCAGCCGCCGATCAACGCGTCTTTTTCGATATACATTCTGGCCCCGCTCCAGATCATCTTGTTGTATTCGAAAAAGTTAAATTAAAATGGTTTACGAGCGGTTTACCATATTCATTAACCGCGTTGCGCAACATGGAACCTAACGAGTTTTCACTCGTTTAACCGTCATCAATTCAACGGAGAATTCTAATGGCCGACGAAAAGATCACGAATGACATCCAGCAGGCACTTGAAAAGCAGATTGCCGATATGCGCACCGAATTGAAACGTCTTTCAAAATCGCTGTCGTCGCATTCCAGCGAATTGAGGGAACGTGCAGAGGATGCCATGGATGATGCGTCCGGCCGTTTCCGTCAAGCCGCTCAAACCGTGCGCGAACGCGGCCAGGTGGTTGCTGAAACGGTGCGTGAAAATCCGGGCACGGCCACCACACTTTTCGGAACGGCCGGGATTATCGGCATTCTTATTGGCGTAGCCATTGGATGCGCCATTTCCGATCGACGCTGAAACAGCACTCAACCCCTGACATTGATGCCCGCGCCCGATGCGCGGGCTATGTTTGTATCCTTTACCAAAAAGCCGTGGTCTGCTACCTGATGATCCGCCAGCTCTCTGGCATTGGCAATTTGCCACCGGTCGCAGCCTACCCGGTCAAAACAAGGACAAGCGCAATCATGCGCTGAAAGACTGCGCCGTGGCTTGAAAAAAAGGCGCGTAAATGTCTGATAAGACAATATATTCCGACTTGAAGCAACTCGGCTCCAACACATCGATACCGCAAACTCCGGAAGAAGCCGTCCTTGAACGGGTTACAAATCCGCAAGCCGAAACATCCTATTGTGTTCGCTTCACTGCACCCGAATTCACCTCGCTTTGCCCGATGACAGGGCAACCTGATTTCGCGCATCTGGTGATAGACTATGTTCCCGGACGGTGGCTCGTAGAAAGCAAATCTCTGAAACTGTTCCTGTTTTCCTTCCGCAATCACGGCGCATTCCATGAAGATTGCACGGTAACCATCGGCAAGCGTCTTGTAGAACTGCTACAGCCGGAATGGCTCCGGATCGGCGGCTACTGGTATCCGCGCGGCGGCATTCCGATCGATGTTTTCTACCAGACCGGACCGGCACCGCAGAACGTCTGGATACCGGAACAGGGCGTGCCTAACTATCGTGGACGCGGCTAGAGCATTTCCAGCAAAAGTGCGAAGCGGTTTTGCTCGGATAATGCGTAAAAACAAAGAGATAGAGCGGTTCTACGATTCTGTGTTAACCGGAACCGCTCTAGTAGATCGGCGCCGGTGTTGCGACTGAAGATCGCGATCTCTATTATCCATACAGACACCATGGCGCCTGAAAGGACCCCCATGAAGAACTTTGCTATTCTGATTTCGCTTGCCGCTCTTGCCGGATGCGGAGGAGCTGGAAAGGCAGCCATGGACACAGGTAAGAGCTTTGATCGATTCGCCTGCATGTCGCGCAATTTCAAGGGCGAGCCGCCTTGCCCGCAGCCGGAAGCTGCAAGCCAGAAGGCACAGTAAAGTCAGAAAGGAGGCCAACCATGGCTACTGAACCGAAGGACGTCCTCAATTTCTGGTTTTCGCCCAAAATGCAGGAAAACTGGTTCAGCAAAAGTGACGAGATAGACGCCGAAATTCGTGAGAAGTTTCTGACCGTCTATGAGGATGCCCGCGCCGACAAGCTGGAACAATGGAAACAGCAGCCGGAAAGCGCCCTGGCGCTCACGATTCTGTTCGACCAGTTTCCACGCAATATGTTCCGCGGCTCGCCTCGCTCTTTCGAAAGCGACGGGCTAGCTCGAGACGTAGCGGCACAGGCACTCGATCATGATTTCGACCGGAAGCTGTCACCTGAACAACGCCAGTTCTTCTATCTTCCGTTCATGCATAGCGAACATCTGAGCGACCAGAAGCGCTGTGTCGACCTTTATGAAAAGCTCGGCGACGAGTTTTCGCTCGGCTTTGCCCGCCAGCATCACGATATCATTGAGCGCTTTGGGCGCTTCCCACATCGGAACACGGTGCTCGGACGCGACACGACCCATGAGGAAGCCGAATTCCTCAAAGAACATGCCGGCTTCTGATTTATAACAAGCGATATGGCAGAATTCCGCGGCGGTCGTGATCGACCGCCAATCTGCTTTTTAGCGGCGGAACCGCACGCTGCACACATTCCGCGCGCTCGCAAATACGGCAGGAAACACCGATCGGATCGAAGGCAGAACGCACCGCGATGTCTAGACCATCCGCATAGACAAAATCCTGCGCATAGGCCACCTCGCAGCCAAGGGCGATGGCGTAACGCCGCTGGGGTGCATTGAAGCCCCCCTCACTCTTGGTCAGTTCTGTCGCAATGCAAAGATAGCGCGCGCCATCCGGTGTTTCAGCAAGCTGCCGAATGATCCGCCCCGGTGTCTCAAAGGCCTGATGCACATTCCACAGCGGGCATGCGGCCCCGAAGCGGGCAAATTGCAACTTGGCGGCACTGTGCCGTTTTGTGATGTTTCCGGCCCTGTCTATGCGGGCGAAAAACACCGGAACACCGCGCTGGCCGGAACGCTGCAAGGTGCTGAGGCGATGGGCGACCTGTTCCAGACTGGCGCCGAAACGTGATGCCAACAATTCAAGATCGTGACGCAGTTCTTTCGCTGCCGAAAGGAATGTTTGATAGGGCAGCATAAGCGCCCCGGCAAAATAGTTGCGCAAGCCAATCTTGCAAATTTCGATTGCCTCGGCGGAACGGAAATCCGCCCGCCTTGCAATAGCGCTCACAAGCTCTTCCATCTCCAGTTCGGCGATCTGAAACGCTATCTGGAAATTGCGGGTTGAAGCAGGAGAATAAGGATTGAGATAAAGGACCCGCGCCATAGGATCGAACCGACGCAAAACCGCCTCCTGCGGCCCCGCTCGCGCAATGCGCACCCGGTGATGCTCCTCCATATATTGAGGCAGGGCCACACCAATGTCTCGCCCGGGAATATTCAGTTCCGCAGCAAGTTTTTCTGCCGCAATATCAATTTCATGTACGTAATTATCGATAAAATGGAAAAAGTCGCGAACTTCCTCGTAAGGAGCTGGTTCGGCAGCAGAAGGAGCGCGACCAAGCTGATTATCCAGGCTGGCTAGCTGTTCACTGTTGCGGCGATAGGCCTGATGGCAGGCGATCAGCGCGTGGGCAAGCCCCGGCGCATTTTGCGTAATCAGTTTCAGCTCTTGCAAATTCGGCTTGTAATTGTCGAAGACCGGATCGGCCAAAGCTTCGGAAACCGCAGATAGCAAACGGTCATCATCTCCCAGCGAAATGGCACTTATATCGATCTGGTAGTTTTCAGCCAGCGCCAGCAACACGGCTGCGGAGACAGGTCGCTGATTGTTCTCGATCTGGTTGAGATAACTCGTTGAAATACCAAGCCGCTCGGCAAAACCCGACTGGGTTGCCTTATGTTGCTCGCGTATTTCCCGTATCTTTCTTCCGATATAAAGTTTTCTCGGTGCCATTTTGCAAATTCGCATTTCGCTATTTGCAAATTTATAGCTTACACAATCACACCTTTTCAAGCTTTTCCCGGCCCCCTTCGGATTTTAAGCAGAAGGGAGAAAAAGACTATCTTTTCAGCTTCATAACTCGCCTTTCAAAGGCCGCCCAAAAGTGGGGATTTATGCAGGAACTCCTTGAACAGCTCGAAGCCCGCCGCATGGAAGCCAGACTTGGTGGCGGCCAACGCCGTATCGATGCCCAGCATGCCAAAGGCAAGCTTACCGCCCGCGAACGGATCGAAGTGCTCCTCGACGAAGGCTCGTTCGAGGAGTTTGATATGTATGTCACGCATCGCTGCACCGATTTCGGCATGGCGCAGCAGAAAGTTGCGGGCGACGGCGTGGTGACGGGCTGGGGCACAATCAATGGCCGTCAGGTCTATGTGTTCAGCCAGGACTTTACTGTCCTGGGCGGCTCTCTGTCTGAAACGCACGCGCAAAAAATCTGCAAGATCATGGACATGGCGGTGAAGAACGGCGCGCCGGTCATCGGCCTCAACGATTCCGGCGGCGCACGCATTCAGGAAGGCGTCGCGTCGCTCGCGGGCTATGCCGACGTGTTCAAGCGCAACGTGGACGCTTCCGGCGTCGTGCCGCAGATTTCCGTCATCATGGGCCCCTGTGCTGGCGGCGCTGTCTATTCGCCCGCCATGACCGACTTTATCTTCATGGTGCGGGATAGCTCCTATATGTTCGTGACTGGGCCTGACGTGGTGAAAACCGTCACAAATGAAATTGTCACCGCTGAGGAATTGGGCGGCGCCTCGACTCACACCAGAAAATCGTCGGTGGCAGACGGAGCTTACGAGAACGATATTGAAGCGCTGGAACAGGTCCGCATTCTGTTCGACTTCCTGCCGCTCAACAATCGCGAGAAGCCTCCTGTGCGCCCGGTATTCGATGATCCTGCGCGGCTTGAAATGCGGCTGGACACGCTGATCCCGGATAGCGCCACCAAGCCTTACGACATGAAAGAGCTTATCCACGCGCTGGCCGACGAAAATGACTTCTTTGAAATTCAGGAAGCTTTTGCCAAGAACATCATCACCGGCTTCATCCGCATGGACGGTCAGACCATCGGTGTCGTTGCAAACCAGCCTATGGTACTCGCCGGCTGCCTCGACATCGATTCATCGCGCAAGGCTGCTCGCTTCGTTCGCTTTTGCGATGCCTTCAACATCCCGATCCTGACGCTTGTGGATGTTCCGGGCTTCCTGCCGGGAACAGCGCAGGAATATGGTGGGGTCATCAAGCACGGCGCAAAGCTGCTCTTTGCTTACGCCCAGGCTACAGTTCCCATGGTTACGCTCATCACCCGCAAGGCCTATGGCGGCGCCTATGATGTGATGGCTTCGAAGCATATCGGCGCCGACATCAACTACGCATGGCCGACGGCGGAAATCGCGGTTATGGGCGCCAAAGGCGCAACGGAAATCCTCTATCGTTCCGAACTGGGCGACGTTGAAAAAATCGCCGCGCGCACGAAGGAATATGAAGAGCGCTTTGCCAATCCGTTTGTCGCTGCTGAACGCGGCTTCGTCGACGAAGTCATCATGCCGCATTCCTCACGCCGCCGCATTGCCCGCGCTTTTGCCAGCCTGCGCAACAAGAGCCAAAGCACGCCGTGGAAGAAGCACGATACTATTCCTCTTTGAGTAGATGGCCCCAGGTACAAATAAGATGATCAAGAAAATTCTCATTGCCAATCGCGGCGAAATCGCGTGCCGGGTCATCAAGACGGCGAAGAAAATGGGTATCGCGACGGTTGCCGTTTATTCTGACGCTGACCGTAATGCGCTCCATGTCAAAATGGCCGATGAAGCGATCCACATCGGACCAGCGCCATCCAATCAATCCTATATCGTCATCGACAAAATCCTCGCAGCGATCAAGGAAACCGGCGCGGATGCTGTGCATCCCGGCTATGGCTTCCTGTCGGAAAACCCGCGTTTTGCCGAAGCGTTGAAAGCCGCCAACGTCACCTTCATCGGGCCGCCGGTGAACGCAATTGACGCCATGGGCGACAAGATCACCTCGAAGAAGCTCGCAGCCGAAGCCGGTGTTTCCACCGTGCCCGGCCATATGGGCTTGATCGAGGATGCCGACGAGGCGGTCAAGATCGCGGGCAGCATCGGCTATCCGGTGATGATCAAGGCGTCCGCTGGCGGCGGCGGCAAGGGCATGCGCATCGCATGGAATGACGAAGAGGCCCGCGAAGGCTTTCAGCTCTCGCGCAATGAGGCCAAATCCTCCTTCGGCGACGACCGCATATTTATCGAAAAATTCGTCACCCAGCCGCGCCATATCGAAATCCAGGTTCTGGGCGACCAGCATGGGAACGTCGTCTACCTGGGCGAACGTGAGTGCTCCATCCAGCGCCGTAATCAAAAGGTCATCGAAGAAGCGCCTTCGCCATTCCTTGATGAAGCCACCCGCAAAGCAATGGGCGAACAGGCCGTGGCTCTCGCAAAGGCCGTTGGCTATTTTTCCGCAGGCACGGTCGAATTCATCGTCGATGGCAGTCGCAATTTCTATTTCCTTGAAATGAATACGAGATTGCAGGTCGAGCATCCGGTGACGGAACTCATCACCGGCATCGATCTTGTAGAAGAAATGATCCGTGTGGCATCCGGCGAAAAGCTCCGCTTCGGCCAGAGCGACGTCAAGTTGAACGGCTGGGCGATTGAAAGTCGTCTTTATGCTGAAGACCCCTATCGCAACTTCCTGCCGTCTATCGGCAGGCTGACCCGCTACCGTCCACCGGTCGAAGGCCGTAACCCGGATGGCACAATCGTACGCAACGACACTGGCGTGTTCGAGGGCGGCGAGATTTCAATGTATTATGATCCGATGATCGCCAAGCTTTGCACCTGGGGTCCGGATCGCACCAGCGCCGTCGACGCAATGGGCGATGCTCTGGATGCATTTGAAGTTGAAGGCATCGGCCACAACCTGCCCTTCCTGTCGGCTGTGATGGATCATCCGCGCTTCCGTGAGGGCGCGCTCACGACCGCATTCATTGCCGAGGAATATCCAGACGGCTTCGCCGGAGTTCCCGTTTCGGAAGACGATGCGCGCGCGCTTGCCGCAGTAGCCGCACAGATCAATCTGGCGATCGAGCGGCGCAACGCGCAGATTTCCGGACGGATTTCCAGCGAACAGCAAGCGGTTGCGACTGATTGGGTGGCGTCGCTCGGCGGCTTCACATTGCCGGTTCGAATTGCTGAAGGCGAAGGCGGCACCACGATCAATTTCGTGGATGGCGGCAGCTTGCCCATCGCTAGCGACTGGCATCCGGGCAGCCAGCTTGGTTCGTTTACCGTCGCAGGCAAGCCTATTGCGGTGAAGGTTTCGCGCGCCGGCACCGGCTGGCGTCTGCGCTGGCGCGGCATGGACGTGGTGGCCCACATTCGCAAGCCGCGCATCGCAGAACTTGCAAAGCTCATGCCGGTCAAGCTGCCGCCGGACACGTCAAAAATGCTGCTCTGCCCGATGCCCGGCGTCATCACCTCCATTCTCGTGAAGGATGGCGAAACGGTTGAAGCAGGCCAGCCGCTTGCCACCGTGGAAGCCATGAAGATGGAAAACGTGCTGCGTGCCGAACGCCGTGCTACCGTAAAGCGAATTACAGCGGAAGCGGGCGCAAGCCTCGCTGTCGATGAGCTGATCATGGAATTCGAGTGAGGTTCGATATGAGCGAGCGCCCCACCACCCGCGCAGACTGGGAAACGTTGGCCGAAAAGGAGTTGAAGCGGCCAGCGGACAGCCTGATCTGGCACACGCCGGAAGGCATTGACGTAAAACCGCTTTACACGGAAGACGACCTGAAAGGGATCGATCACCTGGGCACCCTGCCCGGTTTCGAGCCTTTCGTTCGCGGTCCGCGTGCTACCATGTATGCGGGTCGTCCATGGACAATCCGGCAATATGCCGGGTTCTCGACGGCGGAAGAATCGAACGCTTTTTATCGCAAGGCTCTCGCTGCCGGGCAGCAAGGCGTATCGGTTGCTTTCGACCTTGCCACCCATCGCGGCTATGACAGCGATCACCCGCGCGTGGAAGGCGATGTGGGCAAGGCTGGCGTGGCGATCGATTCCGTCGAGGATATGAAGATCCTTTTCGACGGCATCCCGCTGGAAAAAATTTCCGTATCCATGACGATGAATGGCGCCGTGATCCCGATCCTCGCCAATTTCATTGTTGCAGGCGAAGAACAGGGCGTGCCCCGCGCCCAGCTTTCCGGCACGATCCAGAACGACATCCTCAAGGAGTTCATGGTTCGCAATACTTATATCTATCCGCCGGAACCATCCATGCGGATTATTGCGGACATTATCGCCTATACGGCAACCGAAATGCCGAAATTCAACTCCATTTCTATCTCCGGCTATCACATGCAGGAGGCAGGCGCGACGCTGGTTCAGGAACTGGCCTTCACGCTGGCCGACGGGCGTGAATATGTACGCGCCGCGCTCAACAAGGGGCTGAATGTCGATGAGTTTGCGGGACGCCTGTCCTTCTTCTTCGCAATCGGCATGAATTTCTTCATGGAGATCGCCAAGCTACGCGCTGCACGCCTGCTCTGGTCGCGCATCATGAAGGAATTCAATCCGAAGAAGCCCGGCTCGCTGATGCTGCGCACGCATTGCCAGACTTCCGGCGTCTCCTTGCAGGAACAGGATCCCTACAACAACATCGTCCGCACGGCTTTTGAGGCCATGTCGGCGGCACTCGGCGGCACCCAGTCGCTGCACACCAATTCTTTCGACGAAGCCATTGCTTTGCCAACAGAATTCTCCGCCCGCATTGCCCGCAACACGCAACTTATCCTGCAAAACGAGACCGGCGTGACCAAAGTGGTCGATCCGCTGGCGGGTTCCTATTACATCGAAAGCCTGACCAACGAATTGGCCGAAAAGGCGTGGGCGCTGATCGAGGAAGTCGAAAAGCTCGGCGGCATGACAAAGGCCGTCGAAAGCGGCCTTCCGAAACGCCTCATCGAAGAAGCTGCCACCAAGCGGCAGGCGGCAGTCGATAAAGGCGAGGAAGTCATCGTCGGCGTCAACAAGTTCCGGCTGGAACAGGAAGACGAAATCGACATTCTGGAGATCGACAATTCGGCCGTGCGCCAATCGCAGATTGCGCGTCTCAATCGCATCAAGGAAACGCGCAACAAGGCAAAGGTCGAAGCCGCGCTTGCGGAGTTGGAAAAGGTCGCGAGGACGGGCGAAGGCAACCTTCTGGCCGCCGCGGTTGAAGCATCGCGCGCCCGCGCCAGCGTCGGTGAAATTTCCGATGCCATGCGCCGCGCATTCGGCGACCATGCAGCGGTTCCGAAGGTCGTAAAAAAGGTCTACGGCGCGGCCTATAAGGACGAGCCGGAATACCAGACGCTGATGGACCGGCTCGGAGATTTCTCCAAACAGACCGGCGAAACGCCAAAGGTGATGGTCGCAAAGCTCGGTCAGGACGGGCATGATCGTGGCGCTAAAATCATTGCTTCCGCGTTTGGTGACATTGGCTTTGAGGTGCTGGCCGGACCACTATTTCAGACGCCGGATGAAGCCGCCGACATGGCTATCAAGGCGAAGGTGCATGTTTTGGGAGTTTCATCGCTCGCAGCCGGTCACAAGACACTCCTGCCTCAGCTTGTGGACACATTGCGCGAGAAAGGCGCTGAAAATATCATCGTGGTCTGCGGTGGTGTCGTTCCGCGTCAGGATTATCAGTACCTGTTCGATCATGGAGTGGCGGCGGTGTTCGGACCAGGTTCGAATGTGCTCGACTGTGCCCGCGCCGTACTCGACCTGATGGAAGGCAAACGCCGCAATCTTTGAATATTATCAGTTAGATATATTCATTACAGGACTCATTTTCTGAACGACTTCAGAAGCCGGGCGAACAGTCCGGCTTCCTGTTTGTAGCAGTCGTTCAATCTTTCGGCCCGGTAAAGCCGGCGATCGTCGAACCCGTAACAGAGACGGGATCGCTGGCCGGAAACGTGTCTTCCAAACCTTCGTCGAGCTGACGCTCAAGTTCTGCCCGGTCGCCGGAGCGGCGTGCGCTGGGACGCGTCACAAAGCTGCCCGGCTCGATACCGCATTCCGTACATGCAACCCCAAGAGCCTCACCCAGTTTCATAGCAGCGCGCCGCAGAACTTCATCGCGCGCCAATTCTGCTTCTGTCTCGTTCTCCACCTTTACGGTGATCTTCTCTTCGCCCTCGGTGACAAATTCCACCATGTAGAGCTTGAAGCCCCCCACCGAGCTGATGCGGGTTTCAACAATGTCCATCGACCAACCTCCGCGTTTTCCATGCAGAACAAACGTCGACCAGCGCGTGAAAGTTCCCTGCTTCATGCGAGTACGGAACCACGCCCCTCCATCCAGCGTTTCATGTCAGCCATTTTGGAGGTTGCGATGACACAATTCTTCACAAAGCTCAGCGAGAAATCTGCCGAACTTGCAGGTCATTACCTGGCATTTGTCTTGGCGAGTTTGTTCATCATCATATGGGGCATCACCGGGCCCTTGTTTAACTTCTCGGACACATGGCAACTTGTGGTGAACACATCGACTACCATAATCACATTTCTGATGGTCTTTCTTATCCAGAATGCACAGAACCGCGAAGCAACTGCGACACAGGCCAAACTTGATGAAATCCTGACCATCGTCTCGACGACCAAGATCGAAACCATTGGCGCAGAGCACCTGCCCCTCAAAGAGTTGAAGCTGCTTTTACAACGGTTTGAAGAGCAAAGCGAAGTCGTCCAGACCGAAGAACCGAAATGAGGAGCCCATCTTTCCATGCTCGCGGCCACGCCTATATTCTACCGGGAAAGTCTCATCGCTAGCAGAAAGGATGTCCTATGGCCGTCACCAGAAAGCAGGAAGCTCGCGCGCTCAATGCCGACGAAAAAGAACTGGTCGAAAAATCGCATCATCCCTTTTTGCAAAACATTCCAGATGAAGAGCTTGGCCATCTGGCGAAATTGATCCGCGAACGCCGCAAGAAGGCACAGGATCAGGCCCATCAGCGCAGGCGCGAAATGCGCGGAAAGGCAGCAGCTCGCGGAGCCACACCCTCCAAGGCCGACGAAGGTTCTCATCTGAAAGTTTCCGTGCTGGCCATGGCAGTGCGTCGCATCAACACCGAAGTCAAGCGCCGCCGTCGCATGGCAGCCAGCGCTGAACTGATCGCCAATGCGCGAAAAGCGTTGGCAACCAAGGAAGCCAAGGAAAAGAAAGGCAAAGATTTCAACACGCGCCACGCCCTCAAAGGTATGCGCAACATTCCGAATGAAAAATACGACAGCCTTATCCGCCCGGCAGAACGCGGACGGTTGCGGAAGGCTGCGAGTGTCGCACAGGCCAAGAAGGATGCCCGCCAGAAGGAAGCGGGTTAGAGCATTTCCAGCAAAAGTGCGAAGCGGTTTTGCGCAGGATAATGCGTAAAAACAAAGAGATAGCGCATTTCCAACGACTCAAGTTAGACTGGAAATGCTCCGGCACGTCGCTCGTTACAACATTTCCAGCGCCGTCTTTCGGGACGGCGGCGTGAAAACCTGATCCAGACGTTTCAACTGATCGTCGGAAAGCCGCAACTCAGCGGCTTTTCTGTTATCCCGCACATGATGCAGATTGGACGACTTTGGAATTGCGATGACATTGCCGCTGCGCATCGTCCAGGCAAGCGCGACCGACGCTGGCGTTCCGCCTGTTTCACCCGCAATTTCCGCCAGTACCGGATCATGCAGCAACCGTCCCTGTTCGATTGGCGAATAAGCCATCAAGGGAATTTTGCGCTCAGCACACCAAGGCATCAGGTCGAATTCGGGTCCGCGTCGGGTCAGATTATAGAGTATCTGGTTCGTCGCGACGTCCATGCCGCTCGCTACACTAGCGAGCTCTTTCATGTCGTCTGTGTCGAAATTGCTGACACCCCAACTCGCGATCTTGCCCGCATGCTTCAGCTCTTCAAAAGCCGCGACAGTCTCTTCAAATGGATGTCGCCCGCGCCAGTGCAGAAGATAAAGATCGATACGCTCAGTACGAAGCCGCCGCAGACTTCTTTCGCAAGCCTCGATTGTTCCCTTCCGTGATGCATTGAACGGCAGCACCTTGCTGACGATAAACACGTCGTCGCGGCGGCCCGTGATGGCCTCACCCACAACATTTTCCGCCTCACCATCGGCGTACATCTCAGCCGTATCAATCAGCGTCATCCCCAGATCGATGCCACTTCTCAGCGCTTCGATTTCATAGCGGCGCTGTGTGCTGTCCTCGCCCATATACCATGTGCCCTGTCCGAGCGCTGGCACCGTCTGGCCCGAAGGCAGGGTAATCTGCGGGATGGTTCCGGTCATTGCATTTTCCCCTGTGAAACGATCACTGCCATGATTGTCACTTAGCCGCATAATTCAAGGCCACGCGCAAGGATCAAGCGAAATGCAGACCGAAACCCTGCATAAGCCTGCGGATGGCGTAGTCCGGTTTTTGGGAAGTCACGACCGCCAGATCATCGTGATGATGCAGTTCTTCATCTGCGCGGCGTGGCTTCAGGAGTGACACAGTGCGCCGGGCAATCGCTTCCGCAGGATCAAGCCAGTCGACCGGCCATGGCGCCAAGCGGCGAAACACGTTGGCGAGAAACGGATAGTGTGTGCAGGCCAGCACGACAATGTCGGTCCGATTGCCATCCTGTTCGATGAAACAGGGGGCGATCTGTTCCACGACCAGCGCCTCGTTGATCTTCTCGCCACGAATATGTGCTTCCGCTACTGCCGCAAGTTGGTCAGCACCCACAAGACGAACATGGCACTGGGAAGCAAAGGATTGAATGAGATCGCGCGTATAAGCGCGCCGGACGGTACCGGGGGTCGCCAGCACGGAAACAAGGCCTGACGAAGTTCTTTCGGCAGCCGGCTTGATCGCCGGTACGGTTCCAACAAATGGCACCGAAGGAAAGGCTTGCCGCAAATCGTCCAGCACCAGCGTGGAGGCTGTATTGCAGGCAATGACCGCGATTTCCGGATCATAGGCGGCAATAAGCCTGCCGAATAGCTCTACTATTCGGGCTCTCAACGCGTCTTCTTCCCATCCGCCATAGGGAAATCCGGCATCGTCGGCGACATAGACGAAGCGGCGATCCGGCATCAGCACCCGCGCTTCCCGCAAAACCGTCAAGCCACCGATGCCGCTGTCGAAAACCAGAATGGGTTTCTCAAGGTCGACAGAAGGGATAGCGGAAAAGCTCACAGCGGGTGCGTTTTTCATTCGTCCTTGTCCTTTGTTGCTGGAGCCTCGGTCGCAGGCTTTCGCGCACGTCCTTCCGGCGCACCGGAGCCACGCGGCTTCTTCGGCGTGAAAACATCAAGCGACGTGATGACGCCGCGGAGCAGTTTCAACTCTGCCGATGCAAACCCGGCGCGCGTCAGCACAGCACGCAGATTATTGACCATGATTTCCTTGCGCGCTTCGGGGCGGAAATAACCACGCACATCAAGGGCTTCTTCAAGATGGTTGAAAAGTCCCTGCAATTCCTGTTTCGGCGCCATCTCAAGCTCCGGCCCGCGAAACACCGTCTCCGTTTCCGTCTCAAGTCCCGACTTCATCCACTCGTAGGACATAAGCAGGACAGCCTGCGCGATGTTCAGCGATGCGAAGGCTGGATTGACGGGGAATGTCACCAGTTCGTCCGCCAGTCCCACTTCTTCATTGCTGAGACCAAAGCGTTCGCGGCCGAACAGGATACCTGTCTTCTCTCCACTCCTGAAACGACGGCGCAACTCGCCACCGGCTTCCACCGCACTTCGAACCTGCTTGAAACCGTCACGTTCGCGTGCGGTCGTTGCATAAACAAAATTGAGATCAGCAATAGCAGAAGGCAGATCGTCATAGACCACCGCATTGTCGATCACATGATCAGCCTTGCTCGCCGCAGCCCTCGCCTTTTCGCTTGGAAACTCCTCGCGCGGTTTGACGAGGCGTAGTTCCACCAGTCCGAAATTCGCCATGGCGCGCGCCACCATGCCGATGTTCTCCGGCAATTGCGGCTCCACCAGCACGATTGCCGGTCCTTCCGCGAGAATGGGGCGCTGTTTATCTGTTCCTGCCATGATGTTTTCCGCTGTGCTATAAAATCGTGGCGCTTCCCTGACATAATTGACGCTGAATCGCAAAGATTCCCCTTACGTGTTCGGACGAAAAGCCCGTGTAGTAGCCCGATAACACCTGCTCACCGCCCATTCGTGCCAGACTGCCGCCACCAGATGCACGATCAAGGGAGGAAACCATGTCCGGTAAGAAAATACTGATGCTTTGCGGCGACTTTGGTGAGGACTATGAAACCATGGTCCCGTTCCAGACGCTGTTGACCGTTGGTCATACGGTGCACGCCGTCTGCCCAGGCAAGAAAGCTGGCGATCATATCGCGACAGCCATTCACGACTTCGAGGGCCACCAGACCTATACGGAAAAGCCGGGGCATAACTTCACCCTCAATGCAACATTCGCCGACGTGAAGCCGGAAAGCTATGACGCACTTGTCATTCCCGGTGGCCGTGCGCCGGAATATCTGCGTCTCGACAACAATGTTATCGCCCTGGTGAAGCACTTCTTCGATGCGAACAAGCCCGTCGCCGCGGTCTGCCACGGCGCGCAATTGCTGGCTGCAGCGCGCGTTCTGCAGGGCCGCACCTGCTCCGCTTATCCGGCATGTCGCCCTGAAGTTGAACTTGCTGGCGGCACCTATGCCGATATCCCGGTCGATCAGGCCGTGACGGATGGCAATCTCGTCACCTCGCCTGCATGGCCTGCTCATCCGGCCTGGCTGGCACAGTTCCTTGCAGTCCTCGGCACAAGGATCACCCACAGCTGATCGCAACACCCGCCTGTGACCATCAAGGTTGCAGGTGGGACAAAACTGCGCGACAGTAAGTTCGGGAGAACGATCCGGAGGAAACCATGTGCAGGCTGTTCATCGGCGCCAATCCTGAACTCTGGCTAAGCGTGACACGATCACTGCGCATAGACGGCGTTGTAACCAGCGTGCGGCTTGAAAATTTTTTCTGGTGGGCTCTGGAAGATATTGCGGCGCGCGATGATCTCACTGTCAGTCGCCTTATCGGCAAGCTCTACGATGAATCCCGGGATGAAGGGCACGACCTCGACAATTTCGCCTCGTTTCTGCGGGTCTGCTGCGGACGCTATCTTTCGCTGCAGCTGAATGGTCTTGTCCCCTCAGACAAGTCGGCTGCCATTTCCACGCTGGATGCTGACGCCATTCTGGCGAGCGAAGAGAAAAACTATCGTCAGCGGCAATCCTCGTGGGAAAAATCGCGCGATAGCGATCATGCTGCACACCGCGCGGCATGATCGGCTCTCTCCCGAAATTTTGACCATTCAGAAGGTTTATAGGCCAAAGAATAAGCCTCATACGCTTTGCCTTATTCGCCGTGAGTGCTATACGGGCGCGACGCATTGAAAAAGAGGCTTCATCCATGGCAAAAATCAAGGTTGCGAATCCGGTCGTCGAACTCGACGGCGACGAGATGACCCGCATTATCTGGCAGTTCATCAAGGACAAGCTTATCCATCCTTACCTCGACATCGATCTGAAATATTACGATCTATCGGTTGAGAACCGCGATGCGACCAACGACCAGGTCACCATCGATGCAGCCAATGCCATCAAGGAACATGGCGTCGGCGTGAAGTGCGCAACCATCACGCCCGACGAAGCGCGCGTTGAAGAATTCAAGCTCAAGAAAATGTGGAAGTCGCCGAACGGCACCATCCGCAATATTCTGGGCGGCGTGATCTTCCGCGAGCCAATCATCTGCAAGAACGTTCCGCGCCTTGTACCGGGCTGGACCCAGCCGATCATCGTTGGCCGCCATGCATTCGGCGACCAATACCGCGCGACGGATTTCAAGTTCCCCGGCAAGGGCACGCTGACGATCAAATTCGTCGGTGAAGATGGCGAGACCATCGAACACGAAGTCTATCAGGCTCCTTCGGCTGGCGTGGCTCTTGCCATGTACAACCTTGACGAATCGATCCGCGAATTCGCCCGCGCTTCGTTCAACTACGGCCTGCAGCGCGGCTATCCGGTCTACCTCTCCACGAAGAACACCATCCTGAAGGCCTATGACGGCCGCTTCAAGGATATCTTCCAGGAAGTGTTCGACGCCGAATTCAAGTCGAAGTTCGAAGAAAAGAAAATCTGGTACGAACACCGCCTCATCGACGACATGGTTGCTTCGGCCCTCAAGTGGTCGGGCGGCTACGTCTGGGCATGTAAGAACTATGACGGCGACGTTCAGTCGGACATCGTGGCGCAGGGCTTCGGTTCGCTTGGCCTGATGACCTCCGTTCTGATGACGCCGGATGGCAAGACCGTTGAAGCTGAAGCTGCCCACGGCACCGTGACTCGTCACTATCGCCAGCATCAGAAGGGCGAGGAAACCTCGACCAACTCGATCGCTTCGATCTTCGCATGGACCCGCGGTCTCGCTCACCGCGCCAAGCTTGACGACAATGCCGAGCTGAAGCGTTTTGCCGACACGCTGGAGAAGGTCTGCGTGGACACCGTTGAAAGCGGTTACATGACCAAGGATCTGGCGCTGCTCATCGGCCCGGATCAGCCTTGGCTTTCGACCACCGGATTCCTCGACAAGATCGATGAGAACCTGAAAAAGGCTATGGCCGCCTGATAGAATATTCGACCCCATCGTCGAAATGCAAACCCGGCAGCGCTGCTGCCGGGTTTTTTATTTCTTTTTCAAGGGAAAAAGCGCATCCTGCCCTTTCTTACAGGGAGGATGAAATGGCTGAGTTGAAGCTCTATACCAACCCGATGTCGCGCGGACGTATCGCGCGCTGGATGCTGGAAGAGATCGGCAAACCCTATGACGTGGAAATACTGGATTTCGGACCTCCAATGAAGGGCCCCGACTACTGCACGATCAACCCGATGGGAAAAGTTCCAGCGCTCCGCCACGGCGATGCCGTGGTGACGGAAGTGGCGGCGATCTGCGCCTATCTGGCAACGACATTTCCCGAGGTCGGTCTGGCGCCGCACCCCGATGAGCGCGCGGATTTCTTCCGCTGGCTTTTCTTCGCATCCGGCCCCGTGGAAGCCGCCTTGTCCAATCATGCGCTTGGCTTCGAAATCCCGGCAGACAAGCAGGGGATGGTCGGCTACGGCAATTACGACACGGTGGTCAACACTTTGGAAAAAGCGGTATCACAGCATCCCTACATCACCGGCGACCGTTTCACGGCGGCTGACGTTTATGTCGGTTCACACATTGGCTGGGGTCTGCGCTTTGGCACTTTGCCTGCCCGTGGCGCGTTCGTAGCCTATTGGGATCGCCTGAAGGATCGCCCCGCGATGAAACGGGCCACAGAGTTGGACGACGCAGCCGCGGCCGCCACACAACACTGATACTGAATTCACTGGCTGTTCAGATCACGTAATCTGGCCAGCCAGTTCAAACGTCCGCGAGAAAGCCTGCGCCCCCTTGGGCGAAAACGCGATGACGCGCCCCTCTTCCCGACGTGCCCATCCTTGCGAAATGAAATGGTTCAACAGCGCGGCACCAAGCGCACCGCCCAAATGATTGCGGCGTTCGCTCCAGTCGAGACAGTGGCGGCAGACCGGGCGCTTGCCCTGCTCCAGATGGCTCACATCCACGCCAAGGCAACTGAAAAACGATTTGCCCTTCTCTGTCAGCACCGGCTCGTTGCCATCGGCGATCAACCCCAGCCGATGCGAGGCATCGAGCATCTCGACACCGCGTTCGCCAGCCAGATGATCATAGCAAATCCGCGCCTTGCGCAGCGCCTGATCTTTGGGACCAGTCCGCACCCGCACAGCGCCGGTACGTTGCGCAAGCCCCATCAGTCCTTCCAGAACCTGTGCCACATCCGTTCCTGAAAGACGGAAATAGCGGTGCCGCCCCTGCTTCTCCGCAACCAGCAGATTGGCTGCATCGAGCTTTGCAAGATGTCCGCTTGCCGTTTGCAGCGTCACGCCTGCGGCCGACGCAAGTTCGCTGACCGTCAGCGCGCGGCCATCCATCAACGCCGTGAGCATGTTTGCGCGCGCAGGATCGCCAAGGAGTGCAGCAACGGAAGCTATGATCGGGCCATCTTTCATACTTCGATGCTAACCGAACTATAGAGATATTTCAATTGCTACATTGTCACCATCGAAGACAGGCATTTGAAGGAGACATGCATGATTACCTGTTTCATCCGCTATCAGATCGACCCGTTCAAGGCGGATGCATTTGCCGAATATGCACGCAATTGGGGACAGGCCATTCCGCGATGCGGCGCCAATCTCATCGGTTATTTCGGGCCGCATGAAGGATCGTCGACAACGGCCTATGGCGCCTACTCTATCGAAAACCTTGCTGCTTACGAGGCATACCGGGCCCGGCTCGCCGCCGATCCGCTGGGACGGGAGAATTATGAATTCGCGCGCCGGGAACAATTCATCCGATCCGAGGATCGCATCTTCCTCAAACTCCAATCCGCACCCCATGGGGAGTTCATCAAGCCATGATCGCCGTCATATTCGAAGTCTGGCCAGCCGATGACGACAGGCGCGGCCAATATCTCGCCATTGCCGCAAACCTGCGGGAAGATCTTGCAAAGATCGACGGCTTTCTGTCGATTGAACGTTTTCAGAGCTTGGCCGATCCCGACAAGCTGCTCTCGCTCTCTTTCTGGCGCGACGAAGAAGCCGTGCGCGAATGGCGCAATCTGCCCTCTCATCGGGTAGCACAGGGACAGGGCCGCGACGGTGTTTTTGAGAATTACCGTCTGCGCGTAGCGGCCGTCATGCGTGATTATGGCCTGAAGGAGCGTATTGAAGCACCCGAAGACAGCCGGGCCGTCCATGCCGCATAAGAAAAGCCGGGCAAAAACCCGGCTTTTCCACTTCCATATATGGCCTTAACCAATGAGAGCCTTAACAGCGGCGATTGCATCTGGTGCCTTCGCGCCATCGGGCCCACCGGCCTGCGCCATGTCCGGGCGACCGCCTCCACCTGCGCCACCAAGCGCCGCCGAAGCTGCGCGGACCAGATCGACCGCGCTGAAACGGCCGACCAGATCTTCCGTCACGGCGGCGACAGCACTGGCCTTGTTATCTTCGCCCACGCCGATGAACAGCACGACGCCGGAGCCGACTTGCTTCTTGCCTTCATCGGCAAGCGGCTTCAGGTCGCGCGGGGAAACGCCGGTCACGATCTTGCCGAGGAAATTGACGCCATTCACGGCTTCAACGGCGCTGCCACCCTCTGCCGAACCGCCGCCGAGCGCCAGCTTCTTGCGGGCATCTGCGAGTTCGCGTTCGAGCTTCTTGCGTTCATCAAGCAGCGCATTGACCCGCTCCAGCGCTTCCGACGGCGTCGTCTTCAATGCACCAGCAATGGCCTTTACGCGCTCGTCCTGCTCTTCGAGATAAAGACGTGCCGCCTCGCCGGTCAGCGCTTCCATACGGCGAACACCGGCGGCAACCGCACCTTCCGAAACGATGCGGACAAGGCCGATATCGCCTGTCTGGCGCACATGCGTGCCGCCGCAAAGCTCGACAGAATAGGCCTTGCCTTCCTTCGGGCCATGCTTGGCGGTGCCCATGGAAACAACGCGAACTTCATCGCCGTATTTCTCGCCGAACAACGCCATGGCACCTTCGGCAATGGCATCGTCTACGGCCATCAGGCGCGTACTGACGGGCGCGTTCTGCAAAATGATTTCATTGGCAAGGTTTTCAACCTGTGCCAGCTCTTCTGCCGAAATCGGCTTCGGATGCGAGAAGTCGAAGCGCAAGCGGTCAGGTGCTACGAGCGAACCTTTCTGGGCAACATGGCTGCCGAGTGTTTCCCGCAGCGCCTCATGCAGAAGATGCGTCGCCGAATGGTTGGAGCGGATGCGCGTGCGGCGCACCGAATCCACTTTCAACTCAACCGCATCGCCGGTCTTGGCCGTACCCTTGGTAACTTCGCCGATGTGAACGAAGACGCCCTCGCCCTTCTTCTGCGTATCCTTGACGGTGATGACAAAACCTTCACCGGAGATCGTACCCGTATCGCCCTGCTGGCCACCCGATTCTCCGTAGAACGGCGTCTGGTTGACCACGACCGAAACAGCTTCGCCCTCGGCAACGGACTGCACTTCTGCGCCATCGCGAACAAGCGCCGTGATAACACCTTCCGCGCTTTCGGTTTCATAACCAAGGAACTCAGTCGCGCCGACCTTGTCCTTTACGCCGAACCAGATGGTTTCTGTCGCAGCCTCGCCAGAACCGGCCCAGTTGGCGCGCGCTTCGGCCTTTTGGCGTTCCATGGCGGCACTGAAACCTTCCGTATCGACAGCAATGCCGCGCTGGCGCAGCGCATCCTGCGTCAGATCAAGCGGGAAACCATAAGTATCGTACAGCTTGAAAGCAGTTTCACCATCGAGGCGATCACCTTCAACGAGGTTTTCCGTTGCATCCGACAGAAGACCCAGGCCACGATCAAGCGTCTTGCGGAAACGGGTTTCCTCGAGCTTGAGCGTTTCCGAGATCAACGCATCGGCGCGGATCAGTTCCGGGTAAGCCTGTCCCATTTCGCGGATCAGGGCGGGCAGCAGACGCCACATCAGCGGCTCTTTCGCACCCAACAGCTGTGCGTGGCGCATTGCGCGGCGCATGATGCGGCGCAGCACATAGCCGCGACCTTCATTGGACGGCAGCACGCCATCAGCGATCAGGAAGCTCGAAGCGCGCAGATGATCGGCAATCACGCGATGGCTGGCGCGAAATTCGCCTTCGGCCTTCACGCCGGTCGCTTCTTCGGAAGCGCGGATCAAGGCCTTGAAGAGATCTATATCGTAATTGTCATGCACGCCCTGCAAGACCGCTGCGACGCGCTCCAGTCCCATGCCGGTGTCGATGGACGGACGCGGCAGGTCGATACGCTGTTCGGGCGTGATCTGCTCGAACTGCATGAAAACAAGGTTCCAGATTTCGATGAAACGGTCCCCGTCTTCGTCAGCCGATCCGGGAGGGCCGCCCCAGATATGATCGCCGTGGTCGAAGAAGATTTCCGAGCATGGACCGCAAGGACCGGTATCGCCCATCGCCCAGAAATTATCGCTGGTAGCAATGCGAATGATGCGGTCGTCGGAAAGACCGGCAATCTTCTTCCAATAATTCGCAGCGTCATCATCCGTATGATAAACGGTGACGAGCAGCTTGTCCTTTGGAAGGCCGAATTCCTTCGTGATCAGGTTCCAGGCGAAGCTGATGGCATCTTCCTTGAAATAGTCGCCGAACGAGAAATTGCCCAGCATTTCAAAGAAAGTATGGTGACGTGCGGTATAACCGACATTGTCCAGATCGTTGTGCTTGCCGCCAGCGCGAACGCATTTCTGGGAGGTCGTGGCGCGATTATAGGAGCGATGTTCAAGACCCGTAAAAACGTTCTTGAACTGCACCATGCCCGCATTGGTGAACATCAGCGTCGGATCGTTACGCGGAACGAGTGGGCTCGATGGAACGGCCTCATGCCCGTTCTTGCGGAAATAATCGAGGAATGTGGACCTGATCTCGTTGACGCCAGCCATAAGTCACCTTTGGGCGTGTTTGCCCTGCACGGATGAAGCTTCGCAGAAAGCTACATCAATTGTCCTGTTCAAACTCCCACAGCCGCCAACGGTCGTCGAAGGCCCGAGGCTCTCCCGCACTGCTAGGACGTGAAGTGGAGTTTTCGGTTGACCGCTTTTAACGGTGCCTTGCTTTTCTGTCCAGATAAGTACGCTGCGCCATAAAAGCAATTTCTGCTGAAAGATGATCAGGTAGGCACTTTTCACGCCGCAGGAATTCATCCTTCCAAAACAAAGCCCCGCGCGAATGCACGGGGCTTTGAAAATTCAACCGACACTGCTTCTTACATTTCTGCAGCGTCGCCTGCGTCGTCTTCCGGTCCGCCGTCCTCAAGGAACTGCTCGGCAATCAGCCCGGCATTCTGACGAAGTGTCGTCTCAATCTCGCGGGCCACTTCCGGGTTGTCCTTGAGATACTGCTTGGCGTTTTCACGGCCCTGTCCCAGTCTCTGGGAATTATACGAGAACCACGCACCGGACTTCTCGACAACACCAGCCTTCACGCCAAGATCGACCAGTTCGCCGGTCTTGGAAACGCCAGCTCCATACATGATGTCAAATTCGACCTGCTTGAAGGGCGGCGCAAGCTTGTTCTTGACGACCTTCACGCGAGTCTGGTTGCCAACAACTTCGTCGCGCTCCTTGATCGAGCCGATACGGCGGATATCGAGCCGAACCGAAGCATAGAACTTGAGAGCGTTACCGCCAGTCGTCGTTTCCGGCGAACCGAACATGACACCGATCTTCATGCGAATCTGGTTGATGAAGATCACCATGCAGTTCGAACGCGAGATCGATGCAGTAAGTTTGCGCAGCGCCTGGCTCATGAGACGCGCCTGGAGGCCAGGCAGGGAGTCACCCATCTCACCTTCGATTTCGGCGCGCGGCGTCAGGGCAGCAACAGAGTCGACAACGAGAACGTCGATAGCGCCCGAACGCACAAGCGTATCGGTGATTTCAAGCGCCTGCTCGCCCGTATCCGGCTGCGAAATCAGCAGGTTTTCAAGATCAACACCCAGCTTGCGTGCATAGACCGGATCAAGCGCATGCTCCGCATCGACGAATGCACAGATACCGCCCTTCTTCTGTGCTTCCGCGATCGTGTGCAGCGCCAATGTCGTCTTACCGGAGCTTTCCGGGCCGTAAATCTCGACAATACGTCCTTTGGGCAAGCCACCAACGCCAAGCGCAATGTCCAGCGAGAGCGATCCGGTCGATACCGTTTCAATCTCGACAACCTGATCGTTCTGGCCAAGGCGCATGATCGAGCCTTTGCCGAACGCCCTTTCGATCTGCGACAGCGCCGCATCGAGAGCCTTAGTCTTGTCCACTGAATTTTCCTCAACAAGTCGCAATGAATTCTGAGACATCTTACACCATCCTCTTGTCTCGCTAGAAGCCCGGCAGGCTCGTTGCCACGATCTATTTGTATCCTTTTTGTTCTCATTTGGCAATGAGTCTAAGCCATTGATTAAAAAGGCCTCTGTATTTTTGTTCTATAATTGTTCTCTAATATCAGAGATTGCGAAAATAATTGAACCATCCAGCAATTAGCCTGGTTCAAGCCAAATCATGACAGCCGACGATTCGCGAGGACAAACAAAAACGCAGCCCTTCTTTCGAAGGACTGCGTCATTGCAGCATCTAACTCTGCGAAACGGAATCAGCTCGCAGCGCGAAGCGGTGAAATCTGGATTTCCACGCGACGGTTCTGTGCGCGTCCTTCCGGCGTTGCGTTGGTCGCGACCGGCTGGCTCGCACCATAGCCGATAACTGCAAAGCGGCGCGGATCGATTCCCTGCGAACCGAGGTAGCTTGCAACCGAGGCGGCACGACGCTGCGAGAGGCCCTGATTGTAGCTGGCGCTGCCCGTCGAGTCGGTATGACCGTAAACGTCCACAAGCGTCTGGTTGAACTTGCGCAGCACAATCGCGACTGAATTAAGCGTCGGATAGAACTGGCTCTTCACCTGGTCCTGATCGGTATCGAAAGTGATGCTCGAGGGCATGTTCAGGATGATCTGGTCGCCATTGCGGGTCACGGACACGCCCGTCCCCTGCAACTGTGCGCGAAGCTCGTTTTCCTGACGATCCATGTAATTGCCGATGGCGCCGCCACCGAGTGCGCCGATACCGGCACCGATCAGCACGGCATTACGCTGCGCACGGCTGGACCCACCGACCATCAGGCCGCCCAGAGCGCCCACAGCCGCGCCGATCGCGGCACCACCGGCGGTGTTCGACATCTTCTGTTCCCCGGTATAGGGATCAGTGGTGCAACCGGCAAGAAAAGTGGCGGCGAAAAGGGCAATCCCGATCTTCTTCAGCATGAAATGGTGATCCTCAATTAGCGATTCGGCTTGCATGATAATAGCGAATAAGGCCGGATGGTGTTCCGATTGCAGGCAAAAAGCCCGCCCTTCCCGCTTTTTAGCTGAATCGTCCGCAGCTTCGCAATTGCACAGCATAGCGATTAGCCATGGCCTGGGCGCGTTTCGCCCCGTTAAGCGCCGTTGCATTTCCGCGCCAGGCACCGCGCGCATAACCGCCATGACCCGAATAGTAAGCGAGGTAAAGGCTGTAGGCATCAGAGCGGTTGATGCCGTTCTTCAGATAGCTTTGATAATGATACCAGCCGATAAAATGGATAGCGTCTGCAAAATTGGTACGCGACGCGGTCCAGCGACCGGTTTCCCGCTTGTAACGGTCCCAGGTGCCGTTCAGCGCCTGCGAATAGCCATAGGCACTCGAAGCCCGCTTCCACGGAATGATCCAGAGAATCTTGGTGCGTGGCGGGCGAGCATAGGGCTGGAAGCCGGATTCGGTATATATCGTCGCCATCAGAACCGGAACCGGCACACCGAACTCGCGTGAAACCCGCGTGGCAGCCGTCTGCCAATTATTGAACCAACCGTCGCGTTGATCGAAGACCGCGCACACATTGTTGACCTGCCGTGGGGCGGTTGCGCAGCCTCCAAGGATCACGAGCGCGACGAGAAACAAAACGCGCATCATGGAAAACCTCGTCTCTTTGCAAAGATTGATAAAATGTAAAGATTAAGAAGACCTTTCTAACGATGGGCCGTCCCTTTCCGGCACCTTCAAAACCGTGTGAAGAAGCAAAACAAAAGCCGCGGTCAAAGCGGTCGCGGCTCAAACTGTGGACGAATGTGGATAACTATGGGGATTGTAGCGCTTCCATCAAAAGCAAACCCGCTCCAGACGTCAGCGTCGTCCTTGGCGCTCCTGTCGCAAGCGAGCCCAGTATTCCAGGCGCTTGCGAATATCCCGCTCGAAGCCCCGCTCCGGTGGATCGTAGAATTTCTGCCTTCCCATGCTTTCCGGAAAGTAATCCTGCCCTGAAAAAGCATCCGGCTGATCATGGTCATAAGCGTAGCCCTCGCCATAACCCTCGTTCTTCATCAGCTTGGTCGGCGCGTTGAGGATATGCTTCGGCGGCAGCAGAGAACCATTTTCCTTCGCAGCGCGCATCGATGCTTTATAGGCCACATACACAGCGTTCGATTTCGGCGCGGTCGCCAGATAAACACAAGCCTGCGCCAGCGCCAGTTCACCTTCCGGAGACCCCAGATAGTCATAGGAATCCTTGGCGGCATTGCAGATGACAAGGGCCTGTGGATCGGCAAGGCCTATGTCTTCGACCGCCATGCGGACAAGCCGCCGACCGAGGTATAAGGGGTCCTCGCCTGCATCGAACATACGCGAAAGATAATAGAGCGCCGCATCCGGGTCCGATCCGCGAACGGATTTATGCAACGCCGAAATCAGATTGTAATGCCCGTCCTGCCCCTTGTCATAGACCGGAGCCCGGCGTTGTACCACGTCCTGTAATTTTTCTGCCGTGAACACCTCATCCGGGCGCGCAGCGCGCCAGACTTCCTCGGCAAGCGTCAGCGCAGCACGTCCGTCTCCATCGGCCATGCGAATGAGGCTTGCCCGCGCTTCCTCGTCGAGCGGCAAAGGACGCTCCTCCTGCTCTTCGGCACGGATCAGAAGGGTTGCGATGCTTTCGCCATCATGAGGATGAAAGGTCAGCACCCTTGCCCGGGACAAAAGAGCGGCATTGAGTTCGAACGATGGATTCTCCGTCGTGGCGCCGATCAGGATAACGGTACCGTCCTCCATGACCGGCAGAAAACTATCCTGCTGCGCGCGATTGAACCGATGAATCTCGTCCACGAAAAGCAGCGTCTGTCGACCGGACATGCGCCGTGCGCGGGCGGCTTCAAATACCTTCTTGAGATCGGCAACGCCGGAGAAGATCGCCGAAATCTGTTCGAACGCCAGATCGGTCTCACCGGCAAGCAGGCGGGCGACCGTCGTCTTGCCGGTACCTGGAGGCCCCCAGAAGATCATGGAGCCGAGCGAGCCGGACGCGATCATGCGTGTCAGCACACCTTCAGGCCCGGTCAAATGCTCCTGGCCGGTCACTTCCGACAAGTGTCTCGGTCGCAGGCGGTCAGCAAGCGGCCGGTTGCGATCCGCGTTCGGGTCTGCCGCTGCTGAGAAAAGGTCGCTCATTCCATTGCTCTATCAAAAGACTATACCGCCTCAGGCATAATGCGGCCCGAAGCGGCATGCAACGTTTAGCGATCTGCAGGTATCGGATTAACGCACAAACTGGCGCAACAGCATGCCGTTGCGTTCCACTTCAAGCCGCCACGCGAGGCCACGCCCCGCTTCCAGAATCGCGGTCAGGTCGCCCACGGTGCGGATGGAGTTTCCGTTGATGCTGCGAACGATATCGCCGGGGCGCAAGCCCAAACGTGCTGCCGGAGAACCGGAATAGACGTCAACGACCGCCACGCCTTGGCTATCGCGCTTGAGGCGCAATTTCGCAGCCGTCGAAGGCGTGAGTTCAAGCACTGATGCGCCTGCAAAGGGATTGTCGCCATCGATAACCTGCGGTTCCGTCTCCTTCACAGCCGGCGCTTTAGAGAGCTTCACCGGGATGGTCTGGTTCTTTCCGTTCCTCATGACTCCGATCGACACGGTGTTACCAATGCCGGCAGTCGAAAGACGATAGCCAAGAACGTCCTGATTATCGACGCGGACGCCCTGAACGGACAAAACCACATCACCAATTTTCAGCCCGGCAGCTTCAGCCGGACCGCCCTTTGCGATCGCGGTGATCAAGGCGCCGTATGGCTTATCCATGCCGAGACCTTCGGCCAAATCGGCGGTCACACCCTGGAAAGTAGCTCCGATATAAGGGCGCTCAAAACTCGCGCTGCCCTTCTGAGCGGCCTCGACAACGGCGCGAACCATGTTCGAAGGAATCGCGAACCCGATCCCCACCGAGCCTCCGGAGCGCGAATAGATCGCGGTGTTGATGCCGATCAGGCGTCCGCGCATGTCGATCAGCGCACCGCCCGAATTTCCGGGGTTGATGGCCGCATCCGTCTGTATGAAGAAATCGAAATCGGAAATGCCAACCTGGGTGCGCGATTGCGCGGAAACGATACCGCTCGTTACCGTCTGGCCAACGCCGAATGGATTGCCGATGGCCAGCACCAGATCGCCGACTTCCACGTCATCGGAATTGCCAAGGCCAAGCACCGGAAACTTGTCCTTGGATTCGATCTTGAGAACGGCAAGGTCTGTGGTTTCATCACGCAAAAGCAGTTTGCTTTCAAACTCGCGACCATCTGACAGAGCGACCTTGATTTCATCGGCATCCTTGATGACATGATTGTTCGTCACCACGATGCCTGAACTGTCAACGATAACCCCGGAACCGAGCGATTGCTGAATGCGCGGCTTGCTTTCTCCGAACTGCCGTCCGAAGAATTGCTCAAAGAATGGATCACCGGCAAACGGCGAACGTGCCTGCACCTGACGCGCCGCATAGACATTCACAACAGCCGGTGTTGTTTCCTTCACAAGCGGAGCGAAAGACAACTGCATATCGGCACGATTGAGCGGTATCTGTTTTTGAGGCGTCGCAGGCGCGTCCTGCGCCAGAGCTGACGGCACAGCCAATCCGATGGATGTCAGTACAAGCCCCAATATACCTAGACGTCGCCAATTCATGCACATACTCCGCGCTTGTCAAGCTTACTGCCGCTTCTGTGAAAGCGGACATGAATCAATCTTGAATGTAGTCAACTGAGGACAAGGATAAAGGGCTACATTGTGACGTGGGATAAAAGCCGTGCAATTTTCCGTCAAATGCGCAAATAAAAAGGGCCGCACGAGGCGGCCCTTTTATTGATCAGAAATCAGCGCAGATTACGCTGCGTCTGCTTCAGCGGCCTGTTCGGCTTCGACGCGGGCGCGGTCAGCCTTGCCCTTTGCATCGACGTCGCGTTCCACGAACTCGACAACTGCCAGCGGCGCGTTGTCGCCAGCGCGGAAGCCAGCCTTCATGATGCGGATGTAGCCGCCGTTGCGAGTTGCATAGCGAGCAGCCAGCGTATCGAACAGCTTTGCGACGAGCTTGACGTCGCGAATAGCCGAGATAGCCTGACGGCGGGCATGCAGATCGCCGCGCTTGCCGAGCGTGACAAGCTTTTCAACGATCGGGCGAATTTCCTTAGCTTTCGGAAGCGTCGTCACAATCTGCTCGTGTTCGATAAGCGAAGCAGCCATGTTGGCGAACATCGCCTTGCGGTGCGAGGCAGTGCGGTTCAGCTTACGGTATCCGTTACCGTGACGCATGAGCCTTCTCCTTAATTAGTTCTAGCCGGGATATTTCCGGTCTCATTTTCATTTTACGCATTATCCGACGCGAAACCGCGGCGCACTTTCGCTGGAAATGCTCAATATTGGTCTTCGTAGCGCTTGGCGAGGTCTTCGATATTTTCCGGCGGCCAGGACGGGATTTCCATACCGAGATGGAGACCCATCGATGCCAGAACTTCCTTGATCTCGTTGAGCGACTTGCGGCCGAAATTCGGAGTCCGCAGCATCTCGGCTTCCGTCTTCTGGATCAGATCGCCGATGTAGACGATGTTGTCGTTCTTCAGGCAGTTTGCCGAACGGACAGACAGTTCGAGTTCGTCCACCTTCTTGAGCAGAGCCGGGTTGAAAGCCAGTTCCGCAACCTGTTCCTGCGGAGCTTCCTTCTGCGGTTCTTCGAAGTTGACGAAGATCGCCAGCTGGTCCTGGAGAATACGAGCGGCATATGCCACCGCGTCTTCGCCTGTAACCGAGCCGTTTGTCTCGATGTTCAGCGTCAGCTTGTCATAGTCAAGAACCTGACCTTCACGGGTGTTCTCGATCTTGTACGACACCTTGCGAACCGGAGAATACAGGCTGTCAACCGGGATAAGCCCGATCGGAGCATCTTCTGCGCGGTTGCGGTCGGCAGGCACGTAGCCCTTGCCAGTGTTGACGGTGAATTCCATGCGGATTTCAGCGCCTTCGTCCAGCGTGCAGATGACGTGATCCGGATTGAGGATCTCGACATCGCCGACGGTCTGAATGTCGCCAGCCGTAACGACGCCTGGGCCTTCCTTGCGGACGACCATGCGCTTCGGGCCCTCGCCTTCCATACGGATAGCGATTTCCTTGACGTTCAGAACGATATCCGTAACGTCTTCGCGGACGCCCGGGATCGAAGAGAATTCATGCAGAACGCCATCGATCTGAATGGCGGTCACGGCAGCGCCGCGAAGCGACGACAGAAGCACGCGACGCAGGGCATTACCGAGCGTCAAACCGAAGCCGCGTTCCAGCGGTTCAGCAACGACGGTTGCATGCGTGCGGGAGCCGTTGGTGATGAAATCCACCTTGTTCGGCTTGATGAGTTCCTGCCAGTTCTTCTGGATCATATAGATATCCCTCTATCATTCGTCGCTACCATCCTATCGTAGCGATCAAGTGAAGAAACCGCAGAGGAGCCCCGAACTTGAAAAGCCCGAGGCTCGTACGGCATGTGAACGAGGATTAGACCCGGCGCTTCTTGCGCGGACGGCAACCGTTGTGCGGGATCGGCGTAACATCGCGGATCGACGTGATCACAAAGCCGGCAGCCTGAAGGGCGCGCAGCGCGGATTCACGGCCAGAGCCCGGTCCGCAAACCTCGACTTCGAGGGAGCGCATGCCATGTTCCTGTGCTTTCTTGGCGCAGTCTTCGGCAGCGATCTGTGCGGCAAACGGGGTCGACTTACGCGAACCCTTGAAACCCTGAGCACCGGCAGACGACCAGGCAATCGCATTGCCCTGAGCATCCGTAATGGTGATCATGGTGTTGTTGAACGTCGAATTTACGTGGGCAACGCCCGACGAGATGTTTTTACGCTCGCGACGGCGAACGCGCGTGGCTTCCTTGGCCATGATAGTCCTTTCAATCGATCTCTACACCGCCGTAATTCCAGCGGCTACACCGGTCCTCAAGAAAGGACCAGCATCAAACCCAACCGGCACACCGGAAAGGCTCGACGGAACTTGCGTCCCGTCGATATTACTTCTTCTTGCCTGCGATTGCCTTCGCCGGACCCTTGCGAGTGCGTGCGTTGGTGTGCGTGCGCTGACCGCGAACCGGCAGCGAACGACGATGACGCAGGCCGCGGTAGCAACCCAGGTCCATCAGGCGCTTGATGTTCATCGAAACTTCACGACGCAGGTCACCTTCGACCTGGTAGTCAGCATCGATTGCTTCGCGGATCTGAAGGACTTCAGCATCCGACAGCTGGTTAACGCGACGATCGTCAGCAATGCCGACCTTCGTTACGATTTCCCGAGCAAATTTCGGTCCGATCCCGTGAATGTACTGAAGCGCAATAACAACGCGCTTGTTCGTCGGGATGTTGACGCCAGCGATACGTGCCACGTCTGTTCTCCTTGAGTTATAAAAATTTCCATCTGGCAGATGCGATCAACCAGACAGCATTAAATGACCGGTACCGGCCTCTTTCGATTTCCGCCGATACCCGCCATTCAAAACCAGTTGAAGTGGCGCAGTCTTTGACGGAATCGCCCGAAAAAGTCAACTCTTAACTGTCCGTAAAGCCATCAAACCGGCCTAACAGGCAACCCAAGCAACTTCTGGAAGCAATAAACGGGCAGAAAACGCTTCACGCTTTCCCTGCCCGTATTCGAACAAGGCTTCTTCAAGCCTCTTCGATTTTCACGCCGGAACGAGAATTCTCTCGATTTCGGCAGTAACTTCTTCAACCGGCGCCATGCCATTGATGACGCGCAATTCACCGGTTCCTGCATAATAACTGGAAAGCGGCGCAGTCTTTTCGCGGTACTCCACGAGACGCTTGCGGAAAGCTTCCGGATTATCATCCGAACGAACCTGACCGCCCTTGGCGATCGTATCGGCCACACGGCTTTCCATCCGCTTGACGAGAGCATTTTCATCGACTTTCAGTTCAATAACTGCGTCGAGCTTCAGGCCCTTCCCCGCCAGCATCGTTCCCAGAGCCTGAGCCTGTGGAACCGTGCGCGGATAGCCGTCGAGGATGAAACCGTTCGCGCAGTCAGGAGCATCGATACGCTCCGATACGATCTGGTTCACGATCTCGTCGGAAACCAGTTGCCCGGCATCCATCACGGCCTTGGCGCGCTTCCCGATCTCACTCTGCTGGGCGACTGCCGCACGCAGCATGTCGCCGGTCGAGAGCTGAGGAATTCCATGCTTCTTGGTAAGAAGTCCAGCCTGCGTCCCCTTACCTGCTCCGGGCGGCCCAAGAAGTATCAGTCTCATTTATTGCGTTTCCCACCTCTGAGTTTGGACTTCTTGATCAACCCTTCATACTGATGGGCGATCAGATGCCCCTGAATTTGCGCAACCGTATCGAGCGTCACGCTCACAACGATCAGCAGCGAGGTGCCACCGAGATAGAACGGCACACCGGTTGCGGAAATCAGGAATTCCGGCAGGAGACAGACAAGCACGATATAGATGGCACCGACAACAGTGATGCGTGTCAGCACATAGTCTATATATTCGGCAGTGCGCTCACCCGGACGGATGCCCGGAATAAAGCCGGAATGCTTCTTGAGCTGGTCAGCGGTGTCCTTGGGATTGAACACAATGGCCGTATAGAAGAAGCAGAAGAATGCCATCAATGCAGCATAGAACAGCATATAAAGCGGCTGCCCGTGACCGAGCGCATTGAGAATTGTCGTCGCCCAGGCGGGCATTTCAGTCGTGTTGGCAAAGCCTGCAACCGTCGCAGGCAGAAGCAGCAGCGACGAGGCGAAAATCGGAGGAATAACGCCTGCGGTATTGAGCTTCAAAGGCAGATGCGACGTGTCGCCTTGGAACATACGGTTGCCGACCTGACGCTTCGGATACTGGATCAGAAGGCGACGCTGTGCGCGCTCAACAAAAACGATGACCGCGATCAGCACAACAGCAAGGATGATGACACCCAGAATAAGGCCCGTAGACAGTGCACCTGTACGACCGAGTTCCAGCGTACCGGAAATTGCATGCGGCAGGTTGGCCACAATGCCCGAGAAGATAATCAGCGAAATGCCGTTACCGATACCGCGCGCCGTGATCTGCTCGCCGAGCCACATCAGGAACATCGTGCCACCCACAAGGGTAATCACCGACGAAACGATGAAGAAAGGTCCTGGACTGGTGACAATGCCGTTACCGGACTGCAAACCGACTGAAATCGCGTAGGCCTGCACAAGCGCCAGAAGCACCGTGCCGTAACGCGTGTACTGATTGATGATCTTGCGACCCGCCTCGCCTTCCTTCTTCAGCGCTTCAAGCGACGGGACGACCGACGTCATGAGCTGCACGATAATGGAGGCTGAGATATAGGGCATGATGCCGAGCGCGAAAATGGCCATACGACCGACGGCGCCACCGGCGAACATGTTGAAGAGCCCGAGCACACCCTGGCTATGCTGCTGGAAAGCCTGCGCAAGCGCGTCAGGATTGATGCCGGGAAGCGGAATATAGGTGCCGAACCGGTATACGAGCAAAGCCCCCAGCGTGAACCAGATGCGCTTCTTGAGTTCTTCTGCCTTCGAAAAAGCCGAAAAATTGAGATTGGAAACTAGCTGTTCAGCAGCCGATGCCATTAAATTTCTCCGGTGAAAAGTCTCCGGTCCTCCGCCCCCGTCAGCGCAATCTATAGCGGTCGCGCCTCGAGACTGAAAAGACCCTACCCAGATATGCGCATTGGCATAAATGTGCAAGCGGCGGCACTAAGGCCGCCGCTTTTTATTTTTGTATCGAAGCCTTATTCGGCAGCGGCTTCTGGAAGCTTGATGCTACCGCCAGCCTTTTCGATCTTTTCGACCGCAGCCTTGGAAGCACCGGCTACCTCGAAGGCAACCTTTGCCTTCAGTTCGCCGTCCGAAAGGATACGAACGCCGTCCTTGGCGCGACGAATCACGCCAGCAGCCTTCAGCGAATCGAGGTTCACAACAGCCTTGGCATCGAGCTTGCCTGCATCGATAGCAGCCTGAATACGGCCGAGCGATACAACGTTGAAGCTCTTTGCGAAGATGTTGGTGAAGCCGCGCTTCGGCAGACGGCGGTAGATTGGCATCTGGCCGCCTTCGAAGCCATTGATCGAGACGCCCGAACGGGACTTCTGACCCTTGACGCCGCGACCGCCGGTCTTGCCGGTGCCCGAACCGATACCGCGACCAACACGCTTGCGCGCCTTGACCGAACCTGGCTTGTCACGCAGATCGTTGAGTTTCATATCTCTATCTCCCTGCGCTATCACGCCTCGTCCACAACGCGAACGAGGTGTGGAAGCTTGGCGATCATGCCACGGACCGCCGGAGTATCTTCCAGCGTGCTGCGGCGGTGCATTTTATTAAGACCCAGACCGATCAGCGTTGCACGCTGCTCGGCTGGACGACGGATTGGGCTTCCGATCTGCTCGACCGTAACCGTCTTGCCCTTCTTCTCAGCCATCACTCAAATCCCTTGTCTATGGCGTATCCGGTCGCCTGAGCGGCCCCGGACGAACACAAACTATCGGCTATTCTTCCGAACCGACCACATCATGGCGGCGAGCCTGAAGGGTCGAGTACTTGATGCCGCGCTGTGCAGCGATGTCCTTCGGATGCATCTGATGCTTCAGAGCATCGAACGTCGCACGAACCATGTTGTAAGGGTTCGACGAACCGAGCGACTTGGCAACAACGTCCTGAACGCCGAGCGTTTCGAACACTGCACGCATCGGGCCACCGGCGATGATACCCTTACCAGCAGGAGCTGCGCGAAGCAGAACCTTGCCGGCGCCGTGACGGCCTTCAACATCATGATGCAGCGTACGGCCCGAACGCAGCGGTACGAAGATCATGTCGCGCTTGGCAGCTTCGGTTGCCTTGCGGATAGCTTCCGGCACTTCACGTGCCTTGCCATGACCGAAGCCTACGCGGCCCTTCTGGTCGCCAACAACGACGAGCGCAGCAAAACCGAAGCGACGGCCGCCTTTGACGACCTTGGCAACACGGTTGATGTGAACGAGCTTATCGACGAATTCGCTGTCGCGCTCCTCACGGCCGCGATCTTCGCGGTTACGTTCTCTCTGTGCCATATCCTGATTTCCTTTTTCTTTTCCGGAAGCACAAATGCTAATTAGAAGCTGAGGCCGCTTTCGCGAGCAGCTTCGGCGAGAGCCTTCACACGGCCGTGGTAAATGAATGCACCACGGTCGAACACTACGTCCTTGACGCCAGCCTTGACGGCGCGCTCAGCAACCAGCTTGCCAACAGCAGCGGCTGCTGCGGAGTCGGCGCCGGTCTTGAGCTTGCCCTTGAGGTCGCCATCGAGGGTCGAAGCGGCCGCAAGCGTAACGCCGCGGACGTCGTCGATGATCTGGGCGTAGATGTTCTTGGAAGAACGGTGCACGCTGAGACGCGGACGGCCATTGGCGACAGCCTTGACCTGGCGGCGTACACGAGCAGCGCGACGCTGCAAAGTTTCTTTTGGCGATGCCATGACGCGCTTCCCTTACTTCTTCTTGCCTTCTTTGCGGACGATCTTCTCGCCAGCATACTTGACGCCCTTGCCCTTGTAAGGCTCGGGGCCGCGATATTCGCGAATCTCAGCCGCGACCTGACCGACCTGCTGCTTGTCGATACCCGAAACGACGATTTCCGTCGGCTTCGGAACAGCAACAGTGATGCCAGCAGGCACGTCGTAAACCACTTCGTGGCTGAAGCCGAGCGAAAGCTGCAGGTTCTTGCCCTGCATGGCAGCGCGGTAACCGACGCCGCTGATTTCGAGCTTCTTTTCAAAGCCGTCCTTCACGCCAACAAAAATGTTGGAGATCATCGTGCGGGACATGCCCCACTTCGAACGAGCTTCCTTCGACTGATCGCGCGGATCGACGCTGACAGCGCCGTCTTCCATCTTGACCAGAACTTCATCGTGCACGACGAAGGAGAGTTCACCCTTCGCGCCCTTTGCCTTGACGATCTGCCCATCAACACTGGCGGTCACGCCTGCCGGGACCGGCACGGGTTTTTTACCGATACGAGACATTTTGATACCTGTCTTTTATCTGTTCGCTGTCAGCCGCATCAGAAGATGCGGCAGAGCAGCTCACCACCAACGTTTTGTTCACGGGCTTCATGATCCGCCATCACGCCCTTCGGCGTGGAGAGGATCGAGATGCCGAGGCCGTTCGCGACCTGCGGGATCGACTTGACCGACACGTAAACGCGACGGCCAGGCTTCGATACGCGGCTGATCTCACGGATAACCGGAACACCTTCGTAGTACTTCAGTTCGATTTCGATCTCGGCCTTGCCGTTCACGAATTCACTCTGCGTGTATCCGCGGATGTACCCTTCAGACTGAAGGACATCCAGAACGCGGGCGCGCAGCTTCGAAGCCGGGGTCGTAACCTTGGTCTTCTTGCGGCCTACTGCGTTGCGGATACGGGTCAGCATATCGCCGATAGGATCTGACACAGACATATGCTACTCCTTACCAGCTCGACTTGACGATGCCCGGTACCTGACCGAGCGAACCCAACTGACGGAGCGCAATACGCGACATCTTCAGTTTACGGTAGTAACCACGCGGACGGCCCGAAACTTCGCAACGATTGCGAATACGAACCTTCGATGAATTGCGCGGCAGTTCGGCAAGCCGGATGGTGGCGCGGAAGCGCTCTTCCAGCGGAAGGCCCTGATCCATTACGATCGCCTTCAGACGTGCACGCTTGCCAGCGTGACGCTTAACCAACTTTTCGCGGCGCTTGTTTTTTTCGACTGCGCTAGTCTTGGCCATATTAATATACCTCGCTACGCTTGCCGTTACTGCCGGAAGGGGAAGTTGAATGCACGCAGAAGAGCGCGTGCTTCATCATCCGTCTTGGCGGTCGTGCAAACGATGATGTCCATGCCCCAGATCTGATCAACCTTATCGTAGTTGATTTCCGGAAACACGATGTGCTCCTTGATGCCCATGGCATAGTTGCCGCGGCCGTCAAAGCTCTTCGGGTTCAGGCCGCGGAAGTCGCGGACGCGAGGAAGAGCGATCGTGACAAGACGATCAAGGAATTCGTACATGCGGTCCTGGCGAAGGGTAACCTTCGTGCCGATCGGCATGCCTTCACGCAACTTGAACGTTGCGATCGAGTTACGGGCGCGCGTGATGACAGCCTTCTGGCCAGCGATCTGGCTGAGGTCTTCAGCAGCAACCGCAGGCTTCTTGGAATCGCCAGTGGCTTCGCCAACGCCCATGTTGAGGACAACCTTGGTGATGCGCGGAATCTGCATCTCGTTGTCGTATTTGAATTCTTCAAGCAGAGCCTTACGAATATTTTCGTTGTAAAGCTTCTTGAAGCGGGGAAGTGCCTTAGCTTCAGCCATCGATCAGCGCTCCAGAACGTTTTGCGACACGAACCTTCTTGCCGTCCTCGACGCGGAAACCGACGCGAGTCGGCTTGCCGTCCTTGGGATCAGCAATTGCCAGGTTGGACAGGTGGATCGGCGCTTCCTTGGAGATAATGCCGGCTTCCTGGGTCTGGGTCTGACGCTGATGGCGCTTTACAATGTTGATACCGCGAACGAGCGCCTGCTCGTCCTTCGGCATAACCTTGAGAACTTCGCCCTTACGGCCCTTGTCCTTACCGGACAGCACGACAACGCTGTCGCCTTTGCGAATCTTCTGCATCGTCTTGCTTCCTTACAGAACTTCCGGAGCCAGCGAGATGATCTTCATGTGGTTCTTTGCGCGAAGTTCGCGCGGAACCGGTCCGAAGATACGCGTGCCGATAGGCTCTTTCTTGTTATCGATGAGAACGGCTGCATTGTTATCGAAACGAATAACGCTGCCGTCCGGACGACGGATATCCTTGGCGGTGCGTACAACAACCGCCTTCATCACGTCACCCTTTTTGACGCGGCCGCGCGGAATAGCTTCCTTGATCGACACCACAATGATGTCGCCAACGGAAGCGTAACGCCGCTTCGAGCCGCCCAGCACCTTGATGCACATGACACGACGTGCGCCGGAATTATCCGCCACGTCGAGGTTTGTTTGCATCTGAATCATGACTGGCCGCCTTCTTTCCTCTCAGCTGGTTAAGGGCTCCTGCCCTACCTAAGCTGCGTGTTTATAATTTAGCCTGCTGCTTCGTTCGTCAGAACGACCCAGCGTTTGTCCTTCGAGATTGGGGCCGATTCCTGGATGGAAACCTGATCGCCAACCTTGAACTGGTTGTTTTCGTCATGCGCCTTGTACTTCTTAGACTGACGCACGGTCTTCTGGAGAAGCGGATGCGAATAGCGCCGCTCAACCTTGACCACAACAGTCTTGTCATTCTTGTCGCTGACGACAACGCCCTGCAGAACGCGTTTAGGCATTATATTCTTCCTTATGCCTTGCTTGCGGCCGCCTTCTGGCGGGCAATAGTCTTGATACGCGCGATGTCGCGGCGAACCTGCTTCACGCGCGCGGTTTTTTCGAGCTGGCCGGTGGCCTTCTGAAAGCGCAGGTTGAACTGCTCTTTCTTCAGGGTGCCCAGCTCGTCATTCAGTTGATCGAGGCTCTTCGCCCGAACGTCTGCGGCTTTCATCGTTGCCTCTCTTATTCAGCAATGCGCTGGATAAAGCGCGTCTTGATCGGCAACTTTGCTGCGCCGAGTCGGAGGGCTTCCCGTGCCACATCTTCAGGGACACCGTCAAGCTCAAACATCACGCGACCTGGTGCCACACGGCACGCCCAGTAGTCAACCGAACCCTTACCTTTACCCATACGGACTTCGGTAGGCTTCGAAGTTACCGGCAGGTCAGGGAAGATGCGGATCCACACGCGACCGGCACGCTTCATGTGACGGGTGATCGCGCGGCGAGCCGCTTCGATCTGACGTGCAGTGACGCGTTCCGGCTCAACGGCCTTCAAACCGAATGCACCGAAATTCAGATCCGTGCCGCCTTTCGAGTTGCCGTGAATACGGCCCTTGAACTGCTTGCGGAACTTGGTGCGCTTAGGCTGCATCATTGTTCTCTACTCCAAATTTCTCGCCCGCGGCCCGCTTTTAAGCGTTTTCGCGGCGGCGGTTCGACGAGGAACCCTGATTGTCACCCTCGACCGCACGACGCTCGGAAGCCATCGGATCGTGTTCAAGGATTTCGCCCTTGAAGACCCAGACCTTCACGCCGCAGATACCATAAGCGGTCTTCGCTTCTGCCGTGCCGTAGTCAATATCGGCGCGCAGCGTATGAAGCGGAACGCGACCTTCACGGTACCATTCCATGCGAGCGATTTCCGCGCCACCCAGACGACCCGAGCAGTTGATACGGATGCCTTCGGCTCCAAGACGCATTGCCGACTGAACGGCACGCTTCATGGCGCGACGGAATGCCACACGGCGTTCGAGCTGCTGAGCGATCGACTGGGCGATCAGCGTAGCGTCGATTTCCGGCTTGCGAACTTCGACGATGTTGAGCGACGTATCGGCATTGGTCATCTCGGAAAGCTTCTTGCGGAGCTTTTCGATGTCTGCACCCTTCTTGCCGATAATGATGCCGGGACGTGCCGAATGGATCGTCACGCGGCACTTCTTGTGCGGACGCTCAATCACGATCTTGGAGATCGCGGCCTGCTTGAGTTCTTCGGAGAGGAACTCGCGGATCTTGACATCTTCATGCAGCAGCTTGCCGTACTCACCGGTATTCGCGTACCAACGCGAATCCCAGGTGCGGTTGATGCCGAGACGAAGACCGATCGGATTAATCTTCTGACCCATTATGCGGCCTCCCCTTTTTCCGCGACTTCGCGGACAACAATGGTGAGATGCGAAAACGGCTTTTCGATACGGCTGGCGCGGCCACGTCCACGGACGTGGAAGCGCTTCATGACGATCGACTTGCCGACATAAGCTTCGGCGACGATCAGAGCATCGACGTCGAGATCATGGTTGTTTTCAGCGTTCGCAATTGCGGACTGAAGCGTCTTCTTCACCGTATCGGCGATCCGCTTGCGCGAGAACGTCAGATCGGCAAGTGCCGCATTCACCTTCTTGCCGCGAATCATGCTCGCAACAAGGTTCAGCTTCTGCGGGCTGACGCGCAGCGTGCGGGCAACGGCCTGAGCCTCGTTGTCCTTGAGCTGACGGGGAGCTTTAGCCTTGCCCATCGTTACTTCCTCTTCGACTTCTTGTCCGCGCCGTGACCGTAATAGGTACGCGTAGGCGCGAATTCACCGAACTTGTGTCCAACCATTTCTTCCGAAACCGACACCGGCACATGCTTGTTGCCGTTGTAGACGCCGAAAGTCAGGCCGACAAACTGCGGCAGGATGGTGGAGCGGCGGCTCCACATCTTGATAACTTCATTACGACCGCCTTCGCGTACCTTCTCAGCCTTCTTGAGAAGATAGCCGTCGACAAACGGACCTTTCCAAACTGAACGAGCCACTTCAGACTACCTCTCTTACTTCTTGCGCTGATGGCGCGAACGCATGATGAACTTGTCGGTCGACTTGTTCGAGCGCGTCTTCTTGCCCTTCGTAGGCTTGCCCCACGGAGTGACAGGGTGACGACCACCCGAGGTACGACCTTCACCACCACCATGCGGGTGATCGACCGGGTTCATTGCAACGCCGCGAACGTGCGGACGCTTGCCACGCCATACCGAACGACCGGCCTTACCGTCGTTGATGTTGCCATGGTCCGGGTTGGACACTGCACCGACCGAAGCGAAGCAGGCACCTGGAACCAGACGCTGTTCACCGGAGTTGAGGCGCAGAATGGCCATGCCCTGATCGCGGCCGACGAGCTGGGCATAGGTGCCAGCCGAACGTGCGATCTGACCGCCCTTGCCCGGCTTCAGCTCGACGTTATGAATGATCGTGCCAACCGGCATGGAAGCGAGCGGCATTGCGTTGCCCGGCTTCACGTCGACGGAATTGCCTGCAACAACCTTGTCGCCGACAGCCAGACGCTGCGGAGCCAGGATGTAGGCCAGTTCACCGTCTTCGTAACGGATCAGCGCGATGAACGCAGTACGATTTGGATCGTATTCCAGACGTTCGACAGTGCCGACGACGTCAAGCTTGCGGCGCTTGAAATCAACGAAACGGTACGAACGCTTGTGACCGCCGCCCTGATAACGGACGGTGATACGACCGGTGTTGTTACGGCCACCCTTCTTGGACAGACCTTCGGTCAGGGACTTGACCGGCTTGCCCTTGTAGAGTTCCGAACGGTCCACGATGACCAGCTGACGCTGGCCTGGCGTGATCGGATTAAAATGCTTGAGTGCCATTGTCTCTTACTCCATGGCCTCTCAGAGACCGGTCGAAACGTCGATGCTCTGGCCTTCGGCCAAAGTAACGATCGCTTTCTTGACGTCGCTCTGGCGCCCGATAAGGCCGCGGAACCGCTTGACCTTACCCTTGCGCACTGCAGTGTTGACTGCCGTAACCTTGACGCCGAACAGCGCTTCGACTGCAGCCTTGATTTCCGGCTTCGTTGCCTTGCGGGCTACGTTGAAGACGACCTGGTTGTGTTCGGAAACCATGGTAGACTTCTCGGTGATAACCGGGCTGACGATCACGTCGTAATGGCGAAGATCAGTCATTTGAAACGCTCCTCAAGGGCTTCGACAGCCGCCTTGGAAAGAACGAGCTTGCCGCGGCGAAGGATGTCGTAAACATTGATGCCCTGCACTGGCAGAACGTCGATGTTCGGGATGTTCGAAGCCGCGCGCTGGAAGTTCACGTCGATCTCTGCACCACCGATAAGGAGTGCATTTTCGAGACCGAGCTTGGCGAACTGCGAAACAAGCTGCTTCGTCTTGGCTTCCGTTGCAGCCAGATCATCGATGATGATCAGGTCGGATGCCTTTGCCTTTGCAGACAGGGCATGACGCAGGCCAAGAGCGCGAACCTTCTTCGGCAGATCGTGATCGTGCGAACGGACAACTGGTCCGTGAGCCTGACCACCGCCGCGGAACTGCGGTGCGCGAGCCGAATGGTGACGAGCGCGGCCCGTACCCTTCTGCTTGTACATCTTGGCGCCGGTGCGGCTTACGTCGCCACGGCCCTGGGCCTTATGGGAGCCCTGCTGGCGGCGAGCCAGCTGCCAGCGCACGACGCGCTGGAGAATGTCGTCACGCGGGTCGAGACCGAAGATTTCTTCGTTCAGCTTGACCTTGCCGGCATCCTTGCCTTCAAGAGTGGTAATCGTGAGATCCATTATTCGGCTCCCTCAGTCACGGCAGCTTCAGCCTTCGCGGCACCTGCACGCAGAGCGGCCGGCTTCGGCGCGTTCTCAGGCAGCGAGACCTTTACCGCGTCGCGCACGAGGATCCAGGCGCCCTTGGAGCCCGGAACCGCACCGCGAACCAGGATCAGGCCGCGATCGCTGTCCGTCGAGACAACTTCAATATTCTGCGTGGTTACGCGGGTCTGGCCCATGTGACCAGCCATCTTCTTGCCCTTGAACACCTTACCCGGGTCCTGACGCTGACCGGTCGAGCCGTGAGCGCGGTGGGTAATGGAGTTACCGTGCGAAGCACGATGGCCACCGAAGTTATGACGCTTCATAACACCGGCAAAGCCCTTACCGATCGAAGTACCCGTCACGTCGACCTTCTGGCCGGCGACGAAGTGTTCGGCGGTGATTTCAGCGCCGACTTCGAGGAGGTTATCCGGCGAAACGCGGAATTCCGCGACCTTCGCCTTCGGCTCGACCTCGGCCTTCGCGAAATGACCGCGCATAGCCTTGGACGTGTTCTTTACCTTGGCGATACCAACGCCAAGCTGAACAGCCGTGTAACCGTTCTTTTCAACTGTACGCTGAGCTACCACGTGGCAATTCTCCATGCGGAGAACCGTCACCGGCACATGCTCTCCAGCGTCGTTATAGACGCGGGTCATGCCCAGCTTCTGTGCAATAACACCTGAACGCATCGGGTTCGTTCCTTCCGTCCTCAAGCCGATTAAAGCTTGATCTCGACATCGACACCGGCGGACAGATCGAGCTTCATCAGCGCGTCCACCGTCTGCGGGGTCGGGTCAACGATATCGAGAAGACGCTTGTGCGTGCGCATCTCGAACTGCTCGCGGCTCTTCTTGTCGATGTGCGGCGACCGGTTAACCGTGAACTTCTCGATCCGCGTTGGAAGCGGGATCGGTCCGCGCACATTTGCACCGGTACGCTTGGCAGTCGACACGATTTCCCGCGTCGAAGCGTCAAGGATCCGATGATCAAACGCCTTCAGGCGAATGCGGATGTTTTGACCGTTCATTTCATCTGTTCCTTGTTACGCGGAAACGCTCGCTCTGGAGCGAGCGTTCCTGCACAAACCTTCATTACTCGATGATCGAG
>UCNG01000012.1 GCA_900473915.1 Hyphomicrobiales bacterium | reverse complement strand
GAACAAGACGATGGCTCCCCCGAGACCTTGATCCGCTAACGTTGAGTGACCGAGATCTCGTATTCATCTGTCATCGCCTCAACAATACGCCGCGCAAATGCCTCGGCTACAAAACCCCAGCAGAAGTCTTCCGGCAAAAACTTGTCGCAAACAAAGATCGCTGTGAATAAGCTCGAACCGAAAAAGTCGCGCTTCGGCAGGAACTCACAGTGATGCGCTTTCTAAATGGGGGTTCTGTCGATCATAAGAACACCGACCCGGAAAACGCTCCGTTTCTTATGCCAAGAGGAACCGAACCTTACGTTTGGACGGCCCGTCGCATAGTCAATGGCGCATTTGTTGGCTGGTTCTGTTTGTTTCCAGAAAGTGAGAAGTTGGCTGAGATCGGGTATCGACTGCGTCGTGAGGATTGGGGACAGGGTTTAGCTTCGGAAGGCGCAAAGGCGCTCGTGAATTGGGGATTCAGCGAAGGCCGATACGATAAGATCGTAGCGTGCACCATGGCGGCTAATCATGCCTCGCGCCGAGTCATGGAAAAGATTGGCATGAAATATACTCGCACAGAATTCCCTGTCTTTCCCAACGCTATTCCAAGGTCCGAAGAAGGCGAAGTCTGGTATGAAATGGCGCGCATTGATTGGCAGCCAACTTCACGGTGATTTCAAATTGATTTGGGCCTCACAGCTAAACCCGTAGAGGCGCATATTCACCCGCCCCCACTCCTCGTTTGCAACCCCGACCCGCCACTCGGAACGAGGCTGAACATCAGTGCCTCATGCAGGCGGAAACCTGCGCACAGAAAAGCGAGAAGCGCCCTCTCAGGCGCTTCTCTCAATCTTAGAATGTTCGCTGAAATTGTACCATGCCCTGCCAGGCATCATACCCGTTGAGAACGGATTTATTGTCACGCCACCGTACATAGGTAACTTCCGGTATGACCGTGAAGCCTGGAACAAGTTCGTAAGTGACATTCGCAGTTGCGGAGAAAGTGTTCGTGGCGTCGTAAGAAAGCTGGGCATTGACGACGGCCTTGTCAGTTAATTTGTAGGCGCCGCCACCCCACGCAGCCCAATCTCCGCCCCATTGGCCGTAAAAGCTGCTCTTCGCGAGAACCTGACCGGCAATTTGCCCGTCGTCGCCCTTGACATCGATGTAACGGTCCTTGTTGGACTTGTAGCCGCCCATCGCCCATACCGAAAAACGGTCGGTAATATTCAGATTGCCGCGCAATTTGCCGGCCCATTCTTCATTGCGGGCATCGTAAGCGGCGACTCCGATCACCGCTCCCCAGTCCTTGGCATATTTCAGGCCGCCGACGACGTGCGGTGTGTAATCGCTTATGGTGCCTTCAAAACCATATGCTTTATCCGTATCGCCATTGTTGCCCTGCTCCAGCGACAGGACCGCCGACAAGCCATTCTTGCCAGAATATGTGTAACTGATCAGACTCGTGCGATAGCCGCCGGACAGGATCACGTCGTCATTGAGGACATCGCCGAGAAAGCCGACGAAAGATGTGAATGCCGAATAGTCGAGCCCAATGCGAAGACCGCCTAAGTCGATATAGCCGGTGCGTAACGAGCCAGTGGAGGTGGAATCTTCACCATCCCCCCATTGAAAGCGTGCCTCTGCATAGGTTTTGAGCGTCCCAAGCTCCGTCTCGGATGCCGTGCTTGTACGCAGTGTGAAGCGAGTGGAGTTTTCCCAGGTGTCGCGCTGGCTCGGGCGGCTGAGATAAGGCGTTCCGTCCTTGTCTGTAAAACCACGAGCGTACACATCCTCGGCGCCCAGTATGCTGTAGCGGACATACCCATGAATCCGCAGGCATGTTTCAGTACCCGGAATATAGAAAAATCCTTTGCCGTAAGCGTCGCAGACCCGGACATATTGCGCCGCTTCCGGCTCCGGCGCGACTATCGCGTCAGCACTGTGGGCTGCTGAAACTCCATATGTGGTGGCGGCTGCGCTTACTATTAAAGAAGTAAATCTCATGACCCCTCACAATTAGTTAAAAAATTTAAAGAACTGATCGATATATCGACCAGATTGCAGAAGTATATAAAATAAATTTTGATTTCCATAATCGCAATTTGTACTTACTTAAATTTTGTATCTATAAAATTGTTCTTTATGTATTTTGTAGCAATAATATATTGGCAATTACTTAAAATAGTAAGTCCTCCCACCTGCGGATACAGTGTTACCAGTTTGCGATCACTGTTCTGACCGCACCATTCCTGGAGGGTTTCATGTATCGTAGTTTCCTTGTTGCAGGCGTTTGCTGGTTCTCGTTAACGGGCCTGGCATCAGCCGAAACCGTACTCAATCGCGATAGTGGCAGCGATCCGTCCACACTGGATCAGCATCATACAACGACGGTCAATGAAGCCGCTTTGCTGAATGATCTCTACGAGGGGCTTGTCACGGAAGATGCCAAGGGAGGTTTGACACCGGGTGTAGCGCAGTCCTGGGATATCTCCCCCGATGGGCTGACCTACACGTTCCATCTGCGTGGCAATGCAAAATGGTCAAACGGAGACCCGGTCACTGCCGGAGATTTTGAATATTCATTGCACCGCGTTATGGATCCCAAAACAGCCGCGGGTTATGCCAACGTTCTTTATGCCATTAAAAATGCGAGAGAAATCAATACCGGCAAGCTGCCACTTGATCAGCTTGGCGTTGAAGCGCTGGATGATCATACGCTGAAAATCACTCTCGCCTCACCCACTCCATATTTCCTTTCACTGATGACCCATCAGACGACATTGCCACTGAACCGGAAGGCAGTGGAAAAATACGGCGAGAAGTTCACATGGGCCGGCAATATGGTGTCGAACGGCGCATATACGCTGGAGAGCTTCACGCCCAATGCGAAGATCGTCATGAAAAAGAATCCCTATTTCTGGAATGCCAAGACGGTCAAGATCGACGTGGTGAACTGGGTACCATTTGAAGAGCCAGCTTCGTGCATGCGACGGTTCGAAGCGGGAGAAATGGACATTTGCGGCGCGGTTCCCGCCGAGCAAATGGATTACATCAAGTCCAGTCTGGGGCGAAATCTGCGCGTCGCCCCCTATTTCGGCATCTTTTATTTGGGTGTCAAAGGCGAGCCGGACAGCAAGCTGCGCGACCCGCGAGTACGCGAGGCGATCTCAATGGCGATAGACCGCAAGTTTATATCTCAAGAAATCAGGCGCGGCATGACGTTGCCCGGCAATTCGCTGGTGCCGCCCGGCACCGAAAACTACGTCGCGAATGCACCTATGCTGGACTATAAGGATCAGGATATGCTCGACCGTGAAGACAGGGCGCGGGAGTTGCTGAAGGAGGCCGGCGTCACGCCTGGCAGCCTTTCGGTGAAGCTGCGTTACGCCACTTCGGTCAATAACAAGAATTCCATGATTGCCGTTGCGGATATGCTGAAAAATATCGGCATCGAAGCTGTGCAGGATGAGGTCGAAAGCACCACCTTTTTCAACTATCTGCAGGAAAAGGGCATGTATGATTTGGCCTATGAGGGGTGGGTTGGCGATTATAACGATGCCTATTCCTTCCTGAGCCTGTTCACGACCGGCAATTATTTCAATTATTCCGATTGGTCGAACAAGGATTATGATGCGCTGGTCAGGAAGTCGGAAACCATGACCGACGCCAAGGCACGGGCTGAAACACTTGCCCAGGCCGAGCGTATTCTGCTGAAGGAAGTTCCAATCATTCCCATACTCTATCCATCGTCGCAAGCGCTGGTATCTGAAAGGGTGGAAGGCTACACCGACAATCTGATGAATGCGCACGCAACCCGCTGGCTGTCGCTTAAAGACAAATAACGAAAACCGGGTGGCGCACATGCCCCGCCCCTGCATGCCCTCTGCATGCCGCCGCGCACAAATCGCGAGGCGGCATGCAGAGACAATTAGCAAAATTGATGCCGGCAGAACCGGAAGGTGGTCGTTAATCTTATTGAAAATCCCGCCTCGTGGCTTTATGCGAAAGCAATCTTCCATATTTTTCCATGGCAGAGACGTAATGAAATTTTGTTTGTCTGGCTTCGCAGGAAATCTGTTGCGCCGGGCCGACACTCGCATCGGAGGAGAGCCAGCATGGATTTCACCCTGACACGCCGTCAGACATTGATGGGACTTGGCGCGTTGGGCGTCAGTGCGGCTTTCGGCTCCCCTGCCCGCGCCGCGACGCGAAATCTGGCGGTGCTTCATCTGGCAAGCCATGCGCCGAGCTATATCGCGCATGAGCGCGGCTATTTCAAAGATACTGGGCTTGATATCGAACTGAAATTCTTCGAAGCCGCCCAGCCCATGGCCGTCGCCATTGCTTCCGGCGATGCCGATTTTGGCGTGACTGCGATGAGCGGTGGCCTGATCAGCCTGGCCGACAAGGGCGCGATCAAGGTGATCGGCGGTGCGCTTGCGGAAGAAAAGGGCATTACCGGCAACATCATTCTGGCCTCCAACAAGGCCTATGAGGGTGGACTGACCGAACCGTCCAGGCTGGCGGGACACAGTTTCGGCATCACTACGGCAGGGTCGTCGTTCCATTTCATGGCGCACAAGATCGCCAAGGCCAACAATATTGCGCTGTCTGAAATCCAGTTGCGTCCGTTGCAGAAGCTGGGTGCCGTGGTCGGTGCCCTGTCGAGCGGGCAGATCGACGCCTGGGCGATCCAGCCCAATATCGCGAAGAAGCTGACCCGCGAGGGTGCTGCAAAGCAGATCGGCCTCGTTTCCGATTATGCGCCGGATTATCAGGTCACGACGGCATTCACGTCGACCAGAAATGCGAGCGAAGAGCGCGCCATGACGGAAGCTTTCGTCAAAGCCTATTCCAGGGCAATCGACGATTACAATGCGGCCTTCGTCGACAACACGGCAGACGATGCGGCGCGCGACGACATCGCCAAGATCGTGCACAAATATGTCGAAAGCGACAGCCCTTTCGAGACTGCAAAGCAGAACCTGATCGACGGCGCGATGCGCATCAACAAGGGGCTTGCCCTGTCGCTCAATAGCTGCGTGGAACAGCTTGACTGGTTCCGGTCCGAAGGCATGGTCAAGGAAGCTGTCACGCAGGAAAAGCTGTTCGACACATCCTACGTCAAGACAATCTGAGACGGCCTCAGTCTGGCCGAGACTGAACATTCCGTGTCCGGCGCGTCATGTCGGGCACGAGGACTGGAGTTGAAATGGATTTACAACTGAAAAACATCAGCCATTTTTATGGTCCGGTCGAAGTTCTCAAAGATATCTCGCTCACCATCCCGCAGGGGCAGATTGTTTGCCTGATTGGTCCTTCGGGCTGCGGAAAGTCCACGCTGCTGCGCTTCCTTGGCGGTCTCGAGCGCCCATCCTCGGGCGAAGTGCTGCAAATCGGCGCGCCGCCGGAGGATTCGCTCAATCCCCTCACCTATGTTTTCCAGCATTTTGCCCTGCTGCCCTGGCGCACGGTGGAAGGAAATATCAAGCTGGTGCTGGAGGATCACGGTCTTGGCCGGGCCGAAATGGACCGCATCGTCACCAATGTTCTGGAGCGCACCCGGCTTTCGGATTTTCGGCAGGCATTGCCCAAGCAGCTTTCAGGCGGCATGCGCCAGCGCGTGGCGATTGCGCGCGCCCTTTCGGTGCGCCCCGCCGTCATGCTGATGGATGAGCCCTTGTCGGCGCTCGACAGCCAGACGCGCGAACTGCTGATGGACGATTTGATCGCGCTGTGGACGCGCCAGCCATTCACCTCCGTCTATGTCACCCACAATCTCAACGAGGCCGTGCGGCTCGGTCATCGGGTGGTGGTGCTGTCGCGCAGGCCCGGACGGATCAGGGAAATTGTCGACATCGATATTCCCCTTTCCGAACGTCATCTCGGCGATCCCGTTCTTGAGGAAAAGCAGAAGCAGCTCTGGGAATTGATGCGGGCGGAAGCACAGGCAGCGGATCAGGAGTTGATCAATGGTTGAGACCGCAGACGTGAAACAGTCCGGCCAGACCGTTCGCCCAGTGCCTGTCCACCCCGTGCCTTTCCGGGGCGGCGGTTTCGCGCCCCAGCCAGTGCGCCATGTGGCCCTGATCCTGTTCGTGGCGCTGCTGGCGCTGGCGGAAATCGGAACCCGCAGCGGCTTCATCTCCAATCTGACATTGCCGCGCCCGTCTGCCGTGCTCGAAACCTTCGTCCAGCTCTGGCAGAGCGGCCTTTTGTGGCAGCATCTGCTGCCGTCGCTGCGGCGGCTTGTCGTCGGTGCCAGCCTCGGCATCGCGGTTGGCGTCAGTCTCGGCGTGATGATCGGCCTGTTCAGCTATGTGCGGGCCGGTCTAGTGCCGCTTGTCGCCGCCCTCTTCCCGATCCCGAAGATCGCGCTTCTGCCGCTCTTCGTGATCTGGTTCGGCATCGATGAAATGTCGAAATATATGCTGATTGCCTTCGGCACCTTCACGCCGACTGTGGTCGCCACCTATGGCGCGGTCGATAATGTGGACCGTTCGCTCGTGCGCATGGGCCAGAGTTTCGGGCTTGGATGGTGGTCCATTGTGCGCAAGATCATCCTGCCGGGAGCATTCCCGGCGATCCTGTCGGGATTGCGCGTGTCGATCTCCATCGCCATCATTCTGCTGGTCGCTGCCGAAATGCTGGGCGCCCAGTTCGGCGTCGGTTCCTATATTCTGGAAGCCGGATCGCTCTACGATCTTGAAAAGCTGTTCGCCGGGGTGACGATCCTGTCGGTGATGGGACTGATCGTCAATTTCGTCATCGGACAGATCGAAAGGCGCTTCCTGACCTGGCGCGGCTGATCGCAATAATATTTCGTATAGGCCAGTTTCTGTCGATAGAATGAAATGTACTGCCTGCTTTTCGTTGCATGTTCTTGCCGGGACGTTATACGAAGGGACTCTATCGCAGATTTTTGCGCCTCACTTGTGCCAGGCAGGGTTATGCTCTTGTCTGCTCCCCCGTTCACGAGGCGCCACCCCGAGAGGAGCGGATCAATGAGCTGTTATGGCAAAGCGCATCGTCAGTTCACCGGATGTGACGCGCGATGAACGCCGAACCAAACCGCATCAAACCGGAAGGGACCGGCAAGGCGGCAATCGCGCTGAAAGATGTTCAGATTTCGTTCAAGCTGGCCGATGGCGGCCGTTTCGACGCCGTTGCCGAAAGCAATCTGGAAGTTGCAGAAAACGAATTCGTGGCGATTGTCGGCCCGACCGGCTGCGGAAAATCCACATTGCTCAATGCCGTTGCCGGGCTTCTGGTGCCGGCCGGCGGCACCGTTGAAATCAGCGGCCAGCGGTTGGAGGGCCTCAATCGCAAGGCGGGCTATCTCTTCCAGCAGGATGCCCTGATGCCGTGGAAAACGGTGCTGGACAATGTCGCCATCGGGCTGGAAATCGCCGGCACGCCGAAGGCGAAGGCGCGCGAACAGGCCCGCGAATGGCTTGGCCGCGTCGGCCTTGCAAGTTTCGGCGACCGTTACCCGCATATGCTCTCGGGCGGCCAGCGCAAGCGTGTGGGCCTGGCGCAGGTGCTGATCCGCAATCCGAAATATCTGCTGATGGACGAGCCTTTCGGTCCGCTCGATGCGCAAACGCGCGTCATCATGGGCGATCTTCTGCTTGACCTTTGGTCACAGGACAGGAAGGCGGTCATGTTCGTGACCCACGATCTGGAAGAAGCCATTGCGCTCGCAGATCGCGTCGTCATCATGTCCGCCGGGCCGCGGGCCCGCATCATGGCGGAATACAGGATTCCCCTCGCCCGCCCGCGCGAGATTTCCGAAATTCGCCTCGACGACAAGTTTCACGAAATCCATCGCGAAATATGGAGTGCGCTCAAGGAAGAGGTTCTCAAAGGCTATCAGCAGACGAGCGGGGAAAAGAAATGAAAAAGCCGATGCTGTTTCTGGCGCAGCTCGCCGTCGCTGTCGCCGTCATTCTGGTCTGGCATGTCTTTACCGACACGCATCTGCTGGGCAATCCGGCGAAGGCAAAATTCTTCTTTGCCACGCCGGGCGATGTGGCGCAGCGCATCTATAAATGGTTTGCCGATGGAACGATCTGGTATCACCTCGGCATCACGCTGCTTGAAGCCATGCTGGCCTTTGCCATCGGCGCCATCGGCGGCGTGCTGATCGGGTTCTGGTTTGCCCGCAAGCCCCTGCTCGCCGCGATTTTCGACCCCTATGTGAAGGCCGCCAACTCGCTGCCGCGTGTCGTGCTGGCGCCGATCTTCGCGCTGTGGCTCGGCCTCGGCATCTGGTCGAAGGTGGCGCTCGGCGTTTCGCTGGTTTTCTTCATCGTCTTCTTCAACGTCTATCAGGGCGTGAAGGAAGTGAACCAGACCGTCCTCGCCAATGCGCGCATGCTCGGCATGAACGAGCGCCAGCTCCTGCGCAATGTCTACCTGCCATCCGCGCTGTCATGGATGTTCTCAAGTCTGCATACGGCTGTCGGCTTTGCCGTCGTCGGCGCGGTGGTCGGCGAATATCTGGGTTCGTCGGCGGGTCTCGGTTACCTGATCCATCAGGCGGAAGGCGTGTTCGATGTCACCGGCGTCTTTGCCGGCATGCTGGTGCTGACGGCATTCGTGCTGGTGATCGACTGGATAGTGTCCATCGTCGAGGAGCGCCTGCTTGTCTGGCGCCCGAAAGCTGCCGGACACAACGGTTAAGAGGATTCAAGGAGGAAACCATGAGGACAACACGTAGAGATATATTGCTGGGCGCCGCCGCCTTCGGGCTTGCGGGTATTGCCTCGCGCCTGCCTGCCTATGCGCAGGATGCATCTGCGACGCCGGAAAAGCCGGAACTGATGTTCGGTGTTGGTGGCAAGCCACTCTTCTATTACCTTCCCCTCACCATTGCCGAGCGCAAGGGTTTCTTTGAGGAAGAAGGCATCAAGGCCACCATCAATGATTTTGGTGGCGGCGCCAAGTCCTTGCAGGCGCTGATCGGCGGCTCGGTCGATGTCGTCACCGGCGCATATGAACACACCATTCGCATGCAGAACAAGGGACAGGACATCAAGGCCGTCTGCGAGCTTGGCCGTTTTCCGGGCATCTGCATCGGCGTGCGCAAGGACCTTGCCAGCGAGATCAAGACAATTGCCGATCTCAAGGGCCAGAATGTCGGCGTCACGGCGCCCGGCTCGTCAACCTCGCTGCTGCTGCAATATGCGCTTATCAAGAACGGTCTGGCAGCAGATGCCGCCTCGATCATCGGTGTCGGCGGCGGCGCAAGCGCGGTTGCGGCCATCAAGAAGGGCGAAATCGCTGCCCTCGTCCATCTCGATCCGGTCATCACGCGGCTGGAAGTGGATGGCGACATCACGCTGCTTCTGGATACCCGCACCGAAGAAGGCACGCGCCAGCTTTTCGGCGGCACCAATCCGGCTGCCACCGTCTATGTGCAGCAGAGCTTCATCGATGCCAATCCGGTCACGACGCAGCGCGTCGTCAACGCTTTCATCAAGTCGCTGAACTGGATTCATAAGGCTTCTGCCGACGAAGTGGCAGACGCCGTACCGGAGGAATATCTGCTGGGCGACCGCGCACTTTACAAGACCGGCTTCGAGAAATCCCGCGCCATGTATTCCGACAAGGGTCTTATTGCGGAAGACGGGTTCAAAAGCCTGTATGAGATGCTGAAAGCCCTCGATCCGGAACTGGCAAATGCGGATATTTCCTTTGCGCAGACCTTCGATCCGCGCTTCGTGCAAGCCGCAAAGGTGTAATGCGCCTTCGGGCAGGGTGATCCCCTGCCCTTTGCAACGCCGTTGCCGAAAGCTCAAAACCGGCTTTTGGCAAAGCGCTCCTGCAACCACTGCGCGGCGGGCCCCTGCCGTCGCCGCTTGTTCCAGATAAGCTCCAGCGCGACCGGATGCGCGCCTTCATCGAATTGCAGCTTGGGCATGACGAGTTGCGGCGCCAGCGGTGAGTCCTGCAGGATATGTTCGGGAATGAACGCCCAGCCGATCCCCCGCGTGAGGATTTGCAGGATGACCCAGTGGCTTTCCACCCACCAGACCTCGGCGCCGACCCGCAGGCGGCGGCTTTCGGCCGTATCGCTGTGCTTCCGGGCCATGATCTGGCGGAACGATCTCAAATCTTCCCAACTGACTGCGGTATGCGCCAGCGGATGCTCACGCCCGCAAACCAGAACCAGCGGCACCCAGCCGATGGTGTGGAAGCCCAGTTCATCCGGCATGTTTTCGGCCCGCCACATGACGCCGAGGTCTGCCCTGCCCTCCAGCACAAGACCGCTTATGGCGGTTGAGGACGGAAATTTCAGTTCCAGCTCGACGTGCGGAAATTCTTGCGCAAAGGCCGAAAACAGCGTCGCGATTGCCGGTTCAGGATAAAGTTCGTCAATTGCGACCACAAGGCGGCTTTCAACATGGTCGCCAAAGTTCCGGGCGACGGAAACCAGATGTTCGCGCCGGGCAAGCAGCAGCCGCGCTTCTGGAAGCAGCCGTATGCCCGCCTCCGTCAGCACCGGATTGCGGGAAGCGCGGCTGAACAGCTTGACATCGAGATCGTCCTCCAGCGAGGCGACCAGAACGCTCACGGCAGACTGCGCCTTGCGCAAATGCCGCGCGGCAGCAGAGAACGAGCCGTGGTCCGCAGAGGCCACAAAGGCTTCAAGTTGCTCCAGTTCGACGCTCATCTATCGCAAATCCAGATAGTATCTAACTTTTCTTATCGGCAGAATAAGATAGAAGCACGCGCATTAACAACAGGGATTAAAGGAAATGCGCAGTTTTATGGACCGTGTCCGCCACGCAATGATGTTTGAAATCATCGGTCTGGCGATCTTCATACCCGGTTCCGCCTTCATTCTGGACAAGCCAGCCGCAGACATGGGCGTGATCGGCATTGTTTCAGCGACGACCGCCACTGTGTGGAATTTTCTGTTCAATCTGGGCTTCGACAAGGCGATGCTGCGTTTCACCGGCAGCGTCCACAAGAGCATGATTGTCCGGGTGCTGCACGCGATCCTTTTCGAAGGCGGGTTGATCGTACTCCTGATCCCGTTCATCGCCTGGTATCTGGGAATCTCGCTGATTACCGCCCTTGTGATGGATGTAGCGATTGTCGTCTTCTATCTGGTCTATGCGTTTGTGTTCAACATCGCATATGACAAGCTGTTCCCGCTGCCGGTCGGTCAGACCGCGCACGCGGTTTGACCTCTCGTCAACAGGGCGCGCGGCGTTTGCGCAAGTTGGCCTGCCGCTGCTCCCACGCGATCAGCAGCAGGCTTGCCAGCACGATCAGGAATGCACCGGCAAAAACATTTGTTGCCGGCACTTCCGCCCAGATCAGGTAGCCATAGATAAAGGCCCAGATCAGCCCGCTATATTCCACAGGCGCAAGCGCCGAGGCGGGTGCATGGCGAAATCCTTCGTAAAGAAGAAACTGGCCGAGCGTTGACACCAGCCCGAGGCAGATCATCAGAAGCCAGCCTGAAAGGTCAGGCTCCTGCCATGTCCATGGAAAGGACAGCGCGCAGGCCAGACCGAACAGCAGGCTGGTGGCATACATCTGCGTCATCGTGGTTTCGCTGCGGCTGACGAGCCGGATCAGGATCGTGCTCCATGCCCAGCAGAAGCCCGCAACGATGCACATGGCGGCGGGTATGAGATTGGGCGAATGGGTTGGGTTCGCAGCCACAGTCACGCCGATGAAACCGATCGCGCAGGCCATCCACCGCCCCGGCCCGATCTTCTCTTTCAGAACGAGGATCGACAGGAACATGACCATGATCGGGGCGGAGAAATAGAGCGTGGTCAGTTCTGCCAGTTCCAGATGGCGCGCCGCATTGTAGAAGAGCAACCATGCGCCGAGCATCAGCGCCGCGCGGAGCACGATGGTATTGCGATAAGGGCTTTTGAAAATCGACGGATGACGGCGATACCGTATCAGCACGCCGGTAATGAGCACGATCACCAGGCTGCGCATGAACAAAATCTGCGGCACCTGATAGGTTGCGACGAGCCATTTCACCATCGCATCCTGAAGGGCGAAACAAGCGTAGCCGCCACAAGCAAGGGCGATGCCTGCGAGCGGTCTTGAACTGACTGACCCGGTGTTCATGCGTTCCCCGATCCGGCCCCGGAATCCCTGTTGCGGGATGGACCACGAACGCTGAATTTGCAGGACTGGAGCGCGTAAGCAAGAGGCTGATATATGACGGCTGACGACGGCAGCGCCGATGTAGCCGGAATGCAACAAACCGGAAGTCGGAACGCGCCGCGTTGGGGCCTTCACCCCCTTGGCCGTATGAAACCGGTCACGCCAGCGCCGGTTTCGGTCACAACGCCCGCAAATTCATGGCTAGCGACCGAAGGCGAGCGGTTGATCCACTGGCCGGTCATGAAATTATGCAGGTCGGAGCCGCAAATCCTTCGCCGCATAAAGCCGGGCCGCTTTCATTGCGCCACCTTCCTCAGAGATAGTTTTTACGGATTTCCGACACGGCACGGCGAAAAGCTTTGGTCGGGGCAGACTGGGGTGCTTATTCGGCCCGGCTTGCCACGGTTCAGGGCTGTTCCGGTTTGAAAGCAGGTTTCGGGAGGCAGCTTTCCAATCTCGTGCTAGAAAGCTTTTATGAGAGACCTTTTCGACCAGATTGAACCGCGTGAAATTCTTGCGCCCGGAGCCATGCTTTTGCGCGGCTTTGCGCTTTCCGCCGAGGAAGCTGTTCTGAAAGCGGTCGCAGATGTTTCTGCCGCCGCACCCTTTCGGCATATGACGACTCCCGGCGGCTATCGCATGTCGGTCGCGATGACGAATTGCGGTGATTTCAGCTGGGTTACGGACCGAACCGGCTATCGGTACAGCGCCGTTGATCCGCAAACCGGCCTGCCCTGGCCTGCCATGCCGGATGCCTTTCGCGCGCTTGCCCAAACTGCCGCCAGAGAAGCCGGCTATCCTGATTTCGAGCCGGATGCCTGCCTCATCAATCGTTACGAACCGGGGGCGAAACTTTCACTGCATCAGGACAAGGACGAACAGGATTTCAACAATCCGATTGTTTCCGTGTCGCTTGGCCTGCCCGCGACTTTCCAGTTCGGCGGATTGAAGCGAACCGACCCGATCGCAAAATATATCCTGCACCATGGCGACGTGGTTGTGTGGGGCGGACCGTCCCGCCTCTTCTACCACGGCATACTTGCCCTGAAGCGCGGCGAGCATGAAAAACTGGGTCCGTTTCGCTTCAATCTGACGTTCAGAAAATCGCGCTGATGGGCCGTTAAACGCGATTTTTTGAACAGAAGACGTCATAAAACGTTGTTCAATTGCGGCGAACGCCCGTTCTTTTTGTGGCTATTTCATGGCTAATGGATTTTGTGATCAGTCCAGCGCCTTTTGTCGAGTCTCCACATTGATGAAGAAAGCGATAATTCCGGCCAGCGCCAGAAGTCCCGCAAACAGTGCTACCGCGACATAAAAGCTTTGGCTGATGACGAGCGCCAGCGCAGATGGCGCAAGCAGACCGCCAAGGCGGGCCATAGCGCCTGCCGCTCCCATGCCGCTGGCGCGCAGTGCTGTCGGATAAAGTTCCGGCGTGAAAGCATAGAGCGCGCCCCATGTGCCGAGCAGCGCAAAGCTCATGATGAGAATGGATGCGCCCACGACCGCCGAACTGTCGGCGACGGTAAAGAGAACGCAGGCAGCAGCGCTGATGAACAGGAAGGCGATCAGGGTCTTCTTGCGTCCCCATGCCTCGACGCCATAGGCGGCAAGGGCGTAGCCCGGCAATTGCGCCAGCGCGACCACTACGAGGAAGCCGTAGCCACGGACAAAGCCGAAACCGTCACCGGCGAGCTTTGCCGGAATCCAGGTGAAAATGCCGTAATAGGACACCGAAACCAGAAACCAGATCGCCAGTGTCGTCAGCGTACGCTGGCGCAGATTGGGTGAAAGCAGCTTGTCATTCGTCACCATGAGCGGCGCTTCGAGCCGGGCTTTCGGCGGCAATTCCGGCTTGCCATTGCGGCGAAGCACGCGGTTCATCACCGACTTGGCTTCTTCCGGGCGTCCCGATTTAAGAAGATGCATCGGGGATTCCGGCACCCACAGGCGCAGCCAGATGCCGATAAGAGCCGGCGCTGCGGTGACGATGAAGATATAGCGCCACGCATCCTCGACGCCCGCAAGGCTCGTCGCCCAGGCGGCAAGCGCGATGACAACAGTGCCGACCGCCCAGAAACCCTCAAGCATGACCAGCCAGCGGCCGCGATTTTTGGCAGGCAGGAATTCTGCCATCATCGCATAGTCGACGGGTAATGTGCCGCCGACTGCAACACCCGTCATGAAGCGCAGGGCAAGCAGCATGCCAAAATTTGGCGCGAACGCCGAAAGCAGCCCGAACACCGCGTCGCAAGCGACGGTAATCAGAAGCACGCGGCGGCGACCGTATTTATCGGCCAGCCTTCCGAAAACGGCGGCACCGATCAGCATGCCGAGGAAGAACAGCGTGCCGGTCTGCAACGCCTGCGGAACGGTCAGTCCGAACGTCTTTGCGATGGCCGCGCCGGTAAAGCCGACGGCCAGCACCTGCATGGCATCGGCGGCCCAGACAAGCCCGAACACCCCCAGAAGACCGCGTTGGAATGCGCCTGTACCCGCCTGATCAAGCGTCTGTTCGATGGTAACTTTCATGCCGCGATATGTTCCCCTGCTGCCGGCTGAAGATGTGCGTGCCTTTTACAGCGCTGACGGCGGGGCGCTGTCAATCGCCCTTTTTGGAAATTGCCTTATCTTTTGCCTGCAAATATTCCCAGAAGCTTTCGGCATGGGCCGGAAGTGCTGCATCGTGACGGTAAATTCGGATCTCCACCGTAAAATCCCAATAGGGATCGGCAGAGGCCGGTACGAGTTCGCCGCGTTGCAACTCATCATAAATGAGGCTCTCCGGCAGCCATGCCATGCCCCAGCCCGCAAGCGCCATGGCCTTGAGGCCGATCGACATGGTGTTCTCGTGAACGACCTGACGCTTGAAAGCGGTGCCGGAGGCAAATTTCTGCGACAAGGCAGCGCCGAAAAAGGAAAAATCGCCGTAGCTCAGATATGGCAGCGGCTCGCCGCTGGCGACCGCCTGATCCAGGACAGGCCCCGCCGAAGAAGGACGCGACACCGGCATCAGCCGTTCCGTGCCGAGCACGATATAGGGAAATTGGGTGCGGTCGATCAGGATCGGCACCGAACTATGCGCATAGGTCAGGAAGAAATGCACCTCTCCTTCCGTCAGCGTCGCGATATTGTCTTCGAAGCCGCCGCGATCCGGACTGAGCAGGGAGCGGATGCCCCCGACATCATCCTCGATATGTTTCAGCCAGTGCGGAAAGAACGTAACCGTCAGCGTGTGCAGGGCCGAAAATGTCAGAACGGGGTTTTGCACCTCACGGCTTGGCTGCAATGCCTTGCGTGTATTGTAGAACTGGCGAACCGTATCCTGCGCGACCGGAAGGAAGGTTTTCCCCTCACGGGTAAGCTCCGCCGGAAAGGTCGCGCGATTGACGAGCGTTACGCCCAGCCAGAGCTCAAGCTGCTTGATGCGGCGGGAAAACGCGGATTGCGTTACGTGACGCGCATCCGCCGCGCGCGAGAAACTCGACGTTGCCGCCAGCGCGATGAAATCTTCCAGCCATTTCAGTTCCATTGGGGTGGGCCTTTCTTGCAAAGGGCAATAAGGCAGTATGGCAATAGGGCAATATGTTTAGGAAACGTCCGAACCAGACCTTTCCTACTGCCTTACTGCCCTACTCACTTACTGCCCTCCCCTTATGCAATTTCTGCATAGTGATTGCAAAACATAGCATTGGCAGCTCCAAAGGTTTTTTCCTACCGTCCGGCCCAATCAATCACACAGATGTCCGAGGACGTGTTTTGGCCAGGGTAATTTATTTGAATGGCGCTTTCGTCGCTGAGAACGAAGCAAAAGTGTCGGTATTCGATCGCGGCTTTCTTTTTGGCGACGGAATTTACGAAGTCAGCGCTGTCATCGATGGCCGCCTTGTCGATAATGAGCTTCATCTTGCCCGTCTGGAGCGTTCCGTCAAGGAACTCGGAATACCGTTGCCTGCTTCGCTTGACGATATTCGCGCGGCCCAGATCGAGCTGATGAAACGCAACGAACTGCATGAAGGCGTCGTCTATATGCAGGTGACGCGCGGCGAAGCCGAGCGCGATTTCGTCTATGCCGACGACATCAAGCCGAATTTCGTCATGTTCACGCAGGCCAAGAACCTCGCCAACTCGCCATCGGTGCAGAACGGCGTGCGTGTGGATGTGGCGCCGGATACGCGCTGGGCGCGCCGCGACATCAAGACCGTCATGCTTCTGGCGCAGGTGCTGGCCAAGAAGCAGGCGAAAGCCAAGGGTTTCCACGAGGTCTGGCTGGTCGAAGACGGCTTTGTCACCGAAGGCGGCTCTTCAACGGCCTTCATCATCACCAATGACAATGTGCTGGTAACGCGTCCGAATTCGCACTCCATCCTGCCCGGTTGCACGCGCCGCGCCGTCATCAAGATCGCGGAAGAACAGAACCTGCGCATTGAAGAGCGCCTGTTCACGGTCGATGAGGCGAAGGCTGCGAAGGAAGCTTTCCTCACGAGCGCATCGAGCTTCGTGACGCCGATCATCGGCATTCAGGATCACACGGTCTCCGACGGCAAGCCTGGGCCACTCACCCGCCGTCTGCAGGAGATCTACATGGACATGGCTCGCACGGGAGCGGAGCCGGTATTTCAACCTTAACCTCAAAAAATGAAAGCAAGAGGGGACAATGACAATAAAAAGACTACTGAAACAGACAGCCTATGGTGCACTTTTTGCCAGCGCGGCAGCGCTGGCAGGTGCGGGAGCCGCATCGGCAGCCACTGAAGGTTATGGCGATTGCCCGCTGACCGGCGAAAAAGGCTCGGCCAAGATCAACCCAGCCGTTGAAGGCCAGTTCACCGTCATCATCAACCTGCCTGCCCTTGGCCAGTTCAACGGCGATACGCCGGATACCATCAAGGACGGCTACGAGTTCTGCATGGCGGTCAACATTGCGCATCGTCTGGGCCTCGACAAGGTGAAGCTGGTCAATGCCTCGTTCGATTCCATCGTTGCCGGTCAGAACAAGGATTACGACATCGCGCTTGCGCTGATCTCGGTTACGGAACCGCGCAAGAAGGTCGTGGATTTTTCCGCTCCTTACATGAATTCCGATTACGGCGTCGCCGCCCGTGCCGACAAGCCGGTTGCGGAAGCAGACATGAAGACCGGGAAAATTGGAACGCAGGCCGGTACGACGCTGGTTCCGTTCGCGCAGGACACGCTGAAGGTTGCAAGCCTCGATGTGTTCGACGATACGGCTTCCATGTTCACCGCCCTTGCCGCAGGCAAGGTTGACGCCGTGATGACCGATCTCTCGATCATTCTGGGGCAGGTGCAGAATTCCAACGGAAAGCTGGCGGTTGTCGGCAAGTATGAGTCCGGCGGTCAGACCGCAGGCATCTATCCGAAGGGTTCGGAAAACAAGAAGGTCATCGATCAGCTGATCGAGGACATGGAAAAGGACGGCACGCTGAAGAAGCTTGAAGCCGCCTATCTGCTTCCTTCGTGGGGCACGTCGCCTTCCGACGTTCCGCTCTGGAAGCCTTGATCTGACGGTTTTCGGATCGCAACCGCAGTGCCGGTTGCGATCCGGACCGACCGTTTCCCCATCTGTTTCAGTGAGAATAAACCATGTCTTATCCGGCACCGGATGCAAGCGCGGAACGCGCGCGGCAATGGCGTGTCCGAAACAAGGTTCGCACCCATGGCGGTCGTTCCCTGTTCGCTTTCGTCTTTTCCTTCCTCACCCTTCTGGCTGCGGGCCAGACAGTCTATAGCGTTTCGGCCTATACGATCTCGCAGGGCTGGCCCGAACTCCCCGTCGTGGCGGTTGGCGCGGCGCTGCTGCTGGCGCCGCTTGCCGTTCTGTGGTTTGCCTGGCGCGCCTTGCAGATTTCAGGCGACTCCGGGAAAAGCGCGGATATTTACCGCGGGCGCGAGCTCGGCGCAAAAGCCTCCGATCTCTCCTGGCAGGTGATTTCCTACGCCGTTGCCGTTCTCATCATCTGCGCCGGCGCATGGTTCATGATCGTCAATGACGCAGCCGTCAGCCGAACCTTCTTCGACATCAGCCTGATCGTTAAATCGGCGGGCACGGTGCTGAAAGCCTTCGGCACGAATATCTTCATATTCTTTGTATCTGCCATCCTGATCCTCGTTTGGGCGCTCGTCATCGCCATTGCGCGCACTTTGCCGGGCAAGGCTGGCAAGCCGATCCGCGTGCTTGCGACGCTCTACAGCGATCTGTTTCGCGGGCTACCGGCCATCATCACCATCTATCTCATCGGTTTCGGCCTCCCGCTGACCGGCCTGCCGATCCTGAAGGACCTGTCCTCCAACGCCTATGCCATTATCGCGCTGACGCTGACCTATGGCGCCTATACGTCCGAAGTCTATCGCGCGGGCATTGAAAGCGTGCATCCAAGCCAGATTGCGGCCGCGCGCTCGCTCGGCCTCTCCTATGCGCGCACCATGCGCTATGTGGTTGTGCCGCTGGCCGTGCGCGGCATCATTCCGCCGCTGATGAACAATTGCATCAGCTTGCAGAAGGACACCGCCCTCGTCGCCATCATCGGCACCATCGATGCCTTCAACCAGTCGAAGATCATCGCCGCGAACTACTTCAACCTGTCGGCTGTCACCACCGTCGCCATACTGTTCATCGTCATCACCATTCCGCAGGCCCGCTTCGTCGATCGCCTGATCGAACGGGATCGCAGAAAAATGCGCTCGAGCATGTAAGGGGACTGACAATGGCACTCGTAGAAATCGACAAGGCATATAAGCGCTATGGCGCGCTGGAAGTTCTGTCCGGCATCAGCCTGAACATCGAGGAACATCAGGTCGTCTGCCTGATCGGGCCTTCCGGCTGCGGCAAGTCCACATTGCTGCGCTGCATCAATCGGCTTGAAACCATCGACGAAGGCGAAATCCGCCTGCATGGAGACCGCGTCACCGGACCGGGCGTGGACCTCGACATATTGCGTCGCGAGATCGGCATCGTGTTTCAGGGATATAATCTGTTTCCGCATATGACGGTGATGGAAAATGTCACGCTGGGGCCGACAAAGGTGCTGGGCATGCCCGTGAAGGAAGCCGAGGAAAAAGGCCTGGCGCTGCTCGCGCGCATCGGGCTTGACCACAAGGCGAAGGAATATCCTGACCGCCTGTCCGGCGGACAGCAGCAGCGTGTCGCCATCGTGCGCGCACTTCTGATGGATCCGACGCTGCTTTTGCTTGACGAGATCACCTCGGCGCTTGATCCCGAACTGGTTTCGGAAGTGCTCGACATCGTGCGCGACCTCGCCAAAAAGGGCATGACCATGGTTCTTGCCACGCATGAAATGGGTTTTGCCCGCGAGGTTGCGGACAAGGTCTGTTTCCTGCAAAACGGCAAGGTCTATGAAGAAGGCCCGCCATCGCAGATTTTCGGCAATCCGCAAGGCGAGCGCACGCAGGCTTTCCTCAAACGCATTATCGAGGCCGGGCGTCTCTGACGCCCCGCCCCCAACTTCTGACCGGGAATGACCATGACAGGCAAGGCACGCGACTACGGCATCATCTGCGGCATCATGCAGCCGGGCGAACAAAACGCCATCACCGATGTGCCGGGCGTGCGCGTGGGGCACCGCACCTTGCGCCACGGCGACATCAATACCGGCGTGACGGCGATCATCCCCCATGACGGCAACATGTATCGCCGCAAGGTGCTGGCCGCCTGCGATGTCATCAATGGTTTTGGCAAAAGCACCGGTCTTGTGCAGGTTGAGGAACTGGGAACGCTGGAAACGCCGATCCTGCTCACCAATACGTTTGGCGTTGGAACCTGCGCCAATGCGCTGATCCGCGAAGCGATTGCGGGCAACCCCGATATCGGGCGCACGACGGCCACCGTCAATCCGGTGGTTCTGGAATGCAATGACGGCCCGCTCAACGATATTCAGGCCATGGCCGTCACGGAAGCCGACGCGCAGGAAGCCTTGAAGACCGCCGGAGCAACCGTGGGCGAAGGCAATGTCGGTGCGGGCACCGGCATGAGCTGTTTCGGCTTCAAGGGCGGCATCGGCACATCCTCGCGCCAGTTCGAACTGGATGGCAAAACCCATCACCTCGGCGTTCTGGCGCTGACCAATTTCGGGCGGGCGGGCGATCTGGTTCTTCCAGACGGGCGCAGGCCTTCGCCAAAAGCAGACGACCAGCCCGAAAAAGGCTCGGTCATTCTGGTGCTGGCCACCGATGTTCCGATGGAGCATCGCCAATTGAAGCGCGTAACGCGCCGCTGCGGCGCGGGACTGGCGCGTCTTGGGGCGTTCTGGGGCCATGGCAGCGGCGATATTGCTATCGGCTTCTCGACGGCGGTAACGTTCGATCATGACGAAGAACGTGATGTGGTCGGGATCGCAGTGCTGAATGAAAATCGCATAGACACGCTTTTCCGCGCAGCGGCTGAGGCCACGCAGGAAGCCGTTCTCAACTCCATGTGCATGGCCGAACCAATGCGCGGGCGCGCTGCAAACCGCCGCTCGTTGGCCGACTGGCTGGAGCGCGCCTGAAGCGGCATTCCGACAAGTGGAAAAGTTTTTGCCGCAGTGAACGCTGACAGGCTCTAGACACGATCCTGATATTTTCTGTGCATTGCCACATTTGACTTCGATCATTCGCTGATGATCGGGAAAGAAGGATGGCATTATGCCCGCAAACCGCGACTCGGCGCGACCCATGGCACGCTCCCACTACCTTGGGCTGCCTAGGCACAACCGTTGCAGGTATAAGGGCGCTTCGTTTTCGAAGCAGTCATATGCTGAATCGATGACAGCTCGGAAATTTCAGGACCAGCTTTTTGACGATATCACTTGTTCGCCTGACTGTACTAGGAAGCATCCTCCCGTTGCTGGCGGCATGCGTCACCGTTGGTCCCGATTATCAGAAGCCGACTGTGCTGACGCCTGCCGGATGGAACAGCAGGGCTGAAAGCCGCGCCCCGCAGCTGGGCGACTGGTGGAAGAACCTGAAAGACCCGGTTCTGGATCAACTGATTGCGGATGGGATCGCGGGCAGCCCGGATGTGGCGACCGCGAAGGCGAAGGTGCGGCAAGCCCGCGCCAACTTCACCTCTGCCGGAGGCGTGCTCTATCCAAAGCTGGATGGAAGCGGCAAATACACGCGCTCCGACAGTGACAACACGCTTGCCTCCAATCAATCGAGCATGGGCTTCAACACCACATGGGAGCTTGATCTTTTCGGCGGCAACAAGCGTGGTGTGGAAGCCGCCTATTACAATGTTGAATCCGCCAATGAACAGTTGCGGGCGGCGCTCGTCACATTGATCGGCGATATTGCTACCAACTATGCCAATTTGCGCGGCGTGCAGGCCAGTATTGCCATCGCGCAGCGCAACGCCGCATCCCAGCGGCAGACCGTGGCGCTGACGCGCAGCCAGCTGGAGGCCGGAAACATTTCCCAGGTCGATCTGTTGAGCGCGGAGACGCAGGCCGCGACAACGGAATCGCAGATACCGGGGCTGCGGATCAGCTACGCCCAATATCTCAACCAGTTGGCCGTCCTGACGGGCCGGTCGTCTTCGGCGCTGGCTGGCGTTCTGAACAAGTCTGGCCCGGTCCCGGCGATCCCGCGCAAGGTTAGCGCTGGCCTGCCCGCCGATTTGTTGCTGAGCCGTCCGGATGTGCGCGCAGCGGAACGCGATTATGCAAGTTCGACCGCCAGCGTTGGCCAGAAACAGGCCCTGCTCTATCCAAGTGTTTCGCTCACCGGCAACATCAATACGGGCGGCGCCAATTTCGGTGATCTTGGCAAGCTGTCGACGATCAGCTGGGCCTTCGGTCCAAGCCTGCGTGTCCCGATCTTTCAGGGCGGTCAGCTGAAAGCCGATGTCGAGGCGGCGCGAGCCGCGCGCGACCAGTCATTTATTGCTTATCGCAAGTCTATTCTGACAGCGCTCAGCGAAGTCGAGAACGCGAGCGTTTCGCTCAACCAGAACCGGCTGCGGGCGGCCCAGTTGCAGAAAATTGTCAGCAACAGCCGCAAGATCAACGAACTCACGCTTGAGCAATACCGTGCGGGCACAAAGAGCTTTGTGGATGTATTGACCGCACAGCGCGATCTTCTGAGCGCGGAAACCAATCTCAATCAGGCCCGAACCGATCTCGTCCTGAATTATGTCGCCCTGCAAAAAGCATTGGGCGGCGGCTGGAATGGCAGCATCGATGTTGCGAAGCCCGAGGTGGTCGACGGTCATACAGGTCCGCGCATCGTCAAGGCTAGGCCGCTTCCTCCGCTGACAACCGATAAGAGGCCACTATGAAACCCACATCGAAACGCCGTTTTCGCTGGCGCTTGTGGCTGGCCGTCCTTATCGCATTGCTGATCGCAGGGTACTTCGTCTTTCGTTTCCTGACCAAAGAGGAACCCCTACCCGCCACGACCCTGATCAAGCGCGGCGACATCGAAAGTTCGGTTCTTGCCACGGGCACGTTGCGGCCGAAAAATCTGGTGGCCATCGGCGCGCAGGCAACCGGCCGCATTCTCTCCCTGAAGGTGAAACCCGGCCAGCAGATCAAGGCGGGCGAGGTCGTTGCCCTGATTGACTCGACCAACCAGCAGAACGAACTGAACAAGGCCGAAGCTTCGCTTCGCCAGAATGAGGCCACGCGAGCCCAGTATCTCGCCGATCTGGAACTAGCCAGACTGGATCTGGCGCGAAACCAGATGATGATCGGGAAGAACGCTGTCGCGCGAGCGGACTACGACAAGGCGGCCAGCGCCGTGAAGTCGAAGGAAGCACAGGTCGCCAACAGCGAAGCTGCAATTGCCGCGGCAAAGGTTGAAGTCCGGATCGCCGAGACCAATCTGGCCTATACCCGCATTACCGCGCCGATCGATGGAACGATCCTCGCCACGGTGGCGCAGGAAGGCCAGACCGTCAATGCGCAGCAAAGTGCGCCGACAATCGCCATCCTCGGCCAGCTCGACGCGATGACGGTCGAGGCGGACATTTCGGAAGCCGACATTACCCAGGTTCGTGAGGGAATGCCGCTTTATTTCACCATATCCGGACAGAACCAGAGGCGCTACGAGGCAAAGCTGGAAAAAATCGAGCCGGCTCCGGATTCCGTCGTCAGCGACAAGAGCTTCACGGCGACGTCGGTGAGTTCCTCCAGCACGGCGACCGCTTCGGCCATTTATTACAAGGGTATTTTCACCGTTCCCAATCCGGATGGCCTGCTCAGGACCTACATGACAGCGGAGGTTCATGTAGTGCTGGCAAAGGCAACGAACGTATTGATCGTGCCTGTGACGGCTCTGAAGGAAACGGGTGAACCCGGCAAGGCACAGGTTCGTGTCGTGACTGGCGAACACAGGATCGAGGACCGCACTGTCGAAACCGGAATTACTGACAAGGTCAATATTGAAATCCGCTCGGGCCTGAACGAGGGGGACAAGGTCGTAACCGACAATCAGGCTTCACCGGCTGCCCCGGCTGGTGTCTGACATGAGTGACGCCCCGCTGATCTCGCTCAAGGACGTTTCCCGGCATTATCCGTCGGGGGATGATTTCACCACGGTTCTGAACCATGTGAACCTGACCATCGAGCGCGGCGAGATGGTGGCGATCATCGGTGCGTCCGGTTCGGGCAAGTCGACGCTGATGAACATTCTCGGCTGTCTCGACCGTCCGTCGGAGGGCGAGTATCTGATTTCCGGGCGCGCAACATCGGACCTTGAAGCGGATGAACTGGCCCAGCTGCGGCGCGAGCATTTCGGATTCATCTTCCAGCGCTATCACCTGCTCGGCGAGCTGGATGCCGTGGGCAATGTCGAGATCCCGGCCATTTACGCGGGTCAGAAAAAAGAACAACGGCGCCTGAAGGCTCAAATGATCCTGCAGCGGCTCGGCATGGGGGAGCGCACCCATCATCGCCCGAGCCAACTCTCCGGCGGCCAGCAGCAGCGCGTCTCCATCGCTCGTGCTCTCATCAACGATGCAGATGTCATTCTGGCGGACGAACCGACCGGTGCTCTCGACAGCCACAGCGGCGAGGAAGTTCTCGGCATCCTTCAGGAACTCAACCGCGAAGGGCGCACCGTCGTCATCGTCACGCATGACCGGCAGGTCGCCGCAAGGGCGCAGCGCATCATCGAAATCCGCGACGGTGAAATCATATCGGATACGAGAAACGGCGAGGCCGGGCGGCCAGCGACGTCCGTGCCGGTCAAGCAGCCCCCTGCCCGGCCGAGGCTTATCGCCGGGATACGCGACCGCTTCAACGAGGCTTTCGCGATGGCGCTCCGCTCTATGAATGCGCATCGGCTCCGCACTTTTCTGACGATGCTTGGCATTATCATCGGCACGGCATCGGTTGTCTGCGTGGTGGCGCTGGGACAAGGTTCGCAAAAGCAGATACTTGAACAGATCAGCGATCTGGGCACCAATACGCTCTATATCAGCCCCGGCAGGGGCTTTGGCGACCTGAAAGCCGCACAGATCACGACGCTGAACCTGGGCGACGCCACCGAGATTGCGAAACTGCCTTATGTCATGGCGGCGACTCCATCCGATTCCAAAAGTTCGACAATCCGGGTCGACGACAAGGAAGTCAGTGTTTCGGTGAGCGGTGTTGGCGCGGAATATTTCGTCACGCGCAACAGCAAGCTGCTTGAGGGCCGCTTTTTCGATAAACGCAACGTCGATGATCTGGCACAGGTGGCTGTGGTGGACGACACTGCACGGACGACCCTCTTTCCCCATGAGGCGGGTTCCATTATCGGCAAGATCATTCTTCTGAATAAGATGCCGGTGCGGATCGTCGGCGTGGTCAAGGCGGAGGAACGAGGACCGGGAGGCGCGCAGACGCTTGAAGTCTTCGTGCCTTATACGACGATGCAGACACGCATGACCGGCTCCCGCTCATTGCAGATGATCCTCGTGCGGGTCGCGGACACAATGGACCCTGCGGAAGCTGAGAAGCTGATTACCGCCTTTTTGACCAAGAGACACGGCGAAAAGGATTTCTCCATATTCAACACCGATAGCTTGCAGAAGACGATTGAGGCCACGACCGCGATGCTTGCCCTTCTCGTCTCCAGCATTGCAGGCATATCGCTTTTCGTCGGCGGCATTGGCGTGATGAACATCATGCTCGTGGCTGTTTCCGAAAGAATCAACGAGATCGGCGTCCGCATGGCAATCGGCGCACGCCAGAGCGACATTCTGCAGCAATTCCTGATCGAAGCGATTCTGGTCTGTTTGATTGGCGGCGTTCTCGGCGTGCTCATCGCTGCCGGATTCGGCGTGCTGTTCGCTCAGTTCAATTCAATGTTCCAGCTCATCTATTCACCGGCTTCCATCGTGGTGGCGCTTGTCTGTTCAAGCCTGATCGGCATCGGTTTCGGCTTTATTCCGGCCCGCAATGCCTCCAAACTCGACCCGGTGGTGGCGCTCGCCCGGGACTGACGAGTGAGTCTGCTCCGCGTGAACTGGCATTTACCTTCGGGATGCCCCGAATAGCAAAATTAACAGGCCACACCGCTACCTGTAATTGTTTCCATTCGAATAAATCAATGTAAGAAACTTCTTTAACAATCTGTTATTGTTTATTTTTATGCTGCAACCGATGGTAATATGGATCGCGATCCGTTTCCAGTGGGCGCTATTTGGTTGCAAGAAATTTCTGTCTTTTGGGGTGTTTCGGAAGGGGGTTGTTAACCTTCATTTTTTATTACTTGGGCTCATTCAGGCGACAGTATCTATGGTTCAGGTATCATGCGTAATTTGAGAGAAAATTTCCCCCCATCGACAGGAAATCGTGCAGAGAACGCTCAGGACCCGAAGCAGCCTCGCGGCCAGACGGGAAGCCCCAATCCTGCCAGCGATGATGCCTGGAAAATCCATTTTTCACTCGGTGAGAATGTTCGCTTTACCCGCACGCCGGAAGTCGAGCTTATGCGTCGTCGCGGTGAGGAACTGCCGAGCATCAATGAGCGCTCGCAAGCCCACGCAACTGAAGCGCAGCCAGCGATCAGCGTTGAAAAGGTTGCCGAAGCACAGCCCATGGCCGTTGCCGAACTCCAGAAAACCGTATCGGAGAGCATGGTTCGTTCGCCGGTGGCGCCTGTTCCTCCCGCAATGCCTGCAGCTCCCGTTGCTGTCGTCACTCCGCCTGTCGTAACCGCCCCGGAAACGGTCGCCGTTGTAGCCGAATCTGCAAATCCAGAGCAGCCGTCAGCGTTCACCTATCTTTCCGACTTCGCTTTCTGGGAAGGCTGCGGCGTCGATACCGCGCTTGTCCCTGCGGAGCCTCTCGTCTCGGCTGTACAGGCAGAACCGCGCAAGCCCCTGCCAACGGTTGAATCCATTCTGGCGCAGTTCCGCATTCGCGAATGGAACAAGCAGCCTGAGCCGGTTGCTGCCGCGCCCGTTCAGCCCGTCGCGGAAACGCCGGTTGCCCCTGCTCCGGTTGAAGTGGCCGCACCGCAGCCCGTTGCTGTGGCAGAGGTTGAAGCGCCCGCGCCACTACCTGTTGCGACCGAGCCGGAAATTGCGCCCGAAATTGCCGGCGAAGCCACCGAAGATGAAATCGTGCTGACCGTTGCCGAGGCGGACGAGCATGTGGTCGAGGAAGTGGAAATTCCCGAGCCAGTCATCGAAGCGCCCGCGCCTGTTGCCAAAGCCGCGCCTTCGATTGCGCTTTACCAGCCGCAGCCCCTCCCCCGTGCGGAAGCGCCTGTCATGCACGGCGCATATGAGTTCCCCCCGCGTGACCTGTTGCAGATGCCGCCCGAACAGGACGGAAATGTCATCACGCAGGAAATGCTGGAGCGCAGCGCCGGACTTCTCGAAAGCGTGCTGGAGGATTTCGGCGTGCGCGGCGAGATCATCCATGTCCGTCCCGGCCCTGTCGTCACGCTCTATGAGTTTGAACCGGCGCCCGGCGTCAAATCCTCGCGCGTCATCGGCCTTGCCGACGATATCGCTCGCTCCATGTCGGCGCTTTCCGCTCGCGTTGCCGTCGTTCCGGGCCGCAATGTCATCGGCATCGAACTGCCGAACGCCAACCGCGAAACCGTCTACTTGCGCGAAATGATCGACAGCCGCACGTTCGAGGCGTCGAACTATCGGCTGCCGCTTTGCCTCGGCAAGGGGATCGGCGGCGAACCGATCATCGCAGAACTGGCGAAGATGCCTCACCTTCTGGTGGCTGGCACCACCGGTTCGGGCAAGTCGGTTGCCATCAACACCATGATCCTGTCGCTGCTCTACCGCTTCAAGCCGGAAGAATGCCGTCTGATCATGGTCGATCCGAAGATGCTGGAACTGTCCATCTATGACGGTATTCCGCATCTGCTCACCCCGGTTGTTACCGACCCGAAGAAGGCCGTCGTTGCCCTGAAATGGGCCGTGCGCGAAATGGAAGAGCGCTATCGCAAGATGGCCCGCCTCGGCGTGCGCAATATCGAGGGCTTCAACGCTCGCGCCGCCTCCGCCAAGGGCAAGGGTGAAACCGTGATGTGCACGGTGCAGTCCGGCTTCGACAAGGAAACGGGTGAAGCTACCTATATTCAGGAAGAACTCGACCTGACGCCGATGCCTTACATCGTGGTCATCATCGACGAGATGGCCGACCTGATGATGGTAGCGGGCAAGGACATCGAAGGCGCCGTCCAGCGTCTCGCCCAGATGGCTCGCGCCGCCGGTATTCACCTCATCATGGCAACGCAGCGTCCGTCGGTCGACGTTATTACCGGTACGATCAAGGCAAACTTCCCGACCCGTATCTCCTTCCAGGTCACCTCGAAGATCGACAGCCGCACAATCCTCGGTGAAATGGGGGCCGAGCAGCTTCTCGGACAGGGCGACATGCTGCACATGGCAGGCGGCGGGCGTATCGTCCGTGTCCATGGTCCGTTCGTTTCCGACGAGGAAGTGGAAAAGGTGGTCAACCACCTGAAGGAACAGGGACGCCCGGACTATCTGGCAACCGTCACGGAAGACGAGGAAGAAGAAGACGCAACGCCAGAAGCCGCTGTGTTCGACGCCACCTCGATGGGCTCGGAAGATGGCGACGACGTCTATGAACAGGCCGTCAAGGTGGTGATGCGCGACAAGAAGTGCTCCACCTCCTATATCCAGCGCCGCCTCGGTATCGGCTATAACCGCGCCGCCTCCCTCGTCGAGCGGATGGAAAAGGATGGACTGGTTGGTCCGGCCAACCATGTGGGAAAACGCGAGATCCTGACGGGCAACCGCGACTGACCATTGAGAATTGCTGGGAAATAAAGCCGGATCGCGCACGCGATTCGGCTTTTCTTCATGCTTTGCAATGGGTTGCGAACTGTTGCGCAGATGCGCTTGTCAAGATGTAAAAATTGGTTAATACTTAGTTCATTCGTACATTCTTGATAATCGGTCGAGGCAGCTCGAAAACTGCCTCGCGCCCAGAATATAGGGAGAATGATCGATGAAAAGCATTATTATCGGTCCAGCAGCGAGCGATAAGGAACGTACAGTTACGCAGCAGATTCTGCGGCGCATTCACGAACAGATGCCAAAACCTTCGGAAGACAAGACACAGGTTTGCAACGTATTGCGCCTGTCGAAAGGCGGCTATTCGCACCGCAGACGCAAGATCCATAAACTTGCCTGATAGCGAAACGATATACCGAGATATTTTCTAGCGCCGCGCATTCGCCTCGAATGCGGCAGGCGCTTTAATTTTAAACGCCTGGATACTCAGCGAGGAAGATCAAGCGCGCTGTAGAGTTCGGCGTCCTTTGCTTCACCGCTCATACGCTCTGCCAGAAGCCGTCCCGTCGTTGGCCCAAGCGTGAATCCCTGATGCCCATGCCCGAAATTCAGCCATAAGCCCTTGTGCCGCGGCGCTTCCGCCACGACAGGCAGCATGCGCGGCATGCATGGGCGGCTGCCGAACCATGGCGTCTGCTCCACAGGTGCGCCTATGTCGAAAAGCTCGGCTACCGCCTTGATAGACCTGCTCAATTGCTCATGCCGCGCCACGCTGCCCAGTGGCGTCAACTCAGCCCCGGTCAGGATGCGCAAACCCGCACGCATCGGTGTTGCGACGGTCGAATTGCTCACATCCAGAACAGGCACCTTCGGTCCCGTACCGGAAAAATGCTGATGGTATCCGCGCTTGATAACCAGAGGAATTTTATAGCCGAAAGTGCGGAGGATTTCCGGGCTCCACGGACCAAGCGCGAGCACGACCTGACGTGCAGCATGGGGACCATCCGCCGTATCGAGCTGCCAGCCGAAGCCATCCTGCCGCAAGCTGTGCGCATCGCCATGTACGAGAATACCGCCGCGCTTGACGAACAGGTCGGCATAGGCCTGGACAAGCGCGCCGGGATCGGAACAAGACCATGGGTCGGTCCAGTGAATGGCTCCAGCCAGTCCGGTCTTCAAGCCCGGTTCGGCGGCACTGACAGCCTTGCTATCCTCAATGACGCTGGCAACGCCGAATTCCCGCTTTTTCAATTCCGCGTCACGTGCGGAAAGCTCGAACGATCGGGCAGAACGATGCAGTTCGCGCAGTCCGGTCCGCCTGATAAGGTTCTCCGCGCCTGACGCTTCAATCAGCGGCGCATGATCGTCGGTGGCGCGCCGGATCATGCGTGCATAGAACTGCGATGCCGTGCGATGACGTCCGGCTTCTGAATTATGCCAGTAGCGCGACAACGGGCCGATTTGGCCGGGCATGTCTCGAAGCCGCCATGTGACCTGATTATTGGCGCCCAATGCCGCCTTCAGCAGTTCCAAAGGCGCGCGCGGCAAGGCATAGGGACTGACGGCTTCGGTCTGGATAATTCCAGCATTGCCATAGCTCGTTTCCGTTCCCGGAACTTTCCGGTCAACGAGAAGTACGGACCAGCCTCTTTCCTGCAAGGCGAGCGCCGCTCCGACGCCCACCATACCGGCACCCACAACGATGCAATCCGTCATCTTCAGCTACTTCTCAGAAATGGTTCGATTCTCTTTCCGCCACTATGAGAAATCCGGCTTGCAGATGACAAGTTCAGCGATCACGTTCTTTTGTGGTTCCGCCCTTTATCGCCATTGCATTTTTGCTATAGAAGGCCACTTTCTCTATCAGGCCCTGTTGGCTGCCGTGATCGAAGGACAGGATGATGCCCTCCCCCAAAAATGAACAAGCGGTCCAGAAGACTTCCTCGCGTTTCTTCCTCGGCCTGATTTCGGTGTTGGGAGCGCTGTTCTTCCTCATCTTCATGGGGCTCGGCATCTGGCAGGTGGAACGCCTGGAATGGAAGCTCGATCTTATCGAGAGGGTCGATGCGCGGGTTCATGCCGAGCCGGTCGCCGCGCCCGGGCGGGATGACTGGGCCAATGTCAACCAGAAGGATGACGAATACCGTCACGTCACGCTGACTGGCACCTATCTGAACGACAAGGAAGTTCTGGTCCATGCACTGACCGAACGCGGCGCAGGCTATTGGGTTTTGACGCCGATGCGCTCATCCGATGGTGCGCTGACCTTCATCAATCGCGGCTTCGTCCCAGGCGACAAGCGCGATCCGTCATCGCGCGGGGAAACGCAGATTGCCGGAGAAACGACCGTAACCGGACTGTTGCGCATGCCGGAGCCGGGCGGGTTTTTCCTGCGCCCCAACGATCCGGCGCGCAATGACTGGAACTCACGCGATGTCGCTGCCTTTGCACAGAAGCTAAATCTGGATCAGGTTGCGCCCTATTTCATCGATGCCGATGCAAAATCCGGCACTGGGACGCTGCCCATCGGAGGGCTGACGGTCGTGAAATTCCGCAACAGCCATCTTTCCTATGCCGTCACATGGTTCGCGCTTGCTGCCATGGTTGCCGGTGCCGCCATTTTCTTCTGGCGGCACGAGCGCAAATCATAAAGTCAGATATGGAGGGCGTGGCCGAGCGCCTTCATGCTGGCTTCGGCAAAGCCTTCGCTCAATGTCGGATGCGCGTGGATCGTAGCGGCGATATCTTCCAGTCTTGCGCCCATCTCCACGGCTTGCGCGAAGGAGGATGAAAGCTCCGATATGCCGACGCCTACCGCCTGAATGCCGAGGATAAGGTGGTTATCGGCACGCGCAACGATACGGATCATGCCGTCTTCGCGCTCGATGGTCATGGCCCGGCCATTGGCCTGAAACGGGAAGACGCCGACCTGAATTTCATGACCGGCCTTGCGAGCTTCGTCCGGTGACAGCCCGACGGTGACAATCTCCGGATCGGTGAAGCAGACAGCAGGAATGCAGCGCTTGTCCCATACCTGATTTCCACCGGCGATGATTTCCGCCACCATCTCGCCCTGTGCCATCGCACGATGCGCAAGCATCGGCTCGCCGGTCACGTCACCGATGGCGTAGACGCCCCGCATCGAAGTGCGGCAACGCTCGTCAATCCGGATGAAACGCCCGTCCATATCCAGCCGGATTTCGCTCAAGCCCCAGCCATCAGTCTGCGGCTTGCGGCCTACGGTGACGAGGATCTTGTCAGCCTCGATGGTTTTCGTAGTTCCGTCGACAGTCAGGACTTCAAGCCCGGTCTCACCCTTTGAAAGTCCCTTGGCGGAAGTGCCGGTCAGAACTTCGACGCCGAGCGCCTTCAGGCGTGCCATGACCGGACGCGTCAGTTCCGCATCATATTGCGGCAGGATACGGTCGGTTGCCTCAACCACGGTCACCTTCGCGCCAAGCTTGGCAAGGGCCGTACCGATCTCAAGCCCGATATAGCCGCCGCCAACGATGGCGAGCTTTTCCGGTATTTTTTCCAGCGACAGCGCTTCGGTGGATGAAATGACCTTCCCGCCGAAAGGCAGCGCCTGAATTTCCACCGGAACCGAGCCGGTCGCGATCACGATGTTTTCGGCATGGATCGTCTGGCGACCCGTATCGGTTTCAACGAGAACGGTCTTCCCGTCGAGAAAACGTGCCTGCCCATGGAACATGCGCACACGCGACCGTTTCAGGAGACCAGCCACGCCGCTGTTGAGACGGTTGACGATGCCGTCCTTCCATTCAAGCGTTTTGGCGAAATCGATTGCCGGGTTTTCAGCCGTGATGCCGAGCGCGCCCTTGGATGCAAAGACGGAAAGCCGATGGAACTCGTCGGCTGCATGGATAAGCGCCTTGGACGGGATGCAGCCCACATTGAGGCAGGTGCCGCCAAGCCGCGTCTTTTCCACCAGCACCGTGTCGATGCCAAGCTGGCCTGCCCGGATGCCGCAGACATAGCCGCCGGGGCCGCCGCCGATGATCAGGAGTTTGCAGGAAATCTCGCTCATTCGATCAGCCTTCTACAAAAATCATCGCAGGCGCTTCCAGAAGGCTTTTCAGCTTCTGCACGAAAACCGCCGCATCCCAGCCGTCGATCACGCGATGATCGAAACTGCACGACAGGTTCATCATCTTGCGCGGCACGAACTGCGCTCCGTCCCACATGGGGCGCACGGCCATCTTGTTGATGCCGACAATCGCGACTTCCGGGCGATTGATGATCGGCGTCGTGGCGATTGCGCCGAGGGGCCCAAGCGACGTGATGGTGATGGTGGAACCGGTCAGTTCCTCCCGTTTGGCCGTGCCGTTGCGCGCCGCATCGGTAACGCGCGACAATTCGGAGGCCGCCGCAAACACGCTCATGCTTTCCGCATGGCGCACGACCGGCACGATCAGGCCGTTGGGCGTCTGCGTGGCGATGCCGACATGCACGCCGCCGAACTGGCGGATAATATCGGCTTCGTCATCGAAATGCGCATTAAGGCCGGGCTGTTCTTTCACGGCTTTCACGATTACGCGAATGATGAAGGGCAGAAGCGTCAAGCGCGGACGGCCTTCCTTCTTCTCATTGTTGAGGTGGCTGCGCAGTTCCTCCAATTGCGTGACATCGACTTCTTCGACGATGGTGATATGCGGAATATGGCGCTTGGCTTCCGCCATGCGTTCGGCAATCTTGCGGCGAAGGCCGATGACTTTGATCTCATTCACCGAAGTGTCAGCCGCGTAGCCGGACAGAGCCGGAGCCGCGCCGGTTTCCTGCTGGAAATAGAGGTCGAGATCATCATGCGTGATGCGCCCCGCCGGTCCCGTGCCGCGAACGCGGCGCAGATCGACACCCGCATCGCGGGCGCGCAACCGGACAGAAGGCGTAGCAAGCGGCTTTTCGCCTTCGCTGCGTATCGGACCCGCGCCGGAGAAAGCGCGGCTTGCGGCTTCGCGCTTCGGTGCGTCTGCTTTCGGAGGAACAGGCGTCTGCAATAGAACAGGTGTTTCAGGCGTCGGCACGGGTTGCGGCTTTGCTGCTTCCGCTGCCGCCGGAGCCGGTTTTTCCTCAGCCTTTTCCTCTGAGGAGCCCCCCTCGATCTCCAGCCGTACCAGTTCGGACCCGACCGCGATCTTCTCGCCCACTTCGCCATTGATGGCGATGACCTTGCCACCGCGCGACGACGGAATTTCCACCGTCGCCTTGTCGGTCATGACGGCGGCGAGAAGATCGTCCTCGCGCACGATATCGCCAACTTTCACATGCCATTCGACAAGTTCGGCCTCGGCAACGCCTTCACCAACATCAGGGAGCTTGATCGTAAAATGTGCCATTTGCGTCGCCCCCTCAAGCTTCCATGATCGATGTAAGCGCGCGGCCCACCCGGTCCGGGCCGGGGAAATAGGCCCACTCCTGCGCATGCGGATAAGGCGTGTCCCATCCGGTGACGCGGATGATTGGCGCCTCCAGATGATAGAAGCAATCGCGCTGCACGAGAGCGGCAAGTTCCGCGCCATAGCCGCAGGTCAGCGTCGCTTCATGCACGATCACGCAGCGCCCGGTCTTTTTCACCGACGCCATGATGGTCTCGGTATCAAGCGGAAGCAATGTGCGGAGATCAATCACTTCCGCATCGACGCCGGTTTCCTCGGCGGCTGCAAGCGCCACATGAACCATCGTGCCATAGGCGAGCACCGTCACATCGCTGCCTTCGCGGCGAATAGCAGCCTTGCCGAGCGGCACGGTGTAATAGCCTTCCGGCACATCGCCGAGATCATGCTTTTTCCACGATGTTACCGGGCGGTCATGATGCCCGTCGAACGGTCCGTTATAAAGGCGCTTCGGCTCGAACATGATGACCGGGTCCGGGTCTTCGATCGCCGCAAGCAAAAGCCCCTTTGCGTCGGCAGGCGTGGACGGCATGACGGTTTTCAGCCCCGATACGTGGGTGAACAGGGCCTCCGGGCTTTGGCTATGCGTCTGTCCGCCATAGATGCCCCCGCCGGAAGGCATGCGGATGACGATAGGACAGGTGAACTCGCCCGCAGAGCGATAGCGCAGGCGTGCCGCTTCCGAGACGATCTGGTCATAGGCCGGATAGACATAGTCAGCGAACTGCACTTCGATGCAGGGGCGAAGGCCATAGGCGGCCATGCCGATGGCAGTGCCGACAATGCCAAGCTCGCTGATCGGCGCGTCGAAGCAGCGCTCCTTGCCGTATTTCTTCTGGAGGCCAGCCGTGCAGCGGAAAACGCCGCCGAAATAGCCCACATCCTCGCCGAACACGACGACGTTTTTGTCGCGCTCCATGGCGATATCGTGGGCGTTCTGGATCGCCTCGATCATTGTCATTCTCGTCATGGATTAAAACCCCGCTTCCTGGCGCTGGCGGATAAGATGCGGCGGCGTTTCAGCATAGACATCCTCGAACATGTCGCGCATGGATGGCTTGCGGCCGTCATGCAGCGTGCCAATGGCTTCCGCCTCGCGCTGTGCAGCCACCACAAGGTCCATCACTTCGGCCTCTGCCTGCTTGTGACGCTCATCCGACCAGACGCCGCACTTGATAAGATGGTTTTTCAGCCGCAGGATCGGATCGCCAAGCGGCCATGCATCGCTTTCGGCCTTAGGGCGATAGGCGGACGGATCGTCCGAAGTAGAATGTCCGCCAGCGCGATAGGTCACATATTCAATGATGGTCGGCCCGAGATTGCGGCGCGCGCGTTCCACTGCCCATTTGGCAACCGCATGAACGGCCAGATAATCATTGCCGTCAACGCGGAGCGCGGGAATGCCGAAGCCATGGCCGCGTGCAGCAAACGTGCCGGAACCGCCGCGCGCAATGCCCTGAAAGGTGGAAATGGCCCACTGGTTGTTGACGATGTTCATCACCACCGGGGCCTTGTAGGTCGAGGCAAAAACCAGGGCCGCATGGAAATCGCTTTCGGCTGTGGAGCCGTCGCCGATCCATGCGGCGGCGATCTTCGTATCGTGGCTGATGGCCGATGCCATAGCCCAGCCGACGGCCTGCGTATATTGCGTCGCCAGATTGCCGGAAATGGTGAAGAAGCCATGCTCCTGCGACGAATACATCACCGGGAGCTGGCGGCCTTTCAACGGGTCCTGTTCGTTGGAGAAAATCTGGTTCATCATCGTGACGAGCGGGTAGTCGTCAGCAATAAGCAGACCGGCCTGACGATAGGTCGGGAAATTCATGTCGCCCTTGCGGAGCGCTTTACGGAAAGCGCAGCTCACCGCCTCCTCGCCCAGATGCTGCATGTAGAACGAGGTCTTGCCCTGGCGCTGCGCCATCATCATGCGCGCATCATAGGCGCGCAGGATCATCATGTGGCGAAGCCCGTCTTTCAGCTCGTCATCGGTGAGCGTTCCCGCCCATGGACCGACCGCCTCGCCCTCTCGATTGAGAACACGGATGATGCTGAAAGCTAGATCGCGCATCGCTTCCGGTTTTTCATCGATCTCCGGCCTGCGCACGCTGCCCGCACGCGGGATTTTGACATGGGAGAAATCCGGCACGTCACCCGGACGCCATTCCGGCTCGGGAACATGCAGGGATAGTACGACATCATCGCTCATGCGGGGAACCCTCGAAACTGGCCTCGCCACTGGCCTCGCAAATTTACGGTATGTCGAACGGGGGATTTCAAACTGGTTCCGGAGCCTCCGGAAACACTTTCGGCGCGTGATTGCCACTCCGCCGGTCTTGCTCCTCCCATGCGACATGGCGCCGATTTCCTCCTTCGGCACCATCCGCATTCAGGGTGGAACGGGTTCAAAAATAAAGCAAGATTATTTTTCGGTTCCATCGGCACTCTTTTGTGAAACCGGTTCGCCCATGCTTCACAGCGGCCCAGCATACACTGGACGAAACAAGCTTATTTCCGTGGTTTAGATGGGATTTTAAGTGGAAAGTTTCGTTATCGTGTGCCGCAATATTATTGCTCTTGATTGACGAAAACGTCAGTACTCAATGGTACTGTTTCTACCTATTACGGCGTATTCTCTTTTTGCGCAGAGAGGACATGAGGCGTTTTGTCCGTTGGCGGATGGTAAAAACTCCACACCCTGGACGCTGCCGATTCTCTGAAAAAGAAAAGCCGCACCTGCGAGGGTACGGCTTTGTCAGACAATATGAAATGTCCGGTTCAGCGGATCGCGTTGCCGTTCACATCGAACCGGTGCACCTTGCCGTCGTCGGGCGTGATGAAGATTACGTCGTCCTCATTGTAGTGATGTTCACCGAACAGCCGCACCGTTATCAGGCCCGCTGCTTCGGTTTCGACGTAAAGTATCGTATCGGCGCCGAGATGTTCGGCGTGGATGACCTTTCCTTTCCATCTGCCGCTATCGCGGCTGACGGAAATATGCTCGGGCCGGATACCGACCGTTTTCGCTCCGGCGTCCCCGATGCGGGCACCATCGACGAAATTCATCTGAGGCGAACCGATAAAGCCCGCGACAAACAGATTGTCCGGCTTGTTGTAGAGCTCCATCGGCGAGCCGACCTGCTCGATACGACCGGCATTAAGAACCACGATGCGGTCAGCCAGCGTCATGGCCTCGACCTGATCGTGCGTCACATAGATCATTGTCGCCTTGAGCTCGCGATGCAGCTTGGCAATCTCAAGCCGCGTCTGAACACGAAGTGCTGCATCGAGGTTCGACAGCGGTTCGTCGAACAGGAACAGTTCCGGTTCTCGCACCAGTGCACGGCCGATGGCGACGCGCTGGCGCTGGCCGCCCGACATTTCAGCCGGGCGCCGCCCCAGATATGGATCGAGCGACAGCATGGCGGAAGCTTTCGAAACGCGCGTTTCAATCTCTGCCTTGGGTGTGCCTGCCTGCTTGAGGCCAAGCCCCATATTGTCCTTCACCGTCAGATGCGGGTAAAGCGCATAGGACTGGAACACCATGGCGATGCCGCGCTTGGAAGGCGGCGTGACGGTTACATCATCGCCGTTGATGAGCACCTGACCGGAGGAAACGTCCTCCAGACCGGCGATGGAACGCAGCAGCGTTGACTTGCCGCAGCCGGAAGGGCCGACGAAGATGATGAACTCCCCGTCCCGCACTTCCAGATTGATATCCTTCAGGACTTCCTGCGCGCCATAGCGCTTGTGTACCGATTTGAGTAGCAGCGATCCCACGTATCAAATTCCCTTATAGCTTTACCGGCTTGCCGGTGCGCACACTTTCATCCGCCGCAAGGCAGATGCGCAGCGATTGCAGCGCGTCATCCATATGGCGGTTGAGATCGATATCCTCGCGGATGGCCTTGAGCATATAGGCCTGCTCGCGTTCGCACAGTTCCTGATGGCCGGGTTCATCCGCCATGGAGAGATCCATATCGGGTTTCAGGAACTTGCCATCGGCCCCACGCTCGGCACGGTGAACGCGGATGGTCGAGGTCTTGGTATGCGCGTCCACATCGTCGGATTTGGTCACGGCCTCGTTCATGACGATGGAAACGCAGCCATTCGGCGAAATCACATCCTTCACGAAGAAGGCGGTCTCGGACATCATTGGACCCCAGCCCGCCTCATACCAGCCGACCGTGCCGTCATCGAACAGCACTTGCAGATGGCCGTAATTATACATGTCCGGCTTGATCTCGTCGGAGAGGCGCAGGCCCATGCCGCGCACTTCCACAGGCTTTGCGTCGGTGATCTGGCACATGACGTCCACATAATGCACGCCGCAATCGACGATGGGCGACGTGGTGTTCATCAGGTTTTTGTGCGTTTCCCAGGTGGCGCCGCTGGACTGCTGGTTGAGGTTCATGCGGAAGACATAAGGCCCGCCGAGCTGGCGCGCCTCGGAGATAAGCCGCATCCATGATGGATGATGGCGCAGGATATAGCCGATGACGAGCTTGCGTCCGTTGGCGCGCGCGCAGTCGATCACGCGGCGCGCATCTTCAACCGTGGTTGCCAGTGGCTTTTCCACGAACACGTGCGCGCCCTGCTCCATCGCGGCGATGGCATAATCCGCATGGCTTTCCGAATAGGTGGCGACACAGGCGAGATCGGGCTTCAGTTCCTTCAATGCTTCGTGGAAGGAAGGATGGATTTCATAGCCCGCCAGTTCGTCCGGCACCGCAACCTTGGTGCGATTGACGAGGCCGACGATCTCGAAACCGGGATTGCGGTGATAGGCGAGAGCATGGCTGCGCCCCATATTGCCGAGGCCGGCTGAAAGTACACGGACAGGATTTTGCATTGCAGAACTCATTTTACAGCCCCCGCGGTAATGCCGCGGATCAGCTGCCGCGAGAAGAGAACATAGAGGATGAGGATCGGGAACATCGCCAGTGAAAGGGCCGACAGGACGGCATTCCAGTTGGTGACGAACTGACCGATGAAAAGCTGCGAACCGAGCGTCACCGTCTTGGTGGCTTCACTTGGCGCCAGGATCAGCGGGAACCAGAGATCGTTCCAGATCGGGATCATGGTGAACACGGCGACCGTCGCCATGGCAGGCCGGATCAACGGCAGCACCAGCTTGAAGAAGATCGCATATTCCGACATGCCGTCTATTCGCCCGGCATTCTTCAAATCGTCGGATACGGTTCGCATGAATTCCGACAGGATGAAGATCGCCAGCGGCAGCCCTTGCGCGGTATAGACGAGGATGAGCGCCGTCAGCGTATTGACCAGCCCCGCCGCCACCATGCCTTGCAGCAACGCAACCGTGCCGAGCCTGATGGGGATCATGATGCCGATGGCCAGATAAAGCCCCATCAGCGTGTTGCCCTTGAAGCGGTATTCGGCGAGCGCGAAGGCTGCCATCGCTCCAAACAGGATCACGAAGAAAATACTGGCCACGGTAACGATGGTGCTGTTCTGAAAATAGGTCAGAAACGAGCCCTGCTTCAGAACAGTTTCATAACCGATGAGGCTGAAGCTTTCCGGGGTCGGAAACTGCAAGGGCGTGCGGAAGATCGCATTGCGGTCCTTGAAGGAGTTGATCAGCGTCAGCGCCACCGGAAACACGGCGATCAGCATATAGAAGATCAGAGCCGCATGAACGAGAGTGGTGCGAAGGGGCGATGTGCGTGCTTTCGACATGGTCTCGTCCTCAGAACTGATAGCGGCGCATGCGGCGCTGGATGCCGAACAGATAGAGCGACACGCCTGCCAGAATGATGAGGAACATCACGGCGGCGATGGTCGCGCCCATCGACGGATTGCCAAGCTGCAACTGGAAGCCGAAGAAAGTGCGGTAAAGGAACGTGCCCAGAATATCGGTCGACTTGTCCGGCCCCGCCAGCGCGCCCTGCATCGAATAGACGAGATCGAACGCGTTGAAGTTGGCAACGAAGGTCATCACGGAGATCAGGCCGATGGATGGCAGGATCAGCGGCAGCTTGATCTTGAAGAACTGGCTCCAGCCGGTGATGCCGTCACATTCCGCCGCCTCGATGATTTCATCGGGAATGTTGAGAAGGGCCGCGTAGATCAGCATCATCGGAATGCCGACGAACTGCCAGACTGAGACGAGCGACACGGTGACAAGCGCCGTATCAGCCTTGCCGAGCCAAGGGCCGAACAGCCATTTCAGGCCCACCAAATCCATCATCCATGGGGCCACGCCCCATATCGGCGACAGGATCAGTTTCCAGATAAAGCCGACGATCACGAAGGACAGCAGCGTCGGAAGAAAGATCGCCGTGCGGTAGAAGGCGGCGAAACGCAGCTTCGGCAGCGACAGCATGGCGGCCAGCAGAATGCCGATCGGATTTTGAACCAGCATGTGAATGCAGAAGAATATAAAGTTGTTTTTCAACGCATTCCAGAAATCGCGCGACCAGTTTGGATCACCGAAAAGTGCCTGGAAATTCGCAAACCCCACGAAAGTGCGCTGTCCGTCGACTACATTGAAGAATGCCTGCCGCAAGGTCTCGATCAGCGGCAGCACCATGACGGCCGTGTAGATCAGGACGCAAGGAAGAAGGAATACAAGTATATGCCAACGCCTCGGGCGCTTGTGCACGATACCTGTCACGTCGGCAGATTGGCTCATATAGACTTCGCTCTTCAACAACATCCCCAGCAAGTGCGTAAAGCGAACATCTGGAAATGCATAAACTGATGGTTAGCGCTTTCGATTGCGAGAATGCATGCAAACCGGGGAACTTTGCTCCCGTCCCTGCATGCTCGCGTCATGTTTTAACCTGACACGGATTGCACCGATTGCAAAACGGCATGTCCATGCGCCAGGCGAAAAGATATGGGCGGCGCGCCCCCGCGATCGCCGCCCATAAAGCCCCGCGTTTTTACTTCGCAGGCTTGTACCAGCTGTCGAGGCCTTCCTGCAGCTTCTTCGCAGCGTCTTCCGGCGTCACGGTGCCGTTGATGACGTTGGCCGACTGAACCCAGGTTTCATTCTCAAGGTTCGGCGTGCCACGCGACAGGATCTGGTAGGTCGAGCGAATGGTCGGCTTGCACTTTTCGCGCCAGGAAACGAATTCCTGCGCCAGCGGATCGCTCATCTTCACAGCCGTCGAGTTCAGGCTGAAGAAGCCCGGCAGCGCATTGGCATAGATTTCCGCGAATTCAGGCGAAGAGACCCAGTTCAGGAACACCTTTGCCTGCTCTGCGTGCTTGCTCGAAGCGTTGAGACCGAGGCCGATGTCGTTGTGGTCGGAGATGTAGCAGGTGTCGCCTGCATTCTTGACCGGCGGCGGGAAGGCTCCCATCTTGAACTGTGCCTGCGTGTTGAACAGGCCGATTTCCCACGATCCAGCCGGATAGATGGCTGCGCGGCCGAGGGTGAACAGGTTCTGGCTGTCCGGGTAGGTCTGTGCCTCGAAACCGTCGCCCAGATAATCCTTCCACTTGGCAAGAACCTTGAACGGTTCGACCCATGGCTCGTCGGTCAGTTTCTGTTCGCCGGCGATCAGCGCCTTGCGGCCTTCCTCGCCCTTCCAGTAGGTCGGGCCGATATTCTGGTAGCCCATGGTTGCGGCTTCCCACATATCCTTCGTGCCCATGGCCATCGGGATATAGTTGCCGTCTGCCTTGATCTTTTCCAGAACTTCGAAGAATTCGGCTTCCGTGGCCGGGGCCTTGAGGCCGAGCTTGTCGAAGGCTTCCTGATTGTAGATGAAACCGTGAATGACCGAGGCCATCGGTACGCAGAAGGTCTTGGAACCGTCATCGGTGGTCCAGGCGGACTTGGCGACGTCGGAGAAGTTCTTCATGCCTTCCAGATCAGTCAGGTCGGCGAGCTTGCCCTTGTTGAACAGCTCAAGCGAGGTGTCGAACGGACGGCAGGAAATGAGGTCTCCACCGGAACCTGCATCGAGCTTGGCATTGAGGGCCGCGTTATATTCGGTCGGCGCGCTCGGTGCGAAGTTGATCTTGATGCCGGGATTCTTGGCTTCAAAAGCCGGAATGATTTTTTCCTGCCAGATTTGCAGGTCATCGTTACGCCAGCTTTCAACCGTCAGCGTAACGTCCTCGGCCAGCGCAGCCGATCCCGACGCCAGAAGCGTGGAACCCAGCAGCATGAGTTTGAACGTATTACGAACCATTTGACCTTCTCCCGTTTTTTTGAGCGCGGATGCGCAAAAGAGGCGAAAGCACGCCAGACCGCTTCGGTACGATCACTCCTCGCGTTACGGGAAAAGCACCGGCCCCCGCCGGTTGTCTCCATCCCAAACCCGCGTGATCCTCGCCCTCAGCGGCATCGCGCTCCCCTTCTGCTGAAATTAATGCCAAAAACGTACCAATTGTCCAGAGAAGTTTACAACTTTCGCGCATAAAAATTTAAAACGGTCATTTTTCCCGAATTATTTCAACATATTAATCATTTTTTTCACAAGCCGACAAATCTGCTTGGTTAATGGTATTTTTTTGGTATCTTCAGGCTGGAGGTATCTTCATGACTGAATTCTTCATTGGCGTTGATGGCGGCGGCACCGGATGCCGCGCTGTTGTAGCCGGTAGCGATGGTGCGATTCTGGGTTCGGGACGCAGCGGCTCTGCCAATATCGTCACCGATCCACAGACGGCCTTGATCAATGTGATCGGGGCGATCGACAACGCTTTTGAGGATGCCGGACTGGACAAGGTGCATTATGCAACCAGTCACGCCGTTCTCGGCCTCGCTGGCGGCAATGTCGTCGGCGCAGGCCTTCCGATAGAGCGGGGCCTTCCCTTCGCGCACTCCAATGTAGAATTTGACGGGGTGATCGCCCTGCAGGGCGCGCTTGGCGATCAGGACGGTATCGTTGCCATTCTCGGCACCGGCACGGCCTATATCACGCGCCGAAACGGCCATATTCATTCGGTCGGCGGCTGGGGTTTCCCCTTGAGCGATCTCGGCAGCGGCGCGCGGCTCGGTCAAAGCCTGCTGCAGGAAAGCCTGCTTGTGCATGATGGCATCCATCCGCGCACGCGCCTGACCACCGACCTTCTCAATGAGTTCGACAATAATCCCGACAATCTGGTTGAATTTGCCTGGACGGCAAAACCCGGCGACTTCGGAAAATATGCTCCTCGTGTTTTCCAGTATGCCAGCGAAGGCGACGACACGGCACGCATGCTGCTGGAGCGTTCCGCCGGTTATATCAGCGAAACTCTCGACATGCTGATCAAACAGGGTGCCGAACGCATCAGCCTGCTTGGCGGCATGGCGCCGCTCTATGTGGAATGGCTGCCGCCCCATCAGCAGAAACTTCTCGTCAAGCCTGCCGCGGATGCTTTGACCGGCGCCTTACAGCTCGCACTGAAGCGATATGGGCCGCAAAATGGAAAGGCGCGTGAATGAGCGGAAATTTCAGCGCCTTCCTGCCCAAGAACCTGCAAGGTTCCGCCCCGTCTTCCGGGGGGCCTCTCTACATGCAGCTGCGCCAATCGCTGGAAGCTGCGATCCGCGCCGGACAACTGGTCGACGGCGAAGCTTTGCCGCCGGAACGCGACATTGCCGAATATGCCAATATAAGCCGCGTCACGGTGCGCAAGGCCGTCGACGATCTGGTGAAGGCCGGGCTTCTCGTGCGCCGCCATGGTTCTGGTACATTCGTCGTGCGTCCGAGCGAGCGAGTGCAGCAATCGCTTTCGATGCTGACCTCCTTTACGGAAGACATGGCGCGTCGCGGCATTACCACGCAATCCAAATGGCTGGAACGCGGCCTTTATTATCCCTCGCCGGAAGAAATGATGAAACTCGGTGTTTCCTCCGAAACCCGTGTCGCCCGCCTTGGTCGCCTGCGCATGGCGAGCGATCTGCCGCTGGCGATCGAACGGGCCAGCCTTTCAAGCGAAATCCTGCCCGATCCGGACGTGGTCAAGGGATCGCTTTATGCCGAACTGAGCCGCACCGGCTTTCGGCCTGTTCGTGCTGTCCAGCGCATCGCTGCCTGCAATATCAAAGATCCGGACGCGCGCATTCTCGGCGTCAAGGAAGGAGATGCGGGCTTGTCCATCGAGCGCATTTCCTATCTGCCGTCTGGCCGCGTCGTTGAATTTACAAAATCGCTCTATCGTGGCGATGCCTATGATTTTGTGGCGGAGCTGACGATACCGCAGCCTTGAGCCGGAAGTAGCAAGGAAAACGGCCCGTTTCCGGGCCGTTTTCATTCGCTTCAATGATGTTTCTTGCCTTCGCGCGCCAGTTCCGCAGTCGGATCGGCGGCGAGACGCTTACGCGCCCGGTCGTCCATCAACTCGTACCACATGGCATTGAGTACGGCGAAAGCGGCTGCAAGCGGGAGCCCCAATAACCAGGAAAAATACCACATTTTGTTTCCTTTCCGATTAGAGCGGTTTCTAGTAGGCGTGATTGCTGTCATCTTCGATCATGTTCTTGTCCACCTTGCCCCACAGAACCTTGTAGACCCAGGATGTGTAGGCGACGATCAGCGGCAGGAAGATGATCGTCACAACCAGCATGATGAACAGTGTCATATGACTGGACGACGAATCCCACACCGTCAGGCTTGCACGGGGATCGATTGACGATGGCAGGATGAACGGGAACATCGATACGCCGACCGATGAAATGATGCCGAAGATCGACAGCTTTCCAAACAGCAGCGGCGCAATTTCCCGGCGGCTGCGCAGGGTCACCAAGACCGCCAGCGCTCCCAGAATGCCAAGCGCCGGAGCGATCAGCAGGACTGGATAGTTCGCATAATTGGCAAACCATGCACCGTGATCCAGTTCCACTGTCTTGCGTAGCGGATTGGACGGTCCATCCGTGACGATGGCGCTCGTGATCCGGTAGCCCGAAATCCAGAACCAGCTGACGACGCCAGCCAGCACATAGAGCAGGATCGTCAGAAGGGCCGCGATGCTGCCATAGGACCGCGCGCGCGCCTGGACATCGCCGGTCGTCTTCAGCACCAGCCATGAAGCGCCATGCATGGAGAGCATCGTCACCGAAAGCACGCCGCAAAGCAGCGCGAACGGATTGAGCAGACCGAAGAACGAGCCTTCGTAGAATATCTGCAGGTCGTCAGCCAGACGGAACGGGATGCCCTGCAGGACGTTGCCAACGGCAACACCAAAGATGAGGGCAGGAACGAAACCGCCGATGAACAGCGCCCAGTCCCAACCTCTTTTCCAAGCCTCGCTGTCACGCTTGGAGCGATACTTGAAGCCGACCGGACGCAGGATGAGTGCGAACAGGATGGCAAACATCGCCAGATAAAAGCCCGAGAAAGACACCGCATAGAGCGGCGGCCAGGCCGCAAAAATTGCGCCGCCGCCAAGGATCAACCAGACTTGGTTGCCTTCCCAGACTGGGCCAATCGTATTGATGATGATGCGCCGCTCGACATCGGTTTTGCCAATGGCGGGCAGGAGAATGTCGACGCCAAGGTCAAAACCGTCCATCGCGGCAAAGGCGATCAGCAATACACCGAGCAACAACCACCAGATGATGCGCAGGGTTTCATAGTCCAACAAATCGCTGAGTATCATGATCCTTACTCCGCAGGTGCTATGCTGGCCGGGGCGAGAACTGCTTCCGGCTTGCTGTCGGGTTCAGGTCCAGCCTTGATGGCGCGGATCATCAGGCCCATCTCGATGATGAAGAGAACCGTATAGATCGCCACGAAACCAAGTATCGTCAGCAATACGGTGGATGCTCCGAGATTTGAAACACCGATTGCCGTGGGCAATATGCCTTCGATGACCCAGGGCTGGCGACCGAACTCCGCGACGATCCAGCCCATTTCGGCTGCGATCCACGGCAGCGGTATCGCAAACACGGCAATCCGCAGCAGGAACGGGTAGCGGTCGAGCGCGCGGCGTGCGGACAGCACGAAGAATGTGCCCGTCAGCAAGATCAGCAGAAAACCGATACCCACCATGATACGGAAGGCCCAGAACAGAGGCAGGACGCCGGGAACCGTGTCGTTGGCTGCCTGCGTGATCTGCTCGTCGGTTGCCTGACGCGGATCATCGACATAGCGCTTCAGCAGGAGCGCATAGCCCATCCACTGGCTGTTATCGGCAAAAACGTCCTTTACGTCCTGCGGAACGGCGCTCGTATCGCCCGCCGCGCGGATTTTCTGCAAGGCGTCATAGGCGACGATACCGTTCCTGATATGGTTTTCCGCGTTCTGGACCAGGTCGTTGATACCCTGGATCGGGGTTGTGAGAGAGCGGGTGCCGATCAGGCCCATGACCCATGGAATATGCACCGCGAAATGGGTTTCGCGCGCCTCCTGGTTGGGGAAGCCGAACACCGTGAACGACGCCGGAGCCGGTTCCGTTTCCCACATGGCTTCGATGGCCGCAATCTTCATCTTCTGGTGTTCGTTGGCCAGATAGCCGCTTTCGTCACCGAGAACGACAACCGAAAGCGATGCAGCCAGACCGAAGGATGCCGCAATGGTCATGGAACGTTTGGCCAGTTCAACGGAACGTCCCTTGAGCAGATACCAGGCCGAGACACCGAGAACGAAAATGGCAGCGGTCACGTAGCCCGCGGAAACCGTGTGCACGAACTTGGCCTGTGCGACCGGGTTCATCAGGACAGCGAAGAAATCGGTGATTTCCATGCGCATGGTTTCAGGATTGAACGCCGATCCAACCGGGTTCTGCATCCAGCCATTGGCGATCAGAATCCATAGCGCCGAGAAATTGGAACCTGCCGCGACCGCATAGGTCGCCATCAGGTGTCCAACTTTCGACAGGCGGTCCCAGCCGAAAAAGAAAAGACCGACGAAGGTTGCTTCAAGAAAGAAAGCCATAAGGCCTTCGATGGCCAGCGGCGCGCCAAAGATGTCGCCGACATAATGGCTGTAATAGCTCCAGTTCATGCCGAACTGAAATTCCATCACGATGCCCGTTGCGACGCCCATGACAAAGTTGATGCCAAACAGCGTACCCCAAAATTTCGTCATCTGCCGCCAGATGAGTCGCCCCGTCATAACGTAAACGGTTTCCATGATGGCAAGCAGCACGGAAAGACCCAAGGTCAGAGGTACGAAGAGGAAGTGATAAAGTGCCGTGATTGCAAACTGCAATCGCGACAGGGAGACAATATCGAGTTCCATCTCTTTAAGCCGGGTTGCCCGGCCCTCCTGGTGTTATGAGCTGCGCTTCCAGCGCGCCCCTTTTGAAAGCGGGCAGTTCCTGAAGACTTTCCCGCTTCAATTCCAACTACCGGTCCAAGTGCCGGTGCTGTTATCGCTTACCTCATGGTTTCGAGGATTTCGTCAAAGCGCACTGTCCCCTTACTTACGGACTCAATTAGAGCGCCTTGATTTAAAACAATGATCCGTTCACAAATTCGCGCTTCGCGGCGTATATGCGTGGCGATCAGCAGTGAGCGTGAACCGGCCCGCGCCTTGAGGCGCTCAAGAACATCCTCGGCAGTGGCACTGTCGAGACCTTCGGTCGGTTCATCCAGCAGCCAGAGCGGAACATCGGTCAGGAAAAGGCGTGCAAGGGCCAGACGTCGCGCCTGCCCGCCTGACAAACCCATACCGCCCTCGCCCAGCATTGCGTCCAGTCCGGCAGGCAGGTCAGCGATAAACGTGCCGAGGCCAGCGGCGTCCAACGCATCCATCAGTTCCTGATCGCCTGCATCGGCGCGCGCCAGCCGCAGATTGCCGCGAATACTGTCCTGAAAAAGCTCCGTCCGCTGCGTGAGGAGCCGTGCCGGTAGCATTGCGACGCTGCCCTGATCAGTCGGAATTTCTCCGGCGAGCAGATTGAATAGCGTCGATTTCCCCGCGCCGCTTGTGCCAACGATGGCAACACGCTCACCGGCAGCAATATCGAGCGTGATATTTTTCAGGGCATCGCGGTCGGCGCCATCACGACGAACGGACACGTCTTTCAGCTGAACGGCCGTGCCCTTCACAGGCCTTTGCGGCAGTGCGGCTTTGGCCTCATCCGTCAGTTGAGGCGCGACACGCTTTGCAGCAAGTACGGTGCGGCCAAGCTCCATCGCGCCGCGCCGCAAGGCCGAAAAAGGCTCCATCGCACCCAGAATGACCAGCATTCCAAGCGCGGCCACAGGCGCGCCGATGGTTTGCGCCTGCATCAGCAATCCAACCGCCACGAGGCCACCAGCAAGCAGGGCCGCATGAACGATACCGAAACCGGTGCCGGTAACAATTTCTATGCGGTTCAGCTTGCAATCCGATGCGGCGACGTAGCCATCCGCGCGAGCCAATGCCAGCTTCTGTTCCTCAAGACGTCCCGCCATCAGAAGTTCGGTCTGCCCGGCAACAAGATCGACGGTGCGGGCGCGCAGCGCCTCCGTGCCTTTGGCGCGCTGCCGCATGGATTTTTCGGATCGGCGGGCCGCAAAAAGCGGAAGGCCAAGACCTGCGACAAGCAGGACAAGCGCTACCAGCAGCCCGAAAAGCGGATTCATCAGGCCAAGCGCGATACCGGCCACAAGTGCGGTGGCAAGCGCAGCGCCGACCGGCACCACCACACGCAGATAAAGCGAATCCAGCGCATCAATGTCTGCGGTCAGACGGAACAGGAGACGCGCCGGACGCTTCAAAAGCGCGTTCGCAGCATTCGGGCGCGCCCAGCAGCGGAACAGTTTTTCGCGAAGGGCGGCGAGGATCGCAAGCGTTGCATCATGTGTGACGAGCCGCTCGAGATAACGGGAGCCGGTGCGCAGGATCGCCAGCAGGCGAATACCGGCAGCGGGCGCGAACACATCGAACACAACCGCCGTGGCGATGCTCAGGCCAGCAATAGCTGTTGCCGTTATGAACCAGCCCGACAGGCCAAGAAGCGCGATGCCAGCGAGAACGGTTACGGTTGCCGTCGCGATGCCGACAAGTAACGCCGTCCCCCTGGTTTGGAAGAACAGCCGCAGGATGGGCTGCAATGACTGAAAACCGTTCATTCCGCCGCCCTTCTCTGCCATACTGGATCGTTTTCCGTGCTGCCATCCAGACGGACAATGCGATCCATCCGGCGCGCAAGAGTTTCGTCGTGAGTGGCGACGATCAGCGTCTTGCCTTTGGCAAGCTTCAGAAGGCTGTCAGCGATGAGCGTTGCCGTTTCCTGATCAAGATGCGCGGTGGGTTCATCAGCCAGAATAATATCTGCAACCGGATCGACGGTCGCGCGGGAAAGAGCCAGCCGCAGGGCTTCGCCACCGGAAATACCGGCTCCGTTTTCGCCGATAAGGCTGTTCCCGGTGACACCCGGAACATGACCGAGCGCCATGTCGTCGATGATGGTTCTGGTGGTTTCCAGATCGGCTTGCCGGCCAAGCGTGATGTTCTGACGGGCGGAACCCGCAAAGATATGCGGCTTCTGGCCGATCCAGCTCATCCTTGCGCGAAGCGCAATTGCGGTTTCGTCGGTAAGCTCAACACCGCCGATCTCGACCCGGCCAGACTGCGGCGCCGTCAGCCCGGCAATAAGCGCCAGAATGGTGGATTTTCCATAGCCGCTTGGCGCGAGCAGCGCCACGTGCTCCCCTGCCTCGATATGAAGGCTGAATTCGTCGAGAACCGTGGCTCCGGTTCCGTAACCGAAGCCGACATTGTGCAGGGCAACTGTGGGAGTCTCGCCAATGACTGCCTGGCTTCCGCTCTTTCCGACAACCGACATGGGGTGTTCAGCAAGCTTTTCCAGCGCGTCGATAGAGGCTTCGCCTGCTGCGCGGTCGTGCCAGACGGCTGAAAGATCGCGCAGTGGTTCGAAGAATGTCGGAGACAGAAGCAGGACGAAAAGGCCTTCCGCCAAGGTCAGCTTATGGCCCCACGCTCCGAAGTCGAGCTGCCCCAGCAAATGGAAGCCGATATAGACCGCGACCATGGCGACGCCGATGGCGGCGAAAAGTTCGAGCACAGCGGACGACAGAAATGCGATGCGCAGGACCGACATTGTCTTGGAGCGCAGGGTTTCGGCGTTCTCGCGCAACCGGTTCGCGGTTGCGTCCACGGCATGGAATGTGCGGATGGTGGCAAGGCCACGCAGCCGGTCGAGCAGGAAGCCGTTCATGCCGCCAAGAGCGACCAGTTGCTTTTCGCTGGCAGCCTTTGCCCGCCAGCCGATCAGCGCCATGAAGACCGGTATCAGGGGCGCGGCCACCATAAGGACGAGCGCGGCGGCCCAGGAATACCAGAGCACGACTGCAAGTATCGCCAATGGAACCAGCATGACGCGAATGCGCACGGGTACGAAGCGCGAAAGATAGGGAACGACCATCTCCGCCTGTTCGGCGAGAATACTTGCCGCCTCGCCCGATGACGGACGCGTCACATCGAGCGGTGAGCGTTGCGCAAGAGCCGAAACGGCATTGGTCCGCAACCGTGAAAGCTCCAGCCGGGCAGCATCAAATGCGTTTGCCGCGCCTGCACCGTCAAGAAGGCTGCGCAGGCAGCCAAGAATGAAGATGCCTGCCGCGCTATAATAGATGGAAATATCGAAGCCGGTGTCGGCCAATCGTCCGATGGCAAAGGCCAGAATGCCCGCTTGCGGCAGCCACAAAACTGCGGCCAGCGCCTGAAGATATGCCCCCCGTTTCAGCAAGGACGGAACGGGACGACGTTGAGGACGGCGTGAACCTTGTTGGTCGCCTGCCGCCTCGCCGTCTTCTGCCGTCAATGCTTCCGTTCGGGGGACAACGGATGTCACTCTCGCTTAGGCTCCTTTTTGGCCGATGTTCGCCCGCGCCCGAGCGCCACGATCCTGTCCGTGGTTTCAAGGAAGCGGGTCACCTTGGCGCCAAGCGCCAGAAGACTGGTCAAACGGTCCGTATCGAGCCGCTTGACGTCGTCGTACCAGTTGGTCAGCCTTTCGATCAGGCCGTACATGTCCTTCATGCGATCTTGCGCATAAAGATCGCTGTCGCCTTTCGGCTGTTCCATCAGGATCTCACGCAGAACAGTCAGCGTGGGATCGATCTCGCGCTTCTTGCGCTCCTCGGCGAGCGTGCGCAGAATCTGCCACACATCGTCAGGCGTCGTGAAGAAATCACGGCGATCACCGGGAATGTGCTTCAGCAACACCAGATTCCAACCCTGCAACTCGCGAATGCCCATGGATACGTTCGAACGTGACACACCCAGGGCATCGACGATCTGGTCGGCGCAAAGCGGCTCAGGCGACACATAAAGCAGCGCATAGATCTGCCCCACGGTGCGGTTGATGCCCCAACGGCTGCCCATTTCTCCGAAGTGGAGCACGAACGACTGAACGATTGGCGACAATTCCAAAATGCTCTCTCCCGTAAATTCTGAATTTTCAGAAATTACTGAAACTCAGATAATTCAAATAACCTGAACCTTCAATCCGCTTGCCCCGGCGAAAGCCGGAATGGACAATTGGCCGCAGCCCCGGGACACTCCTCCAAATGTCCCAAAACACGACAGGCCACCGCTTCCGCTCCGCAGTCGATGGGCAGTCAGGCCAGGGATTCGGCAAATGGCAGATAATGTTTCCGGTCGGCAGGATAGCCGGTCTTGAAGCGAACTCCAAAACAGGTCTCCGGTCAGGCCGGAAGCAGCAGCCGCCGCTCCCATCACGGAGCAGCGGATTTCCCCATTTGGTGCGGCGGAAAACGCAAGTTTTCCGCCCTCTCCGCACCCTCAAGCTTATACCAACAGACCTATAGCGGGTCGGAAGATGAAGGCAGCTCCTTGCTGTCCTGCGTTCTGTCGCGATGGATCACGGCGCGGCTGAGCAGCATGAGCGTTACCGGCGTTGTGACGACCACAAAGACGGTAATAAGCACTTCATGCAGAATCGGCTTCGATTGCAAGATGGAGAAAAATATAATCGACGCGATCAGGATGCCGCCCGCCCCGAATGACGAGCCGAGCGTGGGAGCATGAACGCGCTCGTAGAAGCTTTTGAAGCGGACGAGGCCGATGCATCCGACAAGCGTCAGGAAGGCACCGACGACCAGAAAAAAAGAGATGACGATGGCGGCCCATACGGGAAGTTCGCCAGCATTGATCATTCTATCACCTCCCCGCGCATGAGGAATTTCGAAAGCGCCACGGTGGCGACGAAACCCAAAAGGGCGATAATCAGTGCTGCCTCAAAATAGATGATGCTGCCTGTGCGTATGCCGAACGTGATCAGGAGCAGAAGCGCGTTGAGATAGAGCGCGTCGGTTGCGAGAATGCGATCCTGCGCGCGCGGGCCGACGAGCAGCCTGTAGACCGCGCAAGCCATGGCGCCGAGCAGCATCAGTTGAGCGGCAAGCAGGGACCAGAAGATAATGACTGCGCTCATGCGGATTTCTCCTCTTCCATGTCTGTCGCGCCGAATATCCTGATGAGCGGCTGCTCATACCGTCCTTTGATGGTATCCCGCCACGCCTGCGCATCGTCCAGATCAAGCACGTGGATCGTCAGCTCGCGCCTGGCGGCATTGTAATCCACCCATGCCGTGCCCGGCGTCGCGGTGATTATACAGGCGAGAACCGCAAGCGCCGTGCGGTTTTCCAGATCAAGCTGGATAACGACAAAGCCCGGACGTCGCTTGCGCCCGTTCGACAGGATGAGGCCCGCAACAGCTATATTCGATTGTAGTATGTCATAGCTTATAGCGCCAAACAGCCAGAGCATCGTCGGGATGGAACGAATATGGTTCTTCTGCGGCTGCAAGGCCGTCATGATAAGGCATGCAACGAGCGCGATGATCGCGCCGAGCAGAAGCTGCGCCCGCGTGAAGCCGTTCAAAAGCAACCAGAACAAAAGCAGCGAGGCGAACAGAAGCGGGTAAGGCAGGATTTTCTTCACTGTGCCTCCTCCGTTTGCATGCCAGCGCGCGACGCGTTGAGAACGCTGCTGATATAGGATGCAGGATTATGCAGCGAACGCGCCGTTTCATCCATGTAGCGCATCGCCGGACCGGCTGCGATTGTCAGCGCCAGACAGATTGCCAGAAGTCCTGCGATCGGCACGACTTCGCGCACCAGAACGCGCGGCACATTGCCTTCGAGCGAAGCCCAGAACGTACGTATGCCGGTACGTGTCATCGCGATCAGTGCAGAGAGGCCGGACAGTAGAACGAGCGCAACCAGTGCCCAGCTCGCCGGACTGACAGGCATTGCAAGCTGTGGCGTCGGACCGTCACCATTGAAAACGGCTGCAAGGATGAGGAACTTGGCGATAAAGCCGGAGAATGGCGGCAAGCCGATCAGCAATATCGCACAGATGCCGAAGAAAGTGCCAAGAACAGCAAGCGTTGCAGGCAACACCGCGCCGATCTCGTCCTCGTCTTCCTCCTCCTCGTCGTCACCATAGGCTTCCATGGTAACGGCAAGAACGTTGGCGGCGGCGTCCTGCCCGCGCTCGATCAATTCGATGAGCAGGAAAAACGCCGCGATGGTGAGCGTGGAACTGACCATATAGAACAGCGCCGCGCCAGTCATCGCGGTGTTGCCGCTGCCGATAGCGGCCAGCAACGTGCCGGAAGATACGAGAATGCTGTAGCTGGCGAGCCGTCCCATCGCCTGCGATGCGACAACCCCGATCAGGCCGAAGGCAAGGGTGACCATTCCGCCGAAATAAAGCCAGTCATTGCCGAAGCCATAAGAGGAACCGGCACCGATGCCGAACATCAGCGGCGACAGGCGCAGAAGGACATAAATGCCGACTTTGCTCATGATGGCGAATACCGCCGCCACCGGCGCTGCTGCTGCGGTATAAGTCGGGGCGAGCCAGAAATTGAGCGGCCACATGCCTGCCTTGACCAGAAATGCGACGCCAAGGACTGCCGCGCCAGCTTCAAGCAGCATGCGATCCTCCGGCGCGACCTGCGAAATTTTCTGCGCGAGATCAGCCATGTTCAAGGTGCCGGTCACGCCATAGATCAGGCTGACCCCGATCAGGAACAGCGACGAAGCGACGAGATTGACGGCGATATAATGCATGCCAGCCTTCACGCGGGCCGGACCGGACCCATGCAGCGCAAGGCCGTAGGATGCGGCCAGCATGACCTCGAAAAAGACGAACAGATTGAACAGGTCGCCGGTCAGGAATGCGCCGTTCAATCCCATCAGCAGAAGCTGAAAGATCGTATGGAAATGCGGGCTCGCCTTGTGCCAATGGGCAAGCGCGAAGCTGAGCGACGCCATGCCAAGCAGGCTCGTAAGCACCAGCATCAGGGCCGCGAGGCGATCCAACACCAGCACGATGCCGAAAGGCGCTGGCCAGTTACCGATCAGGTAAACCAGAGCGTCGGGCGCTTTTTCGCTCGCCATGCCCGCAAGTGTGACGGCAATCGCGATCAGCCCCAGGGTCGAGATGGAGTTGATGGCCATCTTGAGCTTGCGCTTGCGTTCGTCAAACAGCAGCAGGATAGCTGCCGTGACAAGCGGCAGGACAATCGGAGCAACGATGAGGTGCGTTTTCCAGTCCAACATCAGTTCTCCTTGCCGTCCACGTGGTCCGTACGTGTCAACCCGCGAGAAGCGAGCAGCACGACAAGGAAAAGTGCGGTCATTGCGAAACCGATGACGATGGCGGTCAAAACGAGCGCCTGCGGCACGGGATCGGTATATTGCGTGGCCTGAACGTCAACACCGCTATCGAGCACAGGAGCCGCATTGGTGCGCAGGCGCCCCATCGAGAAGATGAATAGGTTGACGGCATAGGAAACCAGCGACAGGCCGATTGCCACCTGAAAAGTGCGGGGGCGAAGAATGAGCCACACACCGGATGCCATCAGCACGCCGATTGCCAGAGCAAGAACGAGTTCCATCAGTTCTCCTCCTTCGTTGCGGCGAGCTTTTCGACACGGTGTTTACGCAGCGACTGGTGCGCGAGAGCGATCAAAACGAGCACGGTAGCCCCGACCACGAGTGTAAAGACCCCAAGATCGAACAGCAGAGCGCTGGCTGTCGGCATTTTTCCGATATGCGGTATTTCCGTATACTGGAAGAAGGTTGTCAGGAACGGATAGCCGAAGAACCACGATCCAGCGCCCGTTGCGGCGGCAAACAGCAGGCCGAGCCCGATCCAGCGCAGGGGCAGGATGCGCAAGCGATCCTCCACCACGCGCGCGCCTGATGCCAGATATTGCAGCAGGAATGCGATTGCGAGCGTGATACCGGCAGCAAACCCACCGCCCGGCAAATCATGGCCACGCAGGAACAGATGCACTGCCAGCACAATGATGACCGGGAACAGCCATTGCATGATGACGGACGGCACGGCCAGATAATCGGCCAGTGTTTCACCGGCCTTGCGATCGGGCGCTGCCTCGTCATAGGCATCCTGAATCTTCTGCTGGGCCGTCGATCCGGTCGTATCGGGCGCAGGACGGAAACGACGCAGGAGCGCAAAGACCGTAAGGCCGACAATGCCGAGGACCGCGATTTCCCCAAACGTATCGAAAGCGCGGAAATCCACCAGAATGACATTCACGACATTCTTGCCGCCGCCGCCCGAATAGGCGTTTTCGAGGAAATAGTCGCCGATGCTGCTGGGCGATACGCGCGTCATCACCGCATAGGCGATGGCGGCCACCCCTGCCCCGCTGCCGATGGCAAGCAGGAGATCGCGATAGCGGCGGATGCGAGGGCCAATCTGTACCGGAAGCGGATCGGGATCTTCCCAACGCTTCGGCAGCCAGCGAAGGCCGAGCAGCAGCAGAACGGTGGTGACGATTTCGACCAGCAATTGGGTCACTGCCAGGTCGGGCGCGGACAGCCAGACGAAGGTGATGCAGGTAACAAGCCCCGCCCCGCCCAGAAGAATGAGTGCAGCCAGCCGGTGAAACTTTGCCTGATAGGCCGCGCCGACGGCACAGGCCCCGCCAAGTATCCAAAGGCCGGCAAAGATAGGATCAACCGGCTGCGGACCGAGCGAACCAGATTGCAGGCCGGAGGCGAAAATCGGCCAGGCGGCGGCAAATACGGCCACCACGACAACGATACGCAGCTGCGGCTGCAAACGGCGCGTGCTGAGAAAGGCTTCGGCCTTGCGCGCCCAATTCCATGACAGGGTCACCAGAACACGCTCAAAAATACGCTGCCCCTGCAAGTGCCGGAAGAGCGGCGGGCCATCTTCGCTGTTTGCGAGATAGTTTTTCAGCATCCAGTGCAGAAGAATGCCGCCTATCATGGCGATGATACTCATCATCAGCGGCAGATTGAAGCCGTGCCAGACAGAAAGGCTATATTCCGGCGTTGCCTTGCCTAGCACCGACAGAACAGCCGAATGCAGGAACGGGCCGATAGACAGACCCGGAACGACGCCGATCAACAGGCAAAGCAAGACCAGAAGCTCGATCGGACGGCGCATCCAATGCGGAGGCTCGTGCGGCTCACGCGGCAGATCATGCGGTGGTGGCCCGAAGAACGTCGAATAGATAAAGCGCACGGAATAGGCGACCGTGAAGATACCCGCAATCGTGGCAACATAAGGCGTGATCGTATCGAGCCACGACGCCATGTGGGTTTCCACCGCTTCAGCGAAGAACATTTCCTTGGAAATGAACCCGTTGAGCAACGGCACGCCAGCCATCGCCGCACTCGCCACCATGGCAAGCGTCGCCGTATAAGGCATGGGGCGCAACAGCCCGCTCAGCTTGCGCATGTCGCGCGTGCCGGTTTCGTGATCGATGATGCCCGCCGCCATGAAGAGCGATGCCTTGAAGATCGCGTGATTGACCATGTGGAAAATCGCGGCAACGGCGGCTAGCGGGCTGCCGAGGCTGAGCAGAACCGTGATCAGGCCAAGATTGCTGATGGTCGAATAGGCGAGCAGACCTTTGAGGTCCTGTTGGAAAACCGCAAAAAAACTCGCGATCAGAAGCGTTATCAGCCCGGCGGAACCGACGATCCAGAACCACTCCTCAGTTCCGCTGAAAACTGGCCAAAGACGGGCAAGCAGGAACACGCCAGCCTTTACCATGGTCGCCGAATGCAGATAGGCAGATACAGGCGTCGGCGCAGCCATGGCGTTCGGAAGCCAGAAATGGAACGGAAACTGGGCGCTCTTGGTGAATGCGCCAAGCAGGATCAGAATGAGCGCCACGCTGTAGAGCGGATGGGTCCGAACGAGGTTGCCTGCCGCCAGAACGTTGTCGAGATCGTAGCTTCCCACAATATGCCCAAGGATCAGAACGCCTGCCAGCAGACAGAAACCGCCTATGCCGGTCACCGTCAGTGCCATGCGCGCTCCGTCACGGGCACTTGCATTGTGATACCAATAGCCGATCAGCAAAAATGAGAAGATGCTGGTCAGTTCCCAGAATACCGCAAGCAAAATCAGATTGCCCGACAGAACCACGCCAAGCATCGATCCCATGAAGGACAAAAGGAACGAGAAGAACCTCGGCACCGGATCTTCCGGCGACATGTAATAGCGCGCATAAATGACGACCAGAAGGCCGATGCCCGTGATGAGCATCGCGAAAAGCCATGCAAAGCCGTCCATCCGGAAAGTGACATTGAGCCCGTAGGCCGGAAGCCACTCCACGGTGCCGCGAAGCACCTTGCCATCCGACACGATGGGGTAGAGGCTGGCGGTGACAATAAAGGCGACAAGCGCAATCGCTGCCGTAAACCAGGCCGAGCCGCTGCGGTCAGCCCCCCTGAACAATCCGGTTATGGCGCTGCCAAGGAATGGTAGAAGGACAAGCAGGAAAAGCATTCTGCCGTCCATCGTCATGCGCCACAGGCCTCCTAGCCGAAATCAAGGTTGATCCGAAGCAGGCACCGCTCAAGAAAACAGCAACAGAATCGCTCCGGCAAGTTGTAGAGAGGAATCATATGTCCCGATGGCCTTATTATGACGGGCCTCGGAACATTATGGCAATAGCTTTCAATGGCTTATGGTGCAGATTTGAATCATTTTATGGTTCCTCTTGCCAGAAAATCTATAATTTATCGGTTGCTGCGAACCGCGATGCCTGACGATTGGACATACTCACCCGAAAATCTTTCAGTCGAATGACATAGTCTTATCGGGAAGATTGTCGCGGACATGGCTTTTGAAGAGGCCCTTATCCTTCAAGTAAAATCGCGGACAGCCTCTCAGCCTGAACGCGAATGTCCGGCACGGCTGTGACTTCCCAGAATGCGCCCTTCGTAACCGGACCGATGGCGAAAAACGGACCGGATGGCTCGCCTCGCGCATTGAGAAGCTGCAGCCCGCGGGTTACATCCAACCCCAGATCGAGGGCATCCGGTCGAGCCAGCCCATGTTCCATGAGTCCGATCAATGCCGCATTGCGGGTTGTCGAGAAACGCGAATTGCCGCCACGGCAATCAATGACCGCCGCCACATGCAGCATCTCGATCTTTTCGCTGCGCCGCGGGCGATAGCGGATTTCCATCCCTCCTCCTTCGTCGCGCACGGAAACGAGATGACCCGCCGTGATTTTAAGCTGTGCATTGTCCACGGCAGATTCGATACGATCCGCCACAGCCGGAGCCATGCGATGGCGATGGACATCCCACCATGGACGAAGATGCCTGAGGAAACCGCGACGCTGTGAAGTCGGCAACCCAGCCCATATATGCTGCGTATGTGGGCGCAGGCCGTCCATCACACTGCGCCAGCCGTAACCGGCTGTTTCCGCTTCCGCCATCATGGCGCGCACGCGCTGCATGAGCTTCGGCAGGCCCAGCGATACGGGCAGATCGTCCGCCGCAATCGGAACGGCTTGAGCCGGGGCGTGACGCGCGGGTAAAAGCCCCCTGCGTGAAATCGCGTATATCGGGGCATGATGCCCCTTGTCGAGCAACGACAACACGCTGTCGATCATCGAAAGGCCGGTACCGAATATCGCGACCGGAGCATCCGTCGGCACATCGAAATAGCCATTGCTTGACCAGTATTCCGTAATCTGGCTGCCGGATTTCGCAATGGCGGCCTCATTTCCCGTCGCAAGAATAACCGCATCGGTTTCGAAGGTTTCGCCGGTTTCGGTGACAACGGCTGGTCTGCCTGCTTTCAGCGACACGTCAACAATACCGGTCTTTTCAACCGTCAATCGTGAGTCACCTGCGGAAAGATAAGGCTCAATCAAATGCTCCAGATAGGCCCGGTAGACTTTACGCGGCACAAAACTGTACGGCTGCTCCCACCGGTCGCCGCTCGTCTGCAGCCAATTGAGGAAGTGATCCGGCTGATCGGGAAAGGCGCTCATATTGCTGGCGCGGACATTGAGAAGATGACTGGAATTGTCCGTCGCGTAAGCTATCCCCGTTCCCAACCGGCCCGACCGCTCGAAAATTCGCACGGTCGATTCCGGCGAACGCCGGAGCAATTGTGCAGCCAGAATGATGCCGCTTGCTCCGGCGCCGATGATGACAAATGACTTCAAACTATCGTGACCTCATCCCGTTTTGCGACAACGACCCGAAACGGGTGTCGTCAAAATCCGCGCCTTAAATCTCACCTTTTTAGTTAGATTCCACCAAAGAACCGCTCTTGTAAACCCTGGAAAACCGGGAAGTTTGCTGTGAGAGCCATGCGCAGTGGCCCGTTTTCACTGCAAACGCATGACGGGAAAATAAACAGTCCGATGAAACTAGCCACGTATCGTTGACAGTGTGTTTCAGAAACACGGGCTGGCCTCCCGCGCCTAAATAACAATATCTAGCTCATCATTATCGCAACAGGTTGCCTTGAAAATCCCAAGCCGGACAGCCTGCCCGACCGCTGAAACACAGGACCCCAGTCATGAATAATTCCCTGCTGAATTCCATCAAGAAGCGCCGTACGCAGTATGCTCTGGGCAAATCCCTTCCGTTGTCGAATGAAGATGTGGCCGAGCTGATCCGCGAAGCGGTCAAGCACACGCCTTCCTCGTTCAACTCGCAGAGTTCACGTGCCGTGATCCTGTTTGGCGCCGAGAGCGACAAGCTGTGGAGCATGGTGAAGGAAACACTCCGCCAGATCGTTCCAGCCGACGCATTCTCGCAGACGGAAGCCAAAATCGACAGCTTCGCTGCCGGTGCCGGTACGGTATTGTTCTACGAAGACCAGAATGTCGTTAAGGGACTTCAGGAAAACTTCCCGCTTTATGCCGACAACTTCCCGGTCTGGTCTGAACAGTCGAGCGGCATGGCGCAGCATTCGGTCTGGACCGCGCTTGCCAATGCGAATATCGGCGCCAGCCTCCAGCACTATAACCCGCTGATCGATCAGGAAGTCGCCCAGACCTGGGATATTCCAGCCTCGTGGAAACTCCGTGCCCAGATGCCGTTCGGCTCAAACGAACAGCCCTTCGGCGAAAAGGCTTTCATAGACGACGCCGACCGTTTCAGAGTTTTCTTCTAAGCGTTCATTGCATCGAAAAAAGATCGGGCCGGAGGAGTTTCCTCCGGCTTTTTCGTTTCACCGGGAAAATATTTCATCAGGCCGTTGTCCCCTCCCCAAAAGCTGGATGTAATGCAGATGCTTCAAGAGAGTCGCGACGAAGCGACAAGCTTGCGAAGCTTCATCAAAGCGGGCCGCAATCGCGCGACATGTGCGGATTGCGTGGTCCGAAGGGGGAAGTTGCATGACAACCGTAATACCGCCATTTGCTCATATCTCGAAGGCAGCCCACACCAGGCACGGCCTTGCACGGAAGCTGCTGCGAGCATCCATACCGGCCGCGCTCGCGTTCACACTATTTCTGTCCGCGTCACCGAAAGCGGTGGAAGCCGCGACGCCGGTCGACACGCTTGTCATCGCGATGAGCATCGACGATGTCATTTCGCTCGATCCGGCTGAAATCTTCGAGATCACCACGTCTGAGGTGCTGACCAGCACTTATGAGCGGCTTATCACGACCGACACCAAGGACCCGACCAAGATCATCCCTCAGATTGCCGAAAGCTGGACCTTTTCGGACGACGGCAAGTCGATCACGTTCAAAATCCGCAAGGGGCTGAAATTCGCTTCCGGCAACCCTTTGACCGCCAAGGACGCCGCCTATTCGCTACAGCGCGCCATCAAGCTGGACAAGAGCCCGGCGTTCATTCTGAGCCAATTTGGTCTCACCCGCGAAAATGCCGACCAGAACATCGTCGCGACCGACGACGAAACGCTTGTTTTCACCACAGGCAAGGCTTTTGCGCCAAGCTTTGTTCTCAACTGTCTCACATCCAGCGTTGCATCGATTGTCGACAGCAAGCTGGTGAAGGAGCATGAGCAGAAGGCGGAAAAGACCAAGGACTACCCTTACGAAACCGATTTCGGTTACGAATGGCTGAAAAACAACTATGCGGGCTCCGGTCCTTTGGCGCTCAGGCAATGGCGCGCCAATGAAGTTCTTCTTCTGGAGCGCAACGAAAACTATGTCGATCCAAAACCGGCCATGAAGCGCGTCATCTATCGCCATGTGAAGGAAGGTGTTTCTCAGCGCCTGCTCCTGCAGGCGGGTGACGTCGACATTGCCCGCAATCTGGAACCCGGCGACATCGAAGAACTGAGCAAGGACGAGAAGTTCCACGTCATCAACGCACCAAAAGGCCGCGTCTATTATCTGGTGGCCAACCAGAATGTGCCTGAACTTGCAAAGCCCGAAGTCCGGCAGGCGCTTAAATATCTGATCGACTACGATACGATCGAAGCGAAACTCATCAAGGGCATCGGCCGCACGCACCAGTCGTTCCTGCCGCTCGGCATGTTCGGCGCTGTCGGGGACAAGCCGTTCACCTATGATGTCGATAAAGCCAGGGAACTGCTTGCCAAGGCGGGCCTGAAGGACGGCTTCAAGGTGACGCTGGACGTTCGCAACACGCAGCCATTCGTCGGCATCGCCGAAAATATCCAGCAGACCATGGGCAAGGCGGGCGTGCAGGTGGAAATCCTGCAAGGCGATGGCAGGCTGACAACCACCAAGGTTCGCGCGCGCAAGCATCAGATGGCTCTTGGCATCTGGGGGCCGGATTATTGGGACCCGCACACCAATGCAGTGACCTTCACCAACAATCCGAATAATGGCGAAGACGTCTCGATGCGCACGAGCGCATGGCAGGCGCATTGGGATATTCCGGAATTGACGGCGGAAACCATGGCTGCCGCCGAAGAGCGTGATACCGCCAAGCGTGAGGCGATGTATCACGACCTTCAAAAGAAGTTCCAGGACACAAGCCCGTTCGCGATCATTTACCAGCAGATCGAAACAGCCGTGACGAGCTCGAACGTGCACGGTTTCAACATGGTGGCCGATGCCAACTATGTTCAGACCGTAACGAAGGACTGACGGGAAACGAAATGGCCGGGCAAAACGCCCGGCCATTTTATCTTCCATCGTGGAAACGGCGACCGTTGTTATACGGTCTGACAATAAGGGCCGGTAGTTTCGAACCGCTTGCGTCGCCGGTTTTGAGGCTATCGGCTCAACCCGGTCGATGAGCCTTCACAACTGCCGGATCGGTATCGATCCGCCCCGCTCCAATAAGGTCGAGACAATAAGGTACTGCCGGAAAGATTGCCTGCAAGGTCATGGCGATAGATGCCGGTTTGCCGGGTAGATTGAGAATGAAGCTCTTGCCGCGGCTGCCCGCCGTCTGGCGGGACAGAATAGCGGTCGGTGTCTGCTCAAGGCTGACGCGGCGCATCAACTCACCAAACCCCGGTAGCTCCTTATGCAGGACCGCCTGCATGGCCTCTGGCGTTTCATCACGCGGGCTCGGCCCTGTACCGCCTGTCGTCAGGATGAGATCACACGCCTCGATATCACAAAGATCGACAAGCGTGTCGCGAACCGATTGCATGCCATCGGGAATAACACGGCGGGCTGTTTCATACGGCGTGACGACGGCGGTTTTAATCCATGCTTCCATGGCGGGACCGCTCAGATCTTCGTATTCACCGCGGCTTGCACGGTCGGAAACAGTCACAAAACCGATCTTTACCATCACGTTCTCACAGCTAGTTTTGAGCTCAATAAACTTCTGGCGGACTTATAGGCGCTCATCGGTTTGATGTGAAGGTTCGCGCACATGAAAACGCCGCCCGGAGGCGGCGCTTTGCAAATGATGTAATTCAAAAATTACGGCGTAACGTCGAAGCCGAACCACTTTTCCGACAGACGCTTGATCGTGCCGTCAGCCTTTGCAGCTTCAATGGCTTCATCGAACATCTTTTTCAGTTCGGCATCATCCTTGCGCAAGCCTACACCGACACCGCGTCCGAGAATGCCGCCCTTGAAGAACGGACCGGTCATGACGATGTCTTCATTGCCAGGCTTCTTGGCAGCGTCTGCGAGATAAGCCAGCGAAGCCACGACCAGATCGACACGGCCAGACTTCAGATCGAGGTCGTGCTGTTCCGTGGTCTTGTATTCACGGATGTCGATGTTTTCCTTGAAATACTTGTCGAGAAGCGTCAGGCCGAGCGAAGCGGTCTGGACACCAACGGTGCGGCCCTTGATTTCGGCCGATACTTCGTCGATTGCCTTCTGGGCTGCCGCTTCATCCTTGGCGAGATAAAGGGTTTCGCCAGTGTGCGGCAGTTTCGCAAAAGGGCTATCCTTCAGCGTTGCGAAAGTCTGCGGCGTCAGGCCATAGGAAACCGAGAAGCTGATCGTCTCTTCACGCTTGGCCGTTGCCGTGAGGCCAGCCATGATCGCATCGAACTTGCCGGCATTAAGCGCAGGGATCATGCTGTCGAAAGGCTGGGCAACGATCGTGCACTCAACCTTCATGCGCGTGCAGAGATCCTTGTAAAGATCGATTTCAAAGCCATCCAGCGAGCCATCGGGCTTGGTGAAGTTGTAGGGACGGTAAGCGCCTTCCGTCGCGATGGTGATCTTCGTCCACTTCTTTTCCTCGGCATGAGCGGAGATGCTCGTCAGAGCAAGAGCGGAAATGAACACGGCTTTAAAAAGTCCGATAGCCTTCATTGCAGTTATCCTGTTGCGGTTGTTTCTGTCCGGCTTCCGCCGGAACGCAGAATTTCGAAAATTAGGCAGCGTTCTCGTGGCTGATGAACTTGCGGAAACGTTCCGACTTCGAGTTGCTAAACACATCTTCCGGTGCCCCGTCCTCTTCCACCAGTCCCTGATGGAAAAAGACGACGCGGTTGGAAACATCGCGCGCGAAGCCCATTTCATGGGTCACGACCAGCATGGTGCGGCCTTCCTCGGCCAGACCGCGCATGACACGCAAAACTTCACCAACCAGTTCCGGATCGAGCGCGGAAGTCGGCTCGTCGAAAAGCATGACCTTCGGCTTCATCGCCAGTGCGCGGGCAATCGCGGCGCGTTGCTGCTGCCCGCCCGAAAGATGGGCTGGATAGAAATCGCGCTTGTCGGCAATGCCGACCTTTGCCAGCAGGGCTTCTGCTTCCGCCACGCATTCCGCGCGCGGCCGTCCCTGCACAAAGATCGGCGCTTCTATGATGTTTTCCAGAATGGTCTTGTGCGACCATAGATTGAAGCTCTGAAACACCATGCCCAGTTCCGAACGAATGCGCGAAACCTGCTTCTTGTCGGTCGGGTAGGCTTCACCTTTCGAGTTCTTCGCCATGCGGATGGTCTCACCCGAAACCGTGACCGTGCCCGACGAAGGCGTCTCCAGCAGATTGATGCAGCGCAGGAAAGTCGATTTGCCGGAGCCGGACGAACCGAGGATCGAAATGACCTCGCCTTCGCGCGCTTCAAGCGAAATGCCCTTGAGCACTTCATTCGCACCGAAGCTCTTGCGCAGGTTTTCGACTTTCAGCGCTACCGGTGCATTGGGGGAAACGTTTTTGCTCACGATGTTTGTCCCTCGGAGGAAAGCTTGACGACTGGCTGGCGCAGATATGGCGTCAGTCTATATTCTGCGAACATCAGCACGCGCGTCAGAATGAAGTTGATGGCAAGATAGATCGCGCCGGCGATCACGAAGATTTCTATGGCCCGATAGCTCTCGGCGATCAGCTTTGCTGCGATGCCGGTCACTTCCATGAGCGTGATGATCGATGCAAGCGAGGTTGCCTTGATCATCGATATCATTTCGTTGCCATAACCCGGCAACGCTTGACGGATCGCAAGAGGCATCACGACACGCCGGAAGCAAGTGAAGGCGGTCATGCCGCAAGCCTTTGCAGCTTCGATCTGGCCGTGCGGCACCGACAGCAGGCCGCCGCGGATGATCTCGCTCGCATAGGCAGCGTTGTTCAATGTCAGCGCGATGATCGCACACCAGTAAGGCTCACGCAAAACCGGCCAAAGGAACGAGTAGCGAATGATCGGAAACTGGCTGAGACCGTAATAGATAATGAATATCTGTACCAGAAGCGGTGTTCCGCGGAACACAAAGACGTAGATGCGCGCGATCCAGTCCAGCACCTTGATGCCCGACAGGCGCATCATGGCAAAAAGCAGGGCCAGCAAGGCGCCAAGCACGATGGAACTTACCGCAAGCTTCAAGGTCAGCGGCACACCGCCCAGCATCTGGAAGAACGCATCCGAATAGAATTCAAGGTTCATTTTGCCCTCCGGACGCCGCGCGAAAAGTGGCGCTCGGCCATCTGCAAAAGTCCGCCGGAAACCGACGAAATCGCCAGATAGAGTGCACCGGCAATGAGGAAGAAGTTGAAGGGCAGACCAGTGGAACCCGCGCCGATCTGTGCCTGACGCAGAAGCTCAACCACACCGGCAACCGACACCAGGGCGGATTCCTTGAGCGAAACCTGCCAGACATTGCCGAGGCCCGGCAGGGCGTGCCGCAGTGCGAGCGGTGCGATGATGCGGCGGAATTTCAACATTCGGCCCATGCCGCAGGCGGTTGCAGCTTCGATCTCGCCTTTGAAGACCGCCCGGAACGCACCTCGAAATACTTCCGTGTGATGCGCGCCACAGGAAATGCCGATTGCCAGTACACCTGCCAGAAAACCCGGAAAACCGATAAAACCTTCGGCTCCGAAATATTTGCCGAGCGCGGTAACAGCCGCACTGCCGCCGAAATAGAACAGATAGATGACGAGGAGGTCTGGAATACCACGAATGATCGTGGTGTAGCCGTCGGCGACTGCACGCAGCGTGCGCCCACCGGAAATCTTCGCCCAAGCGGCAAAAACGCCGATGGCGGCACCGAGAAGGAAGCCAAGAACGGCGAGCGCCACGCTCACCAATGCGCCCATCAGCAGCACATAGCCCCAGCCGTCCGGCCCGAAGCTCAAAATATCGAGAAAGCCCATCTGCTTCATGATGCGTCAGGCCCTGTTGGAAGTGGGGGATTGAATGTCATTTCTATTTTCAAAATTATCGGCCGTCATCGTCATTTGGCGGTTTCGGGCAGCGCCGGTTGAACGCTGTCTGGAATCGGATTGACGAAAACGGTTCCGCCGAGCCGTTTTTCGTGATCCTGCTTTGCTTTCTCGATCTGCGCCGGATCGCGGAACAGCTCAATGGCCGTGCTGCCCATGATCTTTGCAGCATGAGCCATGCCCTTGTGCGCAGCGGGCAGCTTGCCCTGTGCCACCATCTGCCACGAATGAAGCGGCGTACCAATCGCGCAGGTCGCACCGCGCATCTGCACCGTGGGCACAACCCAACTCACACTGCCCACATCAGTTGAGCCGACGAGAGTATTGTCGCCCTTATAGGGCGTATAGATATCCTCGCAAAGCGAAAGGCCCTCTTTTGGCTCCACACCGAAGCGGCGGAAGGCATCGGAAATGTCTTCCTTCGAAAGCGTCTTCTGGAACCGGCTTGCCGTTTCACGGTCCTGATCGTCAAAGTCCGGAGGTCCGAGACGCTCGAGCTGCAATTGCATCAGCTGTTCCAGAGGCGTATTGCCGATCAAATCGGCATCGCCGCTGATAATTTCGCTGCGGACCGTCGTTTCGGTCATCAGAGCGGCACCCTCGGCGATTTTCTTCACACGCTCCAGAAGCGACTGCATTTCCGGCAGGCTGCGGGCGCGGACGAGATAGCGCACCGTTGCCCTGGCTTGCACGACATTCGGCGCAAACCCGCCTGTATCTGTCACTGCATAATGAATGCGCGCCGTGGATGGCATATGCTCGCGCATATAGTTCACACCGACATTCATAAGTTCAACTGCGTCGAGCGCGCTGCGTCCCAGATGCGGCGCCGATGAAGCATGGGCCGCGCGACCGCTGAAGTGGAAATTGATCTCGTTGCAAGCGAGCGAAACCGGATCGTTTACGCCGGCAAATGGTGCGGGATGCCAGCAGAAGGCGATATCGACATCATCGAACAGGCCTTCGCGAACCATGAATCCCTTGGCCGAACCGCCCTCTTCCGCCGGGCAGCCATAATAGCGCACGCGTCCCTTGATACCTTGCGCCGCGAGATAATCCTTGACTGCCGCAGCGGCGAGCAGAGAGCCCGCACCCAGCAGATTGTGGCCGCAGCCATGACCATGACCATCTGCTTCCAGTGGCCGTTCTTCGACCAGTCCCGATACCTGGCTCAATCCCGGCAAGGCATCAAATTCACCGAGAATAGCAATAACCGGCCCGTCCTCGCCAGCTTCGCCCATGACCGCTGTTGGCAATCCTGCAATGCCACGCTCGACGCGAAACCCTTCGGCTTCCAGCATTGCCGCATGCGCATCGCTCGATTTGTATTCTTCATAGTTTGTTTCAGGATTATCCCAAACCGTATCGCTCAGTTCGAAATATGCGGCGCTCTTGGCGTCGACGATATCCCAAATATCGTTATGGTTTTTCAACTTGGCTCCGTCGCTCATTTCGCCGCCATCCCGAAGGATGCCGACTGGCGCCGAGACATTTCGGCAGTGATATTGCCGAAACCTCCTCGGGCTCTAATTTTGTTGATGCTGATAGAACCCGGGGCCTACTCTCGCAAGAGCCGATCGAAGAGTTGACGAAAAATTGCGTATTTTCCGGCGCTTTTTTGCCTTCGCTCCACCAATCCGCCTCAATTCATTCGATTGAAGGGCTGCCGCTCCTTCCTGTCGGCCCCATTATTCCTCACACCTGTACTGAGCAGTACCCGATATGAATGGCGGTAAGTAGCCTCGATATTGGTCAAACTTGTTGCGAGTTTTCGCAAAATGAGAGGATTTCTCTGACAAATTGTCAGCAAGATAGCCGTTGAGGTGCAATCAACATGCCAACCTCTTGAGCGCTCGCCAGGGACAGGATAGTTCGTCGGGTGAATTGACCTCTCCAAAGCAGCATCATGATACAGGCAACGAACCGCGCAAATTCTATCATCCGTCCGCTCCAAAGAAGTGAAGTGACCGACATCTGGCAGATCGATCGGAGCGAGATCATTGAGGAAATGTATCGTCTCGACGGAGAACGGCTGCTGCTCGAGCCGCGCTTTTATGATGTGCGCGGCTGGCCCGAGGGCGAAGCCGAAATCTACACGCCGATCCTGCTCGACTGCTACGACCACGGCGGCGTTTTTCTCGGTGCTGAAGTGGATGGGGCTTTGGTTGCCGTCGCGGTTACGGATGTGCGACCTGTCGGCGCCTATCCGGAACTACACCAGCTTGGCTTCATGCATGTCGACAACGCCGTCCGGGGATTGGGCCTTGCGGGCGAACTCTATCGGCACAGCATGACCCTTGCCACGGAAGCCGGAGCTCAAGGTTTCTATATTTCCGCCACCCCCACGCGGCGGACCATCGATTTTTATCTGAAACAGGGTGCGAAAGTTACATTAGCCCCGGATCCCCTGCTCTTCGAACGCGAGCCGGAAGATATTCATCTCATCCATCGATTCAACGGCGAGGCTTCTTGAAGCGGAACAGGAACCGCTATCATCGATTCCTCAATCTGCATTCGACGAGGCCGAAATACCTGCAAACTCCCGCGTTGCGTTGATTGTCGCTGTCATAAAACGATTTGTTGCTTTCCCCATGAATTAGGGGTTCAATTGATCAAATGAGAGATCACCATGCCATTTCGCGGTAACAAATATCAGGGAACATACGCACCCGAGGATATTCAGGTTCTTCAGGCTGCCTATAATCGTTGCTGCGGCTTTCTGGATCGATGCCCCACTACACATGAGGACAAAGAGACACTCGCGCGAGCGATCATAAGAACATTTGAATCCGGTGAACAGAACCCGGACAGGATCGCGGAAATCGTAGCGAATCTTGAGCACGCCCGCGCCTAAAATCTGTCTGTTTTTTGTAAAAAGCAATGAAGGACAGACGTGTAACTCTGGCAAATCTGTGACTGCCTGAATGTTTTACGCAAAGTAAATAATTCCGAGGTATAAACATTTTACAATCTGCTATATTTCAGTATAGTAGATTGCACGGATTTATAGGCTTTCGGATGGAATGATCTGTCAGCCATATGCGGAATGCATAGAATGCCATTTTCGAGAGATTACTACTTCGGGCGCTTCAAACCCGCCGAGTTGGAAAAGCTGCAAGCGGCTTACGTGAAGTCGTGTGAATCGATGTCACGTTGCCCCATCACCTCTCCCCACAAAGACGAAATGGCACGCGAAATCATCCAGATTTATGAATGCGGCGTCCGCGACGCCGAAAAAATCGCTGAGCTCATGGTGCAGATCGAGGCCGTAAAACCACGGCCTATGGGCGAATTGCTGCTTGAGCAGGCCACGGCACTCCAACCCAAGACGGCTTGATCGCAATCACTTCAATGCGCTACCCGGATGCGGTTTACGCATCCGGGTATTTTTGTTCAACGCTGGGCGACGGGCCGCACCAGCGGGGTGACGCGACGAATGGTGACGCGGCGATTTTCCTGCTCGGCGGCTTGCGTGCGAATTTTGAGGAAGCGTTCGCCATATCCCTGCGTAACAAGGTTTTCCGCAGGAATATCGTAGACCTCCGTCAAAAGGTTCGCAACCGATTCAGCGCGTTTGTCCGACAGGACCAGATTTGACCGATCCGAGCCGACTGCGTCCGTATGTCCCTCGATAAAGAAGGTTTCACCAGGGTCCTTCGCCAGCACCTTCTGCATAGCGGTCGCAACCTTGCGCAAGGTCTTGGCCTGCGACAAGGAAACCTCGGCGCTTCCCGTCGCGAAATGGATCGTATCCAGATCGATGCGGCGCACCTTGTCGCGCAGACGGGCAGAGTGGCGAACTTCATCGATCGTATAGACCCGCTCCACGCGTTCTACTGGCGGCATGGCAAGGAAGTCGTAAAAATCGCGATCCGGATCGTCCGCAACGTCGATAATATAGTCCCTCACCGGAATGGTCAGGCGCATCGGCGGAAGTTCGTAGCCGACATCGATGATCGAAGCACGTGGATTATCGTCATATTCCGGCGCATAGATCATCAGATATTCGTTGCCGTCCCGGTCGATACGGGAACGTTGCAGAACATCGCCATAACGATCATAAACCGTAACGATCTGGTATCCGCCGGAACGAACGATGGTTTCGCGGGTGCGGCCCCGCGGCAGTTCATCGTAATAGGTCCGTTCCGCGTCGCGACGCAGTCTCGGGCGATCATCGCCGCGCACGAAGATGCGGTCGCCCACGTCGAGAATGACGCGGTTATCCACTTCCTCGATTACTTTGACGTTCGTGACATTGTTGGTCACATTATTGACCGTCGTGTTATTGATGACCGTATTGTTCACCACCGTGTTGTTAACGATGTTGGTGGTTTCCGGCACGGCAAAAACCGGCGCTTCCTTTATGCGAGTGCCCTCTTCCTTGAGATTGGCCTCGATCTTCTGCGGGAGTGCAGCCTTCACTTCCTCGGGAATAGCGACCTGTGCCGCAGCATCATTTGCGGGCGGCGCTACATTTTCCTCGGAAGCACGCTGCTGTTCACGCTGTTTGCGACGCTCTTCACGCGACTGGCTTCCGCCCGAATTGTCGGCATCCTTGTCGCTGTCGAGAATGGCGGCACCATTTTCAACCGGCAGGACCACCGTATCGTTCGTCTTAGCCGGGTCTTTTGCAATCTCTTGCTTTTCCTCGGTCGAACGCTGATCGACTATTTCCGGCGCCTGCCCCTGTTGCGGACTTTCGGTTGATTGCGGCTGCTCGACCGGGGTCGCAGGCTGAGCCTCATTTTGCGGCTTCTCCGTCGCCTTCGGTTCTTGCGGTTGAGCTTCTTCAGGATGCTCGACAATCGAGTCTTTCGCTGGCTCTGTCTGCGAAGGTGTTACAGGGAGTGCCTCCGCCGGCTGCTCGGCTGGCTTTTCCGCTTGCGGAGCCGGAGCTTCCTTTGCCGGTTTTTCAGGTGCAGGTTGCTCGGGTTGCGCTTCAGGCTCCACAGCGGGAGCTTCCTTCACCGGCTTTTCGGTGGGCGCTGTTTGCTTCTGAGACTCGGCGGCCTTGCGAGCAGCCTCCTCCGCTGCCTTCTTCTGTTCTTCGGCGCGACGCTGGGCTTCTTCTTCAGCAGCCTTCTGCTGCTGTTCGCTCTGGCGCTGCGCCTCTTCCTCGGCTTTTTTCTGCTCAGCGGCCTGCCTGGCCTGTTCTTCAGCCTGTTTCTGCGCTTCGCGCTCTGCGGCCTTCTGTTGTTCCTCGGCTTGCTTCTGTGCTTCGCGTTCGGCGGCTTTCTGTTGCTCTTCTGCCTGCCGCTGAGCTTCCTCCTGAGCGGCCTTTTGCTGCTCTTCGGCTTGTCGGCGGTTTTCTTCCTCCGCGGCGCGCTGTTGTTCCTCAGCCCGACGCGCTTCTTCTTCCGCTGCCTTTTGCTGTTCTTCAGCCTCGCGCTGCTGCTGCAGCAATAGCTCGTCGGACGGCTGGTCTCCACTCTCCTGTGCCAGCAGGATGGGAGCCGTCAAGGTATCCGCGAGCACAGGCTGCGCGAGAATGGAGGCCGAGAGAACCGGCACCGCCACCGTGGCAAGAAGCTTCGAACGAATAGACATATATCCTTCTCCTTCTGGAAGGCAGAATTGAGGTGCGTCTGCCTACGGATTCGCAGGCAAAGACACTGCACGTCGCCAGCGGTACCCACTGAATTGGGACAAATTCCGGCGATTTCACAAATCCGTTATCGTAATCCACATGAACGCAGGCTGAACCCAAGCGTTCCGAACATTACGAGATTTGCCGCATTCGTCGGGCCAGAAGCTCTATGCCTTCCGCAATGCGGCTGAGTGGAATTGAGGAATAGGCGATACGAAAATAACGGCATGGCCGGTCGTCGCCCCAAAAGAATGGCGAGCCTGACTCGATCAGCACACCGTCCTCGCGCAGATCGCGGGCAAGCTTGTCTGCGTCCATGCCCTCAGGGCCTTCGATCCAGAAAGCGGTGCCACCAAAACCCGACTTACCGGCGATTTTCAAGCCTTCACGATCCAGGGCTTCGATCATGACGATATGGCGCTTGTGATATTCCATCCGCATACGATGGATGACGGCATCGTAATGGCCAAGCGCCAGAAAATAAGCTGCCGTCCGCTGCAGATGGCCGGGCGGATGGCGCAACATAAGCGCGCGCAGCGCTCTCGCCTCGCGGATGACAGGCGCGGGCGCAACCAGATAGCCGAGCCGTAGCCCTGGAAACAGCGACTTGGAAAAGCTGCCCACATAAAGGACGCGGCCATACTGATCCAGCGATTTCAGCGCCGGTGTCGGCGGCTGGAGAAAGCTCATCTCGAATTCATAATCATCCTCGACTATGACGAAATCGCGTTCGGCAGCCGCCTCCAGCAACGCTATACGCCGCGCCCGCGGCATGGTCGCTGCGGTCGGCGATTGGTGACTGGGCGTCACGAAGACCGCATCAATGCCGTCCGGCAGCAACTCCGGCGGCAAGCCGCCTTCATCCACGTCCAATGCAGTCACGCGTGCGCCGGTCAGATGCAGCGTGGCGCTGATATCGGGATGGCCGGGGTTCTCGCACACGACATGCGAACGCCGCGTCAAAAGCAGATGGCTGATAATCCAAAGCGCGTTCTGCGCGCCGACCGTGACCAGAATTTCGTCCGGTTCGGCGCGTATTCCTCGGCTTGGCAGCGTGCGCGAGCGGATATAGTTGACAAGCTCCACATCGTCAGCGGCTGCGAAATCTCCTGCCATAAGGATGAAATCTTCTCGTGCCAGCGCACGCCGGGCGCAATCGCGCCATGCGGCGAGGTCAAACAAAGTCTGATCCATCTGGCCGTAAAGAAACGGGTAGCGGTATTTTCGCCAGTCGAGCGGTTTGCGAATGGTTTTGGCTATATTGAAGCCGGGTCGCAGTTTGGACGACCAGTCGACGGCGGTATCAGGCGTCTGCAAGAAATCCCTGTCGGGATGACTGATGGGCGGCGTCGCGGCTACGTGATAGGCACTGCGCGAACGCACTTCCAGATAGCCCTGAGATACGAGCTCCTGATAGGCCAGTGTTACGGTGAGGCGGGATATTTTCAGATAATCTGCCAGTTTCCGCGTCGAAGGCATGCGGACGCCCGGCAATATGGCACCGGAAAGAATGGCTGACACAGTGGTCTCGCGGATCTGCGATTGCAATCCAGTGTTTCGGCTGCCGTCTATGAAGAAAATCGTCGGCGAGACTGCATCCAAAACTCTACTCCATTAGTAAATTTGCAACTATGCCTCGGTTTGCGTCAGTTTTTCCGCTTCATGCTCCACTTAGCAATAGCGTTTCTTCTTTCTGATTTCCCCCATGGAATAATTGCGCTGGCGAAAGTGTGGCATGTCCGCATATCCGACAGCACCCTCTCCGCCGCCAAACTGGACTTATTGACTATTCAAACTGGATATAAGGCAAAATTGATGAGATGGCTATCGTTCGTATCTGGAACTGGAGATTGGCGGAAAACGCCAGCAGTCATGACCAAGTCAGGCATGGTTCTTAAATGGAAGGGGAACTCCATGAACTATTTCAACTGCATAAAACGGGTGGTGTTATTTTCGGCTGCAGCAGCGCTTTCCACATCTGCAGCCTATGCCGAAACCACGGTTGTAGTCGGTTATCAGCAAATTGTCGGTCCATTTCTAACCGCAATCGCGAACGGAAAATTCGATGCGGCAGCCAAGGAAGCCGGATACAAGATCGACTGGCGCCAGTTTGCATCGGGTGGCGATATTTCAACGGCACTTGCATCGGGCAACGTGCCCGTCGGCGTGATCGGCTCGACAGGCATTGCCGCAGCTGCCACACGCGGCGTAGACCTACAGCTGTTCTGGATTCTCGATAATATCGGCAAGTCGGAGGCCCTAGTGGCGCGCGAAGGTTCCGGCATCGAGAAGCCGGAAGACCTCAAGGGCAAGAAGATTGGCGTGCCTTTTGTCTCGACCTCGCATTTCCATCTGCTCGTCGGCATGGACGATATATGGAAGATCAATCCGCGTGATGCGGAAATCCTCAACATGACGCCTCCGCAAATCGTGGCCGCGTGGCAGCGCGGCGATATCGATGCGGCCTATGTCTGGCCACCGGCGCTTTCCGAAATTCTCAAGACGGGCAAGGAAATTGCCAATTCGGAAGAAATCGGCGCGAAAAGCGTTCCGACCTTCGATGGACTGGTGGTCGACAAGAGCTTCGCCAGCGAAAATCCGAAATTCATGACCGCCTTTACCGCCGTACTGAAGGATGCCTACGCCGACTACAAGGCCAATGGCAGCCAATGGACGGCGGACTCCGATCAGGTGAAGGGTATGGTCAAGCTGATCGGCGGCAATGCTGCTGACATACCCGGCGCGCTCGCGCTGTTGTCCTTCCCCACCGTCGAAGAACAGGCTTCACCGAGCTGGCTCGGTGGCGGCAAGGACAGCGGCGCGCTCAAGTCTGTTGCCCAGAGCGCAAAATTCCTTGTTGATCAAAAACAGCTCGACCAGGCTCTGGATGATTATAGCGGTAACGTCAACGGCAGTTTTGCCGAAGCCGCCGCGAAGTAATTACGTGACGTAATTCAAGCACCTCCGCCAGCGGTGGGCCTTCAGGCAAGCCGCTGAACCGAGACGGTTCCTGCAATATTGTAACCTCTGGTCTGTGCCGGAACCGCTCCTTCGTTCCCGAAAGGTGACGTTATGGAAACCTTGAACGTATCGAATGTCAGTCTGACCTATCCCGGTCTTTATGTGGAAGAAGCCGTGATTGCGCTGAAGGGTGTCAATCTGCGGATCGATAGCGGGGATTTCGTGGTGGCGCTTGGTGCGTCCGGCTGCGGCAAGACCACGCTTCTTAATCTGATGGCGGGGTTCATGATCCCGTCATCTGGCGAAATCACGCTCGGCGGAAGGCAGGTGCGCGGCCCCGGCGCCGACAGGGGCGTCGTGTTCCAAAAACATGCGCTGCTACCCTGGCTCAATGTCATCGACAACACTGAGTTCGGCCTCAAGCTTCAAGGTGTGCCGAAGGCAGAACGCCGCGCCCGCGCCACAAAAAATCTGGCTTTGGTCGGCCTGCAGGATTTTCACAATCACAAGATCTACCAGCTCTCCGGCGGAATGCAGCAGCGTGTCGGCATTGCCCGCGCCCTGACCTGCGATCCGGCGATGCTGCTCATGGATGAGCCGATGGCGGCACTTGATGCCCTCACCCGCGAGACAATCCAGGAGTTGCTGTTGCGTGTCTGGCAGGTGACCAACAAAATGTTCTTCTTCATCACGCACAGCGTCGAAGAAGCCCTGTTTCTCGGTTCGCGGCTGATCGTCATGTCGCCGCGTCCCGGACGGATCACCCACACCTACGATCTCGATTTCAACCGACGCTTTCTTGAATGCGGCGACGCGCGCGCCGTCAAATCCAGTCCCGACTTCATCAAGATGCGTGAGACAATTCTGGGGATTATCTATGGCGATGAACGTGCATCAGGAAACCCGGAACTGGTCCATGCTTGAGTTCGTAACTCGGGCAAGGCCAGTCAAACCCGGTAAAATCTATGGCGCCCCCGGCGACGGCAACAGCGGCTTCACCAGCCTTGTGACCGCACTGATTTTGCTGGGGCTCTGGTTTCTCGTGACAGGAATGGGTTGGGTCAAGCCGCTGTTTCTCCCATCTCCTTTTGCAGTCTATGGCAAGTTTATGGTTGCTATGACCGATGGCGTAGCAAATTCCACGCTGGCCGAGCACACGCTTGCCAGTCTTGGCCGCGTATTGGGCGCCTTCGCTATTGCCTGCATCACGGCCATTCCTATTGGTATCATGATGGGGATGAGCAGCTTTGTCCGTGGCGTACTCGATCCGATTATCGAGTTCTACCGTCCGCTGCCGCCGCTTGCCTATCTGCCACTGATCATCATCTGGCTCGGCATCGGCGAATTCCCCAAGGTGTTCCTCATCTTTCTCGCGATCTTCGCGCCCATGGCGATTGCGGCCAGAGCTGGCGTGCGCTCGGTCTCCACCGAACAGATTCACGCCGCCTATGCGATGGGCGCGTCTCGAACGCAGGTGATAACGCAGGTCATCATGAAAGCGGCCATGCCGGAAATCTTCACCGGCATGCGCATCGGGATCGGTGTCGGCTGGACGACGCTGGTTGCTGCGGAAATGGTGGCCGCACATCGCGGGCTTGGCTTCATGGTGCTCAATGCAGCGCAGTTTCTGGCAAGCGATACCGTCATCATGGGCATCATAGTCATCGGCGTGTTCGCTTTCGCCTTCGACCTGCTGATCCGCTATCTGGAAAAGGTTCTCATCCCATGGAAGGGCAAAATCTGATGGTGACGCAACCGCTGTAACCAGCCCGACCGAATTCTCATTCGCAATATCAATCGCGCGGCAATTCTGCCGTGCCACGGGCAAGCTTTGCCCGAAAACAGACTTGGCAGGGAGCAACGAATGTCCGCAGGGCAACTCACAGAGAAACATTTTTCCGACCTTTTCGACGCCTTCAACCGGCATGACATTGACGCGATCATGGCCTTTTTCGCCGACGACTGCGTGTTCTTCACCATCGGTGGCGATGAGGTCTACGGCACTCGTCTTGAAGGCAAGGACGCTATTGCCAAGGCCTTCTCCGGCGTCTGGGCTGCCATGCCAAATGCGAAATGGGATGGGCACAGGCATTTCGTGAGTGGCGACCGCGCCGTGTCCGAATGGACCTTTCGCGGAACCGATGCCAATGGCGCACGCGTCGAGGCTGAAGGCTGCGATCTCTTCACACAGCGTGACGGCAAGATCGTTCGCAAACAGGCATTCCGCAAGAACCGGCCTTTGCTGAAGGCGTAAGCCCCAACAATGTCCGTCGGTGATCTGGAGGACCGACATATGGATACCCACACTCTCAACAGTTTCTCCGCCACACAGCCATTCGACCCCGCCTATGATCCGGTGGTTTCGAAAACGCCGGGACAAGGCCGCGACTATGCGCCAACCTACTGGATCGGCACGGCTGGCCCCGCGCCCGAAGACGATGGCCCCATTCGCGGTGATGTCGATGCCGATGTTGTGGTCGTTGGTTCAGGCTATACCGGGCTTTCTGCCGCGATCCACCTCGCCCGCGACCACGGCATCAAGGCGACGGTTCTGGAGGCGAACGGCGTGGCCTGGGGGTGTAGCACCCGCAATGGCGGGCAGGCGCAGATTTCCGCTGGCCGGCTCAAGCGCTCCCAATGGATCGAGCGCTGGGGCGTGGATGTGGCACGCAAGCTGCACCGGGAAATCGCCGAAGGGTTCGATCTCTTTCGCGCCCTGATCGCGGAGCCGGAAATCGACTGCGATCCGCAGGATGGCGGCCATCTTTACATCGCCCATCGCGACAAAGTGCTTCCCGCACTGGAGAAGGAATCCCGCCTGCTGAACGAGGTTTTCGGCTATGGCACCCGCATGGTGGGCCGCGAGGAAATCCACCGCGATTTCATCCGCGATCAGGAAGCCCGCGGCGCAATGTACGAACCGGACGGCATCGGCATCCATGCTGCAAAGCTCGCCTTCGGCTATCTCAGGCTTGCCCGCAAGTTGGGCGCGAAGGTGCACACGGCAAGCCCGGTGCTGAGTTGCCGCAAGAACGGCAATGTCTATCATCTCAACACGCCGAACGGGACGGTCAAGGCGCGGCAGGTCTGTTTTGCAACGGCTGGTTATACATCGCCCGACCTGCATCCGCTGACCCGCTATCGGCTGATGCCGGTCTTGTCGAACTCGGTCGTGACACGCCCGCTGACGCCGGATGAAATCGAGGCTTGTGGTCCGAAGACCGGCATTCCGTTGACGGACACGCGCACGCTTCGCTATTACTACCGCTTTCTCCCCGATGGGCGGATGCAGATCGGCAGTCGCAGCGCCATTACCGGGGCCGATGCACCGAACCCGAAACACTACGACTTGCTGCTTTCCGGTCTCTACCGGAAATTCCCGGCGCTCACCGGCATCGAGATCGATTATTCATGGTGGGGATGGGTCGATGTCAGCCACGACATGATGCCCCGCATCTATCGGCCCGACCCGGCACAGGAAATCTATTATGCCATGGGCTATGGCGGCAACGGCGTCATGTATTCAGCACAGGCCGGACGCCGCGTCGCGCAGCTCATGGCCGGTCGCGGACAGGGCCTGGACCTGCCGATCTTCACCTCCGAATTGCCGAGCTACGGCATGTTGACGCCATTCAGGCGCATAGGCCAGCGCGCCATGTATCGCTGGTATGCGCTGAAAGACGAAATTTTGTGAATTGCAAGGAAAGGTATGCGCCATGAAAATGACGACGGAAGAAGCCTTCGTAAAGGTTTTGCAGATGCATGGAATAGAGCATGCATTCGGGATTATCGGATCGGCCATGATGCCGGTTTCCGATCTGTTTCCAAAGGCGGGCATCACCTTCTGGGACTGCGCACATGAGACGAATGCGGCGCTGATCTGCGACGGCTATACGCGGGTGACCGGCAAGATGGGCATGGCGATCGCCCAGAACGGACCGGGCGTGACAGGCTTCGTCACCGCCATCAAGACCGCCTACTGGAACCACACGCCCATGCTGCTGGTGACGCCGCAGGCCGCCAACAAGACCATCGGTCAGGGCGGCTTTCAGGAAGTGGACCAGATGGCGCTGTTTGAAGAAATGGTCTGCTATCAGGAAGAGGTACGGGATGCGACCCGCATTCCGGAAGTGCTGAACCGTGTGATTGAAAAGGCCTGGCGCGGCTGCGCTCCAGCGCAGATCAATGTTCCGCGTGATTTCTGGACGCAGGTGATCGATGTGGATCTGCCGCAGATTGTGCGTCTGGAGCGTCCGAGCGGCGGGCGCGAGGCGATTACGGAGGCTGCAAAGCTTCTGACGGAAGCAAAATTCCCGGTCATTCTCAACGGTGCCGGTGTCGTCATCGGCGGCGCAATCCCGGAATCCATTGCGCTTGCCGAAAGGCTCGATGCGCCGGTCTGTTGCGGCTATCAGCATAATGACGCCTTCCCCGGCAGTCACCGGCTTTCGGTCGGCCCGCTCGGCTATAACGGCTCCAAGGCCGCGATGGAACTGATCGCGAAAGCGGATGTGGTTCTGGCACTCGGCACCCGCCTCAACCCGTTCTCGACCCTGCCGGGCTACGGTATCGACTATTGGCCGAAAGATGCCAGGATCATTCAGGTCGATATCAACCCGGATCGGATCGGACTGACCAAGAAGATCACGGTTGGCATTTGCGGCGATGCCAAGCAGGTCGCGCAGCAGATATTGGACCAGCTCGGCGCCAATGCCGGAAATGAAGGCCGAGAGGAGCGCAAGCAACTCATCCATCAGCGCAAATCCGCCTGGCTGCAGCAGCTTTCGTCCATGGATCACGAGGATGACGATCCAGGCACGCAATGGAACGCGGATGCGCGCGAGCGCGAGAAAGACCGCATGTCGCCGCGTCAGGCATGGCGGGCCATTCAGGCGGCCATGCCGAAAAATGCGATCATGTCGACGGATATCGGCAATAATTGTGCCATCGGCAACGCCTATCCGACGTTCGAACATGGCCGCAAATATCTGGCGCCAGGGATGTTCGGCCCCTGCGGTTACGGCTTCCCGTCCATCGTCGGCGCGAAGATCGGGCAACCCGACACGCCGGTGGTCGGCTTTGCCGGCGACGGAGCGTTCGGCATCTCGATGAACGAAATGACCTCCATCGGCCGCAAAGGCTGGCCAGCCATCACCATGGTCATTTTCCGCAACTATCAATGGGGCGCAGAAAAGCGCAACACAACGCTGTGGTATGACAACAACTTCGTCGGTACCGAGCTCAACCCCAACCTCAGCTATGCCAAGGTGGCCGATGGTTGCGGGCTGAAGGGCGTGACCGTCGACAGCCAGCAGGCGCTTACCGAAGCCCTGCAAACGGCGATCGACGAGCAGGCCAAGGGTGTGACAACCTTCATCGAAGTCGTGCTCAATCAGGAATTGGGCGAACCTTTCCGCCGCGATGCGATGAAAAAGCCGGTCGTTGTGGCTGGTATCAGCAAGGCCGACATGCGTCAGCAGATGCCGGTTTGACGATTATGCCGGGAGGTTTCCTCCCGGCAATTCCGGAGAAATATACATCCATGCTGCCACTGGAAAAGATTTTCGAGAAGGCCCGCTCCAACCCGCGCCATATCGTGCTGGCCGAAGGCGAAGACCCGCGTGTCATCGACGCGGCGCTGCGTGCCGAGCGCGAAGGCATTGCCCGTATCACGCTGCTTGGTTCGCCGGATATTATTGGCAGGCAGATCGACGGATCAAGCATCGAGATCATCGATCCCACGAGATCGGACAAAAGCGCTGATTATGCGCATAAGCTCTATCGGCTGCGTCAGGCCAAGGGCACGACGGAAGAACAGGCCGAAGCCATGGCAAAGTCACCGCTGGGTTTTGCCGCCATGATGGTGCGTGAAGGCGATGCGGACGGGACGGTTGCAGGTGCGGTTGCGACGACAGCAGACGTGGTACGCCACGCGCTGCAGATCATCGGCAAGGCCGAAGGTGCATCGCTTGTTTCCAGTTTTTTCCTGATGCTGCTTTGCCAGTCGCATCATCAGAAGAAAGGCGCCTTCATCTTTGCCGATTGCGGGCTCGTGGTGGAACCGGATTCCGCACAGCTTGCCGATATCGCCATGCAGTCGGCGGAATCCTACTCCCAACTGACCGAAAAAGACGCCGCCGTCGCCATGCTATCCTTCTCCACCGGCGGCAGTGCCGCGCATGAACGCGTGTCGAAGGTGGTTCAGGCAACACGAACGGTTCGAGATCGGAAACCTGATCTGTGCATCGATGGCGAACTGCAATTCGACACGGCTTTTGTGGAGGCGATCAGCCACGCAAAATCACCGTATTCCCCGTTGAACGGCAATGCCAATGTCTTCGTCTTTCCCAATCTGGAGGCCGCCAATATCGGCTACAAGATCGCACAGCGCATTGGCGGTGCGCAGGCGATCGGCCCCGTGCTTCAGGGGCTGGCGAAACCCGCGAACGACCTCTCACGCGGTTGCAGCGCGGACGATGTCCTCCACATGATCGCTATAACCGTCAATCAGGCAAAGTGAGGACATCGCGTCGTGCGTAACAGCTAGGGCTTCAGGAAGCGTGCGGCTATGCCATAAAGAAACTGCGGCAGCACCGTAAAGGCGTAGGGAGCGTAGACCCGTTCCAGCCGCTGATGGTACTCGCGACCCCATGGACCGATATTCACTACGGGATATGAAAGCGCCTTCGGATTGGCACGGTCTATGAACTGAGCCGCCGGTGTATTGGCCGCGATAACTTCACTATCCGTCGCATCCGGCATATGACCGAAGAAGCTCATATCGGAGATACCGGCAAAGATTTCACGATATCGGATTGTCGTATCGAACTGATGCTCTGCCTCCAAACGTGCGGTTTCCAGAGCTTCAGCAAAACGCTGTTCCTCTGCCGTTTCAGCTCCCATGCGAACATGCGGATAGACGAGACTTCCAAAGCCGATAATCACCGTCGGGCCTGTAATGCGCGCCTCCGCGACCATACGGTCCACAAGTTCGCGCGTAATGAGAAGCGGGTTGTCGCTGCTTGAAAGTTCAGCCTCCAGCACCGCGATCCGTTCCAGCGCCGCATCACCGCCGACGCGCCGAACCTCCTCGCGTAACTCCGCTGTGGTCAGAATTCGGCCCTTGTGATTGACATTCGCCTCGCTGCCAACCAGCTTTGCAAACCGGTCCGCCTCGACATTGAAATGCGTGATTGCACGATCCAGCGCCTCGCTGACAACCGCCTTGAACCGCTGGAACAACGCGTCAGGCGAGACGGAATGGGTCAGCCAGTTGAACGCAACCCACGTCCGTTCCGGCGTAGTGACTTCATAGCCGCCCCGGAAATCCCGCGCTTCAAGGCAGATAGGCGGCGGCGAAACCTCCCCGTCACCCGTGTCGCAGAGAGCCGCATTGGCTTCGACTGCCCGCATGATTTCCGACGCAATGAGATGCGCGCTGACACCTTCGAACGGATAGCTCGCATGGGACGGTTGCCCAACCACGAAAGCAAAGGGAAGCTGTTTGCCGATGGTACCACGATAGATGGCACGGCCTTCCGCGCCGTCACCCTGATCGCTTGTTGCATCCAGATTGATACCAGCGACGATATCGAGACCCCAGCGTTCGGCAAGTTCCGGCAGGGCGTCGCGCAGGCTGCGCATTCCACGCGATCCGCGCTCTTCGTCAGGGGTAGCGAACAGGATCAAATTGCCTTCGCGATCCGGCTGCAGCGAGAAACGTTCCAATACTGCGATACCGGCGGCGACCCCACTCTTCATGTCGAGCATGCCGCGTCCGGGGATATAGTTCCCGCTCTGAAAATCGGCGAGAGCCTTTTCCTCGTTCGGTGCGAGCGTGCGACTGGTAAGATCTGCCAGAAGCCCTTCCAGCAAGGCGTCCGGTTCAAAAGCCAGATGCTTCAAATCACGATAATTGGCGGTTTCCACCACATCGAAATGACCAGCCAGCGCCAAAGTCCGTCGTCCGCTACCGCGAACCACCGCAATAACATTCTTGGTCATCGGCGAACCGTGACTGTCGACAACGGCAATGTCGTCAGGATTTTTCTGGAAATAGGGAATCTCGCGCAAAAGCTCGGCAAGCTTCGGACCAAACGATGCCTCGTCAGGTGTCCCGGTCTCACTCGGCCATCTTACCATGCGATAGGAGAGTTCTCGCACCCGTTCCGTCGGGTTCCATTCATTTTGGCTTGCCACGGTCTTCCTCGCTCAATAGTTCCCCGCCTCCGTACCTGGGTGAGGCACAGACGGGTCTTCACAATCTGATTTAGCGTCGATTTACTGGTTGAGATGCTTTCTCAGGAACGCTCTCGTTCTTTCATTTTCCGGGTTGGTGAAGATTACGTCCGGTTTGCCTTCCTCGACCACCACGCCTTTGTCCATGAACAGCACCTTGTCGGAAACTTCAGCGGCAAAGCGCATTTCATGGGTCACGATCAGCATGGTCATATGCTCCTGCGCGAGCTGTTTCATGACCTGATTGACTTCCTCCACCAGCTCCGGATCAAGCGCGGAAGTGGCTTCGTCGAACAGCATGACTTTCGGCTGCATGGCAAGCGCGCGGGCGATGGCAACACGCTGCTTCTGCCCGCCCGACAGACGCGACGGATACATTGAAGCTTTATCGGCGAGACCGACTTTCTTCAAAAGCGAAACGGCCAGTTCCTGTGCTTCCTGCTTGCTCTTGCCCTTCAGTTTGATAGGCCCAAGCGTGATGTTCTCCATCACATTGAGATGCGGAAACAGGTTGAAGTGCTGGAAAACCATGCCCATTTGCTGGCGCACGGCATTGATATGCCGCTCGAACGCACGTCCGCTCAATGGCTGGTTTATCTGAACACCATCCAGCAGTATCTGGCCTGAATTGACTGTTTCGAGATGATTGATCGAGCGAAGCAGCGTGCTTTTACCGGAACCGGAAGGACCGATAATGGCGATGATCTGGCCGCGTTCGACCGACAGGTTGATGCCCTTGAGAACCTCAAGCGCGCCATAAGCCTTGTGGACGTCGCGCACTTCCACCATGGGTTTGCTGTTGCTCATCGGTAAGCCTCGACTTTCTTTTCCATCCAGTGCAATCCGGCTTCCAGGATGAGATTGAGTACGTAGAAGATCACTGCGGCAGTGATATAGAATTCAAACGGGCTGTAGGTTTCGCTGATCGCCTGCTGCGATGCGTGAACCAGCTCGGTAATGCCGATTACCGACACAAGCGCCGTGTCTTTCAGAAGAGCAATCAGATTATTACCCACCTGCGGCAGCGCATTGCGAACGGCTTGCGGCACGATGATGTAGCGCAAGGTCTGAGCGTTGCCGAAACCCAACGAACGGGCGCCCTCATTCTGCCCCGGATCGACGGTCAGGATCGCTGTGCGAAACAAATCGGAATTATAGACCGCAAAATGCAGGCCAAGGCCGATAATGCCGGTCCACACGGCGGGAATGTTGATGCCGATCTGCGAGAGGCCGTAATAGAGCAGGAAGAGCTGCAAAAGCAGCGGGGTCCCCATGAAAAGCCAGATGAAGAAGCGGATAGGATAACGCACCAGCCAGTGTCCGTAGAGAACAAGCAAGGCAAAGGCGATGCCGCCGAAGAAGCTGACGATGGATGACGAAACTGCGATGATAAGCGTCCACCAGACGCCAGTCATCAGGAGTTCGGTATAGGGCGGGACGATGGAAAAATCGAGTTGCATGAAATCACCGCCTATTTGAGCGCGTAGCGGGCTTCGAGAAAATCGACGAAGCGTGCAACGATATAGATGAGGACCATGTAAATGGCGGCGGCGATGCCGAAAATCTCAAACGGACGATAGGTTGAGCCGATGAAACGTTGGGCGGTATAGGTCAATTCAACGACGGAAATCGCCGAAACCAGGGCGGACCCCTTGATCAGCATCACGGTGTTGACCCCGAGAGAGCGGATCATCAGCCGGGCTGCCTGCGGCAGCACCACAAAGCGCACGGACTGCCCACTGCTGAAGCCGATGGAACGGGCGGCTTCGTTCTGACCGGCATCCACTGTCAGAATGGCGCCTCGCATGGCTTCGGCGTAATAAGCACCGATATTGAGCCCGAGACCGATGGCACCGGCTGCGAAAGGTTCAAGATTGATGCCGATCTGCGGTCCGCCGAAATAAAGAACGAAAAGCTGCAGCAGGCACGGTGTGCCGCGAAACACGCTGACGTAAGCCGTTCCGATGAACCGTAATGGCCAGAAGCGCGACAGTTTCGCGGTTGTGGCAAGTGCACCGACAGTCAAACCGATAAGAATGGCAAGCGCCGAGATTTCGACGGTAACCAGGGCGGCCTCCAGAAAATATGGAAAGACCTCCGCCATCAAAGAGAAATTCATCATCTCCCCTTTCCTGTCTGGACAACCAAGCCGGAAAGATATGTTGCCGGGACGTTCATTCTAACTGTCGCCCCGGCAAGGGTTTCATGGGGTTAGCGGATGTCGCGACCGATCCACTTCATCGAGATTTTCTCGTAGGTGCCGTCGGCCTTCATGTCATCGAGGGCCTTGTTGATCGCATCCTTCAGTTCGGGATTCCCCTTGCGCAGAGCGATGCCGACATTGTCGGTGCCCTGAAGCTCCGGCGTATCGAGCTGGCGAACCTTTTCGCCGCTTTCCTTGATAGCGATCAGGATCGGAATATCATCCGACGCAATGGCGTCGACGCGGCCCGAGCGAAGCTCGAGTAGCAATTCCGGAATGCCCTTATAGGTACGAACCGTCCAGCCGCCCTGCTCGCGCGCCCACTTGTCGCTGGTTTCGCCAAGCGTCACGGCAATGGTCTTGCCCTGCTTCAATTCATCCATGGACTTGACCGGGGAAGCTTCCGTCACGAAGATGCCGCGCCCGCCGCGATAGTAAGGGCCAGCGAAGTCGACGGCCTTTTCGCGCTCCGGCGTGATGCTCATGCTGCCGACGACGACGTCGAACTTGCCCGCGCGCAGCCCGGCAATGATACCGTCGAAAGCCGTGGTTACGACAACCGACTTAACATCGAGACGCTTGGCGATTTCGGCGCCGATATCGACGTCAAAGCCGACAACCTGATTCTGGCCGTCGACAAAGCTGAAAGGCGGAAAAACGCCACTCATGCCGATGCGCAATTCGCCGCTCTGCTTGACCTTTTCGAGATCGTCGGCATGGGCAGGTGCAAGCATCATCAAAGCGCCGACACCAGCTGCAATGAGTGAAGATAGAAGGGTTTTCATTTCATTTTCTCCTAAGTGATCGTAACGCGATCACGGGCGATGCCCGTTCCGAGCGCGCGATGTGGCGCATCTTTCCAGATTGTCGACGCCCGACAGGCGGCGGCAAATTTCTCGGGAAAACCTATTCGGAACGGAAAAGATCGTCGCGCCCCGGCTAGCCAGGAGCGGCAGAAGAAAAGCGCCATCGATCCACCTCCGAATTCCCCTTGCCGGTTGCGTGCTGCTTATCCGGCTTGTTTGTTTTTAGGCACGCTAACGGAGCAAAGGATCAACGAAAACGCCATTTATGTATAGAAATGTCCAGTAATCTGCGATAAACGCAATCAGATTGGCGAAATCGTCAAAATGGCGGTGTGGTGATGGATGATCTGGACCAGCGATTAATCTCGGAACTGCGTATCAACGCACGCGCGTCAATCCCGACGCTTGCGAGCATTCTTGGGGTAGCGCGGGGCACGATCCAGAGCCGGATGGAACGCCTGATAGCTTCAGGCGTGATTGCAGGCTTTACGGTTCGACTGAAGGATCACGGGTCGACCGACATGATCCGCGGCATCATGATGATCGAACTCACCGGGCGAAACATCAAAAGCGTGATCGCGACATTGCGTAAAAATCCCGGATTTTCAGCAGTAAACACCACCAACGGAACGTGGGACCTGATCGCCGAGATCGAGGTTCCCAACATGAATGAATTTCACCGGCTTGTAACAGGTATCCGGGCGATGGATGGTATCGCAAAGTCCGAGACGCATCTCTTTCTCGGACCTGCTTAAAGTCGCGGTTGTTTATTCGGCGGCCTCCGCCACATATCCGAACTGCGTAACGCCTTGCGGCGCGGCGACGCCCGGCAAAACACGTCCGTCATCGATCGGCGCGCCGATCTGCGTGGACATGGGAATGACGCCTGCCCAGATCGGTAGCGCATAATCGGCATCGTCGTCCTTCGGTGGGCCAGAACGAACCTTTGCCGAGGCTTCGTTCAGCTCCAGTTCGAGAAGCATGGTGGCCTTCAACTCCTTTGCCATCATCGGGCGCAAGCCTTCCCAGCGGCCGGGAAAAAGACCGTTTACGAAACTGCGCAAGTGATGTTCTTTCGCCGTCACATCCGAAACTTTACGCGCGGTCCCGAAAGCCATGACCGAGCGATAATTGCACGAATGATGAAATGCCGAGCGGGCCAGGACCAGCCCGTCGAGCAATGTAAAGCTCACACAGACTTCGGCTTCATCGCAGCTTTCCAGCATTCGGCTTGCGGATGATCCATGCCAATAGATGAAATTGCCTTCGCGCCAGACCAGCGTCGGTGTGACATAAGGCGTTCCATTGAACACATAGGCCACATGCGCGAGCGGTTGAGCATCGATGATTGAATGAACCGTGGCTGCGTCATAGGCGCCGCGCTCGTGAATGCGTTTTACACGGGTGCGTTCGGTGGGGGCTTTCGTCATGGCCGATATTTCTCCTTTATGTTCGGCCAAACTGCCCGCATAGTGGCATTAGGAAAATAACCACTTTAATCGAATAAGATAATGCCAATTTCCAATACACTTCCGGAATTCGGGATTGATCGTGCCAGCGATGTCTCGCTCACCGCGCAACTGGTTGATCAGATCAGGCAAGCGGTTCTGGCCGGTCGCCTGAAGCCGAACGCAAGGTTGCCGTCGACGCGCAGCCTTTCACTGGAACTGGGGCTGTCCCGAACGACTGTTCTCGCCGCTTTTGACCAATTGATTGCCGAGGGCTATCTGGAAGGACGGCAAGGCTCGGGCACGCATGTCTCCGCGGAACTTCCCGATACCAGCCTGACCATCGACCCATCGCCACTCCCTGCAAGAACCCAGCCGCGGTTACATCGTGAAGAAGCCAAAGCCTTTCGGCTTGGTGTGTTCGATAGCGATCATTTCCCGCATGACCAGTGGGGCAAACTGCTCGGGCGCATCTGGCGCAATCCTTCAGCCGATCTATTGAACAGCGACGATGTGTTTGGTTTCCATCCTCTGCGGTCATCGCTGGCGCGTCATTTGCACGAATGGCGGGGTATGATCGTATCGCCGGATCAGATCATCATAACCGGCGGCAGCGCAGACGCCCTTTCACTCATCCGGGAAGCCTTGTTCGCCCCCGGCAACAAACTGTGGATGGAAGAACCAGGGTATCCACCGGCTCGCAAAATCCTGGGCGTCAATGGTCTCGACATCGTCCCGGTGCCGGTTGACGGCGGAGGTCTTGATGTTTCTATAGGTCGGAACGAGGCCGACAATGCGCGCGGTGCTTTTGTTACACCTGCCCGGCACCATCCGACAGGCGTAACCATGACTTTGGCGCGCCGTCTGGAGCTGATTGCCTGGGCAAGAGAACGTGATGCGATAATTATCGAGGATGATTACGACAGTGAGCATCGCTATGTCGGCCAGCCGCTGCCAGCGCTGATGTCGCTGGACCCCGACCGTATTCTTTATATCGGGAGTTTCTCCAAGGTCTTCTCGCCCCTCTTGCGGCTCGGCTTCCTGATCGTGCCGTCGCATAGAGTGGTTCAATTTCGAGAATTACGGCAGACGTTGTTTCCCGCGCCATCGCCGCTGGCCCAGCCAGCTCTGGCCGCTTTCATTGAAACGGGAGCTTTTGCACAGCACATAAGACGTATGCGCCGCATCCATGCCTCGCGCCGCCGTAAACTCATAGCAGCACTCGCCCCCGGTGAACCGGACCTGTTTCGAATTGAAGCCCCGCCTGCCGGACTATCCTTGCTGCTGGCTTTGCCAGAGGGGCAAAGTGATACACATCTCGCATCCGTTCTGGCAAAGGCTGACATTGAGGTTCATCCACTATCGACGCTTTTTACGAAACTGACGCCCCGTCAGGGACTTATTCTCGGTTTCTCAGGATTTGACGAAACCACATTGGAGAAATCTGCAACAGCTTTGATAAAAATCCTCAGACAGTCGATTTAGAGATTTCGCATTAGCAATTTCGTAAACTTTGGATTCAGCTTTTCCCGGTAAGCTTTGATTAGCAATTAGCTCGGGAGGAGCGTTGCAGCCCATTTGTTTTGCGTTACGGGTGCTCATGCGTTCTTCGGTTGTATCAGTCATTGCCCTTGCCTGCGCCGCTTTGACGGGCTGTACGTCAAGCTCCGGCGTCGACAGCATCATGCTCCAGTCGAAAACCTCGGCCGAGACTACGAGTTCGGTGGTGCGCCCGGTTCCGCCCGCTCCTTTGAGTGAAATGGCGAGCGCACCCCAACCGATGCCTGCCGCCAGCCAGGAGGAAGTACTGGCATGGGCAGGCCCTATTCCAGATGCCGGTCCATTCAAGGCAGAACCGCCAGCACGCGTTGCGCCGCAGCCACAGCCGCAAGAAAGGCCACAGGCCCGGATTTCAGTACCGACTCCCGAAGTCGCAGCCTATCCGCCGGTGCGTCTTGCACCGCATGAGCGCTCCAGAATCTACAGCCATCGCTTCCGCGATGCGAAGCCGATCAATTTCGGACGCTCTTCGCCGCGCAAGCTTGCAGTGCACGGCGTGGACGTATCCCGCTGGCAGGGCGATATCGACTGGGCGAGACTGCGCACGCAGGGCGCCAACTTCGCCTATATCAAGGCAACCGATGGCGGGGATCATCTGGACCCCATGTTTCGCAAGAACTGGCGCGAGGCAAAGGCGGCCGGCATCAAACGCGGCGCATACCATTTCTTCTACTGGTGTCGCGTAGCAAGCCAGCAAGCCGATTGGTTCATCCGCAATGTTCCCAAGGAAGCCGACGCGCTTCCGCCTGTCATCGATGTCGAATGGAACGGCGATTCCTCCTGCAAGCGACGACCTTCCCCGGCGCAGGTGCGGGAAAAGATGCAGGTCTTCATGGACAAGCTGGAGCAGCATTATGGCAAGCGCCCAATCATCTATACGGCACCAGATTTCTACGACGACAACCTGAAAGGTGCTTTCACCAATTATCCTTTCTGGCTGCGCGCCGTTGCCCAGCATCCGTCCAAAGTCTATCCGGGGCGTCCATGGACCTTCTGGCAGTATTCCGGGTCGGGCCTGTCGCAGGGCGTAAACGGAAAGATCGACCTGAATGTCTTCCATGGTTCCGAAGACGACTGGCACAAATGGCTGGCGCGCGCCGCCAGCTAGGGTCAGGACCTACTCGCGCGCGGAACTGGTCAAGGATTGGTTTGAATGTTATGAGACCGTATCAGGGATAACCGAAGCTTTGCCTCGAAACCCGGCATGCAACATCGCCATGCCGGGCCATTTGCTGTCCGCATGGTGTTACCATGAAAGGGAATGGCAAATATGGACACCCGGCTATTTGTGCTGGCGCTGGCAACCTTCGTCACTGGTACCGCCGAGAATATCATCATCGGTATTCTTCCGAGCATTGCCCCCGGTTTGAGCGTTTCCGTCAGTGTCGCCGGACAACTGACTTCCGTTTTTTCGATTACTTTTGCGCTCACGGCTCCGCTGGCACTCATCCTCACGACACAGTTCGAGAGGAAAAACATTCTGGTCTCAGCGTTGGGCATTTTCATAGCAAGCAATATCATTGCATGCATCAGCCCCAATTATGCGATCCTGTTTGCCGCGCGGATCGGCATGGCCGCAGCCAGCGCAATCGTTTGCCTGATTGCAACCATGCTCGCCACAGAACTGGTTAGTCCCGCAATGCGCGGACGCGCTATCGGGATTATATTCATGGGCATCAGTGGATCGATGGTGGCTGGCGTTCCGACCGGAATGATCCTCGACGAATGGCTGGGTTGGCGCGCGGTTTTCCTAGGTCTGGCATTAGCAGCAGCTCTGGTGTTCCTCCTGTCATTACGCGTGTTACCAAAGACTGGACGCAATCCCGCCGGTTTACCACCTTATATGCCGCACCTGAAATCCTCACGGCTAAGGTCAGCCCAACTGGTTTCTATCTTGATGATCGGCGGACATTTCGTATTGTTCGCCTATCTTTCATCCTACCTTCTGGAAGTGGTCCACATTCCCTCTCACAAGGTCATCTGGGCAATGGTGGCCTTCGGATTGGCCGGAATGACCGGTGGTTATCTCGGTGGCTTGCTTGTCGACAAACTGTCGCCACGGCTGGCTATTGTACTGACACCGCTTCTCTATCTGACGGCGTTGACGGCGATACCGCTTGCAGTCGGCTCGAGCACAATTTTTGGCGCAGCGCTGATGGCATGGGCCTGCGTCAGCTGGATGATTTCGCCCGTGGTTCAGAGTTTTCTCATCACGACCGATCCCGCAACATCCGATGCCGGTGTCGGGATCAACCTGTCAGCCATGCATGTGGGCGTAGCGCTTGGCACCGCAACGGGTGGGCTTGTTTTGCAGCACCTATCTTTCCACGCCCTTCCCTGGTTCGGGTGTATTCTGGTCGCGCTGTCCTTGCTGTGCGCTCTTAACGCTTCCCGATTTTTTCCAGGTCGTAGGGCGTCGATTGATACATCTCGTTGATCCAGTTTCCGAACAGAAGATGCGCGTGGCTCCGCCAGCGGTTTTCCGGCTGGCGTGTCGCATCATCTCCGGGAAAATAATTCGCCGGAACCTTGGTGTCGGGCTGAACCTGAATGTCGCGGAAATACTCATCTGCAAGCGACGTGGTGTCGTACTCCACATGATTGAACATATGCAGCGAGCGGTGATGCGGATCGTCCAGCAGACAGAGCCCCGTTTCCGGACTATCGACCAGCACCTTCAGCCCGCTATCGGCCGGAATGTCGCTCTTGCGTACCTCGGTCCAGCGTGAAACCGGGATCTTGAAATCGTCCGAAAATCCCCGGAGATACGGCGAAGACGGCGCAAGGTTGCGCTGGCTATAGACGCCAGAGGCCTTGCCCGGCAGTTCATACTTGCCCATGCCGTGGAAATAATGAACGGCGGCCTGCGCTGCCCAGCATATATTCAGCGTCCGGTGCACATGGGTCTGGGTCCAGTCGAAAACACGCTGCATTTCGTCCCAATAGGTAACTTCCTCGAATTCGAGGCGTTCCACCGGAGCACCGGTGATGACAAAACCGTCAAAGCGTTGATCCTGCACATCTTCCCACGGCTGATAGAAGGACAGCATGTGATCGGCAGGCGTATGGCGCGCCACATGATTGGTGATCCGAACAAGGGTCAACTCCACCTGCAACGGCGTTGCGCCGAGAAGGCGCGCAATCTGCGTCTCGGTGGTAACCTTGTTCGGCATCAGGTTGAGAAGACCGATCTTCAACGGGCGAATATCCTGACGAATGGCATCTGCTTCGCGCATGACCATAACGCCCTCGGCCTGGAGAACACTGGTTGCTGGCAGATCGTCAGGAATTTTAATCGGCATAGTCGCGTCGGTCCCTAGTTTGTAGCGGAGCAGACGCAAGTGGCTTTATCCGTATAATTGCCGGTTTGGCCACATCCTCTCTTTGCGGAGAGTACCACCTTGCCCGGAAAGGCAGGTTGGCGTTGGGCGTCGCCCCAACTCTTGATGTGATGTCACTTCTACTCAATCTCTTTCGGGGTGGCAATAGGGTTTAAGTGCCACCCCGAACTGTTTGAGAAATTTCCTTTTCACGAGTTGACCGGTGCGCGAAATCAGCACTGTCATAGACACGGAATTTGGAATGAACGGCCTTTAAGTATGTCCGATTGCGGCCTTCAGCTCACTTACACGGCGGGCTGATGTCCGAAATGATTGTTCTGCTGCAAATCCAAACGTGACAGCGCGAACATCCGTCTCGGGGACAGGTGCACGGCATGAAGCATGTACTTCCGTCACGCCCGTCGCATCCACAATGCGCCTTATGTTCTCGGCCTTAATGCCGCTGCCTGGCATGATGCTGATACGACCGGCGGCCATTCCAGCCAACAGCCGCAGATTATCCAGTCCCTCTTCCGCCGTTTGTGACACACCGGACGTTAGAATACGTTCGAAACCGAGCGTAATCGCCTGTTCTAGTGCTGTCTTCATATCGGGAACCAGATCAAAGACGCGATGAAGCGTCGTTCCGAGGCCGTGTGCCTCTGCAACCAGCCTCCGCAACATCGCAACATCAAGAGAACCGCCATTCAGCGAAGCGCCAACGACAACACCCGCCAAACCGGCATTTCTTGCGTTGCGGATATCGGACATCATGATGGCTTCGTCTGCTGCCGAAAAGCAGAAACTGCCGGCGCGGGGTCTGACCATTGCGTACACCGGGATTGGTGCCTGTGAAGCAAGTTCCATCAAGGATTGCGAGGGCGTCAAGCCGCCCAGTTCAAGGGCGGAACAGAGCTCGATGCGATCCGCGCCGCCTTCAATTGCCGAATGAAGACCTTCGGCGCTATCCACGCAGACTTCCAGTAACACGCTCACGCCTGATGCCCCAATATTGCTGCTCCCACCAGACCGCCGTCGCTGCCAAATATACCGGGGACGACTATCGGCTGTTCTGTCTTTCGCAGGATTCGGGTCCTCACCGCCTGGTCAATGGCAGAAATCAGCTCTGACGCGGTGGCTAGACCACCACCTACGGGGATGATTGATGTGCCGGTTACATTGACAACAGCGGCCAGCGGATCGGCGACCAGCTGGAGATAGGCGGAGACTGTTCTCGCAGCCTTCTGACAACCGGCGAGCCAATCCTGTAAAATCATATGGCTGGTTGCATCGACAGCATTCAGAAATCGATGCAGTCTCTCAATCCCGCGCGCGCCGCCAATGGTATCGACACAACCGCTTTGCCCACAGCCGCAATTGAAGCGCGGAACAGATACGGCCTGACCGTTAATCTCTATGGATGTGTTGAGGATCGGGCCGTGTCCCCATTCGCCGGTCAGTCCGCCCTTGCCTCGGACCAACCGACCATCCACAACGAGCCCACCGCCGACGCCTGTGCCCAGCACAGCGCAGAAAACAATGTCATGTCCTTTCCCGGCCCCTTCGATCGCTTCCGCGAGCGCCAGGCAATCGGCATCATTGGCCGCGATGACCCGACGTTGCAATCGCTCGCCAAGTTCCACACTCAGCCTGTGACCTGTAATACAGGGAATATTTGCCGACAGAGCAGTCGTCGTATCCGGATCGACCAAACCGGCGATGGAAAGAGCAAGTGGCCACTCGTCATTCGACGCGTGAGTCTGCAGCGCGGTTTCCAGCGCGCGACCAAATTCCTCCCAGTTGTCAGCGGGAGTGGGCAACTTTTCGAGAAGCTCGATATTTCCCGGATGCGTGGAGCGCGCAAGCCGAATGAAGGACCCACCGACATCTGCCGAGAGAACAGTCCCAGACCTTTGAGACTGACGCGCCCTTCTGTCCTGCATGGATCGATCTTCCGCCGATACGTTTCGATGTAGCATCCAATCATCGTAAATGTATCGGCAGTCAATCGCGGAGTGCAGTATTTCCTACGGTTTCGACGCTACAAGCGAGATGCTCACGCCTTGCGGGTCCTTGCATTGAACAACCCACTCGCCGTTCGGCACCTCCATTGGTTCTTGCAGAACGGTTCCGCCAAGAGACTTGACCCTGCTGGCTGCATCCTTGACGCCTTCCACCATGAAGTAGAAACCCCAGCCGACCGGTGTGCCGGGAGGCGCGGTCATGATGCCGCCGTGATCGGCGCCGTCGACGCTGAACACCTTGTAGTTGCCCATAGGCCCCATGTCGAAATTGCGTGAAAGCCTCCAGCCAAACACCTTCTCGTAGAACGGAAATACAGTCTCGCAATTCTGGGCATAGAGTTCGTGCCAGCCCGGATGCCCTGGCTTGCGCGAACCGAAATCAGCAGGCGGCGGCATGTCGTCTTTCGGCTCAAAAAGTGCAAAGACGGCACCTTGTGGATCCGAAACAATGGCGAACCTTCCGATGTTCGGAATGTCCTGCGGAGCTCTCAAGACCTTTCCGCCCTCCGCCTTTACCTTATCCGCGAATTCATTGGCATTCGCTACGCCGACATAGCCGATCCAGCCGGGTTTGCCGTCGCAGTCCTCCTTCGGCATGTCCGCTAACGACATCATGCCCGCGATCATGCATCCAGGCACTTCGAAAAGCGTATATTTCATGCCGGGAACGCCAGCGTCTTTCGCTGTCCAACCGACGACTTTCGTATAAAAATCCTGTGCGTTGTCAGCATCTGTGGTCATGAGTTCGTACCAGACGAACGGAGATGCGCCGTTTTTCATTGAATGTACTCCCTTGGATATTTGTCGTTCGGGCGGTCAGCCGCAACAGCTATGTTTGGAAACCTGCGTCTCATACTCATCGTGCCGCTTAACGAAATGCATCGTGCCGTTTTCGTTGCGGCCCTTGGGCGCGCGGTCTAGGATCATCAGCGTACCGATCCATTCTTCAATGCCACGGGCATAGCTGGAATAGGTGTGATAGATCGTACCGCTTTCATCCTTATAGAAGGCGCTCATGCCCGGCAGTTCATCGAAAGCATCCTCCGCAGGAAGCTTGTCAAAATTATAGAACACCCGATTGTTTTCGAGTTCATCCTTCGTGAAGGAGACGTGATAATCGAAATTGAAATCACTGCCTTTCGACGAAACCCATGGGAAGTGCCAACCCATTCGCTTCTTGTAGGCTTCAAGCTTTGCAAGCGGTCCGCGCGAAACGGCAACAAGCGTGACATCGTGATTGTTGAGATGAGTTATCGTACCGTCAAAATTATCCGCAAGGAACGAACATCCCGTGCAGCCTTGATCCCAATCAGGCCCGAACATGAAGTGATAGATCAACAACTGGCTGCGCCCGTCGAACATATCGGAAAAGGTTTTCCGTCCCGAAGGCGTATCAAACATGTAATCCTTGTCGACCTTTACCCACGGCAGGGCTTGCCGCTCTCGATTGACCTTGTCGCGCAGATGGGTGGCTTCTTTCTCACTTGCCAGAAGCGCGCGCCGCGCGTCCAGCCAAACTTCTCGGGATACGACCTCGTTCATGGTGCAAGCCCTCCTCCGGCTTTTGCTCCGCCCGTCGATTTCAATCTTCTTGCTTGACGATTTACATTGATATCAATATTAATAAGCCATGTCAAATAGCCACGATGTGCCTTTCGAAACAACGCTTTTAGTTCGCGACACTTGCCTTTGCCTGCATGTTCAGCGCGCTGCGCGTGCCCTCGCCCGCCGCTTTGACGATGCCCTCCGTCCTGTTGGGCTGACAAATGGCCAATTCTCACTGATGATGTCGCTCAATCGCCCAGCGCCTCCTCCAATGAAGCCGGTTGCGGAGCTTCTGGCGATGGATCAAACTACACTAACGGCGGCGCTGAAGCCGTTGCAGCGGCAGGGCTGGGTGGAAATCATCGTAAATCCCAACGACAGGCGTGAGCGGTTATTGCAACTCACACCGGAAGGAAAAGCTACTCTTGCGGCCGCCGTCCCAATATGGAAGGCTACGCATTCGGAAATTGAGAATCAGCTTAAAAACGGCAATGGCGATGAAATTCGTCGAGACTTGCTGGTTATGTCATCAGTCTAGGCTTCAGATTCAATTGATCCCCATGTAACGACAGCAACGATGCAGCAGAGGTTGCCCCTTGCAAGGGTTCGCCCTGTTTCCGTTCACAGGCGCCATAGAGCTTCCAACAATATGGGTGTCAGAAACTAGCTGCATCGCATCCGATCAGGTCAGGCAGGCGGCTTAAAAGCAGTATGTCGCCCCTTTCCGCAAACGGGCCGTCAATATCAAGGCACAGGCCATAACAGCCTCGTTCTGAAAATCATGTGTGTAACTTTTAGCGAATCGGTCCGATTCTGGCCGCATTTCAACTGCCATCCGAACTCAGCAAATCGCGGAAATTCCGGCGTTTTCCGGCCACTTTCAGCTTGGGCCGCAACTTGTAAATCCGAGGAAAATGCCTGGTTCCGTACCCGAAACGCGACGCTTAAATTGCTCGATAAATTGTGAATATATTAATCAAGTCAAAGTGTTGATAAGTTCTCTTGCAAGTGGCGCGCTTATCCATAAGATGCGAGCCATTTCAAAAATTTCAACGGAGGGGTTCTCAGATGTATCGTAAATTTCTACTGACAGGTGTGTGTCTTCTGGCGCTGGCCGGTGCCGCTTCAGCCGCAACCGTTCTCAACCGCGGCAACGACACCGATCCGGCGACGCTTGACCATCACCGCACCTCGACGGTCTCCGAAGGCAACGTGCTGCGAGACCTTTATGACGGCCTGACCATTCAGGACGCAGACGGCAAGGCTATTCCCGGCGTGGCCAAGTCCTGGGATATTTCCGAGGACGGCACGGTCTACACGTTCCATCTGCGCGATAACGCGAAATGGTCGAACGGCGATCCGGTCACCGCAGGCGATTTCCAGTTCACCTTCCGTCGTTTGATGGACCCGAAGACAGCGGCCGGCTATGCCAGCATGCTGTTTATCATCAAGAACGCCGAAAATATTGCAACCGGCAAGGCACCGACGGACCAGCTTGGCGTCGAGGCAGTCGACGATCACACGCTCAAGGTTACGCTGAACTCCCCTGCTCCATATTTCCTTGAGCTTCTGACTCACCAGACCGGTTTCCCGCTGCACCAGAAAAGTGTCGAGGCCAATGGCGACAAGTTCACCACGCCCGGCAAGATGGTGACGAACGGCGCTTATATGCTGGAAAGCTTCACGCCGAACGACAAGATCGTGATGAAGAAGAATCCGTATTACTACGAAGCGGATCAAGTGAAGATCGATACGGTCAACTGGATACCGTTCGAGGACCGCGCGAGCTGCATGCGTCGCTTCGAGGCCAAGGAAGTGCAGATCTGCTCCGACGTTCCGGCCGAGCAGATGGACTATGTGAAGAAGAACCTTTCCAAGGAATTCCGCATGGCGCCATATCTCGGCGTCTATTACCTGCCGGTGAAGGGCAAGACCGCAGACAGCAAGCTGAAGGACCCGCGCGTCCGACAGGCGATTTCCATGGCGATTGACCGCGATTTCATCGCCAGTCAGGTCTGGCAAGGCACCATGCTGCCGGGCTATTCGATGGTTCCTCCCGGCATCGCCAACTATGTGAAGGATGCGCCGAAACTCAACTATTCCGACGATATGCTGGATCGTGAGGACAAGGCCAAGGATCTGTTGAAGGAAGCAGGCGTCGAGCCAAACACGCTTTCGATCGAACTGCTCTACAACACTTCGGAAAACAACAAGAATACGATGGCGGCCATTGCCGATCAGCTTGGCAATATCGGCATCAAGGCTTCGCTGAACGAAACCGAAGGCGCGACCTATTTCAACTTCCTGCGTGAAGACGGTCCGTTCGATATCGCCCGCGCGGCCTGGATCGGCGATTATAACGATCCGCAGAACTTCCTCTATATCAGCCAGAGCAATGTCAGCTTCAACTATTCCAAGGTGAAGAACGCCGCTTACGACGAGAAGATGGCAGAAGCTGAAAAAATTACCGATCTCAACGAGCGCGCCAAGACACTGGCAGAAGCCGAACAGCTGAAGCTTGACGATATGAGCAATATTCCGATCCTCTATTATTCATCGCGCGCTCTCGTTTCGGAAAATATCAACGGTTGGAACGACAACCTGATGGACAGCCACAAGACCCGTTGGCTTTCTTTTAAACAATAAATTTTCAGCTTGGGCTGCGTTGTCTGACGCAGCCCTTTTTTCTTCGGTGCTTCCGGAGGGCCTCTTTTTTATTGGGGCTTACATTTTCTAGAAAAGCATATGGGAGTTTCTAATGGTTCGCGGAATTTTGATGACAGGCGTTTGCCTGATGGCGTTGAGCCAAGCAGCATCGGCAGAAACAGTGCTTAACCGGGGCAACGACACCGACCCCGCCACGCTGGACCAGCATCACACCACCACCGCTTCGGAAAACCGTGTCCTGCGCGACCTTTATGAAGGTTTGCTCGCTCAGAACGAGAAGGGCGAAGCCATCCCCGGCGCCGCTGCCTCATGGGATATTTCAGACGATGGCCTCACCTACACGTTCCACATGCGCGAAAACGCCAAATGGTCGAATGGCGATCCCGTTACCGCTGGTGATTTCGAGTTCACTTTCCGCCGCATCATGGACCCCAAGACGGCTGCCGGTTACGCCAGCGTCCTCTATGCCATCAAGAATGCCGAGGAAGTGGCCACAGGCAAGATACCGGTTGACCAACTTGGCGTAAAGGCGCTTGACGACAAGACCCTTCAGATAAGCCTCAAGAACGCTGCCCCTTATTTTCTCGAATTGCTGACCCACCAGACCGGTTTGCCGCTCAACCGGAAAGCCGTCGAGAAATTCGGCGACAAGTTCACCCTGCCCGGCAATCTCGTGACCAATGGCGCCTATACGCTTGTCAGCTTCAATCCCAACGACAAGATTTCCATGAAGAAGAACCCCAATTACTGGGATGCTTCCAACGTGAAAATCGACGCCGTGAACTGGATACCTTTTGAAGATCGTGCAAGCTGCATGCGCCGTTTCGAGGCGAAAGAAGTCGACATCTGCTCCGATGTTCCAGCCGAGCAGATGGATTATGTGAAGAAGAACCTGAGCGGCCAGTTCCGCCTCGCCCCCTATCTCGGCATCTATTATGCGGACATCAAAGGCGAGCCGTCGAGCAAGCTGCGTGATCCGCGTGTGCGCCGCGCCATATCAATGGCTGTCGACCGTGACTTCATCGCCAATGAAGTCTGGCGCGGTGTGATGCTGCCAGCCAATTCAATGGTGCCGCCCGGAATCGTGAATTACGTCAAGGATGCGCCGAAGCTGGATTTCGCAGACGAGGACGTGCTGGACCGTGAGGACAAGGCCAAGGAATTGCTGAAGGAAGCCGGTGTAGAGCCTGGAAGCCTTTCGGTGACCCTGCGCTACAACACTTCGGAAAATCACAAGAATACAATGGCGGCAATCGCCAATATGCTGGGTAATATCGGCATCAAGGCAACCCTCAATGAGGTCGAGGGAACGACCTTCTACAATTACCTTCAGGAAAAGGGGATGTTCGACATCACCCGCGACGGCTGGATCGGCGATTACAACGATCCGAATTCGTTCCTGGAGCTTTATACCACCGGCAATTACTTCAATTATGCCGAATGGTCGAACAAGGATTATGACGCGCTGATGGCGAAATCCGCAACGACAACCGATCTCGCAGAACGGGCGAAAATACTTGCTGATGCGGAGAAGATTTTGCTCAGCGACGGGGCCGTCGTGCCGCTGCTGTATTATTCGTCCACCGCTCTCGTTGCCGACCGCGTTCAGGGTTACCAAGATAACCTCATGAATTCGCACGCCACGCGCTGGCTTTCGATCAACAAATAAAGCCAGAACCAAAAATACCCTCAGGGGTTGCCGGATCGTTCATCGACGATCCGGCAAAGAAGGGAAAAGAACATGCTGGGCTATACGCTCCGACGATTGGGTAGTGCTATACCCACGATTTTCATCATCATCACGCTGACGTTCTTCCTCATCAGGCTTGCGCCGGGCGGACCTTTCGATCTGGAACGCCCGATCGATCCGCTGATCCTGGAGAACCTCAAGAAAGCCTATAATATGGACGCGCCGCTGTGGCGGCAGTATCTGATTTATCTGGGCAATCTGGTGCAGGGCGATCTCGGGCCGAGCTTTACCCGGCGTGACTTTACAGTGAACGACCTCTTTGCTTCCGGCCTGCCGGTTTCGATCGTGCTCGGCGCGCTCGGCCTGACGCTTGCCGCGATCATCGGAACCTTCCTCGGCACGCTCGCCGCGCTGAAGCAGAATTCACCGATCGACTATTTCGTTGTCGCTCTCGCCACATTCGGCATCACCACGCCGACCTTTGTCGTGGCCCCTCTCCTCAGCCTTCTGTTCGGTGTCATTCTCGGCTGGGTTCCGGCGGGCGGCTGGTCCTCGGCGAATATAACCTATTGGATACTACCGGTCCTTACGCTTGCATTGCCGCAGGTCGGCGTCATTGCGCGTCTCGTGCGCGGCGCAACGATCGAGGCATTACGCGCCAATCACGTGCGCACGGCGCGGGCCTATGGCCTGCCTTCCCGCGTGGTTGTGGGCGTTCATGCGCTGCGCGCCGCCATGCTTCCCGCCGTTTCCTATCTCGGCCCGACCGCCGCCGGCCTTCTCACCGGTTCGGTCGTGGTCGAAACTATCTTCGGCATCCCCGGCATCGGCCGCTACTTCGTGCAGGGCGCGCTTAGCCGCGATTACACCCTCGTCATGGGAACCGTTGTCGTCATTTCGGTCTTCATCGTGGCTTTCAACCTGATCGTCGATCTTCTTTATGCATGGCTTGATCCGAGGGTTCGCTATGACTGATCTTACTGCGCCGACCGAAACAGCCCAGCTGGAAGTTCCCAGCCGCTCGCTCTGGCAGGATGCATGGCTGCGCCTGCGCAAGAACAGGGCCGCCGTGGCGAGCGCCATCGTGCTTCTCCTGATGGCTTTTCTGGGTGTGTTCGGCCCCATGCTGAGCCCGCATCCCTATGACAAGATTTATCCGCAGTTCGTGCGCGTGTCCCCAAGCCTCGAAGCCTATCCGCGTGCCGATACGATCATGCCCGGGCTGGAACAGGTGCTGGCCCGCGCGCGGCTGAAAGCCGCTGGCGAGCCTGAACTGACCGGCAATTCGCTGGTGGTCAACGTAACGTCGCAACGCCCAACGGACGAGCGCGTGCTGCGCTATTTCGAGCGTTCCGACCTGTTCGGCAATCCGAGGATTGAACTGGCGCAGGACGGGCTTTCGGGCAAGTTGACGCTCAATGTCAGCCGCAACTATTTCCTGCTCGGCACCGACAATCTGGGCCGCGATCTGCTGACGCGCATCTTCATCGGCGTTCGCATGTCGCTTGCCATCGGCCTGCTCGCTTCCGCGATGGCTTTGGTTCTGGGCGTGTCCTATGGCGCGATCTCCGGTTATCTAGGCGGACGCGTAGACAATGTGATGATGCGGCTGGTCGATATTCTCTATTCTCTGCCCTTCATTTTCTTTGTGATATTGATGCTCGTCTTCTTCGGGCGATCGATTTTCATCATCTTCATCGCCATCGGCGCGACGGAATGGCTGGACATGGCGCGCATCGTGCGCGGACAGACATTGAGCCTCAAACGGCAGGAATTCGTGCAGGCAGCGGAGGCGCTCGGCGCAACGCGGCGCGGCGTCATTACCCGCCACATCATTCCCAACGCACTCGGTCCCGTTATCGTTTTCGTAACGCTTCTGGTGCCCAAGGCAATCCTGCTTGAAAGCCTTCTTTCCTTCCTCGGTCTCGGCGTGCAGGACCCCCTCACCTCTCTGGGGCTCCTGATTTCCGAAGGCGCCCAGAACATGCGCGGCGCCAGCTGGCTATTGATCTGGCCTGCCGCGACGCTGACCATCATCCTGTTTGCGCTGAACTTCCTTGGCGATGGCCTGCGCGACAGCCTTGACCCGAAGGATCGCTGAGATGACGAACGAAAACATTCTGAGCGTGCGTGATCTGCGTGTCACCTTCGATACGCATGATGGTCCGGTTGAGGCCGTGCGCGGCATCAATCTCGATGTCAAAGCCGGTGAAACCATCGCCATTGTGGGCGAATCCGGCTCCGGAAAGAGCCAGACGACCATGGCGATGATGGGCCTCCTGGCCCAGAACGGCAGGGCAACCGGTCAGGCGCTTTATCGTGGACACGATCTGATCGGCATGCCCGAAAAGAAGCTGAACAGGATACGCGGCGCAAAGATCACCATGATCTTTCAGGAGCCGATGACCTCGCTCGATCCGCTTTACCGCATCGGCGACCAGCTTGCCGAGCCGCTTCGCTATCATCGGGGCTTGAGCAAGAAGGATGCGCGCCCGCGTATTCTTGAACTGCTGAAGCTCGTCGGCATCCCCGAACCGGAGCGTCGCATCGACAGCTATCCCTATGAGCTGTCGGGCGGCCAGCGCCAGCGCGTCATGATCGCGATGGCGCTGGCCAACGAACCGGACATCCTGATCGCCGACGAACCGACGACCGCGCTCGACGTCACCATTCAGGCGCAGATTCTGGATCTCCTGGCCAATCTGCAAAAGCGGCTTGGCATGGCGGTGGTTTTCATCACGCATGATCTCGGCATCGTGCGGCGCTTTGCGGATCGGGTCTATGTGATGCGCTCCGGCGAAGTGGTGGAAACCAACGATACGGAGAAACTCTTTACCACGCCGGAGCATCCCTATACGAAGATGCTGCTCAATGCGGAACCGGAAGGTGAAAAAGCCCCTCCCGGCGACGAAGCGCCCGTGCTGGTTCGCGCCGATAATGTGAAGGTCAACTTTCTCATCAGCAAGCCGTGGCTGGGCGCCGCCAACTATCTCACAGCCGTCAACAATGTCTCCCTGACGCTGAAGCAGGGCCAGACCATCGGTATTGTGGGTGAATCCGGTTCGGGCAAATCCACACTGGGCCGCGCCATTTTGCGGCTGATCGCCTCCGAGGGCCGCATCGCCTATCTGGGGCAGGAATTGCCGCGTGAACCGCAGGCAATGCGACCGAAGCGCCGCGAATTGCAGCTCGTTTTTCAGGACCCGTTCGGCTCGCTGAGCCCCCGCATGACGGTCGGGCGCATTATCACCGAAGGGCTTCTGATCCACGAACCCAACCTTTCGGCAAAGGAGCGCGACCGCCGTGCGCAGGAAGCGCTGAAGGAAGTCGGTCTCGATCCGGCCATGCGCAACCGCTATCCGCATGAATTTTCAGGCGGCCAGCGCCAGCGCATCGCCATTGCGCGCACGATGATCCTGAAACCGCGCGTGATCGTGCTCGACGAGCCGACAAGCGCGCTCGACCGTTCGGTGCAGAAGCAGATCGTCACCCTTCTGCGCGATCTGCAGAAAGACCATGGGCTGTCCTATCTGTTCATCAGCCATGACATGGCGGTCGTTCGGGCGGTGTCCGATTATGTGATCGTGATGAAGAACGGAAAGATCGTCGAGCAGGGCGACACCGAACAGGTCTTCGATCATCCGCGCGAGGATTATACCAAAGCTCTGATGGCGGCGGCGCTGAGCGAAGAACGCTTCGGCACCTGACAAGCTGACGGAAATGGGCCAGATTTTCAGGCCCATTTCCATCCTGATCGGAGCGTTCAGGCGACGCTGTGCAGCTCTGTGCATACCTTGTTGCGCCCCAGATGCTTGGCGCGATAAAGCGCGGCGTCCGCCCGGTGGAATACGGTCTGGAAGTCACGATCTCCCGGCGTAAAGAAAGCGATGCCTGCACTGGTCGTCGTAGAAAAATCTCCCGCCAGAGCTTCAAAAATTGTCGCTGCAAAGGCTTTGCGGATCGCATCAGCCAAAGCAAGAACCTCGCTGTTCTGTTTCTGCCTCAGGACCAGCACGAACTCCTCGCCGCCGACACGCGAAATCAGGGCCTCGCATCTGACGTGGCTGCGCAGGACATTGGAAAAGGTTCCCAACACCTGATCGCCGATAATGTGGCCGTGCGTATCATTGATCGACTTGAACGCATCGAGGTCGAAGATCACAACGGAATCCCCGAGCTGCAATTCATCGTGGGTCAGCACATCGTAAAGGGCGCGCCTGTTCAGCAATCCGGTCAGGCTGTCCGTGCGTGCGTCGTTGGCATGGCGGCGCGCGATACGCGACTGGGTGAAATTCAGCGATAGAGCGCCAATGCCCGTAATCCCGATGATTGCCGTTATCGCATTGATGTTTTCAGCCCAGTTGCTGGGGATGGCAGTCATCACCCATTGCCGTTCATACAGGATCACCACACCGCATAGAAAGAATGAAATAGCCGTCAGGACATAAAGCGCAATCATGCCTGTCACAGGGACCGGCGCCTCGCGATAGACATGGAAATACTCCTTCGCCGTCATCAGGAGCAACAGGGCCGACGTCAGGTTGAAAATTGCCGTGCCGGTGCCCGTCTGCCCCGCCAGAATGGGAAGTATCGTGGCGCAGATGACGGCGATCGCCAGGAGGATCAAAAAGCGGCAGCGAACCGTGCGGCCCGAAATCTGTCGCGAACCCAGTATCAGCAGTATGAAGCCGACGCTTTCGAGGCTGAAGGCGACGATGGAGGCCGTGGCCAGCGGCAGCGGCCCGGCATAATAAAGCACAGCCCCCGTGCCGAGCAGGATCATGCCAAGGCAACCCCACAGCAAGAAGCCATCGTGGGAATTCTGGTACCAGACACTCAGGATCGTCAGGGCCACTGCCAGGGAGCAGATACCCGCCGCAAAAAACAGTGTATTCTCGTCAAATCCCAAAGATGCGTTCCCCCGCCGCAAGATGCTGCCCGACAGACTGTACTTCAGCTCTTTGTAATAAGCGATAAGCAATGTGGTATGCCGAACAAGCATCCGGCGATGCGACGTCTTAACGGCAGAATCTAAAAACTTTTTTATTCCAGCCACTTGAACAACCAAAGCGGCTTCCTAAATCGACGCCGTCACACTAACATTTTCGTTCGATCAAATGGAGGTTCTGATGAGCGACCGTTTGTTTGACAGTCCTGTATTTGTTAAGGACGGCCCCTATCTCATTCGCGAAATTGCCTGCGTTGAAGACGCAATAGACTATCTTTATGAATGGCCGGAGCACGACCGTGATGTCATCTATGAAATGACATGGAAGGCGTGCTGTGATGCGCAGAACGGTCTCAAACCTCTGAACGTTGCGCGCCATGCGATAGCCGGCTTCGCCCTCAAGCGAAATATTCTCGAAGAACCGCAAGCAGCAATTCCATGGACATCGAACACTCGATCTGGCGGCGGCAGAGTTCCGGCATAGGAGCTTCCCCTCATGCACTGGTATTTTATAATCGAGGGTACGATCCTTGCAGCTTTTCTGACGGTAACAGCCGCGCTGGTTTGGAAAAATCTGCGCAGACGCTGAGCATTTCCAGCAAAAGTGTAAAACGGTTTTGCGTTCGGAAATGCGGAAAAACCAATAGATAGAAAAGCAAAACCCCGACGCAAACGGGTCGGGGTTTTGCTATTTCAGGATAAAGACATGCATTCCAGTGTTTCAATCAAAACAGGAAATGCTCCATCCTTCGATATGCGTCATGCTGCCAGCGAAGCCATGTCGATCACGAAGCGGTAGCGAACGTCGCTCTTCAGGACGCGCTCATAGGCTTCGTTGATTTCCTGGATATTGATCTTCTCGATTTCGGAAACGATGTTGTGCTGGCCGCAGAAATCCAGCATTTCCTGTGTTTCCTTGATCGATCCGATCATCGATCCCGCAAGCGACTTGCGGCCCGGAATGAGCGAGAAGGCATGCACCGGCACCATATGTTCCGGCACGCCCACGACCACCATCGTGCCATTGACCTTGAGCAGGCCCAAATAGGCATTCCAGTCGATGGCAACACCGACGGTGCAGATGATGAGATCGAACGAACCGGCCAGCTTCTCGAAGGTGCTTTCGTCGCTGGTGGCGTAATATTCATGAGCGCCAAGTTTCAAGCCGTCTTCCTTCTTGGAGAGCGACTGGCTCAGAACCGTCACATGCGCGCCCATGGCATTGGCAAGCTTGACGCCCATATGCCCGAGGCCGCCCATGCCGACGATGGCGACCCGTTTTCCCGGACCAGCATTCCAGTGGCGCAGCGGTGAATAAAGCGTGATGCCAGCACAAAGCAGCGGAGCTGCGGCATCGAGCGGAAGATTGTCGGGCATGGACAGGACATAGCCTTCCTTGACGACGATATGGTCGGAATAGCCGCCCTGCGTCCGTTCCTTTCCTTCCGCATCGAAGGTGTTGTAGGTCTGGATGAGACCGGGGAGATACTGCTCGTTGTCGACATCCCGGCTGGCGCAGCCGACGCAGGAATCCACGAAGCAGCCGACGCCGACCTTATCGCCGACCTTGAACTTGGTGACCGCATCGCCGACAGCGGTCACGACGCCCGCGATTTCATGCCCCGGAACGATTGGGTAAACGGCGTTCTTCCATTCATTGCGAACGGTATGGATGTCGGAATGGCAGACACCGCAATACTGGATCGAGATGACCACGTCATCCGCATTGGGTTCGCGTCGCTCAAAAGTGAACGGAACCAACGGTTCATCTGCATCCGTAGCAGCGTAACCTCTTGCTATGGCCATGATAGACTCCATTTATTGAATTTGGAAAGGCACGCGGAATATGCCGGAAACAGGCGCGGAAGCGGTAGACCGATCCTGCAAGCTTTTTGCACGATCCTGCAAAGGTGCCCGCTTCACGATTGCGACACAGGCCAGCGTGATAGATAGTTGCTTTATTCCAACTCATCCGAAGCGGATCATCCATGACGTCACTGACAGACACCTATAACGAGCTTGCCGCTCTCGCGGAGCGTTTCACCGGGCAGGACGGTGAATATCGCACACCAATCGAAGGTCTGGGGATCAGCAGGCGGACGACGCCAAGCATACCGTGCCACAGCAGCTATCGGCCCTGCCTCGCCATGGTGCTGCAAGGTTCAAAATCGCTGCGCCTCGGTTCCGAGACGATCAACTACAGCAAGGGCGAATATCTGGTGACTTCGCTTGACCTGCCGGTAACATGGCGGGTGGTTGAAGCGAGCCCGGAAGCGCCACATCTGTGCCTGGCTCTCGCCATCGACAGCGAAAAACTGACCGACCTGATCGGCCGTGTCGATGTTCGCAGACGGATGATGGCCGATGGCGATCAGTGGGGGATCACCGTCAATGCCGCGCCTGCGGGATTGCTTGACGCGGTTCTGCGACTGCTGCGCCTTCTCGACAGTCCCGACGATATTCCAGTGATGGCGCCCCTGATCGAGCAGGAAATCCTTTATCGCCTTTTGACGGGTCCGGGCGGCGAACGACTGATCAACATTGCCACCACCGACAGCCAGGCCAACCGTATAGCGCGGGCTATCGCATGGCTTCGCCAGAATTTTGCAGCACCGTTGCGGATCGAACAGCTGGCCGAACACGTCAATATGAGCGCGTCGTCGTTTCACCATCATTTCAAGGCGATCACGGCAATGACACCGGTACAGTATCAAAAGCAGCTCCGCCTGAACGAAGCCCGCAGGCTCATGCTGGTCGAGCGGCTGGATGCCGGTACGGCAGGCCATCGCGTGGGCTATCAAAGTCCCTCGCAGTTTAGTCGCGAATATAGCCGCTTCTACGGAAACCCACCCATGCGCGACATTGAAGCAGCGTAGATAACAGAACGGCGGAACTTTCGCTCCGCCGTCACTTTCTCATCAGTGGGTCTGGCTGTTGCGGACCGCTGCGACATCCGCGGCTTTCACCGGCCCTGCGCCGTTGCCCCATGCGGAGCGGACAAAGGTAGCCAGTTCGGCAACTTCGTCATCTGACAGGCGGTCGGCATAGCCCTGCATGACCAGACGCATCGGACGCTTCGCCGTGGAGGGAACCTCCGCACCGTGCAGGATGATCGAGATCAGCGGTTTCGTTTCCGAGCCCGTCACCAGATCATTCCCGGCAAGCTCTGGGAAGATTCCCGGCGCGCCCTTGCCCGTCACGAAATGGCAGGCGGCGCAGTTGTCGATATAGAGGCGCGCGCCAAGCGGCATCTCGGGAGAAGCCTCCGTCAGCATCTTTGTGGTTGCTTCACCGGCGGCATCAGCCGGGGCAGCCGGCAGAGCCTTGGAAACCTTCACCGCAAAGTCCTGCGGCACTTCCACAGCCGCGCCGTCAATCCCCTTCAGGAAAGCGGCAATCGCCAGATTGTCGGCATCGGTGAGATGCTGCAGCGAGTGCTCGACCGCCAGGCCCATTTCGCCATTGGCCGTGGAATAGGAGTTGCGGCCTGTTGCAAGATAGGTCGCCAGTTCCTCAATGGACCATTTCTGCGGAGCTGAGTTTTCGCCGCGCAGCGTCGGTGCGTTCCAGCCATCGACAACACCGCCGGTGAGGAAGTCCTTGTCACCAACCTGCGCGCCACTCTGCGCCATCAGCGGATTGCGCGGGCTGTGGCAGGCGGCACAGTGAGCCGGGCCCTCGACCAGATACTGGCCGCGATCCTGTGCTTCCGACTTGCCTGCTGCCTTAAAGCCCGCTTCCTGACCAAGAGCCAGCCAGTTCCATGCACGAATGCCGAAACGCATGTTGAACGGGAAACCGAGCTTGGTTTCCTGAACGACATTGTTCACCGGCTCCACCTGATGCATGAAATAGTCATACAGCGCGCGGACGTCTTCCTCGGTCAGCTTGCGATAGTTCTCGTAAGGCATTGCCGGATAGAGATGCGCGCCATCGGCACGGATGCCGTCATAGAGAGCGGCGCGGAACTGGTCGAGCGTCCAGTTTCCAATGCCGGTTTCCTTGTCCGGGGTGATGTTGGTCGTAAAGATCGTGCCCATCGGGCTTGCGATCGGGCGTCCGCCGGCAAAAGGCTTGCCGCCTTCCGCCGTATGGCAGGCCATGCAGTCGGAAGCATACATGACATATTGGCCCTGCCCTTCGGCGGGTTTCCAGTCCGCAGCCAGTTCCTTGGTCGGCTTGGTAAGCTGCATCGGCACGAAGATGAAGGCCAGCAGCGCGATAATTCCGATGACGACAAGAACGCCGATTATGCGAAGAAAAGTTTTCATCACCATTCTCCTCAGATCAGCGGACGCGGATTGGACAGGTATTGCGTGCGGATCGCATGCGCAGTCGAATAGGCAAGCCCACCCAGCAGGCCGGTCGGATTGTACTGCGTATTCTGCACGAAGTTGCCCGCACCGGTCAGGAACACGTTGTGCTTGTCCCAAGCCTGCGAATAGCGGTTGACCACGCCCTCACGCGGATTATCCGACATGATATGACCGCCCGTGTTGTGCGTCGTCTGATATGGGCGCACGTCATACTGCGCGCCTTCCTTCTTGAAGGACGACTGCATCAGGTCTGGGTTCATCGTCTTGGCCAGATCTTCCATCTTGGTCTTCATGAACTGGGTCATCCGGATATCATTCGGATTCCAGTTGAAGGTCATGCGCATCAGCGGACGGCCGTGACGGTCCTTATAGGTCGGGTCCAGATCGAGATGGTTCGTCCGGTAGGACATATGCGAACCGTGGCTGCCGATGGACATGGCATGGCCGTACCATTCGGCGATGGCCTTCTTCCATGCACCACCCCAGGCTGGTGTTCCAGACGGCAGCGGCATGCTGCGGATCGGCTGGCCGTTGGTCTGGCCTGCGCGCCAGTAGGAACCGCCGATGAAGCCTTCGCGTCCGAAATCGATCTGGTTGACACCGAAGTCGTCGATGCACATGCCATTCGCGCCGGTGCCGATAAACGGATTGAACTCCTCATCCTTGAAGAAGAGCGTCACGCCGCCATTCATCTGATAGGCATAGTTTCGCCCGGTGACGCCCTCGCCTGTTACCGGGTCGTATGGCTGGCCGATGCCGGAAAGCAGCGCCAGATGCACATTGTTGAGCGAGAACGACGCAAGAATGACGATATCGGCGGGCTGGAAGACTTCTTCCTGCGTCGCTTCGTCGAAATAGGTCACGCCCGTGGCCGTCTTGCCGTCCGGCGCCATTTCGACACGCAGAACTTCGGACTCTGTGCGATAAGAGAAGTTCGGCATGCGCTTCAGCGCATCGAGAATTGCCGTCTGCGGTGACGATTTGGAGTACTGGTAGCAGCCGAAGCGTTCACAGAAACCGCAGTGATTGCACGGCCCCATCTGCATGCCATATTCATTGACATAGGCGGTCGAAGCAATGCCGCCCGGCGACGGGAACGGGTGATACCCCATGCCTTGGGCCGCATCGGCAAATTTCCGTCCGTCCCAGGTCGTATGCATCGGCGGCATCGGATAATCATTGGAACGCCAGCCCTCGAACGGGTTGCCGCCCTCAACGATCTTGCCCTTGATGTTGCCTGCCTTGCCGGAAATCCCCGCGACGCGCTCGAAACGGTCGAAGAACGGCTCCAGTTCGTCATATTGGATCGGGTAATCGCCGAGAAGCATGTCTTCGGGAATGATCTGCTCGCCCCAGCGTTCCTTTACGTAGGAGCGCAGGCGCAGCTCTTCCGCTTGCGGACGCCAGTTCAGGCCGTTCCAGTGCGTGCCCGCTCCGCCGACACCGTTGCCGGGCAGAAACGAACCGAAGCTGCGGTAGGGCAAGGCAACCTCGTCCGCGTTGCGGCGGATCGTGACGGTCTGCTGGCTGGCGCGCTGCATCATCTTCAGGCGCACGCCATATTTCAGCTCGTCGATCATGTTCGGATATTTGAAATCGGGGACCGTGTTCTGGTCATGTCCGCGCTCAAGCGCGACGATTTCAAGCCCTTCCTGGGCCAGTTCCATCGACAGAATGGCGCCGGTCCAGCCGAGGCCGACCACGACCACGTCTTTTTTCTTTTCCTGACGTGCCATGCTCAAGCCCTCTCGCCCTTGATCGAAACCGGACCCAGCGGGTAGCGGACATTGTAGCGTTCGACCCATTCCTTGTAGCTGCCGCGCGCACCGGGGAAGCCGATATAGCTCCACGCCTGCATGCCGTGATTGCCGCCATACATCGGATCGGCGAAATAGCCTTCCTTGGTGTTCTGCAAGAGAAGCGTGAAGAAGTCGCGCAGTTCAGGCTGCAAGCCGACCTCGCCTTTTTGCAATGAAGTCAGCGCGGCGTCCTGCTGTTCCGCCGTCAAAGCAGAGAAAGCCGCGCCGTACTTCTGCTCGCACCATGCGTTGAAGGCAGGAATGCCCTGCCGGTAAATCTGGGCCGGATTGAGGGGCGTCTGCCAGCCGCGTGTCGGATCGGCGGACGGATCGTGCGGGCCAACCATGTACCAGTCATCCGCGCGGCCGAAATCGCCTGCAAGCTGGAGATCGATGAATACGGGAACACGGGCTTCGATGGCGCCAGGGCCATCGCCTTCGGACGGGATCAGTCTCGCTGTCGCGGCAAGAATGAAGGCCCATTCGACCTCATTGAAATATTGGCGTTCATATTGTTCGAGGGGAACCGGAGGAGTTTGCGGTTCTGCTTTTGCTGAGACAGCGAGTCCTGAAAGCATCACACTAGCTGCGGACGCTTTCAAAAAACTGCGACGACTCGGATATCCGGGGAGGTCGGTCATTGTCGTTTCCTGCCGATTGGTGGGTAAGACTTTTGAGGTGTTTCCGAAAAAAATCCGCAATACGCAGACGGAAAACATATACGCCCGATACACATACCTCCAGCATAGTTCAAATATCTCTTGTGCCTCAGTAGATGCAAACCAACTGCGGATCACCACGAACTAGCGCATGGATGGGCGTTGAAAAGCCCCGGCACTCCGGCGAAAACGGCAAAATAAAGACCTTTAAGCGGCTTCAGTTCACATTACCGTGAACTGAAGCTACCCCGGGATTAGAATGATCCCAAAGTACGGCGAGCCTCGCGAGAAGAGATTCTCTCCTGTTCAGCGTGGCGGAGCACCGGTTTTGGCTGCAGGCGACGCGACAACAGTGCGATAAGAGCGAAATCTTCAATGATCTGGATATAATCTTCAGCGGGGAACTCATAGGGCAGTTCCAGCCGCAATTCTGAGACGAGCGGCAGTACGGGGTCACGTGCCAGTATTTCCACTATCTCTTCTGCCGTGCCAACCGCATCCTGCAAATAGAGAGTGCGCCGTGGCCCGTGCGGCACACCGACACGTCTGTTTCGCTCCGCTGCATAATCCTCATAGCGACGCCGCGCCGCGGGGGTAGCGCTGTCGGTCGGCAAAATGACACGTCCCAACCCTATGCGCGGCTGCCGCTCAGGTAACCACTCGGCGCGAAAGCGTTCGATCAGGGCGCGCTGCGCGGCCAGAAAGTCATCGGTGTTCTCGCCGCTGATGACATTGCCGGTCAGAAGATTGAAACCGGCCCTCCCTGCCCAGCGCGCCGAGCTTTGCGATCCACCGCCATACCAGAGCCTATCGGTCAGCCCGCTCGCGAACGGACGGAGGCGCGGCACTTGCGCACCGGCGGCATTTCCTGCCTCGCTTGCGTCTGACAAGGGTTCCGAGCGGAGGGCCAGTGCCAGCTTTTCTGCGCGACCGTGACCATAATCGGCCTGCGGGGCCTGATCGGTATAGCCGGAAATCAGCTGCGCGAAAGGCGGCGGGCCAGCCGAGACGCCAATATTCAGGCGCCCTCCCGAAAGCACATCGACGGTGGCAAGGTCCTCCGCGAGGCGAAAAGGATTTTCGTATCCCAGTTGAATGACGGCGGTCCCAAGGCCGATCCTGCCTGTCCGTTGCGTCGCGGCGGCAAGAAAGGTCGCGGCGGAAGAAATGCCGCGTTCGAGATGCCGCTGGCGCACCCACGCACTGTCATAACCCAGAGCTTCGCCATGCTCCAGAAGCTGAAGCGTTTCCTCCAATCCCCTGCCGGGATCGTCATCGCGATAGCTTCCGGGTGTGAGGAATGCGAAATGTTCAATATGCGATAACGGCATGAAAGGAATCCGACTGACCTGTTGAATGTTCTCCTTTCAGGGTGCTGCCTTGCCTGCCGATTTGCACGGCATGTTCGTTTAATGAGCGTGGGAATATTGGAACATCGTTGCTCGATTCAATAGTATATAAAAATTATAGATTACTCATTGTTCAAGCCTTCCAATGAGGACCCCATGCCCTACGCCCTGAGTTTTCTCGACAAGAGCCCGATTCACGGCGATGAAACGGCGAACGATGCACTGAACCGCACGGTTGCGCTGGCGCAGTTGGCGGAGAAAGCCGGATTTCGGCGTTTCTGGGTCGCCGAGCATCACAATACTCCGGGCCTCGCGAGTTCCGCGCCGGAAATCTTGATCGGTTTTCTTCTCGCCCGGACGGAGCGGATTAAGATCGGCTCCGGGGGCGTCATGCTTCAGCACTATAGCGCCTATAAGGTCGCCGAGAGTTTCAACCTTCTGGCTTCCTTGGCGCCGGGGCGCGTAGATCTGGGCGTGGGCAAGGCGCCGGGCGGTTTGCTGCTCTCAACCCGCGCATTGCAGGGCGCATACGACCTTGAGCGCAAACCCTCTTTCGAACAGCAGCTTGATGAGCTCGACGGTTTTCTGCGCCACCCTGACAAGGAAGCCCCCAAACCGGAAGACAGCCTCGCCGCCTATCCCCTCCCGCCTGAAGCGCCTCAGCGCTTTCTGCTTGGCGCCAGCGTCGAAAGCGCGAGGCTTGCCGCAGAGCGTGGATGGAACTTTGTCTATGCGGGACATCTACATGGCGATGAAGCCGACATTGCCCGAGCCCTGGATGCTTACCGCAGGGAGACCGGCAAATCCGCACTTCTCGCCGTGGGCATCGTCGCGGCAGAGACTGAAGCAGAGGCCGAGAAACTCGCGAGCGATATCCGGCTGTTCCGCGTCGAGATCGAAGGCGGGCAAGCAGTCAATGTCGGCAGCAGGGAACTCGCGCTCGATTATGTTCGCCAGGCAGGAGCAAGCCGCTACAAGATCGAGGAACGCACCCCGCGGGTCATTCGTGGGACACCGCAAAAAATCCAGGCGCAATTCAATCGTCTTCATCGGGAATACGGCGTGGAGGAATTTGTGGTGGATTGCCCCCTGACCGACGGTGCGCATCGCCTGCGAACGATCGAGCTACTGGCGGCGGCACGATCGGCGATCGCGGCCTGACTTTCCCTCGTGACCGCATTCCTCTCGTCAGGCCGGAACCGGTACGGGGCTTTTCATGTTGAATGCCAGGGTTCAAAATGGCCAATATGACGCTGTCGCGTTTTTCACGCGACAGGAGTGAAACGACGGGAGGTCAGAAAAATGAAGGCACGCACAGCGACTGTCGGTGATCTTGAAAGCGTTTTTCACGACCTTTCAAGGCGCATGACGATTGAGTATATCGCCGCCGGCAAGGATACCAAAACCGCTTATGATAATCTGATGATGAATCTGCGGGAGGGTCGAGCGCACGCTTTGCTGCAGAATGACAAGGTGGTAGCGATCATCGCCTGGAACCAGGGCGAAGGCGCTACCGACACGCTTTTTGCCGCGAAGGAAGAGTTCTTCAACCGAAACACCGTGCGCTTCTGCAAACAGCATATACGGCAGATTCAGGCTCTGGCGGGCGATCTGCCCGTCCATTCGCGAAGCTGGCTTGATCGTTCCGATATCGTGAAGTGGTTCAAGATTATCGGTTATGAGGAAAAGGGAACAGAAAACGGAGCCCGCCTTTTTGAACTGCCCGCTCCCAACGACGGTATTGTCGCCGCATGATGATGCTTCGCCACCGGAGAGTATCCGGTGGCGTTTCACGTCGCCTGCGGTTACGGAATCTCGCCGCGCAGGTGGCTTGCCAGGAAGCCGAGATTGTCCTGTCCCCAGTAGATTTCATCCTCGTAGATGTAGGTCGGAAACCCGAAGACGCCTCTTTCGGTGGCCGTCTCGCGATCACTTCGCCATTTTTCTTGAACATCCCCGTCCTGTTCACGCGACAGAAGATAAGCTCCGTTGAAGCCGGCAGCATCGGCGACAGCACGGCGGACTTCAGGCTGTCCAATGTCCTTCGCCTCTTCCCAGAAAGCATGTTGCAACGCCCGGACAAGCTGAAACCAGTTTTCCCCGTCAAGATACGCAGCAATGACCAAAAAGGAAGCTGGCGTCGGGTCGCCAAGCGCCGGACGATTTTCTAGCAGCAGCGGCTTGCCGCGAAATCTGGCCCACCGCTTCAGGTCACGAGCGCCATAGGCGCGGCGAGCATCAGGGCGATTTTTGGCGAATATTCCGCCATTCTCCTCGATGATAGTGGCCAGATGGGGCTTGATTTCAACCAGATGCCTTGAGGCCAGCTCTTCCAGAGTATCCAGTCCGAGATATGACCATGGCGATCCGATGGAAAAGAAATATTCGACAGCTTTTGGCACGTTCAATCCTTCAGTTGCAACGAACTCATGTCGGCTCAGTTGAATTTCGGCAGACCAGGCGGATTGGTTTCGGAACGCGACAGCGCTTCTTCCTGCAAGTGCCAGCGCTTTAGAATTTCGGCATAGGTTCCGTCGTCAATCAGGCCATTGGTGGCAATCGTCAGCGCATCGGCCAGACCACTGCCCTTGCGAGTAGTGATCGCGACATCGGAACGATCCGGCCACCCGGCGCTCAGGGTTCCGACCCGCTTGATATTCTTGTCGCGCGCAGCAATGAAAACGAGCTGCGCATGCGGCTGCACGATGACGTCAGCGCGTCCGGACCGGAGCGCGAGCAGGCTAGCGGCTTCATCGTCGTAATATTGCAGTTCGATCGGTTTCAGGCCCGCGGCAACGTTCTCCTCACTCCATTTGACGAGAATGCGCTCCTGATTGGTCCCCGCGCCAACAATGATGCGCAGGCCTGCGGCATCCTTCGGCTCCTTGATGGAGGTGACTGGACTGTCCGACTTGACAAAGAACCCGTGCACGCCCTGCCGATATGTAGAAAAGTCGAATTTTTCCTTGCGTTCCTCGGTCACGCCGACATTGGAAATGACGGCATCATACTTGCCGGAAGCCAACCCAAGCGGCCAGTCGATCCACGCGACTGGAACAAGTTGCAGCTCAAGGCCCAGGCTTTCGGCGACTGCTGAAGCATATTCCGGGTCGGCACCGACAACGGTTCTCGCGTCCGTGGCATAGGTTGCCAGTGGTGGGCCGCCGGGCGCCACGGCCACGGTAAATTTGCCGGATGTGACGAATTTGAAGTCGGCGGGAATAGCTGCGACTGCAGCGTCGTTCTTCTTTGCGTGAATACGGCCAGTCTGCTCGGGTGAGAGGTCGAAACCATCCTCAGCCATGGCAGTCAGAACCGGGAAAGTCGCCCATGCAAGGGCAGCAATCAGCAGAGCTCCAGCTCTCATGTAACTTTCTCCAGGATTACAGAAATATGCGGGCCAGCCCGCGTCCCCTCAAGCTGACCCGCCCCTCGCCCTTCGGCTCAGGAACCGCTTTTCGGCAGGCCCTGCGGGTTGGTTTTGGCTTCGGTGATGGCTTCTGGTCCAAGGTTCCAGGTATCGAGAACCTTCTGATACGCGCCGCTTGCGATCAGATCGTTTAGAACGTTGGTCAACGGCTGAGCAAGGCCGCTTCCCTTGCGCGTCGTGACGGCGATTTCAGCTGTGATCGGCCAGCCGCCGCTCACCGTGCCGGCAAGCCTCGTCTTGCCGTTAATGCCAGCGGAATAGGCTTGCGTCGCATTGACGCTGAATACGGCGTCGGCCCGACCACTCTGGATGGCCAGATCCTTGACCGCATCGTCATCGTAATATTGCACCTCAACTGCTTTCAAACCGGCAGCCACGTTCTGGCGGTCCCATTCCAGCAGGATTTTCTCCTGATTGGTGCCTGCATCGGTGATAATCTTGAGGCCCGCAATATCAGCCGGAGACTTGATCTCGCCGATCTTGCTGTCGAACTTCACATAAAAGCCAAGCTCGTCCTTGCGATAGGTGGAGAAATCGAATTTCTCCTTGCGCTCTTCCGTGACCGTCACATTCGAAATCACCGCATCGAACTTGCCCGAAGAAAGGCCAAGCGGCCAGTCGGCCCACGCCACGGAAACCAGTTCCAGCTTGCGCCCCAGACTATCGGCGATGATCTGCGCCAGATCGACGTCGTAGCCGATGACGGTCTTGGAATCCGACGCATAATCATGGAGCGGCAGATGCCCGCTGGTGCTGATGCCGATGGTCAGAACACCGTCCTTGACGAATTTGAAATCCTTTACCTCTTCCACGCGCTTGTCGATCTTCTCGACGCGCAGCCGGTTCGGCTGTTCGGGGCTAAGATCAAATTTCCCCTCGCTGTGCGCAGCGGCAGAGCCAAGCAACGCAGTTGCGATAATCCCGGCGGTCCAGTAGCCCGCCTTTCTGTTAAATGTCATTTCCCGTCTCCTTGTTGTGTCAGTTCTTCCAGCGCCGGTTCAAAGAACCTTGGCTAGAAATTCACGTGTGCGCGGATGCTGCGCGTCGTTGAAAATGCGGGACGGCGGACCGGCTTCTACGATCTGCCCGGCTTCCATGAAGACGACCGTATCGGCCACTTCACGTGCAAAGCCGATCTCATGCGTGACGATGACAAGCGTGGTCCCGGTGCGGGCAAGTTCCTTGATGACGTCGAGAACTTCACCAACCAGTTCCGGATCGAGCGCCGAAGTCGGCTCGTCAAAGAGGATGACCTTGGGGCGCAACGCCAATGCCCGGGCGATCGCCACGCGTTGCTGCTGTCCGCCGGACAATTGGCGCGGATAGGCTTCCGCCTTGTCGCCTAGGCCGACGCGAGCCAGCAGATCGCGCGCCAGCTGGACCGCCGCATCGCGTGAAAGGCCACGCACCTGGATCGGTGCTTCAATGATGTTTTCAACCACCGTCATGTGCGGAAAGAGATTGAAGTTCTGGAACACCATCGCGATATCGGCGCGACGCTTGAGGATGTCCTTCTCCTTCAGCTCATAAAGCGTGTCTCCATCCTGACGATAACCGACCAATGCGCCATCGACGGAAATGAAGCCTTCATCCACGCGCTCCAGATGATTGATCGAACGCAGCAGCGTGGACTTGCCGGAACCTGACGGACCAAGAATTGCCGTCACGCTGCCAGCCGGAATAGACAGTTCCACATGCTTCAACACCGTATTCGTGCCGAACCGCTTGGAAATGTCATGAATATGGATTGGTGCGCCCGCAGACACGGTACCGGCATCGCGAAAACCGGCGACGGGGACTGCACGCTGCACCTGCCCGGTTGACGCCGGTAACGGAAGCGAGTGGCGCTTGAAGCGCTGAAGGAATGCCACGAACGGCAGGGAAACCGGATTGCGAAGCGCACCCTTGGCGAAATAACGTTCGATGTAATATTGCGCCACCGAAAGCACGGTCATGATGACCAGATACCAGACGGTTGCCACCATCAGCAGCGGGATAACTTCCAGATTGCGCCGGTAGATCACCTGAACCGTGTAGAACAGTTCCGGCAGGGCCAGCACGTAAACCATGGACGTGCCTTTGGCGAGACCGATGATCTCGTTGAAACCCGTCGGAAGGATGGAGCGCATCGCCTGCGGCAAGACAATCCGCAAGGCTTGGCGGTTACGCGGCAGGCCGAGCGCCGCCGCAGCTTCGTGCTGGCCCTGATCAACGGAAAGAATACCGCCGCGCACGATTTCGGCAAAGAATGCCGACTGGTTCAGCGTCAGGCCTAGAAAGGCCGCTGCAAACGGCGTCAACAATTGCACGGTGGGATAATTGAACAATATCTGGTCCGTGAACGGCACACTCAGTGTAATGTTGGCATAAAGATAACCCAGATTGTTCAAGATGAGCAGCAATACGATCAGCGGGATCGAGCGCAACAGCCAGATGTAACCCCAGGAAAGGCCCGAAAGCAGCGGCGACCTAGAGACACGCGCCAGCGCCAGCAATGTGCCGAGAATGGAGCCTGAAACAGCAGCGAGGGCCGTCAGCAACAGCGTTCGCCCGAGGCCGACGAGCACCGGTTCGGCAAAGAACCATTCTGCAAAAACGTTCCAACCCCATTGAGGATTGGTGAAGATCGAATAGAGCACAAGCCCGATCACAAGGGCTGCGAACAGGCTTCCGGCCAAACGCGCCGGATGTCTTGCCGGAACGATCCTGTAGCGCGAATAGTCCTGCCTGCGCTCCACCGGGCGGGTTGCAATCTGCACGTTCGAGAATTCTGTCGTTACTGCCATCTGGTCATTCCTTGGCCTTCACGCCTTGCGGTGAGGTTCACCGGCTGGCGATATGTTGTCCGTCCGTGATGCGATGATCGGTGCCGAGCCCCGGTGAAGCGGCCAGATGGCCGATCTCCTTTTCAAAGGGCAGCGTCTTGTAAATCTCGGGGTCTGCACCCGTATCGAAAAGCGCCGTATAGCCGTTGTTGAGATAGAGACTGACGGCTTCGGGTTGACGAAAACCGGTCGTCAGATAGATGCGGGAATAGCCCTGCCTCGCCGCCTGCTCTTCCAGTTCGACCAGCAGCTTGCGCGCCAATCCCTGCCGTCGCAGGTCCGACCGTGTCCAAATGCGCTTGAACTCCGCGGTGCGCGCATCGAATGCCTTGAAGGCACCGCCACCAATGGTTTCCCCGTTGCGGATCAGCAGCACGAAATTGCCGCTCGGAGGTGCGAACGCTTCGGGCGGATAGCGGTTCATTTCCGCCGCCGCACCTTCCGCGTTGAAATAGGTGCCGTATCGGCTGTCATATTCATACAAAAGCTCGTCAATGAGCGGCTTTGCACGGGGATCGAGAGGGCCGGTGTATAAAAAACTGTCACTCATCAGCTTCACCGTCTGTTTTCTTTGAGGAAGGTTTCGGCAAGCCGCACCCAATAGAGGGCAGCTGGCGCGATGATCTGGTCGTTGAAATCGTATTCGGCACTGTGCAGCGGGGCACTGTCGCCGTTACCGACGAAAAGGTAGCTGCCGGGCTTTGCCTGCAGCATGAAGGCGAAATCTTCGCTGGCGGTGCGGGGCAAAAATGTCTGGTCGATACTGCTTTCGCCAAGGGCATCGACCGCAACCTTGCGGGCAAACGCCGTTTCTGCGGTCGGGTTGACGACGGATGGAAAGCCCAGCCTATAATCAACCTCTGCAACGGCGCCGAAGCTTTCCGCCTGCGCCCGGGCAAGCGCCGGGATGCGTATCTGCAATCTGCGCCGCACATCTTCGCTGTAGGAGCGGATCGTCAGTTGAAGCTCTACCGAACCAGGGATGACGTTTGAGGCTTCACCGCCGTGGATGGAGCCGACCGTGACAACCGCCATTTCGCGTGGATCGACGTTGCGTGAAACCACGCTTTGCAGGGTGGTGATAATTGACGCGGCGGTTACGATAGGATCGACCGCATTATGCGGTTCGGCTCCGTGGCCGCCTTCGCCGATGACCTTGATGACCGCCTTGTCGACTGACGCCATAGCCGGCCCGGAGACAAACCCGAATTGTCCTGTGGGGATGCCTGGCCAGTTGTGCAATCCAAACACCGCATCGGCGGGAAACTGCTCGAAAAGCCCTTCGCTTATCATCTTGCGTGCTCCGGCACCGATTTCCTCTGCCGGTTGAAAGACAAGATCAAGCGTACCGCTGAAGTTCCCTTCCTCAGCCAGATATCGGGCCGCCGCGAGCAGGATCGTCGTGTGCCCGTCATGGCCACAAGCGTGCATTACACCTTTGTTTCGGCTGGCATAGGGAAGCCCAGTTACCTCTTCAATCGGAAGAGCATCCATGTCGGCCCTGATCGCGAGACGGCGTTGCCCCCGCCCCCGTGCCAGGGTTGCCACCACACCCGTTCCTGCAATTCCCGTCGTGACGTCATAGCCCCAGGAGGCGAGTTTTGAAGCAACGAGACGGCTCGTGCGATGCTCGTTGAAAGCAAGCTCCGGATGCTGATGAATGTCATGGCGAAGCGCTATGAATTCATCGAGATGCGCGCCAATGCTTTCTTTCGCTGCATCGAGCCTGTTGCGGGATCGGGAGGTGACATCCATGAAACCGGCTCCTCAGGCTCGCGCGGCCTTGCTTGCCGGTTGTTCCGCCACAGATGAGTAGCGGCTTTCGCGGAACGGCAATCCCAGATGATCGCGCAGCGTTTCACCGCGCAGTTCCGGGGTGAAATAGCCACGCTCTTCGAGGATCGGCAGGACGTATCGGATGAAGTCGTCCAGGCCTTCCGCAATGACGGGAAAGCCCAAAATGAAGCCATCGGCAGCTTCGGTCTCCACCCAATCTATCAGCTCGTCAGCAATGGCTTCCGCCGTGCCAATAAATGCGGTGCGCGGGGTTGCCACATCAAGCGCGATCTCGCGCAATGTTGCGCCGGTTTCCCTCGCCGTTTTCTTGATGCGATCTGTCGTGGCGCGGAAACTGTTCCTGCCGATTTCGCCAAGTTCAGGGAAAGGCTCATCGAGCGGATAGATGCTGAAATCGTGATGGTCGAAGAAGCGGCCGAGATAAAGCAGTGCCTCATCGACCGAAACCAGATTACGGATCGCCTGATATTTTGCCTCAGCTTCTTCCTGCGTGCGCCCGACAATCGGGCCGATACCGGGGAAAATCCCGACATCGGAAGAACTGCGCCCTTGAGCAACGGCGCTTTGTTTTACCTGCCGGTAGAAAGCCTGTACTTCCTCGATCCTGGCACCGTTCGTAAACACCGCATCGGCATGTTTTCCTGCCAGCCGGATTCCGGAATCCGATGATCCCGCTTGAAACACCACCGGCTGCCCCTGCCGTGAGCGGCTTATATTCAGCGGCCCTTCGACATTGAAGAAACGTCCCTTGTGATTGATGCGGTGCAATTTGCTTTTATCGACATAGATGCCGGTTTCGCGATCGCGAACAAAAGCATCGTCATCCCAGGAGTCCCATAGCCCCTTGATAACGTCGAGATATTCGTCCGCAATTTCATAGCGCAGTTCGTGTTCCGGATGCGGGCGACCGTAATTGCGGCCAGAACCTTCCAGCGGTGAGGTCACGGCATTCCACCCGGCGCGTCCGCCGGAAATGAGGTCCAGCGAAGCGAACTGGCGCGCAATGGTGAACGGATCGCTGTAGGACGTCGATACCGTACCCACGAGGCCAATTTTCGAGGTGGAAGCAGCAAGTGCCGAGAGGATCGAGATCGGTTCAAAGCGGTTCAGGAAATGCGGTATTGACTGCTCATTGACGTAAAGTCCGTCGGCAACGAAGGCGAAGGCGATCCCGGCTGCTTCCGCCTTGCGTGCGGCATTGACGAAGAATTCGAAATTCGTACTCGCATCGGCAGGACCGCTTGGATGCTTCCACGCATTCATATGGCCGCCCGCCCCCTGCAGCATGACGCCAAACGTGATTTGCTTTCGTTCACCCATGTCATTTCTCCAAGGAAGAGTTTCGACGCCGCGCGTCCCTTCTGCGGTTTCCGGCAGGGCTGCAAACGCATTATGCAACTAGCCGTTTTCCATGGAGACCAGCGTAAGCACCCCTCGGCCCGCCGATAAGAAAAGTAATTCTATAATTTTTATATACTTTAAAAATTGCAGCACCGACTGCGTCGAAAATTCTTAAATTATCAATGAAAACAATGTGTTATTTCTATGCTGGAATTATTCTCGTCCCTTGTGAAACTCTTAAAAGCAAAATCCGACTGCAAAAAACCCGATTTTGAGAAGCCTGTTCCTTGATGACAAACGTTTGGTAGCTCACCATGCATGACATGGATATGAGCTTTGTCTATATTGCCATCGCGCTACTTCCGTTCCTGCTGTGGAGCGCAATCATCTTTGCACTGTCGGATGTACACGCCGATTACCAAGATCGTGAACAGGCGGACGATGATCGCCCGACCGATGACCAAATGGCCGATGTCGTGACGATCCCCTACGGGGTGATCTTCCCGCTCTATTATCACACACCGAGCGCATCGCGCGAAATCGGCTGAAACCCGTGCGCGCGGCCCCCGGCCAATCATGTCAGGCTATTAATTCTCTCGAATTCGTGCAAAAGCAGTCCGGCGAAACATCGGCGGAGCGCGTATGCTTACCAAGAAGGGCAAATATGGTCTGAAGGCACTGGCCCACCTTGCCGCCCTTGAGCCGGGTGAAAGCGCATTCGTCGCCGAAATTGCCGCCCGGAACAATATTTCCAAGAAGTTTCTCGACGCGATCCTGCTGGAGCTGCGCAATGACGGGATTCTGCGGTCCAAGAAAGGCCCCGGCGGCGGCTACAGTCTTTCCAAACCGGCGTCCGAGATTACCATCGGGCAAGTCGTCCGCGTTCTCGACGGGCCGCTAGCGCCGATCCGCTGTGCAAGCCGCACGGCTTACGAGCCATGCGACGACTGTGAGGATCATCGCGCCTGTCAGGTGCGCCGTTCCATGCTGCTGGTGCGCGAAGCAATCGCTGGCGTTCTTGACACAATGACGCTCGAACAGTTTGCACGCAATGGCGGGCTGGAAGATGACGGTTCTGCACCCGCATGGGCGCAGCTAAGTGCCTGAAAGTGCATTGAGAAGGCGATAGTCGCCATTGTGATAAAGGAGCGGTTCACCCGAGCCGATTACGATTTTCAGAACGCGCCCGATCACGATCGCATGGGTGTGTCGCTCAATGACGTCTTCGACCGCGCAATCGATTGACGCCAGTGAGCCCGCCAACGCCAGCGCCCCGCTTTCAAGCGAATACCATTCGGCGCTCGCGTAGCGCTCAACACCCTTGATGCCACCTTTGCCCGCAAAACGATCTGCGATTGCCTGCTGGCCGGAAGACAACACATTCACGCAGAAATGGTTGTGGCGGCTAATTGCCGACCAGACTGACGAACCGCGATTGATGTTGACGATGATCGTCGGCGGCTCGACCGAAAGAGCCGTAGCCGATGTCACTGTCGCGCCGGTGCGGCCATTCTCGTAACCCGCTGTAACGACGCTGACACCACCGGCGAGGTGGCGCATTGCTGCCTTCAGTTCGCCGGGAGAAACCTCAATATCCTCCGACTGATCGATATAGTGGGGCGCACTGCCGCCCGGATATGTCACCGTTAATCCCATGTCGGATCCTCTCAAAAAACGAACTCGGCAACTTCTAGCATGCATGAAAATGCCCACCGAGATTGTTCTTTCCATAGTTCGAATGAAATTTGGAAAACTGCGCTAATCCTGCGGATATACTGGCCTTCGCATCAAGATTACTGCAGACCGCGCTCAAGCTGACAGGGCCAGAGGTTCTCTTGCACCTGTCGACTTTAGACCCGTCGCGAAACGGCCATGCAGTGGCGAGCTTGGGCAAAGCCGCCATAGTGTGAGTCCATCGGCAGGCAACCGGTCTCGCTGCCGGACGACGCCTGCAACCTTTGTTCGCAGGCACTCAACTTCCGCCATACTGGGTTGCGGCGACGCAAGCAAAGTGTTGCAGATTGATCGCAGCCGCCAGCTTGCCCTGAGTTTTCCCCTCCGATTGCTCGCTATTAATTGTTGACATTGACACTCCATTTTATAGTTGAGTGATACACTCCTATTTAATGTCGTCGAGATGGGGCTCTCGCGACATGAAGCGTTTTGATCCGAGGGACACACATGCATTTCAATTCCCGTCACGGTCGGCTGTCTCTGGCTTTGGCCTCAACCGCCCTTCTTGCTTCGACTGCGATTTCGCTTGCTCAGGATAGCGCGCAGCCACTCGTTCTCGACACGGTCACGATCCAGTCGCAGAGCAACGACACCCTCGTTCAGGACGGCTATGTGGCCAAGAAGGATCGCGAAGGCACAAAGATCGACACGGATATCGTCAGGATTCCACAGTCGATTTCGGTTATCACCCAGCGCCAGATGGAGGATCAGAAACCGATCACGCTCAATGACGCATTGAGCTACACGGCGAGCGCCAATCCCAACAATTTCGGTTTCGATACACGCTACGACGCATTCAATCTGCGTGGCTTCCCGGCCTATTACACCGGTATGTTCCGCGACGGTCTGCGCATCATCAATGGCCCATCCGCCTGGTTGAAAACCGAGCCCTACGGCATTGAGGGCATAACGGTACTGAAGGGGCCTGCCTCCTCCCTTTATGGCGTCAGCGGCCCCGGCGGCATTGTCAACGTCGTTACCAAGCGCCCGAAGGAAGAAGAGTTCCGCGAAGTCGAATTGCTTTTCGGCAATCACAATCGCTATCAGGCAGCTTTCGACCTGTCGGGGCCTGGCAATGAAGACAAGACGTTCCTCTATCGTATCACCGGCCTCGGCCGCATAAGCGATACGGAACTACCCGGCTATCCGGACGACAAATATTACATTGCACCGTCCTTCACCATAAAGCCGGATGAAGACACGCGCTTCACATTCCTCAGCGAGTTTTCCCGCTCAGTAACCGGCGGCACGGCTGCATTCTACAATCCGTCTTATGGCGAGGTTTCCAACCTCTATGAAGGCGATCCGAACTATAATGATTTCGTGCAGAAGCAGGGCCGCATCGGCTACGAATTCGAGCATCGCTTCAACGATCTCCTGACCGTTCGCCAGAATGTCCGTTACAGCGATGTCGATGCCGACCTCGAATATAGCGGCCATTATCTGCCCGAAGACAGCATTGATCTTGCCCGCTATTGGGGACATTACAAGGAGCGCATGAAGAATTTTGTCGTCGACACGATGGCGCAGTTCGATTTCGAAACCGGTGCCCTGACCCACAAGGCGATCGCCGGTATCGACTATGCCTGGTCGGACTACAAGGTCCATAGCGGCCTTTCCTATGTGTCCGTTGAAGACATCCGTGCAATGGATATTCCCTTTAACGGTGCACAGAAGATGAATCAGGTCGGCATCTATGCGCATGACCAGATCGAGTGGGACAACCTGACGGTCTTCGGAAGTGGCCGCTATGACTGGGTGAAATCGACCACCACGGATGCTGACTATACCGATACCAGACAGGACGACAGCGCGTTCTCGGGCCGCATCGGCGTCGCTTACAAGACGGAATGGGGTCTTATTCCCTACGTCAATTACTCGACCTCGTTTTCTCCCAATATCGGATTCGTCTATGACGACGTCATGAGCGACGACAAGCGCGTCGCCAATCCGACCATCGGACGGCAAAAAGAGATCGGCGTCAAATATGAGGTTCCCGGCTACAATGCCGTCATCAGCGCTTCGCTGTTCGATATCGACCAGAAGGACGGCATCGTGCTCGATGCGTCTTCAGGCATCAACAAGCAGCGCCAGCTCGACCTGAACTCACGCGGCTTTGAGCTTGAAGCCAATGCCACACTCGACAATGGCATCGGCATTATCGCGTCCTACACCCACTTGCGGGTCAAGATCGACAAGGGCGCCGAAGGCACCGTCGGCAATGAGCTTTCAGGCACGCCGAACGATGTGCTATCGCTCTGGGGTAACTACAAGATCGAGAACGGCGTGCTTGCGGGTCTCGGTCTCGGTTCCGGCATTCGTTACGTCAGCTCCAGCTATGGCGACGACCAGAACAGCTTCAAGAACGATTCCCGCATCATGGTCGATGCCGCCGTTTCCTATGATTTCGGCTACCAGAATCCGAAGCTTGAAGGCGTTCTGTTGCAGGTCAATGCCAAGAACATCTTCGACAATCGCGACCCTGTCTGCACCGCGGGCTATTGCTATCAACAGGAGGGCCGTCAGGTCTTCGGCAGCCTGCGTTACCGCTTCTGATCAACGCTATGGAACGGATTGAAAAAGCACCGTCACCGATCGCCGTGTTTGCGACGATCGGAGGCCTCTACATCGCCCAAAGCGTGATCGGCGGCATGACGTGGACTGGCTTGCCGGCGATCATGCGCGATAATGGCGTATCGCTCGACCAGATCGGCCTTGTTTCACTCATCATTCTGCCCTGGGCGCTCAAATTTCTCTGGGCACCTGCGGTCGAACGTTTCCGCCTGCCTCCGGCGGGAAAAACCCGCACCGCCACCATCATCCTTGGCGGCGGCATCTTGTCCGTCCTATGCCTTCTTGCCATCGGATTCGTCGATCCTGGGAAGGTCAATCTGCTGCTCACTATTCTTGCTATCATTGCTTTTGCCACGGCCACCATGGACATTGCCTGTGACGGCTTTGCAGTGCAAAGCCTGTCGCCGGAGAACTACGGTTGGGGCAATGCGGCACAGGTGGGCGGCGCCTATCTCGGGTCCGCCATCGGTGCGGGTGCTTTTCTGGTCCTCGTCGACAAAGCGGGCTGGCAGGTGGCCATATGGGCCATGGCGGCAGTCCTCGTGCTGCTGGGCCTGCCCTTCGCACTCTTTTCGCGCGGCCGCGACAAGATCGAAGACCGTCCGCACACCCCTTCCCTGCTTGCAGCATGGCGGCGACCAGAGATCAGACGCGGCCTTGCGGCGGCTGCGGTCTATGTGATTGCGCAAAAGGCCGGACTGGCAATGCTCGGTCCCTTTCTTATCGATGCCGGACTTGACCTTACGACAGTCGGAATTTTGAACGGAGCTGGCAGCATGTTCATCGGCCTTGCCGCAGCGCTGGCTGGTGGCTGGTTGGTTCGCGTGTTCGGCGTTCGCGGCATTCTCGTCGCTGCCCTGCTGTTGCAGGCTTTGTGCTTCCTGTTCTTTGCACTCCATTCCGCCGACAAGAACGCGGGCCTCGCCCTCATCGCGGTCGCGGTTGCAAGCTCATCCGGCGTCGTGGCGCTGGGTTTCGTCGCGCTTTATGCGCAGTTTATGCACTGGTCAGACCCGAAACAGGCCGGTGTGGACTTCACCCTGTTCCAGTGCATGGATGCTCTGATCAGCATGGCGGGCGGTGTCGCATCGGGCTATCTGGCACAATATTTCGGATATGGCCCTTTCTTCGCGGGCGTCGGCGCTATCGCAATTCTCGCAGCGCCGCTGATGTGGAAACTCTGCCGCGTGCGCCCATCGCATTAGTTGCATATAGCGATCGATTTCGCCCATGCTTTAACCGAATTCTGACGATTGGCCGCTATCTGAGAGGTAGCAGCCAATCGGGGAAATCATGGCTTGGAAATTTATGTTTGCAAGTGCAGTTATTGCTGTCGCTCGAACCATGCCGGGGATATTCATCGCGCACAAGGGGCCAGCTGTGGTCTCCGACAATGCAATGGAAATGGAATTGAAACCCGCACCGATCAATCCTGACTGGGTGCTGGAAGGCAATCCGCATGCCCGCTCCAGCGAGCAATCGGCAAGCAAGGACAGGGCAGCCTATACGGCTGTTTGGGATTGCACCGCAGGCACCTTCCGCTGGTATTTCGGTTGGGACGAAACCGTCTATATCCTTGAAGGCGAAGTCCATGTCACCGATGCGGACGGTGGCACCCGCACCTTGCGGGCGGGTGACGTTGCCTATTTCCGCGGCGGCACATGGGCAACCTGGAAAATCGAAAACTATCTGCGCAAGGTCGCCTTCATGCGGCGCACCTTGCCGGCGCCGGCTTCATTCATCTATCGCGCAAGCGACGCCGCAAAACGCCGTCTGGGCCGCCGTAAAAGCGGCGCTCTCAACTGATTGTCGGTTTGCAATTCGGTGGGCGCTGCCATCCCCCGTCAGATTGACGGGCGGTCCCAATTTTCTGTATAAATCTCCCGATGGCTTTCGCCATACGTGATGGGAATGGGGTTCTCCCGAAACTGCCAGCAATTGGCTGATGACTCCTGCTTGAATTGAAACAGGAGAAGAGTGCGATGCCGCGTGGAGCAAAAACCAGGCTTCCAGATGGCAAAGCCTCTAACCAATATTGAATGGACATAGAATAATGCAAGCAACTCTCATGGTGGCGCTTGGCGGGGCGATCGGAAGCGTCGCGCGATACTGGCTGGCCCTCTTGATGTTGCCGATAAGCCGTGAACTTCCCTGGGGTACCATCGTCATAAATATCGTCGGTTCGTTTGCGATCTCGTTTTTCGGCGCGTTGACACTGGAACAAGGCCGCTTTCCTGTACCTGAAATCTGGCGCATCGCCTTCATGGTCGGCGTGTGCGGCGGCTTCACCACTTTCTCGTCATTCAGCCTCCAGACAATGGATCTCCTCCGGGCAGGCCAACCCAGCAAGGCATTATTCAATATCGGCTTTTCGGTTGTGCTATGCCTCATCGCCGTTTGGCTCGGATTACTCGCTGCAGAACGTTTCAATGGCGGTATCGAACAGGTCGCTCAGAATGCGATCGAAGAAGAAGCTTCCTGAAGTTATAAAAACGAAGCCATTGAAAGCCCTCCATTCATTTTGTTCTACGCATTATCCAGAACAAAACTTCTTCGAACCTTTTATCGATCCGCAACAATATTTTTGGCAATGTTGAGATAATCGTTATACCAAAAACAGATATATGTATATTACACAATTACTATATACACCATTTCGAATAATTCTCGATCATATCAGCAATTGAATTGACTGTCGATTATTTTGCTAGTATAAAATATGATATTATTTATATATATAATATTTTAGGATATAATGAATATGGAAATAGATACATTATCTTTCCTTCAATCACTTGCATTATTTGCAGTCGTCGTAGCGATAATGTTCATGATTTTTATTGGCATTAACACCAATGGGACGTTGTGAATATTTTGAGCTTGCCCCGTCAAGCCCGCAAGCTAAACCTCGCATGTTTGACGGCAACAAATGTATAGGTTTCCCCCGCGACGATCATCCTAGTGCCCTGCCTGAATATAGCTATAACTGGACGGCCTGGTTGCGGACACCTACGAAATACGCCATCAAATCAGGGTTCGGTCGCATGCCTGATGGAAAAATAAGTTTTGCTTCCCGCGCTTCACTTGGCGTGACGCCAAAGCGCGCGCGAAACCCTCGCAGAAACTGATTACTGCTGGAAAAGCCGCAACTGAAGGCGATCTCCGAAATAAAGCGGGACGGACGATCTGTCCTGGTTAATTCCAGAAAAGCTGCATCTAGCCGCATATCTCGCAAAACCTTGGCGACGCCGCCATCAGCCGCAAAAGCGCGATAAAGATGGGAGCGCGACACGTTAAAGCGACGCTGAATGAGTTCCAAAGACATTTCCGGCAGATGGATGTTCTGCGACATGAACTCCAGTACCCGCTGCCGTAACACTAACCCGAGCGGAGAGGAGTAATCATCGGATTGTTCCGATTCTTCTCCCCTTAACGCGGCCGCCAGCAATCCGATGACAGCTTCTTCAACCGCTGCTGCCTGCGCATCGGACAACGAAGGGCAGAGGGCATAGAGCCCACCGAGGCAGGTGACCAGATATTGGGTCATTGGCTGTCCCGCCTTTAGAACGACCCCATGAAGGTTTCTAAATCCAACAGCTTTTTCGAGGGGTTTGCGGCTGATCAGGACGGAATCTCTGTGACCCGCTTCGGTTTGGCTTCTCAGCGTCTGCGTCAAATCTGTGATCAAGATATCACCAACATCCGCCTTGACATTGACTCCGTTGAAATCGCCTCTCATGCCGCCTGAGGTCGCGATCTGCACGAAATAATAATCCAGACCACCCTGCACGATGCTCCGGCGATCTCGACTGAAACTTTGGTTGTTGAATGTCGTCGATCCCACCACCAGAGAACCGAGTGGACGCGCTCGAAGTATGCCCTCCAGCGGTGTGTGCCATTCATCCGGGACGGGTGATGGCTCAAAAATCGGCCCGGTCGTGGCCCGCCAGAAATCGGTGCGATCCTTGCTTTCAACCATCGCGGTTGAAATGAATATGTCGTTAGCGGTCATGACAGTTCTGACCGCGCCCAGCCAGATTCTCCGGCAGGGATGTTATGAACATTGAGCATCGACAACAACAATTGCAAACCATGCCCCCGTTTGAACTTCCACCTCGTTTGAGACGTACGGACGACCGAAAAGAGATGAAATGCCGACATATTCTCTGCCATTCTTTCCGGATATATGTATTTTGCCTTTCGTCTTCCATCCATTCAGAAAAGAAATGGCTGGAATACAGGCTAAAAAACGTCTCCTCAGGTTAGGGGTCAATATATTGACCACAATTGGCGCAGCACCATAACATTTGCTGAACCGGATAGCATCACTGTTTTAAGCAGCGGGGAGGACGTGCTTAATAGCTTCACTGGCATCGACTAAAAGCATCAATGTTCGTCAACAAGTTTTGCAAAATTAATTCATGATTTTATGGCGGAGGGGGTGGGATTCGAACCCACGGTACGATCTCTCGCACGCCGGTTTTCAAGACCGGTGCCTTAAACCGCTCGGCCACCCCTCCAAGTAATTGATATTGTTTTCTAATCCCGATTTCGGGAGAAGCGTCAAATCGCTGTTTGCTACCGATTTGCTACCGAATTACTTTTCGGAGGCTTTCTTAGCAGCTTTTATGGCGGCGTCAACTTGCTCCGCAGCATTTGCCTGCATTCCTGGCATTACGTGCGAATAAAGATCGAGCGTGATCCCGATTGTCGAATGTCCAAGACGCTCACTGGCGATCTTCGGATGGACACCAGCAGCGAGAAGCTGGGTAGCATGAGAGTGCCGGAGATCGTGAAACCGGATGCGGGGCAACGATGTCTTCGCAACCAGTCTTGTCCATTCGTGGGTCAATGAGGTCGGCTTGAGCGGTCGCCCATCGATCTGCGCAACAACGAACGAATTGTCATCCGGTCGCATACCAAGCTTCAATTGCTCTTCCGCCTGCCCTACCCTGTGGCGGTTCAATTCTTCCTTCACAGTCGAGGACAGCGCCACAGTGCGCGCCTTGCCGGATTTGGTTTCCTTGTAGCGCACTTCCTTGCCGACCTCCTCCGCGCTTTCCTTGATCGAAAGCAGCCCGTTAGTCAGATCGACATCGCGCCAGCGTAGAGCGAGAATTTCACCCCTGCGAAGACCACAGAGCGCCGCCAGGAGCGCGGGAATATAAATCCGCGTATCTTTCAGTTCGTCAAGCAGAACGGCTGTCTGTGAGGCTGTATAAGCCTCCATGGTTTCCCGCTCGACCTTCGGAGGGCGAGTTAGCGCCACGGGGTTCTTTTTCAGCAAGTTCCACTTCAGAGCCTGATCCATCGCTGTCAGCATCACACGGCGGCAATAGTGCACCGTACGCGGCGACAAACCGCCCTTCCCGTCTCTACGCCCGCTTTCAAGCAGCTTCTGCCAGCATCCGTCAATGCGAGCAGATGACAGCTTATTCAACGTGAGCGACCCGATAACCGGCGCAACATTCTTCAGCAGCAATTCTTCATAGCGCTGATGCGTCTTTGGAGAGACGTTCGCCTTCTCATGCGCAAGCCACCGCGTGAAGTAATCGCGCACCGTCGTTTTCGATGGCTCGATATAGCTTCCGCCGTCTAATTCAGCGATAAGACGGGCGCATTCGGTTTCGGCCTGCCGTTTTGTGCCGTGGAAGGTATGCCACTTGCGACGGCGCTGACCAGTTTCTGGATCGGGAACGTCAAGGACGATTGCCCATTTACCGGGCGAGCGTTCGCGGATGTGACCTTTCATTACGCGTCTCCGGTCTGTGTGTCTGACTTGTCGGAATATGCAGGCAGGGTGCGCCGGTACTCCGCAATTTTTTCAGTCCAAAAGCTCATTTTGCGTTCCCCCGTCATTTTTTTGTAGGCGGCCCTCTCATCTTCGGACATATTTTCTCGGATTACCTTAATGGCAGTAGCATCAGAGTATAGGTCTTCTTGCTCGGCGTAAGCGGATATAATCCGACTGATCTGATCCTCACTTGCTTGGGAGTTGCTAAAAGCAGAGGACATTTTTCCTTCGTCAGAAAGAGGCACAATTCTGTTGTTTTCTCTGAACAATATCATATAAATAAGTTCAGCCCTGCGAAGTATATTATCAGAATATCCAGCAAAATCAGAGATTGTTATCTCTTCGCCTCGCGCTGCTCTATCCTGACTTTCCAAAGCAAAATCATAAAGCTGTCGAGCTTCGTGAACTAGCCATTCAACGTGGTCAGTCGCGCTAGGGATTACTTGATCTAGACTATGCGCAATCTTGCAAAGCCTTCGAATTGCTTCTGATCTAGTCGCCACTCGGTTCTCATAGCGCCAATCATCAACGATCTGAAGTTCCTCATCCGACATCATAATCGGAATTCTATTTTCTCGCGGCTTCACCATCTGTATCACCCTTCTTGTTACTAACTCATACAAAATCGGCACAAGCAGCTGGACCAGCCGGTCCCGGCCCGCGACATTATTCAGGTGCGCGGCACGTTCGATCGATGCCCGCTTAATCTCGCCGCTGATGCCATTGGCGCAGCGCGTGAGATGGAGAAGCATGCAGGCAACCTCTTCAAGTATGGTGCTCGTCCCGGCGGTGTGATCGAGAACGAAAAGAACATCGGTGACGAAGGCGCGAAGAAGATGCTCCTCGCATGGCGCAAAGCCATGGAAGGGGCTGCCAACGCTGGCAAGACCGCGGTTCTTTGGGACGGTGCCAAATGGAAGCCTATGACGCTGAATAGCGTTGACGCCCAGTTCCTTGAGCTTCGCAAGTTCCAGATCGGTGAAATAGCCCGCGCCTTCCGTGTCCCGCCTTCGATGCTATTCGAGCTTGATCGGGCCACGTGGAGCAATTCCGAACAGATGGGCCGCGAGTTCCTGACCTACTGTCTTGAGCCGTGGCTGAAGGCCCTTGAGGTCGGTCTTGGCCGCGCATTGCTCTCCAAGGAAGAGCGCAAGCGCTATCGCATCGCCTTCGACCGCGACGACCTCACCCGTGCAGACCTGACAGCCCGTGCAACGGCCATTTCCAGCCTGATTAGCGCCAAGGTGCTCAACCCGAACGAAGCGCGCCAGTGGCTCGATATGGAGCCATATGAAGGCGGCAACGAATTCGGCAATCCGCACATCAATCCGAACACTCCCGGCGGTGCCCCCAACGACAGCCCGACACCGGATGACAAAGAGGACGAACCCAATGGACAATGAGAAGATGCTTGACCTCATGAGCAGCGCCATCGCTATGGCCCGCGCCATTGCAGACGGAACAGAGGAAGAGCGCGCCTGCTTCCCTCCTGAATTCGTGGCGAAGGCTGACGAGGTTGCGGCGGCTTGGGGCCGTTGGTTCCAGTCTCAGCAGGAGGCGTCCTGATGGATCGCCTCGACCTCTCCACCCGATTTGAAGCCTCTGGCGATGAAGGCGTCTTCACCGGCTACGCTGCGATCTGGGACGAACCGAACGCGCACAAGGAAACCGTGCAGCGTGGCGCATTCCGTCGCTCGCTTCAGGAGCATATTCGCGCCGGAACCAAGCCGCTCATGCTGTGGAGCCACAACCAGTCCGAAATCATCGGTGTGTGGACCGAAATCCGCGAGGATGACAAGGGCCTGTATGTCACGGGCAAGATCGTCACCACGACGACACGCGGCAAAGAGGCTTTCGACCTCCTGAAAGCCGGTGCGCTCAATGGCCTTTCCATCGGCTTCCGCTCCCGCGCTGACAAGAGGGCGGCAAATGGCCTTCGCGTCCTTACCGATATCGATCTGGCCGAAATCTCCATCGTTGGGCTGCCCAGTGCGGGCCGTGCCCGGATCACCTCTGTTCGAAGCTCTGGCCGCTCATCCGAGAGCGCAGCGGCCTTCATTGATGCATGCCGGAAGGCGAAATGCGCTCTCGTAGACAAGAGGAAAAACCCATGAAGCATTTTATGCCTCTCGAAACTCGTTCCGAGGGTGACGACCCGCTTGCAGTAGCAACGCAGGCCGTTGAAGACCTTCGCAACGGTTTCACCGAGTTCCGCACCGCAGCAGAAACCCAACTCGCCGGTATCGATGAGTTGCGCAATCAGGTCACGGAACTTGAAACCCGTATGAACCGTCCCGCCGGTGGCAATAGCGGCAATCAGGAAATCAGCCTTGAGCGCCGTGCATTCACGAACTTCCTTCGCCTTGGCGACAACCGCATGGAAGCCGAAGAAGTGCGCGCCCTGATCGTCGGTGACGATACCAAGGGTGGATATCTCGCACCGGCAGAATTTCAGGCGGAAGTGATCAAAGGCATCGTGGAAATCTCCCCGATCCGTCAGGCCGTCCGCGTTGGCTCGACCGGCGCAGGCGAAGTCATCCTGCCGAAGCTGACAGGCCGTCCGACCGCCTCTTGGGTAGGTGAAGACGAAGAACGCGACGAAACGACCATGACCTATGGTCAGATCGAAATCCCGGTTCATGAGCTTGCCTGCTTCATCGACGTGTCGCTTCGCCTTCTCGAAGACAGCGCCATCAACGTTGAAAGCGAAATCTCCACGGAACTGTCGCAGGAGTTCGCCGTCAAGGAAAACGCCGCGTTCTCCGATGGTAATGGCGTCAAGAAGCCTCTGGGCATCCAGCAGGCCGCAGGCATTGCCGAGATCGTCAACGGCCACGCCACCAACATCAACGCCGATCAGTTGATTGCGCTGATGTACTCCATGCCAGCCGCGTACCGGAATAACGGTTCTTGGCTCATGAACGGCACCACGCTAGGCAAGGTCCGCATCCTGAAGGATGGCAACGGGAATTACCTCTGGCAGCCGTCCTATCAGGCAGGCCAGCCATCGACGCTTCTGGGCCGTCCGGTCATTGAAGACCCGACCATGCCAGACGCTGCGAACGGCACGTTCCCGATCTTCTACGGCGATTTCAACAAGGCGTACCGCGTCTATGACCGCGTGGGCATGTCGATCCTTCGCGATCCATACACCCAGGCAACGAAGGGCATGGTCCGCTTCCACGCTCGTCGTCGCGTCGGTGGCGCACCAACCCTCACCGAAGCTCTTCGCAAGCTGAAGATGGCAACCGCGTAAGGAGGAAGCCAATGCGTGATATTGCTCACAACATCGGAGTAGTGCAGGCCGTAGCGCCTGCCGTACTCGCCGCCACCACGAATAGCGCCGCTCTGGACCTGATCGGGTTTGAAAGCGCTGCATTCGTCATCAACACGGGCGAGATTGTCGGTGATGGTGTCTTCTCTGCCAAGGTGCAGGAAAGCGACCAGACCACGGCAGGATCGTTTACCGATGTAGACCCGGATCACCTGCACGGTGCATTCCCGGCTACCCTGCCAGCCAATGGCACGGCCAAGATCGGTTATCGTGGCTTCAAGCGCTATGTGCGCCTTGTCCTCACCAAAGCCAGCGGCACGTCTATTGCTGCCGGTGCGGTGCTGATCAAGGGCAACGCAGCAGAGAAGCCGGTGGCCTAACATGCCGGTGCGCGCTCCCTCTGTCTGTGGCTACTGTGGCAAGGCCCATCGATCCGGTGAAGCATGTGCTGCAATGGTCGCAATGCAGAAGGAGCGCAAAGCCCGCTTCGACAAGACGCGCCCATCTGCTCGCCAGCGTGGATACACAGCCGAATGGGAGAAGGCCCGCAAGGAATACCTTGCAGCCAACCCAGTATGCATCCGTTGCGGTGCGCCCGCTGCGCTTGTGGATCACATCACCGCTCATAAGGGCAACATGGCCCTATTTTGGAACCGCGCCAACTGGCAGCCGATGTGCACTCCTTGCCATTCGGGTACCAAGCAGGCCCAGGAACGCCGCAATAAAGGAAAGGTCTAAGTCGTGATCTCTCTTTTGAGAAACTTCTCGATGTCGAGCAAGGTCAGAGGCTCAACGCTTCCTTTGCCCGCAGTCATTTTGTACCGCGACGCATTCTTTTTCCGCAACCGTGTAATTTTTATGCCCTTGTCTGCAGCCATCTTAATGATCCGGGCCTCATTCTCTGGCGTATCCGCAGCCTCAATGGCCGCCAGCTCGCTTTTTACAAGTTCCGCAAGCTTAGCTCGTTCATCTCTATCCATGCACTCCTCCTTTTCGAAGAGAAAGATACACAAGCAGGGGGTGGTCATCAACTTTTGGCTTCGTCTGGGGACCGGCGCGGGCAGGCACTTACGAAAAAATTCCGAATTAGCTCTCGTTTTAATGAACGCTGAGAGAGGTATTGTTCAATGATTGTTGATCTCGAATTGATGAAGGCCCAACTCGGAATAACCGAGGACATGGGAACCATTGACGATGCTCTCATCAACCACGCGATTGAGGCCGCGCAGGATCATATTGAGCGCCTTCTGGGCTTCAAGATCGAGGAGATTTACGGCGGCACCGATCAGCAGCCTATTCCGGCCTCTCTGAAGCAAGCCGTCCTACTCACCGCTGCAAGCTGGTACGAGAACCGCGAAGGCGTTCTGGTAGGCGTCTCTGGTCAGGAATTACCGTTCGGTGTACCTAGCGTAGCATCGATAAGCGCGCCCCGTATTCCGTCGCTGTCAGGGATGACCCAGACAAATAACAACACCACGAACAACGCGCCGAATATCAATGTGAGTGTGAACGGCGGCGGTCTCAGTAAGGAAGAAGTTCGTGTCATGGTAATGGAGGGAGTTGGGCAAGGGATTTCGACTTGGCAAAGATCGCCTCAGTTTGCCGGAGCCGTTGCATTTGGCACGAAGCAGGCCAATAAACGAGGAATGCTGTGATGACTTCACCAACTTACGAGCTTCAGGGCGCTATCGTGACGCGGCTTAAAGACGATGCTGCACTGTCAGCGCTGATCGGAGGCCGGGTTTATGACCATGTACCGCTGACCAACGGAAAGCCATCAGCAACGTTCCCGTATGTCTCATTTGGGCCGGTCGATGAAACCAGTGACGACGCCACATGCATCACCGGATTTGAAATCACCATGCAGCTTGACGTTTGGTCACGCGCTATAGGGTTTCAGGAGTGCCGCAAGATTATCGATCTGGTCAGGCGAGCGTTGCTGGATAAGGAGCGAGAGCTATCCGTCAACAGCCTTGTGGATTTCACTCACCGGATGACACAGACGCTACGTGATCCAGACGGAATAACCTCGCATGGTGTTTTGCATTTCGTCGCGCTGGTGGAGCAGGCTTAGGCTGCTTCTTTCCGAATACGATCTTCCAGAAGCTCAAGGGTGCGCTCTTGGGCTTTTCTCATGCCGTGCACGTGCTCGACAAGAAGACCGAGGCACACAATCAGCATACCGGAAACGAATAGGCCAATGCCATATGGCAGAAGCAGGAAGCCACTCGATCCCGTCAGCGTGAAGCCGAGCGCAGCAGCGACCACACCGGCGAACATTCCAAGCGTTCCGATGATTTGTGCGAAAATGCCCATTCGATTAAGCCTGCTCCTCAGCGCTAACAAAGTGAGACGATGTAACATTTATTATTTTGCCGGGAACGTTGGTTAATTGTCTTTGCCCCCCTGGTAGTGGCAGATCATACTGCTTGTCTTGCAGCTTAATCAGCGGGTGCTCGTACTTCTCAATAACGCCCCAAAACGTAACTTCATCGCCGCCTTCAATAACAGCGAATTTGTATCTCGCGCCTTCTTTAAACATACCCTTCACCCCTGATAATATTCGATAGGGTGAAGCTGTCAGAGCGCTGACGCAACGTCAAGTGGAGTTAGTCAGAGGCTTCAAAAGTATCCCCTTCCCTTATCCTCATAAGGGATTTCATCGGAGATGTCGTTCAACAGTTCCTGCGGGATCAGGCGGATATAAGCATTGCCGATCTTGATTTCGGGAATGCATCCGGCCTTCTTCGCGCCTTCGCAAATCGCAGTGACTTGCCGGGCGGTGATATCGAGACGTTTGGACATTTGCTGACCTGCTGGGAGTGTATTAGCGAGCTTCCTTTGATTTTGGCCCATTCAGGCGCATCCTCAAAGCTTCCTGTGCCGACACACCTGGTTTCGCGGCTGGTGCGCTAATCTCAAGCGTCGGCGTTACTCTTACGCGACATCTTTCAATCATCCTTCTTATGCCGTTACGCGTCACGAAATCCTTATTTGCGATGCGGATGATTTCGAGGTTTCCCTTCGCCGCTTCTGTCCGCAGAGACGATTTCGTCAGCCGCCCAGAAAAGAATATCTCAACCGCATCTGCAAGCGAGATCAGTTCGTCTTCGTCTAGATCGGCAATGCGCAGCTTTTCTGTGTTCATGGCTTTAGACCTCCCTCGTATGGCGAGGCTGGCAGCTACGTGACAGGCGGTCAAGCCGGAAGAACAATCTGCGAACAGGTTGCTACCATTTTGCTACCCAACTCGGTAGCAAGATCAAAGACAGGGCAGGACAAAAGCGGATAGTGACCGCAACAAAGCCTTATATTCTGGGATTTTTGAGGATGGAGGGATACAGGCGGGTACGGGCATAACCGAATTTCAAGACCGGTGCCTTAAACCGCTCGGCCACCCCTCCATACGATTGCTTCATTACGCTTTCCCAGATTTAGGAAAAGCAGCAAACGGAACCACGCTACCGATTTGTGACCAATCGCTCAGCGAGTGACTTCTTAGCAGCTTTTCTTTTAACGTCAACGTGCACTGTTTCAGTCGCCAGTATTCTAGGCATAAGGAAACGCAACCAGCGGCGGCGACCGCCCGCTCCTTCCCATCTAAGGTGTGGGCCTTGTTGCGAACCGAGGCTTCGATCTGATAGAAATTCATGCCAAAACGCCGCAGAAAACCAGTCGGTCTTGTTCTGCGGCAGATTACGGCCTAAACTTGAGTTTAATAATCAAAATAAGAAAAAGGGAAGCTATGAGTCTGGATTCTGTAAAGGCCTTTTTTGCGGCGAAAGCGCCTGAAATCGAAGTGATTGAACTTCCAACAAGCACCGCCACTGTTGTTCTCGCTGCAGAAGCACATGGTGTCGAACCAGGGCAGATCGCCAAAACGCTTTCCTTTTCAGCTAAGGACCAGACCATTCTCATCGTTACCCGTGGCGATGCCCGCATCGATAATCGCAAATTCAAGGATCAGTTTGGAACCAAGCCGCGCATGCTGGATGCTGAGAGCGTACTTGCGCAAACCAGCCATCCCGTAGGAGGTGTCTGCCCATTTGGCCTGCCTAGCGCCCTGCCCGTTTATTGCGATGTATCGCTGAAGAGTTTCGAGGAAGTCGTGCCAGCAGCCGGGGCCACAAACAGCGCCGTGCGCATCGCTCCTCACAAAATGGCAGAACTGGTCAGCGCCGAGTGGATAGATGTCTGCCAGTAGGTTTTGCGGCGAATAAGGGGGCCGCAGCGAACAACAATTTTTCCCCTTTAAAGATGAGAAAAGACTTCATATATTTTAAGAATGATTCTAAAGTGGGTTAAGAAACAAATACCCTACTTTAGCGCATGATCCGGCAGAGCCTTGAACTTGTCTGGATCGTACATGCGAAGACGACCAGAATTTTGAAGCAGTTCCGAAACAGGGATGAACCGTTTGCGGTTGGAATTGCGAAATCAAGGATCGGATTATCGGTGCCTTCGCATTGAGGCATGCAGTATTCCGAGACGTGTTGAAAGGAACAGTGATGCGTCTTACCCGCCAGACGAATTATGCCGTTCGTATGCTCATGTACTGCGCTGCCAATGACGGCAAGCTCAGCCGTATTCCCGAAATTGCGCGCGCTTACGGCGTTTCTGAACTATTCTTGTTCAAGATTCTACAGCCGCTCGTTGAGCATGGGCTGGTAAACACGGTGCGCGGTCGCAACGGCGGTGTGCGCCTTGGTCGGGCGGCCAAGGACATTTCTCTCTTCGATGTCGTGCGTGTGACCGAAGAAAACTTCGCCATGGCGGAGTGCTTCGAAAATGACGCCACCGAATGCCCGCTGGTCGATAGCTGTGCGCTCAATTCGGCACTCCGTGAGGCACTCAACGCCTTTTTTGGTGTTCTGATGAAGTACAGCATTGCAGACCTCGTCAAGGCGCGCCCGAATGTGCGGCACCTGCTTGGGCTTGATGAAATGGAAGAAGAGCGCGTGGCGGGCTGACGGCTCGATACCGAAGCGCGAACGAATAGGTCCGGCTTGCTACCGGACCTCAGGCCGCTGACAAACCC
>UCNG01000004.1 GCA_900473915.1 Hyphomicrobiales bacterium | reverse complement strand
CATTGCTGGTTTTTCTTTTCTCTTATATTTGACGCAAATATTACTGGCTGATCTGCCAGGATGTTGCTACGCGCCTGTTTGTAACCTTTTCGGAAGGACAGCATGATGCCGAAAGCAACAGCAATCGTTCCCACTGCCCATGCCAGCCGCTATCTTCAGCAGCTCTGCAAGCACTGGGCGCACAAGTTCGCCGTCGAATTCACCCCTGAACATGGCACGATCGATCTTGGCGAGAATCGCCTCGTGATTCTCGATGCCGATGCGGAAAAACTGATCGTGACTGTCGAAACCTCGGAAGAAAATCTCGGACGTCTTGAAGAAGTCGTGGCAAGCCACGTTGTCCGCTTCGCATTCCGCGAGGAACTCGTCTTCGACTGGGTAAGGCAATAGCTGAGGGCGGCAGCGTTTACCCTATCCGTAAAATGCCTGCAAATTGCCCGGAATAGCCATTATCGCATCACAATCCGGGCTCAATCACCCGCGAAATTCTTCCCAACTTCGAACGACTGATTTGATGGGGAAGAATAATGACAAGCGAAACAAGAACCACCCTCACCTTTCTCGGCGCCGGTCTGGTTGCTGCGGCAATGGCGCTCAGTGCGGATATGAGCTGGGCGGACGTCATCAAGGTCTTGTTCTGACCCCTGCCCGTTTCCTGGCTATTTCCGCGAAGCTGTCAGAAAACCCTTTCGCATACGCGCCGAACTGCTCTACATCGGCGCATGATTTTTCAAACACCTCTGGTTACCGGCAGGCTGGAACGCCGCTACAAAAGATTTCTTGCCGACGTCACGCTTGACGACGGGCGGTTCATAACAGCGTCCGTGCCCAATACCGGTTCGATGCTCGGACTGACCGCGCCGGGTTCCCGCGTCTGGCTAAGCGTTTCGGACGCCCCTCACCGCAAATATGCCCATACGTTGCAGATCGTTGAAGCGGATAATACGCTGGTCGGCGTGAACACTGGCTTGCCCAACAGAATCGCCGAGGAAGCGATCCTGAAAGGTCTCATTCCCGACCTCGCGGGATATGCCAGCCTCAAGCGCGAGCAGAAATATGGCCGCAATTCGCGCATCGATCTTCTGCTGGATGACGGTCCGCGCCAGCGGGCCTATGTCGAGGTCAAGAATGTGCATTTCATCCGCACGCTCGGACTGGCGGAGTTTCCCGATACGGTGACGGCGCGCGGCGCGAAACACCTCGACGAACTGGTCGACATGGTTGCCGCTGGTCATCGAGGCGTGATGCTGTTTATTATCCAGCGAAACGACTGCAGCAGATTCAGCATTTCCGGCGATCTTGACCCCACTTACGCACGCGCTTTTGAACATGCGCGCGCAAACGGGGTTGAGGCCTGGGCCGTTCGGTGCCACATAACGGATAACAGCATTGACGCCACCGAGCTGGTGCCAATTGAGTAAATGAGACGGATCGAGTGATGGTAACCTATATCGAAGCGACAAGCGCACCCATGAAATATACGGGCCAGATCAGGCTCTATGGCCCCGAGGCTTTCGAGGGTATGCGCACGGTCTGCAATCTGACGGCTCGCTGCCTCGATGCCCTCAACGATATCGTCAAGCCGGGTGTGACAACCAACGAGATCGACCGCTTCGTATTCGAGTTCGGCATGGATCACGGCGCGTTTCCGGCAACGCTGAACTATCGGGGCTATACGAAATCGACCTGCACCTCGATCAATCACGTCGTCTGCCACGGCATTCCAAACGACAAGCCGCTGCGCGAGGGCGATATCGTCAATATCGACGTCACCTATCTGCTCGATGGCTGGCACGGCGATTCCAGCCGCATGTATGCGGTGGGCGAAATCAAGCGCGCCGCCGAACGGCTGCTGGAAGTCACCTATGAAAGCCTTTTGCGCGGGATCGCGGCCGTCAAGCCGGGCGCCAAGACCGGCGCAATCGGTGCGGCGATCCAGACCTATGCCGAAGGCGAACGCTGCTCTGTCGTGCGCGATTTCTGCGGCCACGGTGTCGGGCAGCTGTTTCACGATGCACCGAATATCCTTCATTACGGCACGCCGAATGAAGGGGTGGAAATCAAGGAAGGCATGATCTTCACCATCGAGCCGATGATCAATCTCGGCAAGCCGCATGTGAAGGTTCTTGCCGACGGCTGGACAGCGGTTACACGAGATCGGTCGCTGACGGCCCAATATGAACACACGGTTGGCGTCACGAAAGACGGCTGCGAGATATTCACACTCTCTCCAGCCAATGTCTTCGGACCGCCTTCCATGAGATAATGTCGCAGTGATGTTATCCCGATAATTGTCTGGTCTGTTTTTGCGGGGGTTTAAACAGGATGGCAAAGAGCAAGAATGAGCCGGGTAATGCGCACTTGCCCGGCTTCAGCGATACGCTGCAATTGACGCCCAAAATCGACAAGCCGCATTACGCCGGGCATCGCGATCGTCTCAAACAGCGTTTCAGGGAAACCCCCGATGCGTTGGCGGATTATGAATTGCTCGAAATGCTGCTGTTTCGCGCCATTCGCCGCGCCGACACCAAACCGATCGCCAAGGCGCTTCTGACCCGGTTCGGCTCGATTGCCGAAGTGCTGGCCGCCCCCGAAAAGCTGATTGCCGAAGTGCCCGGCGCCGGCCCCACCGTCGCGCATGAACTCAAGCTTGTGGAAGCTGTCGCCAAGAGAAGCGCGCGCAGCACGGTCATGGAGCGCGAAGTGCTGGGTTCATGGAACCAGGTGATCGAATATTGCACCACCGCCATGGCATATGAGACCCGCGAACAGTTCCGCATCCTGTTCCTCGACAAGAAGAACAAGCTTATTGCCGACGAAGTCCAGCAGACCGGCACGGTCGACCACACCCCGGTCTATCCGCGCGAGGTGGTCAAACGCGCGCTGGAACTTTCTGCAACGGCCATTATTTTGGTCCACAACCACCCATCGGGCGACCCGACGCCTTCGCGCGCCGACATCGACATGACCAAGCAGCTCGTCAATGCTGCCAAGGCGCTCAACATCACGGTGCACGATCACGTCATCATCGGGAAGCACGGCCATGCCAGCTTTCGTGGATTGGGATTGATCTAACAAACCGGCATCAGGCAGTTACCGATTGTTAAGCATAGCGCGAAGAATGGTTGCGCAATGCATGGAAATCGCTCGAATTTTCTTAAATTTGGACACAATCAGAGGTGAGACGAAAGCCAGACCGAAGGCAAGGCCTTTCGATGGCAATAATGAATTCAGGCATGTTTCCCGCCAGCGTTTTCGGACGGGAAAATCGGAGTAAAAAATGTTGAAGCGTTCTATCACCGCAGTGGCGCTTGGCGCCGCAATCGTTGCTTTTGCAGGTTCGGCTTTCGCTGCCGACATGATGGGAGCAACCGACTATTCGTACAACGATCCGGTTGCCAGCGGCCCGCATGACTGGTCCGGCAACTATATCGGCGCACAGATCGGCGCTTCTTCTTCCAAGATTCCCGGCCCCTTCACCAACCGCACCGGCGCGCTTGGCGGCGTTGTCGTGGGTAAAAACATGCAGAGCGGCAATGTCGTGTTCGGCGCGGAACTCGAAGGCAACTTTGCCGAAGCGGAGCATCGCATCGGTCATGGCGGCAGCCTTCAGCAATCGTGGAACGGCAACGCCAAGGGCAAGATCGGCTACGCCTTCGACAAGACGCTCATTTACGGCACCGCCGGTTATGGCGTCACCCGTTTCAAGGCCAAGGACAACACCACCTCGGCTCCCGGCTGGGAAGGCGGCGCACTGATCGGCGCCGGTGTCGAACAGGCGCTGAGCGGCCCGCTCTCGGTCAAGGCTGAATATGACTTTCAGCGTTTCGGCGACGTGAAATCCCGCGTCAACGGCGTGGAGCAGCGCAACAACCTGAAGAACCATTCGATCAAGGCAGGTCTGAACTACAAGTTCTAGTTCCTGCCATCCGATGCGAAACTTCATTCTGTTTTAGCATCAAGCAATTCTTCTTTTGCACAAAGGGCTGCGTTTTATGGCGCAGCCCTTTCGTTTTGCATAAATTTATCTTCATTTCGCAGCCTGACTACGTCATTCGGTGGCTTGACTCCGACACGCACTCACCGCTTATAAATTGGTAGTGGAAATGCGGGGAACAATGAGTGGAAAGCTCAACCACCATATCGGGAGGTTATCTTACCTTGCCGTGTTGTCCCTTTGCGCCTGAACACATGAATATGTGGCTCTGCTCCGGCAGGCCATGCAGGCAGGAATGAGAGAATGCAGCGCGTTTTTGACGGACATAACGATGTCCTTCTGCGGCTTTGGGAAAATGCCCGCAAAGGCGATGACCCCATCAAGGAATTCATCGGCGGAACGGATGTCGGCCATATCGATGCCCCCCGCTCGCGCAAGGGCGGCCTGGCCGGCGGTATTTGCGCTATCTATGTGCCCTCCGGCGAGCACATCGAACTGGGCAAGCCAGACGCCAATGGCCATTACGAAACGCCGCTTTCACCACCGCTGGAACGCAGCCCCTCCCTCGACATCGCTCTCGATATGGCCGCCATTGCCCTCAAGCTGGAAGCGGCTGGCGGCTGGAAGCTCTGTCGCAATGGCCGCGACCTCGACGAGACGCTGAACAGCGATACATTTGCTGCCGTGCTGCACATGGAAGGCTGCGAAGCCATCGATGAAGATCTGGCAGCACTTGAAGTCTTTTACGCCGCAGGTCTGCGCTCGCTTGGACCCGTCTGGAGCCGCAACAATATTTTCGCACACGGTGTTCCGTTTGCTTATCCGATGAGCCCGGATACCGGCCCCGGCCTGACTGAGACTGGCAGGCGCCTCGTCAAGGCATGCAATGCCAAGGGCATTTTGATCGACCTCGCGCATATCACCGAAAAAGGCTTCTGGGATGTGGCGAAACTGAGTGATCAGCCTCTGGTCGCCAGCCACTCCAATGCACACGCCCTCACCCCCGTGGCACGCAACCTGACCGATCGTCAGCTTGATGCGATCCGCGAGAGCAAGGGCCTTGCCGGACTGAACTACGCAACGACCATGCTGCGGGCCGATGGCAAGGAAGATGCCAACACACCGCTTTCCGATGTGGTGCGCCACGTGGATTACATGGTTGAACGCATGGGCATCGATTGCGTGGCGCTTGGTTCGGACTATGACGGCGCAACAATCCCGGCCGAAATCGGCGATGCAGCAGGTATGCAGAACCTTGTCATAGCCTTGCAAAAGGCCGGATATAACGATGAGGAACTGGCAAAGCTTTGCCGGGGCAACTGGCTCAGGGTTCTGAAACAGGCATGGCACGAAGCCTGACATGCAGATGCAATCCAACAAAATCCCAACAAAAATACAGAAAGGGAACTCTAACATGATGCATTTCGGACGTTTTCGTATTCTGGCCGCAGGCGCGGCACTTGCCGCTGTTCTGGCCGCAAATCCGGCCTTGTCGGCCACACCTGCCGATACACTGGTTCAGGCATGGGCCATCGACGATACCATCACGCTCGACCCGGCTGAATCATTCGAATTGAGCCCGGCTGAGTTCATCGGTAACGCCTATGACATGCTCGTCCGCCTCGACATCAACGACACGTCGAAGGTCGTACCGGGCGTCGCCGAAAGCTGGACCGTGTCCGACGACGGCCTCACCTATACGTTCAAGCTGAAGAAGGACGTCAAGTTCGCTTCGGGCAACCCGATCACGTCTGCCGACGTGGCTTACTCCTTTGAACGCGCCGTGCGTCTCGATAAGAGCCCGGCCTTCATCCTGACCCAGTTCGGCCTGACCAAGGATAACGTCAACGAAAAGGCAAAAGCCGTAGACGACAACACCTTTGTCTTCACCGTCGACAAGCCATATGCGCCAAGCTTCGTGCTGAACTGCCTGACCGCGACCGTCGCCGCCGTCGTCGACAAGAAGCTTCTTGAAGAACATGCCGAAAAGGTCGCGCCGACCGACGAGTACAAATACGACACTGACTATGCCAATGCATGGCTGAAGACCAAGTCGGCAGGCTCCGGCCCGTTCGTGATCCGCGAATGGCGCGCCAATGAAGTTGTCATTCTGGAGCGCAACGACAATTATTATGGCGAAAAGGCCAAGCTCAAGCGCATCTTCTATCGTCACGTCAAGGAAAGCGCGACGCAGCGCCTGATGCTTGAATCCGGCGACGTCGATGTAGCGCGCAATCTGGAGCCGGGCGACTACGAAGCCGTTCAGAAGAACGACAAGCTCACCACGACAAGCGCCGCCAAGGGCACGGTCTATTACATCAGCCTCAACCAGAAGAACGAGAACCTGGCCAAGCCGGAAGTTCGCGAAGCGTTCAAATATCTGGTCGATTATGATGCGATCGGATCGACTCTCATCAAGGGCATCGGTGAAATCCGCCAGACCTATCAGGCCAAGGGTGTTCTCGGTTCTCTCGATGCTGCTCCGTACAAGCTCGACGTCGCCAAGGCGAAGGAACTTCTCGCCAAGGCTGGCCTCAAGGACGGTCTGTCGGTCACGTTCGATGTGCGCAACGGCCAGCCTGTCACCGGCATTGCCGAATCCTTCCAGCAGACAGCCGCCCAGGCTGGAGTGAAGATCGAGATCATCCCCGGCGACGGCAAGCAGACGCTGACCAAATATCGTGCCCGTAACCACGATATGTATATCGGCCAGTGGGGCATGGACTATTGGGACCCGAATTCGAATGCCGAAGCTTTCACCAGCAACCCGAACAACGCCGACGATGCATCGACCAAGACGCTTGCCTGGCGCAACGCCTGGGATATCCCGGAGCTGACCAAGCAGACGCAGGCCGCACTTCTGGAACGCGACAGCGACAAGCGTGCCGAACAGTACAAGAAGCTGCAGCAGGAAGCTCTCGACCAGAGCCCGTTCGTCATGCTGTTCCAGCAGGTTGAGGTTGCAGGCATTGGCGGCAACGTGAAAGGCTACAAGCTCGGCCCGACATTCGACTCCAACTTCCTGGCTCCTGTCAGCAAGGAATAGTCGGCCATGCGTCGGCGCGTGAAAATCATCACGCGCTGAAACGGCTTTAAATCAACGAGATGGAGCGGTTTTCTGAATCAAAAAGGAAGCCGCTCCACGAAATTTTCAGCACTGCCGATCCGGCTTTCCGGAGCGACAGTTGTCCTGAAACGCTCTCATTGTCGGAAGCGGTCAAAACATTGAGTAACACTGGAACCACCAAAAAGGTAAGGCGGGCACCGCGGCGCGGGGCGGCTCTTGCCACGTCGATAGCCAGTTTTCTGGGTATCGTCATCACGACTTATCTCGGCCTTCTGGCCGTAACCTTTTTCATCGGCCGTGTTGTGCCGATTGATCCCGTACTTGCCATCGTCGGCGATCGCGCCCCAGCGCATGTCGTCGCGCGCGTTCGGGAGGAAATGGGCTTCAACCTGCCCTATTACCAGCAGTTTTTCCTTTACGTGAAGGGCGTGCTGCAGGGCGATTTCGGCACTTCGGTCCTCACGACCAATCCGGTCATGACCGACATTCGTCGCGTCTTTCCCGCAACCATGGAACTTGCCACCGTCGGCACGATCATTGGCGCCGTGTTCGGCATTCCTCTTGGCGTTCTCGCCGCGGTCAAGCGCGGCAGCATCGTTGACCAGATCGTGCGCGTGATTGGGCTTGTCGGCTATTCCGTGCCCATCTTCTGGCTCGGAATGCTTGCGCTGTTGATCTTCTATGCGCGGCTTGGCTGGACCTCCGGTCCCGGACGCATCGACATCACATTCGAATACACCTTCACGCCGATCACCGGTTTCTATGTGATCGACGCGATTCTCCAGCGCGACTGGCCAGCGCTGAAGGATATTGTCTCCCACCTTATCCTGCCATCGACGCTGCTTGGCTATTTCTCGCTTGCCTATATCAGCCGCATGACGCGTTCCTTCATGCTGAACGAGCTGGAACAGGAATATATCATCGCCGCGCGCGCCAAGGGCATTTCGGAAACCCGCATCATCTGGGGCCACGCGCTACGCAATGCCGCCGTGCCGCTGGTGACCGTGATTGCGCTTTCCTATGCTGGGCTTTTGGAAGGCTCGGTGCTGACCGAAACCATCTTCTCCTGGCCCGGCCTTGGACTCTACATCACCAATTCACTGCAAAACGCTGATATGAATGCCGTTCTCGGTGGCACCATCGTCATCGGATCGGTCTTTATCGCGCTCAACCTCGTGTCCGATCTTCTCTATCGGCTTCTCGATCCAAGGACGCGCGCACGATGAGCCAAATGACAGATACTTCCAACCTCTCATGGCGTGAATGGCTGCTTACCGAGCGGCCGCAGTCGCGCACGCAAGCCCGTCTCGGTCGCGCCTACATGGTCTGGCGGCGCTTCACCGCCAACAAGCTGGCCGTTCTCGGCCTCCTGATCATCATCGGGCTTCTTGTCGTGGCGGCTCTGGCCGATGTGCTGGCCCCGCATTCGCCGGTTGTCGGCGATCTGGCCAATGCACGTCTCCTGCCGCCGGGATCACCGGGCTATCTGCTCGGCACCGACGATCAGGGACGCGATATTCTTTCGCGTTTGATCCATGGCTCCCGCCTCACCCTTTATGTGGTGCTGCTGGTGGCCATCATCGCGGCACCTATCGGCCTTCTGGTCGGCACGGTTGCGGGCTATGCCGGTGGTTGGGTCGATGCGGTGCTGATGCGCATCACCGATATCTTCCTTGCCTTCCCGAAGCTCATTCTGGCGCTCGCCTTTGTTGCTGCTCTCGGGCCGGGCATCGAAAATGCCATCATCGCCATCGCCATCACCTCATGGCCGCCCTATGCGCGCATTGCGCGTGCGGAAACGCTGACCGTGCGCAACTCGGACTATATTTCCGCGGTTCGCTTGATGGGTGCTTCGCCGATCCGCATTGTCGTGCGCCACATCATGCCGCTCTGCACCTCGTCGCTGATCGTGCGTGTGACGCTCGACATGGCAGGCATCATCCTCACCGCCGCCGGTCTTGGTTTCCTTGGCCTCGGCGCTCAGCCGCCATTGCCTGAATGGGGCGCGATGATCGCGTCCGGTCGCCGCTTCATCCTCGACCAGTGGTGGGTTGCCGCCATGCCGGGTATTGCGATTCTCATCGTCAGCCTCGGCTTCAATCTTCTGGGCGATGGCCTGCGCGACGCGCTCGATCCGCGGGGTAACAACCAATGAAGCCTCTTCTGACTGTTGAAGACCTGCGCGTCACCTTCCCGACCCGCACGGGCGCAATCGAGGCCGTGCGCGGCGTCAGCTTCGAACTGGGCCGCGAACGCCTCGGCATCGTGGGCGAATCCGGTTCGGGCAAGTCGCAGACCGGCCGCGCCATCATGGGACTGACCCCGCTGCATGCGAAGATCACCGCCCGAAAACTGGAATTTGACGGCATCGATCTTCTGAATGCCCCGGCGCGCCAACGCCGCGCCTTGCGCGGCGGTCGCATCGCCATGGTGTTGCAGGACCCGAAATATTCACTCAACCCTGTGATGACCATCGGCAAGCAGATCGCCGAAACGCTGAAGGCCCATGGCAAGTTCAGCGGTGAGGAAATCCGCAAGCGCTCCATCGCCATGCTGGAAGCCGTGCAGATCCGCGATCCTGAGCGTGTCATGAGCCTCTATCCGCATGAAGTTTCGGGCGGCATGGGCCAGCGCGTCATGATCGCCATGATGCTGGTGGCGGAGCCGGAAATGCTGATCGCCGATGAGCCGACCTCGGCCCTCGACGTGACGGTCCAGCTCGAAGTACTCGGCATTCTCGACAAGCTCGTCGCCGAACGCGGCATGGGACTGATCTTCGTCAGCCACGACCTGCGCCTCGTTTCCTCCTTCTGCGACCGCGTCATCGTGATGTATGCGGGCAAGATCGTAGAGGAAATCGCGGCGAAAGACCTCGCCAATGCGAAACACCCCTATACGCAAGGACTGCTGAACTGCATGCCGAAAATCGGAGTCGATCGCCATCCCCTGCCAACCTTGCAGCGTGAGGAGGCATGGAAGCTATGAGCACGGCATCTGCACTCAGCGTCGACAATATCGACGTCTATTTCGACCACTTCCATGCGCTGAAATCGGTCAGCATCGAAGTAGCGCGCGGCGAATCCTACGGCCTCGTGGGCGAATCCGGTTCGGGCAAGTCCACCCTGCTACGCGCCGTTGCCGGGCTGGCACCCGTGGAGGACGGCGAAATCCGTATCGACGGGCAATTGCTGAAGACGCCGCGAGACAAGGCGTTCTATCGCAATGTCCAGATGGTGTTTCAGGACCCCTACGGTTCGCTGCATCCACGGCAGACGGTGGACCGCCTGTTGCTGGAACCACTCGCCATCCACGGTGTTGGCGACACGGAACAGCGCATCGTGAAGGCGCTCGATGAAGTCGGCCTCGGCTCCGGCTTTCGCTTCCGCTATCCGCACCAGCTCTCGGGTGGCCAGCGCCAGCGCATCGCCATTGCCCGCGCGCTCATCGTCGAGCCCAGCATATTGCTGCTCGACGAGCCGACTTCGGCGCTCGATGCATCAGTTCAGGCGGAAGTGCTGAACCTGCTCGAACAGGTTCGGCGCGACCGCAACCTGACCTTCGTCATGGTCAGCCACGACCTTGGCGTCGTCACCCATATGTGCGACCGGCTTGCCGTCATGCGCAATGGAGAGGTCGTGGAACAGTTGCAGGCAAACGATCTTGTCAGCGGCAATATCCATGCCGACTACACGAAAAATCTGATGCGGGCGAGTGAAGGCTTCCGCAGGTAAAGCCGAAGCGGTCCGTTTCAGGATACGCGAAAAAGGGGCCGCGCGGCCCCTTTTTTGCATCAATCGTCGGACTTGCGCGGCGCGTCGCCATCCTGCCCGCGCCGCCAATAGGCGACAATCAGCTGACGGCCCTTTGGAATATTGCGTTCCTTGCGCATATAGGTGCGGATCGACCGGAATGCGTTGAATTCGCAACCGACCCAGACGTAAATATCGTCTTCATCTTCCGGCAATTCGACCGCCCGCACGGCATCCTGCAACAACGTCGTCGTTCCGGCATCCGCGCCATTGCGGTTCAGCCATTGCAAATCGACATCGGCCCGAGAGAAAAGTTCCTGCTCCTCTTCAGCGCTGCCAATCTCGACGCGCACGACCGCCCTGGTTCCTTCGGGCAACCGTTCGAGAATGCGCCCGATGGCAGGCAGAGCTGTTTCGTCGCCTGCAAGCAGATACCATTTCGCATCGCCCGCATCGCCGCCGCCCGGGCCAGTCATGCCGACAATATCGCCCGGCTTGGCGCTGAGGGCCCAACCGGAACCCGGAGCATCGCAATCATCGCCATGAACGACCATATCGATATCCACCCAACCGGCGACCGTATCGATGTTGCGGATCGTATAAACCCGTGTCGCGAGCTTGGCTTCTCCATCCGGCCAGACAGGACGGCCATCTTCCCCCGTCACAGGCCATTGCGGCTTGGCCAGACCCTTTGGAGGAAACAGAAGGCGGATATGGAGACCTAGCTGCGAAAAGCGCGTCAGGTTCTCGCCTTTCAGCCGAACACGGCGCATATGCGGCGTTACATTCGATACCGAAACAACCTGCATCTCCCGGAAATAGGGCAATGGCAGTCCGGCAGCCCCGTCCCCTTCCCAGATAATCTTCGGTTTGGCGCTGCCCTTGTCGAGAAATTCCAGCACGTGTTCAGCGATGGAATATTTTATATAGGCAAGCCCGGTTTCGTCCTCGCTGGTGACGTCGACGCTGACCGTTTCATCGTCCCACTGCACATCCGCCTGACCGAAGCTCAGCACCAGCTTGGCCGTGCTGCCTTGACGGTGCACATCGGCATGCTCGACAAAATGATCGAGAAGCTGATTGACCACGTGACCGGCATTGGTAAGCGCAAAGCGGGTATTGGCGTTGAGTTCGGACATGCCCCGTCCTCCTTTGGGAAACAGTTTCCACAGCCTTACCCGAATATAACATGACTATTCAAGTCATGATTTGGGCTTGTACCCGCAATAAATTGTGACGGGCAGTGCCTGCCGCCAGACATCGAAGGAACCGAGCGCCCCGGCCTGCGCCACCGACAGCCGCGTCAATTCTCCGCCGCACTTTTCGCGCCAGTTGAAAAGCAGCATTTCGCTTTGCAGGGTCACGGCATTGGCGACGAGCCTGCCGCCCGGCTTCAGGGCATCCCAGCAAGCTTCCAGCACGCCCTTGTCGGTCACGCCGCCGCCGATGAAGATGGCATCCGGTGCCTCCAACCCAGCAAGTGCCAAGGGCGCTTCGCCCCTGACTAGTTGCAATGCGGGAACGCCCAATGCGGCGCGATTGCGCTCGATCATCGCCTGCCGTTGATCGTTGGTCTCGATGGCAATCGCGCGACAGGAAGGATGTACGCGCATCCACTCAATGCCGATCGATCCGCAACCCGCACCGACATCCCAAAGCAATTGACGCGGCAAGGGCTGCAACCGCGACAGCGTGACGGCACGAATGTCGCGCTTGGTCAGCTGGCCATCATTCTCGAAGGCTTCATCGGGAAGCCCGGCGACCGGCGAAAACACGTTGGCTTCTGGCACAGCGATGCACTCAATCGCCAGCACATTCAGATCGGCACATCGCTCATGCGACCAGCTTTCGGCGGCATCCTGAAACCGGTGCTCCTTGGGGCCACCAATATGCTCAAGCACGGTCATGCGGCTTTGGCCAAAGCCCCTGCCCTTGAGCATTGCCGCCGCTTTTGCTGGCGTCGAGCCATCATTGCTAAGGACAAGAAGTTTCTCGCCCGGCAGGATATGCGGAAGCAGCAGTTCAAACGGACGACCGTGCACGCTGACCGTGCGGACGTCCTGAAGCGGCCAACCCATCCGCGCCGCTGCCAGTGAAAGCGAGGACGGATGCGGCAGAACAAGCGTTTCGTCCGCCGAAAAATGCCGGGCCAAAGTGGCCCCCACGCCAAAAAACATCGGGTCGCCGCTTGCCAGCACGACGACCGGCTGGCCGCGATGCGCTTCGATCATCGCGATAGCTTCGTCGAATGGAGACGGCCACGCCACGCGCACGGCCTTGATACTGTCGTCCAGAAAATCCAGATGGCGTCTGCCGCCGAAAATGACCTTGGCAGAGGCGATAGCCGCAAGCGCGGTTTTTCCAAGCCCGTCAAACCCGTCTTCACCGATCCCGATCACTGTCAGCCAGCGTGTCATGCGCAATGCTCCTTTTCCCAGTTCGTAGAGCATTTTGCAGTCAGGTGAAATCACCTGACGCCGCATAAATGCAGCAAAACCAACGGATAGAGCGGAAACGCGAACGAATGTGGGGCATTTCGTTCTATCGCGGGCAGTAGCAAGTGCAAGCGGCAAAGCGTATAAGGCTGAAATGCCCGGCAACCCAACCACCCATTCGCTGCAAGTCCAATCCGACAGGCGCAACGCCTGCCCCGGCCTCTCGCGCATGGTGATGGCGAAAGACGGGGCGATTGCCCGCATCAAACTGAAGCTGGGCCGGTTGTCAGCCGATCAGGCGCGTTCGATTGCAGCAATAGCCGAACGTTTCGATGCAGGCGCGATAGAGCTGTCGATTCGCTCCAATATCCAGTTGCGCGGCATCGCGCCCAGACATTGGGACAATGTTGTCGCTGCGCTGCACGACGCCGGGCTTGGGGCAGAAAATCCCGACGCCGACGATATTCGCAACGTGATGGTCAGCCCCACCGCTGGCATTGACTGTGGCCAGATATGCGACGTCACCGGACTGGCATCGTCCGCGCTCGCCATGCTGCAAACGAATAAGGCTTTCTATGCCCTGTCGCCAAAATTCTCCTTGCAGATCGACGGCGGCGAGGACTGCGCAATGATTGCCCATCCAGGGGATATCTGGCTGTCGGCCATCGACGCTGAAACCTATGCGTTCGGTCTGGCCTCGTCTCCCGATAAACCCGCGCTGGGAGCCGTAGAAGCGCGACACGCCCTGCCCTTCATCGAAGCGTTGCTGCACGGTTTTTTACGCCAAGGCCGTTTTGCGCGGATGAAACATCTGTTCGAGGTCGTTTCGCCATCGCAGTTTGTGGCGGGACTGGGCCGGGAATTGTCTTTTCCCATCCATTCGGCCACAGGCTGGAAGCGCAAGGCACCGACGCCTTTTTCGCATCTCGGTCAGACCCGGCAGCGTGATGGATCGACTTATATCGGCGCCATGCCGCTTATGGGGCGGCTGACGCCACATCAACTCAGGGCACTGGCGGACCTCTCCAACAGCGGAAAAAGCGAACTACGGCTAACGCCATGGCAAGGCATCATCCTTCCTTATTTGGATGGAATACAGATTGGAAAAATAACCGAAGAACTTCGTTCGCTTGACCTCGAAACCACAGCCGAAGCTCCGCAGGCGCGGCTTCGTGCCTGTTCAGGTTCCAGCGGATGCATCTCTGCACTCGCCGACACTCAAGCCGATGGCGGGAAACTGGCGACACAGTTAAATCCGGGAACGTCATTCGTGCACATCACGGGGTGCGCCAAATCATGCGCGGCACTTGCTCCATTGCCGCACACGCTACTGGCGCGCTCGGCAGGCCGCTACGATCTTTATGCACAAGACAGGACTGGACCATCGCGCTTCGGACAGCTATTGGCGATTGATATCACCATTGACGAAGCGGCGCGCCTTCTGAACGCCCGACACTGATTAGAGTGGCACACTATGACAGACTATATTCGCGACGGGCAGGCGATTTATGACCGGTCTTTCGCCATCATTCGTGCCGAGGCCGATCTGAGCCGAATACCCGCCGATCTGGAAAAGCTTGCAGTGCGTGTCATTCACGCCTGTGGCATGGTGGATGTCGTCAATGACCTCGTCTTCTCCGAAGGAGCAGGCAAAGCCGGGCGCGACGCCCTGCTCGCAGGTGCGCCCATTCTCTGCGATGCACGCATGGTGGCCGAAGGCATTACTCGCTCTCGCCTGCCTGCAAACAATGAAGTCATCTGCACTCTCAGCGATCCGTCGGTTCCCGAGCTTGCCGCGAAGATCGGTAATACCCGCTCGGCGGCGGCACTCGACCTCTGGCTGCCGCATCTTGCCAACAGCATCGTTGCAATCGGCAATGCACCGACCGCCCTCTTCCGCCTGTTCGAACTGCTGGATGCTGGCGCGCCTAAACCGGCGCTGATCATCGGCATGCCGGTCGGTTTCGTCGGCGCGGCAGAATCCAAGGAAGAACTCGCCGCCAACAGCCGTGGCGTGCCTTATGTGATCGTGCGCGGAAGACGCGGCGGCAGCGCCATGACGGCAGCGGCGGTCAACGCGCTCGCCTCGGAGCGCGAATAATGGCGGCAAAAGGCAGACTGTTTGGCCTGGGTGTCGGTCCCGGCGATCCCGAACTGATAACGCTGAAAGCCCTTCGCCTGCTCAAAAGCGCGCCGGTCGTTGCCTATCATGCCGCGAAGGGAAAAAAGGGTAATGCCCTCACAATTGTCGAGGAATATCTTTCGCCGGAACAGATTCTGGTGCCGCTGATCTATCCCGTGACGACGGAAAAGCTTCCGGCGCACATGGACTACGAACAGATCGTCAGCGATTTCTATGGCGAGATAACGAGCACGATAGCAAGCCATCTCGATCGCGGACAGGATGTAGCCGTGATCGCGGAAGGCGATCCGTTCTTTTACGGCTCGTTCATGTATATCCACGACCGGCTTGCGGACCAGTATGAAACGCAAGTTGTCCCCGGTGTCTGTTCCGTTCTCGGTGCCTCCGCGGTGCTGGGTGCGCCGCTCGTCTATCGCAACCAGACGCTCTCCGTCCTTTCCGGCGTCATGAGCGCTGAAGAGCTGAAACAGCGGCTCGCGGATACGGGAGCGGCTGCAATCATGAAGCTTGGCAAGAACCTCGACAAGGTCCGCACCGTGCTTGGCGATCTTGGTCTCATGGACCGGGCGCTCTATGTCGAGCGCGCCACCATGTCCAACCAGCGTATTGTGCCGCTTGCCGAAGTCGATGGCGGCGATTGCCCCTACTTTTCAATCATTCTCGTTCCGGGGCAAAAATGGAACGGCATATGATCCCCGCGATCCTAGTGCTCGGAGAAGCTGCTGTGCCCGCCGCACAGCGGATCGCAATGGCACTGGAACGCGCCGAAATACTCGGCCTCCGGAACCGTGTTGCATCGGTTGACAGCACCTTCATGCATTTCGGCGATGCGATAAGGTCGCTTTACGAGGAAGGCCGTCCCATCATTGCGCTTTGCGCCGCCGGCATCGTCATCCGGGCGCTCGCCCCGCTGCTTGAGAACAAGCGTATCGAACCGCCGGTTCTGGCCGTTGCCGAAGATGGAAGCGCGGTTGTCCCGCTGTTGGGTGGCCTCTCCGGTGTTAATGATATGGCCCGAAAGATTGCGGCGGCGTTTGAGATCGCGCCTGCGATAACCACGTCCGGCGAACTGCGGTTCGGGATAAATCTGTTGCACCCGCCTGCCGAACTGCCCCTTGCCAATCCGAACGACGCGAAAAACTTCATGTCGAACCTGCTCGCGGGCCAGAAGCTGCGGCTTAACGGACAATCCCGCTGGCTTGTGCAATCGAAACTGCCTTTCGCCGACGATGGCGCGTTGGCGATCAGCATAACGCCCCGCAACCGTGCACCGCGCCCGGACGAACTGATTTATCACCCGCGCTGTGTGGCAGTTGCCATTGATGCGGTCAGCGAAAGTATTCAGAACAATATTGAGCATGCACTTGCCAAAGCCGGAATAGCCCAGTCGTCTTTGGCATTGCTTCTTGCCCATGAGAAGGATTGTGCGTCTTCCGTACTTCATCAGGTGGCGGCCAATCTCGATATTCCGCTGCGCTATGTGGCAGATGCGGCGGATGCGCGCGCGCTTGTCCTTCGTTCGGTGGAACAGCCGATCGAACTGATAGATAGCGACGGGCTTGCCGTCGCCATAGCCGCTACGCCGGCAGATGTACTGCTTGTCGGTCGAAAGCGTGGCAAGCTGGTTGTGATCGGTCTTGGACCCGGATCACGCGATCTGATGACGCCAGCCGTACAGCGCGAACTGGAACAGGCCGAAGATATTCTGGGCTATGAGACCTATGTGCGAATGGCCGAAGAGAACCTCCGGCCTTTCCGCTCCGATCAAACTGTGCACATGACCGACAATCGCGAGGAAATGCAGCGCGCCCGTCACGCACTCGACCTCACAGCTTCCGGTCGGCATGTCGTCATGGTCTCCTCGGGCGATCCCGGTGTCTTTGCCATGGCTGCGGCGGTTGTCGAGGCGCTGCACGAAACGGACAATCCCGCCTGGCACGGCGTGGAGCTTGTCATCCAGCCCGGAATTTCAGCGGCAATGGCTGCCGCCTCGCGCATTGGCGCGCCGCTGGGACACGACTTCTGCATTATTTCGCTGTCGGACAATCTGAAGCCCTGGGAAATCATCGAAAAGCGTCTGGCGCTTGCCGCCGAAGCTGATCTAGCCATGGCGTTCTACAATCCCATTTCCAGGGCGCGCCCGCACCAGCTTGGCCGTGCACTGGAAATCCTGCGCCAGTATCGATCCCCGGAAACGCCGGTTGTCCTTGGACGGGACATTGGCAGGCCGGCGGAAACAACACGTACAACCACGCTCGGCAAGCTGACGCCGAATGACGTCGATATGCGAACCGTTGTGATTGTCGGTTCGTCCCACACGCAAAGCTTCACAAAGCCCGATGGCAGGCAATGGGTTTACACACCGCGCTGGTACGGCGAAAAACCAGAAAAATAACAAACAAAAAGGCAGGGAAAACCCTGCCTTTTTCGTATGTTATCGCTGATTATTGAATCAGTTTTTCTTCGCCTTGACCTTCTTCGGCTGGGCAGCGGCGGCTGCATCAGCCTTGGCGGCGGCAGCTTCAGCTGCGACCTGATCGGCGCTTTTCGGCGATGTGTCGATAACGGCACGCACACCGCCCTTGGCGCTCACCTGGCAGACAGCAGTGCGCAGGTCGACCTTAAGGTCAACGTCGGTTCCACCTGCTGCCCCCGGACGGGAATTGACAGCGGAGATAACGCGCTCCGGCAGGAAATACTTGTTGGCGGCGGCGGTGATGCAAGGCTGCGCCAGCGCTGGATCGACATAAGCAGTCGGCGTGAAGCTTGGCATCGAAATCGTCGGCGCGCTAACCGGAGCATCGGTCTTGCCGGGAGCCGCAGTCGTTGTCGGTACAGTAGTCGTGCAGGCAGCGGCAAGCGGGGCCAGCATGGCAAGGGCTAGAAAACGGGCTCCGGTGCGGGCGCGTCCGTACATGATCTACCTCATAGGATCTGCTGAGTAGGTAAAATTTTAAGTTCGATAACTATTCGGTTTTGCCCGATTGTCGAGTGGCAGGAAGGTCACATTGCCGGAATTTCGATTCGCATCCACAACCTGTCATCACGGTTTTGCCAGAATCCAGTTCAGCATCTCGCGCCAGTCGGCCATGCGGATCGGCGTGCCGTGATTGCCGCTCTCGAAACGGCGGAACTGAACCGGATAACCCGGCGCGCGCTTGCGTATCTCGCGATAGAAGGCTTCCTGCCTGTCAATCGCAAAAACCGGATCGCGGCTTCCATGGCCGAAGAAAACAGGAACGCGCTTTCGGAATGCGGAAGACTTGAAAAATCCCTCATCCCAGAGCGAGCCGAGCAGGATGAGGCCTGCAAGCTGATTTCCCGCCTTTTCGTTGCCTGCTATGCGCCAGCACAGCGTTCCGCCTTGCGAGCCGCAGGAAAGGATCAACGAAGCATTTGGCGACGACGCCTTAACAGCTTCGATCAGCGCGGCAATCTGCGCCTCGCCCATATCGGCGAAATCCTTGAAGTCCGGCGTCACATAAAGGCCGCCGTTCAATGCCGCGAGATTCTTCACACGATTGAAATTGCCGCCGAACGTGAAGTCGTTCATGCCTTGCAGGCGATTGCCGCCCCGCCCATGCAGATAGATGACGATGAAAGACGCGCCCTCCCGCTTGCCCGCGGTCATGGCCTTGACGGGTCCGGCAACGGTTTGGAACGTGACGTCCTTCTGGTAGGCGCGGGCTTTCAGCGAGACATAGGCGTCTTTCACACGCTTTTCAGGCACCGCATCGCGCCCGTTGATATCGCGCATCTCATTGTAATCGACGACCTTGTAATCGCCATTGTCGGCGCTGCTGATAATGCCGGGATAGGCGAAATAATCGTCCTTGAACGCAGGCAACGGACCTGCACCAAATGCGGAAGACGCTGAAAACAGAAATAAAGCGCCCAAAAGACCGCTCGTTCCACGTCGTCTCATCGCATTACAACTCCAGCGTATGGTAGCGCCTGTTGAGATAGACCAGCGCTTCCTCTTCGGCCTTTGACCGCAGGCCTACCACTTCGCCGAAAAGCACGTGATGGGTGGAATGATCCTGAACGCTGATCACCCGGCAATCGAAAGAGGCAAGCGCTCCCTGCAATATGGGCGCTCCGGTAACCTGCACCTCCCACCGCGCCAGTTCGAACCGCTCGTCCTGCGTCAGACCAATGCGGCCGGAAAACGCATCTGCAAGCTGTTGATGCGAACCTGCAAGCGTATTGACTGCGAACACACCATTTTCGATGAACAGCCGATTTTCTTCGTGGATTTTCTGCAGGCAGATGAGGATCGTCGGCGGATTATCGGACACCGAGCAGGCTGCTGTCAGCGTAAGACCGCGCCTTCCCGCATTGCCGGCGGTCGTGACGATCTGTACGGCACCGGCATAATGGCTCATGGCATCCCGGTAGGACTTCGATTCCACCGAAGCTGCACTGGAAATGATGTTCTTAATCGTTTGCACGTCCAACAGAATCCATCTCGCCCTATGGGTATGTTACCTGAAGCCAGCTATCTTGTTCAGAAGCCCGCAATATCGGCCCCCAGAAACGGGCATTGCACAAAGGCGAGGAAACAGCTACCCACTTTTCGTTGAAAATGCCACGAATTGTTTAATGAAGACGGATCACGTGATCGAGCTAGGGAAACGTCCTGCCGCAGCGCTGACAAGCATTATCCTTACACTGCTGGCCAGTTCGGTACTGGTGCAGGCAGAGGATATGCGCATCGGACTTGCAGCACCCCTGTCCGGCACCTTCGCTCCGTTGGGCAACCAGCTGGCCGAAGGTGCGCGAATCGCGGCCACGGCGAAAGGCGCTGAACTCGTCATATCCGATGATCGTTGCGATGCCGAAGGCGGCAGGGAAGCGGCAGAACGTTTCGTGAAGGAAAACGTCCGGATCGTGACCGGTTTCCTGTGTCCCGACGCCCTTGAGGCAGCGCTTCCGGTTCTCGCAGCTGGCAACATACCTATCGTGGCATCCGACGTCAGTGAACCAACACTCACAGAAAGGCGCGCACCCGCGCCAATGGCGATATTCCGTCTCGCAACCGGGCTCGACAAGGAAACGCAGGCGACTGGCAGCTTTCTCGGCAGCCTGTGGCGCGCCCAGGCTTTTGCCGTCATCGATGACGGCACCATTGAGGGACGCGAACGTGCGGCACGTGTTCTGGCGAGCCTCAAAGAGCAGCAATTGCAGCCGGTTTTCACCGATACATACCGGCCCGGCCTCGACAATCAGAATGCGCTGGTCGCCCGGCTGCGGCGCGCAGGTGCTACCCATGTCTATGTCGGCGGCGAGCGAGACGATATCGCCGCCATCGGTGCAAGCGCTGCAGCCCTCAATCACCCGCTGACGATAGCAGGCGGTAGCCTGCTGGATGCCGCGCCCGGCGCACAGTCTTTAAGTCAGGGCACTTTGATGATTGCCCCGCTCCGTCCGCAGGACCTTTCGACCGCAAAGCCTGCAATCGACGCGCTACATCAGGCCGGGAAACTTGCCGATGCTTACGCCGTCATCGGCTATGCCAGTGCGGAGATTGCGGCGGATGCGATCCGGCGCGCCGAGGAGAAGAAGCAGCCGGTGTTGGATACGCTGCGTAGCGGCTCCTTCGAAACAGTGCTTGGCACGATCAAATTCGATGACAATGGCATTCGAACGGACAATCCCAACCGCCTCCAGCGCTTCGACGGCAAACGGTTCGTACTAGCTGACAAGTAGCCCAAGCAGGCTCGCAGCGATCACAAGCCCGGTCATCAGGCTCATTGTTGACCAGAACAAGTGAAGCGCGGCATTGATATCATCGGCATTGGCATCGCGTTTGCCGGATGCATTGAGCATCGGACCCTCAACTTTTTCCGTTCCGTATTGGCGCGGACCGGCCAAGGCCAGTCCCAGCCCGCCCGCAAATGCCGATTCCGGCCAGCCAGCATTGGGTGAGCGATGCAGTCGCGCGTCACGGCGCATGACCGAGAAGGCTTCCCTTCCTGACAGCTTGTCTTTCGTGACCGCAGTGGCAAGTGAAGCCAGCAGCCCTGTCAACCGAGCGGGAATGTAGTTTGCAACATCATCCAGCTTCGCGGCAAAACGCCCGAAATCGCGATAGCGATCATTGAGATGACCGATCATCGAGTCAGCGGTATTGATCATCTTGTAGGCAAACAGGCCCGGCAACCCGCCCACCAGGAACCAGAACGCGGGCGCAACAATACCGTCCGATGCGTTTTCGGCGAGACTTTCTATCGCTGCCCGGCTAACGCCACCTTCATCCAGATGCTCGGGATTGCGCCCGACGATCATCGACACGGCCCGGCGGCCACCCTCAAGGCCCTCCTCGCGCAGCGCCAGCGCAACCGCCTTCACATGATCGGCAAGGCTTTTCTGCGCAAGCAGCACCGTCACGACCAGGATTTCGGCAACAGCACCTGCTGTCCCGGCAAAGGGCAACAAAACCTCAATAACAAGCCCGAGGACCACGCAGACCGCCACCAGCCCAACCGTCAGCCACATGCCATTTCGGCGAAGCACCGCGGCGGAAAAATTCCGATTGTTCCAGCGCTTTTCCCCCCAGGCTATTGCTTTCCCGAACAGGACGACCGGATGCGGCATCCTTTGCCATAGCTGCGGCGGATCACCGACAAAGCGATCGAGAAGCAGCGCCAGCGAAAGAATAATGAGCTTTATTTCCATGAGCTTGACCAGAGAAACTGAATCAAAGTTTCAACGCCTTTTCCAAGCGCGCAAGCGCCACGTCATCCAACGGCAGACCAATGCGCAACCAACGCGAGGCGTATTCGAATTTCCGGACAAGAATATGTCTCTGGCACAGCCTGGCATAGAGTTCGTGTGCATCCGGGTGTTCAACAAGCGAAAACAACGCCGTGCCGCCGATTTCCTTGAGACCGCATTTCTCGAGAACGGCAGACAGTTCCAGCCGCCTCAGATCGATACGCGCGCGATAGTTGGAAAGCGCCTCGGCATCGCTGAAAGCATGGCTGGCAATTGCGAGCGCCGGGCCGGAAACCGCCCATGGCCCAAGCCGCTGCTGCAAAGCCTCGACAAAACGCATGCCGCCGATTGCAAAGCCCAGACGAACGCCAGCCAGCCCGAAAAACTTGCCGAAGGATTTCAGCACGATCATCGGCGCGTCTTCCGCATCTGCTGCAACGCTGACATCCTCATGCGCATCGGCGAAAGCCTCATCCACGACCAGAAAGCCGCCCCGCGTACCCAGCTTTCGCGCCAGATGCAGCAGATCGCCTTTTGAAACTACGCGCCCATCGGGATTGTTGGGATTGACGATAACCGCCGCCGTCGCATCGTCTGGAATTTCATCAATCGTCGTGCATTGCACGACCTTCCAGCCGGAAGCGGAAAACGAGGCCGCATGTTCCTGATAGGTCGGCCCGAGAACCGCAGCCTTGGACGGAGCAACCAGTGTGGGAACGAGCTGGATCAAAGCCTGTGTGCCGGGGGCGGCAATGATAGCCGCATTCTCGCCTAACCCATAATAGCCGCAGGCGAGCCGCAGCGTTTTTTGCAACAGCCCCTCGTCCGGCAAGCGGTTCCAGATTTCCTGTGTCAGCAGGGGAAGTGGAAAATGCTCCGGATTGATGCCCGTCGAAAGATCGAGCCAGTCTTGCGGCTGTCCGCCGAAGCGTGCGATGGCCTTGTCCAGCGCACCGCCATGCTCGATTTCTGCACTCAAGCTTTCTCTCCGCAAAAATCGATGACATGCATGAACGAGCCGGAAACGGAACCGATCCTCAGCCCTACTTCGCCAAGATCGTCACCTGCCGCATCGCGAGCCCGGAACAGGCGGTCTGTCTTCCCCTCCCGCACGATGCTGGCATAGTGAAACTCGTGCGCTTTCAACGGCTCGGCCCATGGGGAACCCCCAAGCGGCTCCAGCAGGCGATAGCCGAGATGCAGCTTTCTTTTCGCGAAGCTCGTTTCGAGCGGCAGGAGACCCAGCATCGGATGCGCAACGCCTTCCGCATCGTGCAACGTCTCGCCAAGAACCATGTAGCCGCCGCATTCGCCATAGATCGTCGCGCCACGGGTTGCAGCTTCGCGTATGCCCGTTTGAAACCGTCCGGCCTGTGCAAGACGTCCCGCGTAAAGCTCCGGATAACCGCCGGGCAGATAGATGGCGTCTGCGTCCTGCCTCGGTGTCTCATCGGCAAGCGGCGAGAAGAATGAAATCTCAGCCCCGCGCCTGCGCCAGCCTTCGAACAAATGCGCATAGGCAAAAGCGAATGCGTCGTCGCGGGCAACCGCAATGTGGCTGCCAAGCGGTTTCAGGCGCGGCACATTGGCCATTGCGTCAAAGCGCTTCGGTCGTGACCATATGGCTTGAAGTGCGCCTATATCGATGTGCGTTTCCATCACATCGGCGGCATGGTCGAGGAAAGTTTCGAGATCGGAATGTTCGCCCGCCTGCACCAGCCCCAGATGCCTTTCAGGCAGCGAAAGAGCCGCATCGCGAGGCAGGGCACCGAGAACAGGAATGCCGAGCGGCTCCAAGGCGCCACGCAGCATCGCCTCGTGTCGGGCACTGCCGACGCGATTGAGGATAATTCCCGCAATCAGCACGTCCTTGCGAAACTGGCTGAAACCCCAGACAAGCGCGGCGATGGAATGCGACTGACGGGCGCAATCCACCACCAGTACCACCGGCAGATCGAGAAGCCGGGCCAGGTCGGCTGAAGAACCCTTGCCGTCCAGCGCTCCGTCAAAAAATCCCATCATGCCCTCGGCGACCAGCAGCTTGGCGCCGCTTTCCGTCATGCGGGACGACAGCGCGCTGATAAGTTCAGGGCGCATCGCCCAAGGGTCGAGATTGAAGCAGTCTGCGCCGCTTGCGGCCTTATGATAGGCGGGGTCGATGTAGTCCGGCCCGGCCTTTACCGGTGCAAGCGCTACGCCCCGGCGCTTCAAAACCCTCAACAAACCCAGCGTTACCGTTGTCTTGCCAGACCCGGAAGCCGGTGCTGCTATCATAAAACCCTTCATGCGGTTTGCGCTCCCTCATTCTGGTTCCTTTTGCCAAGCGGATCGCTGGACAGGATCTTGCCGCTCAAAGCCCCCATCCAGTCCAGTCCCTCCCGCAAACGAACCACTTGCCCCACAACCACGATTGCAGGCGGGTTCAGCCCCGCCGCTTCAACGTCTTTTGCAGCCTGCGCCAGTGTGGTTTCAAGCACGGTCTGGCTGGGCAGGCTCGCATTGCACACAAAGGCGACCGGCTCGTCCGGCGAGCGTCCGGCATCGATCAGGCGCCTGGCAATGAGATCGATATGTTTCATCGCCATATACATGACGATAACCGGAGAGGTTCTGGCGATGCCGGTCCAGTCCACCCCGTCCGGCACCGAACCGCTGGCATCGTGACCGGTCAGAAACGTCACCGACTGATTGATGTCGCGATGCGTTGCGGGGATACCGGCATAGGCGAGGCCGCCAATTCCGGCGGTCACTCCGGGAACGATGCGAAACGGAACATCGTGTTCCACAAGCGTCAGCGCCTCCTCCGCCCCTCGCCCGAACACGAACGGATCGCCGCCTTTCAGTCGCAGCACCTTCTTGCCCTGTTTCGCAAGTTCGACAAGCCGCAGGGAAATATCGCGCTGTTTCGGCGAAGGCTTGCCGCCGCGCTTGCCTGCATATTCTAGAACAGCATCTGCATGTTTGAGGGAGAGGCAGGCATCATCCACCAGCGCATCGTAAACGATGACATCCGCCTGTTGCAGGGCGTTGACGGCATGAAGCGTCAAAAGGCCGGGATCGCCCGGCCCTGCCCCCACGAGCCACACATGGCCGGGCTCCATCGCAGGCAACGTCATTTTGCTTTTGGCAATGACACATGCCGCCGTTTCTTCAGCCTTGTTCATTCTCGTCAACCATTATTCTATCTGGCGACACAGCTAGCAGATACATTATAAGGCGTCCATGAATGACGAAACCGCTGCAACGAATAAAAGTCAGGAAAAGGCCGAGCTTCGCCGCGGCTGGACCACTGGTGCCTGCGCGACCGCTGCCACCAAGGCAGCTTTGACGGCGCTCATCACTGGAGAATTTCCTGACCCCGTCGGCATAATTCTGCCCAAGGGAGAGGTGCCCTATTTCCAGCTGGCCTACGAGGGGCTGGGCGAAGGCTATGCGATGGCGGGCATCGTCAAGGATGCGGGCGACGATCCTGATGTGACCCATGGCGCCACGATCATCTCGACGGTGTTCCCGGCGCCGCCGGGGACCGGCATCATCTTTCGCGCCGGTGAAGGCGTTGGAACTATCACGCGGCCCGGCCTGCAAATTCCTCCGGGCGAAGCCGCCATCAACCCGGTTCCACGCCGCATGATGACGGAAATCTGCGAACAGATTTGCGCCGAATATGGCCTGCCCGCAGACCTCGTCATTACGATATCGGTTCCGGGCGGCGAAGAGATCGCCAGGAAAACATGGAACCCCCGTCTTGGTATTATCGGGGGCATCTCCATTCTCGGCACCACCGGTGTGGTCCACCCGTTTTCCTGCTCGGCCTGGATTCACTCGATCCATCGCGGCATCGACGTTGCGCGTGCTGCCGGGCAAAAACACGTGCTCGGCGCGACCGGCTCGACGTCCGAAGACGCTGCGCAGGCGCTCTATGACCTGCCGGATTTTGCCATTCTCGACATGGGTGATTTCGCGGGCGGCGTGCTCAAATATCTGCGTGACCACCCTATCGACAAGCTGACGATCGCGGGCGGTTTCGCCAAATTGACAAAGCTCGCCCAAGGCGCGCTCGATCTCCATTCTTCGCGCTCGCAGGTGGACAAGGGCTTCCTCTGGACCATCGCGGAAATGGCAGGCGCACCGACGAGCATGAAGGAGCAGATTCTCTTTGCGAACACTGCCCTGGAAGTGCTTGAACTGACTCAATCAATCGGGATCGACATGGCGATGCCGATTGCGCTCAAAGCGAAGGAAACAGCACTGGAAACCCTTCGCGGCGCACCTGTGGAAGTTGAGATTATCGTGACTGATCGCAGTGGAAATATCCTTGCGCGCGTCTGAACCCAAGATACTCATTCTGGGCGGAACGACCGAGGCAGCAGCGCTTGCAACGGCCTTTGCGGAACTGCGCGTCAAAGCGATCACCTCGCTCGCCGGACGCACCAGCAATCCAGCCAAACTGACCGGAACGGTTCGCAGCGGCGGCTTCGGAGGCATTGACGGTCTTGCCACCTATCTCGATTGCGAAGGGATCGACCTCGTTATCGACGCGACCCATCCTTATGCCGCGCGCATCTCGCAAAATGCGGTTCAGGCCGCAAGCAAGTGCGACATACCACTGGTGAGGCTGGAGCGCCCTGCCTGGCAGAAACAGCCGGGAGACCGCTGGATCGATATTGCCAGCGAGGCCGAGGCTGCAGGCGCCATTTCTTCTGGAGAGCGTGTGTTTCTCGCGCTCGGTCGCCAGCACATCGCCCCTTTTGCCAAACGCGCGGACGTTCATTTCGTCATGCGCATGATCGACCCGCCGGAGGCGGAGTTGCCGCCGGATTGCGAACTTATCCTCGCACGGCCCGGCGATTTCGCGGCGGAAATGCTATTTCTGAAGGATCGGAATATCGGGCTGATCGTGAGCCGCAATTCGGGCGGTGCCATTTCCTATGCTAAGATCGAAGCAGCCCGCTCGCTAGGGCTTCCGGTCATGATGATTTCACGCCCGCCGGTTGCGGCGAAGAACATTGTCACCTCGCCGGAAGATGCAATCGCATTCGCCCGTACAAGCTTACGCTTTTGAACGCGCCGCGTGGCTATGCGCTTCATGATAGAGCGCTGAATCGCGAAAGCTCTTTGGGTCCAGACCGCGCCCGACAAAAATCATCGCCGTGCGCTGCAAGCCCGATATCGCCACCTTCTCCCGTATATCCGACAACGTACCGCGTAGAATCCGCTCATCCGGCCATCCAATGCGATAGGCGACGACCACAGGGCAATCAGCGCCATAAAGAGGTGTCAGCTCGGCCTCGATCTTCGCGAGGTTGCGAATGGAAAGGTGAATCACCAACGTCGCGCCCGACCGTCCAAGTGTGGCAAGGTCCTCGCCTTCGGGCATTGCAGACGATTTCATCGAAGTACGGGTCAGGATGATGGTCTGGTTGACCTCGGGAATGGTCAATTCCTGTTTCATGGCGGCGGCGGCAGCCGCAAATGCGGGAACGCCCGGCGTCACATCATAGGGAATGCCGAGACTGTCCAGCCGCCGCATCTGTTCGGCCATAGCACCGTAAATCGACGGATCGCCGGAATGCACCCGCGCGATATCGAGACCCTTAGCGTGTGCGGCTTCCATTTCAGCGATAATCTCATCCAAAGTCAGGGATGAACTATCGACCAGACGCGCACCCTTGGGCACTCCGGCAACAAGTTCCTTCGGCACCAGCGACCCCGCATAGATGCAGACGGGGCATTGCTCAATCAGGCGCAGCCCGCGAACGGTGATAAGATCCGCGGCACCGGGACCGGCGCCAATGAAATGAACAGTCACAATTTTCCCTTCCTGAACTGCGGAGCGCCGCTTGGGCCAGCAATCGCCAGAGCGGCAGTGGCCCGGACTGACGCGGTTTTCTCGACTGCAAGAATACCGTTCGGACCAGAGGCAGCAAGCGCTGCTGCTTCGGCAACACCATGACAACCGACTGCCTGAAAAACGGCTTCCGACGGGTTTTTGAGACGCGGTGTTTCCTGCTCCAGTCGCTCCGCATCGAAGTAACAAACCGCACATGCAAAATATGAAGCAAGCTCAGCCCATGCGGGCTCACCGCGTTTCGTGCTCAAGGTCGCAATAGCATCAGGCCGCGAACACGCCCCCCGAGCCAGAACCTGCTCGGCCAAGGCCAAAAGCTCATCGAACGTCACGCCCGACGAACCGCCCATGCCAAGAACTCTGATGAAATTGCTTTTAAGCATGTCTTTATCCCAAAACCGGTTCCCACTTTTGGGAGACATGCATTAGAACCCACAGGGAGATGACTGGCGTGCTTTGTGCAGCTCTTCCGGCTTGACCCCGAGCGTATCGGCAATGCGCTGGATCATTGTTGCTTCGCTACGATCAAGGCGATTATCGGAGCAGGCAATCGTCACGAGGTCACCAAGCAACGCCAGGCGACGCTCCGGCGCCATCTCTGCCAGCATATTGGCGGCTTGCTTGGTTGTCGTCTCGTAAGCAAAATCCTTGAGATATTCCGCGACTTCCGGAAGCTCTTCTGGTGCAATGCCGAAATTCTTTTCGGCAATTTCCTTGAAGGCGGCTATTTCGGCTGGGTGCTGATCGCCATCGGCAAAAACCACATGCAACAGCAAAAGCAATTCAGAAGCGAGCGCCGGATCATCGGCGACGCGTTGCACGGCGCTCTTCCTGCCCAGAAAAGCAGTAATCCGCTCAAAGATGCTTTCGCTCATGGAACCCCTCTAAATTTTCAGCTTGCACATAATGAATAGCGCCGGATGCACAGGAAAACAATCTCGCTCCGAGGCCCAGCTTTCTTCAATGAGCGTCTTTGTTTGGCTGGTGTTCGCGAAGCCGCTGCTCTATGTTACCCCAACCTCTCCTTTAGGCTCCCCCGATGCTTGAATTTTTTGACACGCTTACCCTGCTCCTCACGGCTGCGGCATTCATTGCCGGAATCATCGATTCCATAGCTGGCGGCGGCGGAATGATTACGATTCCCGCCCTGTTGTTGGCCGGAATACCACCCGTTGAAGCATTGGGCACAAACAAGCTGCAAGGTCTGTTCGGATCGTCGTCGGCGACAATCGCCTATGCCCGCAAAGGGCATGTCAACATCAGGGAACAGTGGCCCGAAGCGCTCGCCTCGCTCATTGGTTCGGTATTCGGCGCATTGTTTGCAACCGTTCTGCCCGTGGATATCATGCGCGCAGCCTTGCCGATCCTCCTGATCGCCATCGCAGTCTATTTTGCCGTCAAGCCGAGCCTCGGCGATGTCGACCGGGCACGCCGCATCGGACCGTTTCTTTTCGGCGTGACACTCGTTCCGCTGATCGGTTTTTATGACGGACTCTTCGGTCCCGGAACCGGATCGTTCTTCATGCTCGCCTTTGTGGCGCTTGCCGGTTTCGGAGTGTTGAAGGCCACCGCGCATACGAAGCTTCTCAACTGCGCTTCCAATGTCGGCAGTTTTGTAACCTTTGCCCTCGTTGGCACCATCAATTGGAAAATCGGCATCTGCATGGGCATCGCCCAGTTCATCGGCGCACAGATCGGCGCAAGCCTCGCCATGAAGGTCGGCTCACGCATCATCAAACCGCTTCTGGTCGTTGTCAGCCTGGCGCTGGCAATTCGCCTTCTGATGGACGGCACCAACCCGCTGCGCCAGTGGATGGGTTTCTAGAGGTTTCCAGCAAAAGTGTGAAACGGTTTTGCGTCGGATAATGCGATGAAACAAATAGTTGGAGCGGTTCCGACGGCTCCGTTTTCAGCGGAACCGCTCTAAACCCGAAGTGCTACCAGCACCACGCCGCAGCCGATAAGCAGAATACCGAACCAGTTGACGGTCGACATGCGCTCGCCAAGAAATGCCGCACCGAACAGCGCCACCAGCACGACCGACAATTTGTCGATCGGCGCGACGCGGGATGCATCACCGATCTGCAAGGCCCGGAAATAGGCAAGCCACGAAGCACCGGTCGCCAACCCCGAAAGCACCAGAAACAGCCACGATTTTCCGGAAATCTCGCCCGGCTTCTGCCACTGGCCGGTAACGGTCAGGAACAAGCACAGCGCGCCAATAATGACCAGCGTGCGCACAAGCGTCGCGAAATCCGAATTGATGCCTTGAATACCGATCTTGGCGAAGATTGCCGTCAGCGCGGCAAACACTGCCGACATCAGCGCCCAGAACTGCCAGCTATCGATCATCAGAATTCAATGCCCTTCTGCGCCTTCACGCCGGAACGGAATGGATGCTTGATCATCTCCATTTCGGTCACAAGGTCTGCCGCTTCAATCAGCTCGTCCTTGGCATTGCGCCCGGTAATGATGACATGCTTCATCTCCGGCTTGGCTTTAAGAACCTCGATCACTTCCTCAACCGGCAGATAATCATAACGAAGAACGATATTCAGCTCGTCGCAAAGCACCATATCGTAGCTTTCATCCATTATCAGCGCCTTGGCCTGTTCCCACGCGCCCCGCGCCATGGCGATATCCCGCGTGCGATCCTGTGTCTCCCAGGTAAAGCCCTCGCCCAGCGCTGAAATCGTCACCTGCTCGGGAAATTTTTCAAGCACCCAGCGCTCACCTGTGTCCCACGAACCCTTGACGAACTGCACGACGCCGATCTTCATACCATGACCCAACGCACGGAAAACCATCCCGAAACCGGCGGTCGATTTGCCCTTGCCTTTGCCGGTATGGACGATCACCAGCCCCTTTTCCTCGGTCTTCGTAGCCTGGATCTTGTCGCGAGCAGCCTTCTTCTTGCGCATCTTGTCCGCATGGCGGGCGTTCAGTTCCTCTTCAGTCATGGACAGAAGTTTTGCAGATTTTTCAGCCATTTGTTCTCTTTCCCGGATTCAAAGTCGCAAGTTGTTCCAGTTCGAACCGCGCCGAATTGGACCGTGGTATCCAGAAGCCCCGCTCGATGGCGTCGTTCAGCTTCGCTGCCGTCTCAGCAAGTGCTGCGGGGTTTTTCTCGGCCATGAACTCATGCACCAGCCTGTCGGCGATATAAGCCTGATAGACCGCCTCGAAGTGGTGATTTCCGACCTTGCCGGTGGTCGCAGCAAAGGCGAACAGATAATCGACCGTAGCCGCTATCTCTGCCGCCCCTTTATAGCCGTGGCGCATCACACCCGCGATCCATTTCGGATTGGCCGCGCGCCCCCGCACGACGCGTGAAAGCTCTTCTTCCAGCGCCCGGATCACTGGCTTTTCCGGGCGGGAATGATCGTTGTGATAGACCGCAGGCATTGCCCCGCTCAGGCTTTCCACGGTCGCGGCCATTCCGCCTTCGAACTGATAATAGTCATCGCTGTCGAGGAGATCATGTTCGCGGTTGTCCTGATTCTGCACCACCGCCTGAACCGAACGAAGCCTTTCTTCCAAAAGGCCACGCTCGGCCTGCCCTTCCTCACCCGCGCCATAGGCGTACCCGCCCCAGACAAGCCAGGCTTCCGCCAGATCGTTGCGCCCGGCCCAGCCATTCTCGTCGATCAGCGCCTGCAAGCCTGCACCATAAGCACCGGGCTTGGACCCGAAGACACGATAGCCTGCACGGCGCTGCGCCGTCTTTTCATCCACACCTTCGGTAACAAGACGCGCCTGCTCAATCCGCATGCGCGCCGCTATTGGATTATCCTCGGCATCCTCATCAAGCTCCCCCACTGCCCGCACAGCCTTGTCGAAGAGCGCAATCTGTTCTGGAAACGCATCGCGGAAGAAGCCGGAAATGCGCAATGTCACATCAACCCGCGGACGGCCAAGCTTTGCAATCGGAACAATTTCGTATCCGGTTACCCGGCGTGACGCCATGTCCCAGACCGGCTTCACGCCGATCAGCGCCAGGGCCTGCGCGATGTCATCTCCGCCGGTGCGCATATTCGACGTACCCCACGCGGTCAGGCCGAAAGATGTTGGCCATTCACCATGGTCCTGCGTGTAGCGGGTAATCAGGAGTTCCGCCGATTTACGCCCAAGTTCCCATGCGGCCGGGGTGGGAACGGCGCGACTGTCGGTAGAGAAGAAATTGCGCCCTGTCGGCAGCACATCGGGACGACCCCGTGTCGGTGCGCCGGACGGTCCCGGCGGCACAAATCGCCCGCCAAGCGCGGCAAGAAACCCGTCTATTTCCGAAGGGCCGCAATTGACCACCATGGGACGCAGATGTTCCTCTATGGATTGCAGCACCGCCCGCGTCTGCGACCAGTCTTCCGAACATTCCTTTTCGCCCGCAACAAAACTCGCAGCCAGCAGCTCGATACGTTCCACCGTATCGCCTGCTATGCGCCATGTTGCGGGGCTCGCGGTGCGCAGCAGTTCCGGTTTTGGCCCAGTCCATGCCTCGGCCATGTTGCAATCGAGCGGATCGAATGTTTCGCCAAGCCCGCAATCCGAGGCGATTGCCCGCTGGAGACTTTGATCGCCCGGCGCACCGCCAAGCGAAACCGGAACACCGCGCGGCACACGGGCCAGCGCGACCAGAAGATCGGTCAGCAGCCTGCCTTGAGGTGCAAGCCCGAAAATATGCAGCCCGTCGCGTATCTGCATTTCCTTTAGATCGCAGAGATAAGCGTCGAGCTTTTGCAGCGCCATGTCTTCATCGTCGTGGTCGTGAATGCCTGCATCGCGATCCAACCCGATGTCGCGCACGAGATCGAGTATCTGCCCTTTCAGTCTCAGCAGGCGACGCGGATCGACACCGGAGGCTTCGTAATATTCATCCACCAGCGCTTCCAGATCTTTCAGCGGCCCATAACTTTCAGCGCGTGTCAGCGGCGGCGTCAGATGGTCGATGATGACCGCACCGGCACGACGCTTGGCCTGCGTGCCTTCACCGGGGTCATTTACGATGAAAGGATAGACATGCGGCGTGGGACCGAACACGGCTTCGGGATAGCAGTTTTCCGACAGCGCAAGCGCCTTTCCCGGCAGCCATTCCAGATTTCCATGCTTGCCCATATGCACAATGGCATCAATGCCTGCGACCTCGCGCAGAAACGCGTAGAAGGCAATATAGCCGTGCGGCGGCACCAGATCGGGCGAGTGGTAAGTCTCTTTCGGATCGATATTGTAGCCGCGTGCAGGCTGAATACCGACAAAGGTCTCTCCCAGCCGCATCAACGGCAATGCGAAAGCGACAAGTTCCTCGGCAAAATAAGGATCGTTTTCCGGCGGGCCCCAGCGATCTCCAACGTCTTTCTGAATCTCAATGGGAAGTCTTTCGAAGAAAGCTTTGTATTGATTCAGTGAAATCGTTTCGCGTATCTCGCACCCGTCACGCGCGGCATTGGTCGGGCCTGCCGTCAGGACACGCATCAGCGCATCACCATCCGCTGGCAGGTCAGCGACCGAATAGCCGTCGTTCGCCATCGCATGCAGGACTTCGACAGTTCCGGCTGGAGTATCGAGACCCACGCCATTGCCAAGCCGCCCATCGCGGTTCGGATAATTGGCAAGGATCAGCGCGACACGCCTTTCCTCAGACGATTTCCGCTTCAACCGCACCCAGTTTGCGGCAAGCTGCGCCACAAAATCCACCCGATTTTCATGCGGTTCGTGGGTAACGATATTCGCTTCCACTGCCGCATCAAACTGCTTTGCAGACTTGAAGGACACCGCGCGCGAAAGTACGCGCCCGTCCACTTCCGGCAAGGCGACATTCATCGCCAGATCACGCGCCAGCAGCCCTTGCTGCGACGATTCCCAGACGGTTTTCGGCGTACCGGAAAAGATGACTTGCAGGACCATATTGCCGCGCTTGTCGAGCACGGTCGGCTTGCGCTCGGCACCTGGTGAAGAAATCGCAAATCCGGTGGCGTTCAAAACGATATCCGGCGGACAATCCTCGAACAGACCGTCGACAACAGCTGCGGACAATCGATCCTTGAGGCTCGAAACGAATATCGGAAGCGGATTGAGGCCCTTGGCCTGCAACGAAGCGATCAGCGCATCGACGGGTTGCGTCTGTCCGCTTTGCACCAGCGCCCGATAAAAAATGATGCCAGCCACAGGTGCCTTTGCATCGCCCCACTGCGTGCGGATGCTGTCCAGCGACGCGACATGCTCTCCCGGCCACCACAGACCGGCCTTGAGCAGAGGTGCGGCATTCTCCGGCTTCTCGGAACCCGCAATCAGTGCAGCGCAGTAGTGAAGAAATGCCCCCGTATTCGCCGCCCCACCTTCGATCAGATACTGCCAGAGTTCATTTCGTTCTTGGGCGGAGATCGTCGAAAAACGGTCCAGCCCATGGTCCGGCTTATCGTCTCCCGGCAATACCGCAATCTTGATACCTTGATTGACAGCACAGGCATGCAGAGCCTCCAGCCCGTAAGGCCAGTAAGTCTCGCCCCCAATGATGCGCACCACGATCAGCTTTGCGTGCCGCGCGGTGCGCTCCACATAGGCGTCTACCGACATCGGATGGGTGAGGCTCAGGAAATTGGCCAGCCGCAAGCTTGGCAGCGCAGGCGCAAGCTTGTGCGCCTGCGCCAGACTGGCCAGTTCTGTATCGGCGGCGGAAAGGAACAATATGTCTCCCGGCGTCTGGCCGAGATCGACGGCCTCATTGCCGTCGCTGATTGTTCCTTTCTGGGCAAGCAGGAGATGCATCAGGCGGCGTCTTTCACCGCTTGGGCAATCGCTGCTTCGTCAATATCGTGCAATCCGATGACAACCAGTCGCGTGGAGCGCGTTTCATCCTTGCCCCATGGACGGTCGAAATAATGCTCAATGCGGGGACCGACCGCCTGCACCACCAGACGCATCGCCTTTCCCGGCACATCGACAAAGCCCTTCAGACGAAGAATGTCATGTTCCGCGATGACCGCTTTCAGCTTTTCCGTGAATAGTTTGGGATCGGGGACAGAACCTGTTTCAACGACAAAACTCTCGAACTCATCGTGATCGTGTTCATGTCCATCCGCATGATGGATTTCATGATGCGACTTGCGGTTAGCGATGTCGTCTTCTGTGCCGACACCGAGGCCCAGCAGAACATCGGCTCCAAGCTTGCCAAAGCTTGCAGGAACCATGTTCACCCGGCGCGACGAACGTTCGGCCACATCCGCCTTAACGCTGTCCAGCCTTGAGGCATCGATCAGATCGGCCTTGTTGAGAACAATAAGGTCAGCGGCGTGAATCTGATCCTCAAAAAGTTCCTCCAAGGGGCTTTCATGATCAAGAGATTCATCTGCTGCCCGCTGTGCATCAACCTTGTCATGATCATCGGCAAAACGTCCCTCTGCAACAGCTGCCGCATCGATCACCGTGACCACGCCATCGACCGTCACCTGCGTCTTGATTTCCGGCCAGTTGAAGGCCGCGACCAGCGGCTGCGGCAAGGCAAGGCCGGAGGTTTCGATCACGATATGGTCAGGGCGATCAGCACGATCAAGAAGCTTGGTCATTGTCGGGATGAAATCATCGGCAACAGTGCAGCAGATGCAGCCATTGTTGAGCTCGATCACATCTTCCTCGCGGCATGTCTCGATACCGCAGCCTTTCAGAATACCGCCATCGACACCGAGATCGCCAAACTCGTTGATGATCAATGCAATGCGTTTTCCATTGGCGTTTTCCAATAGATTGCGGATCATCGTTGTTTTACCCGATCCGAGAAAACCCGTGATAACGGTTGCGGGAATTTTTTGTCCCTGCATTGATTTATCCCTTCATCTTGAGCGGCAGCCCTGCCGCCATGAAATAAACTTCGTCCACGATCGCAGCCACTGCCTGGTGCAGAAAGCCTGCATGATCGCGAAATTCCCGTGCCATGCGATTTTCCGGCACGATCCCAAGTCCAACTTCGTTTGAAACCAAAACGACAGGCCCGGCGAGGTTTGGCAGCATCGCGACCAGATTTGCCGTCTCTGTCGCTATATCGCGTTCGGCCATCATCAAATTGGTCAGCCACAAGGTCAGGCAATCGACCAGCACGAACCGGTCGGCGGCAGCATGCGATGTGAGTGCGCCGACGAGATCAAGCGGCTCTTCCACAGTCTGCCATTCGGAACCACGCCGCTCGCGATGAATGGCAATGCGGTTTTCCATTTCCTCATCGAAGGCGCGCCCTGTTGCCAGATAAAGCGGCTTGAGCCCCGAGGATTCGATCATTTTCTCGGCATAAGACGACTTACCCGAACGGGCTCCGCCAAGAACCAAAACCAGTTTTCCGGGCGAAGCCATTTTCGTCAGCCTCCAATTTCGGACGATGCATAGTGGTGGATGAACCAGCCAAGCGCGAGACCAATCACCGCCCACATGAACAGGTTCGTCGCCAGCGAAGCGACCGCGTATTGCGAAGCAAGCAGCGAGGGAACAGGCGACGAAATATCCTCTGGATGCGGAGCACCATAAAGATGCGGCGCCATGATCAGCACCAGCCCCGATATCTTTGCCAAGGTTTCCTGACGCAAAGCGATGAGATAGATACCGAGGCCGCTCAGCACCACGGTCGTAGTCCACCAGAGCTGGCGTTCGACCAGATCCGCCGCAGGCATTGCCGGCAATTCTGGCGACAGTCCCAACGCAGGCAGAAATGCGACTGTGAAGAAACCCGCAACACCCCAATAGATACCATTCTGCACCGTGATGCGACGTCCGATAAGCAGGGCTAGCCCGCCAAGCAGCAGGGCAAAACCGGCCCCGGCCACGAGATTGGCAAGAATCGTATTGCCCAGCCGTCCAAACGGCAGCTCCGCTCCTTCTTCTCCAGCATCTGCAGGAGCGGCACCATGATCGTGAGGCGCAGCTTCCGTCTCGCCATGGCTGTGGCCACCACCAGCCTCTTCGTAGGTTTCGGCCTGCAGGATCAAAGGCACTGTTTTCAGATACATAACAGGCGTGACCAGCAGCCCGGCCAGAAGACCGGCGGCCAGTGTTGCCAACAAATAACGGATCAACATTTCTGTCCCTCAATACGGTTTTCGGAACAAGACGCGCATAAAACCAACCAGATAGAACATTTCCAATGATTCAATCAAAACGGGAAATACTCTAGCCGTGCGCCATCGAGCCTTGTTCAACTTCAATTCCGAAAGATGTCAAACTGCTCAGTGACAGGGAAAACCATAGGAATGGCGCGTGTCATGTGCCGAATCGTGCAGCGTGTCGGAATGGGCAAGCCCTACGCCGTAAATCAGGAACGCGCCGAGGAGCAGTGAAGCGACAGCTGTGCTCAGTCGGGCAGCGAGCGGCATTGCGAGTATGGTGGAAACAGAATCTTGAGTTCGTGCAGCCATGACAACCTCCGTGCAGGCAGCAGGGAAAAACCTCCCATGGGGCTCGGGCTCAATGCCCTCACGCAACAGGCAGGTCTCCTGGCTCGCGGGTCTTAGGGATTGAAGCGACCTTCCCAGAAGCTCTCAGCTTCCAGTGGTTACCGGTTTGTCCGGTTTGCTTCTTCCCTCTCCGCTCTACAGTCGCGGGGTCGGCTGCGATAAAGACGCCCGGAATGGGTCCGTCCGTCGCATTCCCTTTTGGTATCGCCGGGATTCGTCCCGACAAAGACCTGTTGCATGACTTTGGACACTAGGCTTTCCCCCTATCGGCGTCAATCGCAGCCGACAATTGGAGAGCTTATTTCAAGTCAAACAGCGCATTGATGTCGAGACACGCTTCCAGCCCTTCGGCCAGTTCATCCAGTGCAGCCTCGACACCGGCGCGATAGTTCACTGAACTGCCATGCACCCCGAGACTGTGCAGAAATTTCCGACGAAATTCGTCCGCATTGAACACGCCATGCAGATAAGTCCCCATGATGCGTCCGTCCGGCGATATGGCTCCATCATCATGCTCGCCAATTCGGGCGAACGGCCGTGTCATATCTGGCCCGGTCGTGCGACCGATATGAATTTCATAACCTTCAAGCAGAGTATTATGAAGAAGCGAGGTCGCCCGCACATTGCGGACCACTTTTTCAGGCTCCATAACTGTTTCAATATCGAGGAACCCGAGACCATCGATGCCCCGCGCATCCCCCTCAATACCGGCAGGGTCGCTAATGTGGCGACCAAGCATCTGGAACCCGCCGCAAATGCCCAACACATGACCACCCCGCTTCACATGGGCAGATAATTGCTGTTCCCAGCCATTCTCCCGTAACGCCCGCATGTCGGCTATCGTAGATTTTGTGCCGGGCAGCACCACAAGTCCCGCATCCGCAGGCAGACTGGAACCCGGCGGCACCATAACCACTTCTACATCGGGTTCTGCCTTTAGCGGATCGAGATCATCGAAATTGGCGATACGCGGCAACATCGGCACTGCGACGACAAGCGCCTTTTTGTCTCCGCGCGCAGCCCGCTCAAGAACGACCGAATCCTCGGCAGGCAACCGCGATACTGCGTTCATCCACGGAACCACTCCAAATGAGCGCCAGCCGGTAAACCGCGTGATTGCTTCAAGACCGTCATCGAAAAGCGAAATATCGCCTCGGAACTTGTTGATCAGAAAACCGCGAACCATGACGCGGTCTTCTTCCGGCAAAATCGTGTGGGTGCCGACCAGAGAGGCAATCACGCCGCCTCTGTCTATATCACCGACGAGAACAACAGGGACACCAGCCTGTGTCGCAAATCCCATATTGGCAATGTCGCCCGCGCGAAGGTTGATTTCAGCGGGCGACCCCGCACCTTCCACCAGCACAAGATCTGCGCATTCGCTGACTCGGGCGAATGATTCCATGACCGCAGCCATGAGCTGCGGTTTCAACTCCTGATAATAACGCCCACGCGTTTCGCCCCGCATCTGACCCTGAACAATAACCTGGCTGCCCATATCCGTCTGCGGCTTCAGCAGAACCGGATTCATATGCACCGAGGACGGCACGCCACAAGCCAGCGCCTGCAGCCATTGAGCACGACCGATCTCACCCCCGTCATCGCTGACAGCGGCATTGTTTGACATGTTCTGCGGCTTGAACGGGCGTACCTTCAGTCCCCGATTGCGCGCAAGGCGGCAAAGCCCGGCGACAAGAACACTCTTGCCGACGTCCGAACCGGTCCCCTGAAACATGATTGCGCGTGCCATGGACTGCTGCGTAGCTTAATCTGATCCCGCTGGCAACGGGACCCCGACCGGTACGCGTCTATGCAAAAATGCGCATCAGTTTATTACAAATGTGAGCAACATTATTCCACTGGAGCGTTGGCAGCATCCTGCTCTTATGCTCTAGTCGGACCATGAAAGCGGTGCTCATAGGGAGGAAACCATGGATGCTGCCGACCAGAACCAGTTCGAACTGAACGAAGAACAGCTTGCCATTCAGGATATGGCGCGCGCCTTCGCCAGCGATCGCGTAGCTCCCGATGCATTGCAATGGGATCGCGACAAGCATTTCCCGGTGGACCTCCTGCGTGAAACCGGGCCGCTCGGCATGGGCGGTATTTATGTGCGGGAAGACGTCGGTGGCTCGGCGCTGAAACGGCTTGATGCAGTGCTTATCTTCGAGGCTCTTGCCACGGCTTGCCCGACATTTTCGGCTTTCCTGTCCATTCATAACATGGCTGCTTGGATGATCGACGCTTTCGGCGATGAGGACCAGCGCCAGCGCCTCCTGCCGCAACTAACCTCGATGAACTGGCTGGCGAGCTACTGCCTCACAGAACCCGGCTCCGGTTCCGACGCGGCGGCACTCAAGACCCGAGCCGTGCGCGATGGCGACCATTATATTGTCAACGGCGCGAAGCAGTTCATTTCCGGTGCCGGTGCGACTGACGTCTATGTCACGATGGTGCGTACCGGCGAGGACGGTCCGAAAGGCATTTCCACGCTTGTTGTGCCTAAAGATGCACCGGGCCTGTCTTTCGGTGCCAACGAGCATAAAATGGGCTGGAACGCCCAGCCGACCCGCACGGTCATTTTTGACAACTGCCGCGTACCGGTTGAGAATCGCCTCGGCGATGAAGGCGTCGGCTTCAAGATCGCGATGGCCGGCCTCGACGGCGGGCGCCTTAATATTGCCGCCTGTTCGCTAGGCGGCGCGCAAGCCGCAACGACCAAGGCGCTGGAATATAGCGCCGAGCGCAAGGCTTTCGGGCAAACGCTTGATCGCTTTCAGGCGTTGCAGTTCCGCCTGGCCGACATGGAAACGGAACTGGCCGCTTCGCGCATGCTTCTTTATACGGCCGCCAGCAAGCTCGACCGCAAGACCCACGACGCCGGCAAATGGTCGGCCATGGCCAAACGCTTCGTGACCGATACCGGCTTCAACGTCGCAAACGAAGCCCTCCAGCTTCTGGGTGGTTATGGCTATCTTCACGATTATGGCGTGGAGAAACTGGTGCGAGACCTGCGCGTTCATCAAATTCTTGAAGGCACCAACGAAATCATGCGCGTTATCATCGCCCGTCACATGATCGGCCGTTGAAGCGCAACAATCAGCAAGGGAGGTTTTGTCATGGCCACAATCGCATTTATCGGCCTCGGCAATATGGGCGGCCCGATGGCTGCCAATCTGGTCAAGGCCGGTCATAAGGTGCTGGGCTTCGATCTGTTGCCGCAGCATCTGGAAGAAGCAAAGGCCAACGGCCTCGAAATTGCGGCAAGCGCGGCAGAAGCAGTCGCCGACGTGGATGCGGTCATAACGATGCTGCCCGCAGGCAAGCATGTTATCTCGGTTTATGAAGACATTGCGCCCAAGGCCCGAAAGGGTTCGCTTTTTATCGATTGTTCGACAATCGACGTCGATTCGGCTCGCAAGGCGCATGAACTGGCAGCCGCTCATGGCCACCTTTCCATCGATGCGCCGGTTTCCGGCGGGACCGGTGGCGCGGCGGCGGGCACATTGACTTTCATGGCCGGGGGCAGTGACGATGCTTTCCAGCGCGGAGAGCCTATCCTGCAACCCATGGCCGGGAAAATCGTCCATTGCGGCGGCGATGGCGCCGGACAGGCGGCGAAGATATGCAACAACATGATCCTCGGCATATCGATGATTGGAGTGAGCGAAGCCTTCGTGCTCGCTGAAAAGCTTGGCCTGTCCCATCAGGCACTTTTCGACGTAGCTTCGACTTCTTCGGGACAATGCTGGTCGCTGACAACCTATTGCCCGGTTCCCGGTCCGGTTCCCACATCGCCCGCAAATCGTGACTATAAGCCCGGCTTTGCTGCTGCTTTGATGCTGAAAGACCTTAAACTTTCACAGGAAGCAGCCAAAAGCGCCGGTGCCGAAACTCCTCTCGGTGCGCATGCGCAGGACCTGTACAGTCTTTTTGACGGCGAAGGGCACGGCGGCGAAGATTTCTCTGGCATTATCAATTACCTTCGTTCTAAATCCGCCGCGAAGTAAATAATTTTCCATGCAAAAAACTTGCATTGTTTAGAATTGCTTAAGCCTCTGATAACCGTACGGTAACGATGTTGAGCTAAAAAGGAGCACGAGACGGATCAAACCGCTCTCGGCTCCGGATCTGGTACTGCGTACCGGAGCTCTGTATATCCCGCCAGTGTACCGTTCGGCGGAGATGCCATGCGTAATTGGCAAAACCGTGCACCTCTGGCAGCGCGGTTTTTGCCATTGTTGCGCATATAAATTGCCTGAATCGGCCTGCACCCTTTACCTTGTGAGGTTGCGTATTTACACGCCTTTGTTACAAGGCTTTTTGAGCGGCCCAATTGAAATCTGGACATAATCCTGTGAAATGCAGGCTGCTTCCAGTGGAACCCGCACAGGCAATTTATTCAAGGCAATGCATTTGACCGCGCAACGATCAGCTACCGTTGTTTCCACCGCCGACAAAAAGCTTTTCGGCCTGCCTTTAGCTGTAGTTTTCGTGCTGTGCTATTTCGCTTTCCAAGCCGTTCTCGTCACTATCGTTTCCAACGGCGCTGGCCTTGATGACGCCGAACAACTGGCCAATATCGGCTATCTTGACTGGGGCTATGGCGGATCGCAACCTCCACTTTATACATGGATTACCAATCTGGCAGCGTCAGTGTTGGGCACATCGATGCTCACCCTCCAGATCGTGAAATTCAGCATTTTAGCGAGCCTTTTCCTGAGCGTTTATGGCGCCATGAGGTTGCTTGGCTTCACGCGCATCATCGCTTCAGCCAGCATGCTCGGGCTGTTTCTCATTCCGCAAATCGGATGGGAATCCCAGCGCGCCCTCACGCATTCTGTTGCAGGCACCGCCGGTTGCGGCTGGGCTTTCCTGGCCTTTGCCTGGCATATGCGCGCGCGGCGTGCCGGCTCTGCCGCCGCCCTTGGCGCAGCTATGGCTGCCGCGCTTCTCGGCAAGTTCAATGCCTCGTTCTTCCTGATCATGTTGATCGTGACGGGACTTCTCATTCCCGAATATCGCCGGATACTGCTGTCCAAGCTCAGCTTCGTCACGATCCTGACATTTGCGATCTGCTTTGGACCCACCGCACTCTGGATGCTTGCCCATAAATCCAGCGTCATGGCGCGTGCCGGAAAATTTGAGATCGGTGCTTCCGGCAATATTCTCTTCGACCGGCTGATGGGGGTCGAAAGCCTGATAGAAGCGGCATTTCTGTTTTCCATCCTTGCGCTCGCAATAGCGGGCATCATCGCGCTCATTCACTGGAAAAAGCGCGCCGCCGCATCCACTCCGCTGACCCCTGGCGAAAAGTTCATGCGCCTCCTGATCCTGGTCGGACTGGGAATTGTTCTGGTTGGCGTCGTCGCTACCGGCGCCAATAATGTGAAAGATCGGTGGCTCCAGCCCGTTCTGTTCCTCACTCCAGCACTGATGGCGAGCCTTATGGCACGTTATCGGACCGGAAACAGGGCAGTGCTCGACTATGCCGTCGTCGGCGCAGTCGTGGCGCTCATTGTTCCGCCGGTTCTGAGCTATTATCTAACCTACGGCTCTAGCTCGCCACCTTACGGTCAGCTCGATTATCGGCATCTTTATGAAGAGGTGCAGGCGAAAGGCCCATTCAAGACGATCCTGACGGACAATGCCCAGATACCGGGAAACTTCCGATTGTTTGATTCGTCCTTGCGTGTGGTACATCCCGAAACGCCGGGCGGCACAACAAACTTAACACCACCTTTTCTCGTGATGTGGTTTGGCGGGCCTGAACCCAACGACCGCATTGCAACCTTATTGCACAATGCGAACGTCGTCGTGCCTCAAAACGGCGTAGTAACCACTGATATTAAATACAAAACCCGGCCCGACGAACACTTGGCGGTCAGCTATTTTCTGGTGCCATGACCGAAAGGCCCGGGATACACCTGGGCCATCCGTTCTCTTTATTCCACAGTTTCCTGAACCGCATGGGCAGTGTTCTTTACGTCGCGGCCAACGCCGCGAACGGTATTTGCGCAGGACGCAAGCGTAAATGCGCAGAGAACGATAGCAACAGGGACAAGTCGGGTCAGCTTCATCACAGTCTCTCCAATGGGATGCGCGTTTCTGCCCTTTTTGAAAAAGCAGGCGCATAGAGTTCCAGGTCCATTCAAAGCAGTTATGCTTCCGCCACATGCTGGGCCCTGCCCGGCATCTGGCGGTGAAGCCGATTCACTCGGCTGTCACGGAAGAAATTTAGCGCAGCGTTTTTCCGTGGCAAGAGAAGGAATTAGCCCATCCCCATAAGCTGCAATTTGCCGTCAGCAGGAGCGGAACGTCTCGAAGCGACCTGAGCGACGATAGGCTTCGAAAACATTCCGCAGATGGTCGGCAACAACCTGAATGTGCGGACCGGCTTCCGGCTTTACCACCATACCTAGCTGATAACGCCCCAGAGCAGGCAGACCATGTTCCGGCCCGAGCGCTACGATCCCGTCACTCAAAAGTGTCTTACCGAATGGCGCTATCGCGAGGTCAGCCATGATCGCGGCCCGCTGCCCGGTCGAGTGTGAACTCATATAAGCGATCCGATAAGGACGCCCGCTGCTTTCAAGCGCTTCGAGCGCATTGCCCCGCCAGGCGCAGCCCTCTTCCCAAATGGAGAGCGGCAAAGGGTCCCGGCGATAAGCCGTACCACACTTGGCGCCAGCCCATACCAGTTCCTCGTCCAACAGAACTTCCACATCGCCTTTGTTGGGCACCGTGTGGGAAATATTGATCAGCGTCACATCCAGTCGGCGCTCATCCAGCCGCTTGCGCAGGTTGCTGCTTTGGTCGATCACCACATCGACCGTTACCCCCGGATGGCTTTCAGAAAAACGCTTCAACACGAGGGGCAGGACACATTCGCCAATATCATCGGGCGATCCCAGTCGAACAACGCCTGTAACCGTCGGGGCAACAAACTTCGATACGGCCTCCCGATTGAGAGCCAGAAGACGGCGCGCATATCCGAGCAGAATCTCGCCATCGCTCGTTAGCGTGACCGAGCGCGCATCCCGATCGAAAACCGCAACACCGAGCTGCTCTTCCAGTTTCTTGATTTGCATCGATACGGCTGAAGGCGTGCGGAACACGGCATTTGCTGCAGATGAAAAACTTCCCGTATCGGCAATCGCCACAAAAGTGCGCAGCACATCAATATCAAGCATTGGAAGGGGATGTTGAACGGGCGCTGTCATGACGGTCTCCGTTTTCGTGCTGAATGTTCAAATTTTCTGATCTTAAGCCTTTCTATATTTCGTTTGATTGAACGTCAAGTGGAATACATATTCAGGACCCCAACAAGCGAGCTGCAGCGAACGCATCAACCGGACTTCCTGAATGAGGAGAAAGAAAATGACCGTTCAATGCCAATCCGCTTCCAGTGGCAAGGCGACGACCGTTCGCTCCATGCCAACCTGGACCGTTATGAATGGGCCCTCATGGCTTCTGGAGCTTCGCTCCAAAATACAGAAGCAGCTGCAAATCTGGGCTTATGAAGGTCGCGTGAGGCGCAGCCGCCGGGTACTGGAATCGTTGCCTGAGCACATATTGCACGATATTGGCTGGCCTAACGTGGATGATCGTCTGCCCGGCATTCCAAGAAACCAGGGCGAATTACAGCGCAGAAACTGAAATCGAATTGAGGGCGATCATGCGATCCGCCCTCAATTTCGCGACATGAAAACACCTTTTAGCGGCAGGCATTTAGCCGCACTTTGCAACCTAGCCGTTCTGTGTCTCAATATAACCCTATCTTGTTTGCGTCATCATCGTCCCCCTGCAAATCCGGGCTGACGCGACAAGATCGCCGGTCTGAAAGCGACCGGATAAAACCGGGCCCAAAAACGACCCGGAGTCGTGACGGAGACACAAGGCTTCAACTGCGTCGGGAACCGCAGGCGAAGCTTTCGAGAATGGGAACGATAGGGCATGATTCAGGCTTCATCGGTTAAGCGGTCTATTGTCTTTTTTCTTGTTCCAAATTTTTCGATGATTGCTTTCGCAACAGCCATAGAGCCGTTACGCATAGCAAATCGAATGCTGGGCTATGACGCCTATCAGTGGCGCCTGACATCGCTGGATGGAAAACCGGTAACGGCGTCCAACGGCGTGGAATGCGCGGTCAACGCTTCACTGGAAGACGAGCGCCGCTATCTCCAGCGCGAACAGCGGCCTTCCATGGTTTTTGTCTGCTCGGGCGTTTATGTCGAAGAATTTCGGAACAAATCCGTCTTCGCATGGCTGCGCGAAGAATATAATCGCGGCGTGGCGGTTGGCGGACTATGCACCGGCGCACATATATTGGCAGCCGCCGGGCTTCTGTCGGGAAAGCGCTGCGCCATCCACTGGGAAAACCTGCCAGGCTTCGCAGAAGCATTCCCAAAGGCTGAGGTCTATGCCGATCTCTTCGAAGTCGACAGCAATCTCTACACCTGTGCGGGCGGCACGGCTTCTCTCGACATGATGCTGAAGCTCATCGGCGATGATTTCGACGCCAATCTGGTCAACAAGATCTGCGAACAGGCCCTGACGGACCGTGTCCGCAGCCCTCAGGATCGCCAGCGCCTGCCGCTGCGCGCCCGCCTCGGCATCCAGAACTCGAAGGTACTGACCATTATAGAGATGATGGAAGCCAATCTTTCAGAGCCGCAGGCGCTGATCAATGTCGCCCACACGATAGGCCTGTCTCGCCGCCAGGTGGAGCGTCTCTTTCGTCAGGAAATGGGCCGGTCTCCTGCGCGCTATTATCTCGAAATCCGGCTCGACCGAGCGCGCCATCTCCTGCTGCAATCGTCCATGCCTGTTGTGGAGGTGGCCGTTGCATGCGGCTTCGTCTCGGCGTCGCATTTTTCCAAATGCTACCGAGAACTATATGGACGCTCGCCGCAACAGGAGCGCGCCGAGCGCAAAATGCTCATCGCTGCTTGAGGCCAATATCGAGAAAGGATGAGTTGCATTTTCAATGGCGCGTCCCGCCCTGTCAGCTTTCAAAAGAAAATCAAAACCATACAGGCATTTCTGGAATCAGTTCACCAGGTCGAACTGTCTATTGACCTTCGATTGAAGGCATGTCGCGAACAGAATAGTTCATGTTCGATCCTCAGGGATTTCCGGAAGCTGCAATGCAGTCGTCTGCCGCTTCGAATATGTCGTATAAAGGCAAATGTCGCGACCGGCCAACGACTATGGTTTTGTGAAATACCAACCAGGATCGCATAAAATGGCAGAGTTTCCTAAGAAGGCGAAAGTTGTGATTGTCGGGCTTGGCGGCATCGTCGGCGCCTCGGTTGCACATCATCTGATTGAGCGTGGCTGGGACGATATCGTCGGCATCGACAAGTCCGGCATTCCGACCGATATCGGTTCCACAGCCCATGCTTCCGATTTCTGCTATGCGACGAGTCACGATTTTCTATCGTGCTGGACGACGCTTTATTCCATCGACTTCTATGAAAAGATGGGCCACTACGCCCGCGTCGGCGGTATCGAGGTGGCGCGCGTCGGCGACGATGCGCGCATGGACGAAATCAAGCGCAAGGTAGCGTCGGGCAAGGCTTTCGGCACCCGCGCGCGCCTGATGGAGCCAGCAGAGATCAAGGAAAAATTCCCGCTGATCGAAGAAAGCATGGTGCAGGGCGGTCTGTGGGACCCGGATGCGGGCCTCGTCATCCCGCGCTCGCAGACCGTTGCCGGCAAGCTGATTGATCAGGCAGAAGCCGCCGGCAAGCTCAAGAGTTTCGCCAATACACCAGCCCAATCGCTGGTCGTCGAAAATGGCCGCATCAAGGGCGTCGTCACCCATCGCGGCACCATCGAAGCCGATTATGTCATCATCTGTGCCGGGCTTTGGGGCCGCCTTATCGCCGAAATGGTCGGCGAAGACCTGCCAGTGATGCCGATCGACCATCCGCTGACATTCTTCGGCCCCTATAACGAGTTCGAGGGAACCGGCAAGGAAATCGGCTGGCCGCTCCTGCGCGATCAGGGCAATTCCGCCTATATGCGCGACACGGGTGATCCGAAGACCGCCGAAGGCGGCCAGATCGAATGGGGTTACTACGAGGAAACCAATCCTCGCCTGTGCCATCCGCGCGATCTTCTGGAAAAGCACGAAGCGCGCCTGTCGCCTTCACAGCGCGACCTCGAAATGGAGCAGATTCTGGAACCGCTCGAACGGGCAATCGAACTGACGCCCATTTTGGGTGAGCTTGGCTACAATGAAAGCCACTCCTTCAATGGCTTCCTGCAGGTCACAACCGATGGCGGCCCTTCAATGGGCGAAAGCCAGAAGGTGCGCGGCCTCTGGTATGCGGTGGCCATATGGGTGAAGGACGGCCCCGGCATGGGCAAGCTCATCGCCGACTGGATGACGGACGGACGCACTTCCATTGATCATCACGCCATCGATTATTCCCGTTTTTATCCGCACCAGATGACGGAACAGTTCATCTGGGACCGCTGCACTGAAACCGCGATGAAGGTTTATAATCCGGCGGTTCACCCACGCGAGCCTTTCTCAAAGGGCCGTAATATTCGCCGCTCGCCATTCTATGAACGTGAAGTCGAACTCGGCGGCTATTTCATGGAGCTGGGCGGCTGGGAACGCGCCCATGGCTATGCCGCCAACGAACACCTGCTGGAGAAATACGGCGACCGTGTGCCGGTACGCGAAAACGAGTGGGACAACCGCCATTTCTGGCGCGTCTCCAATGCCGAGCATCTCGAACTGACCGAAAATTGCGGCATCATCAATCTCTCGCACTTTGCGATGTATGACATCGAAGGCCCCGACCATGTCGAGCTGATGGAGTGGCTCTGCGCGGCTAAGATCGGCGGCGACGCCAATATCGGCAAGGGCATCTATACCCACTTCCTCGACGACGAAGGCATGGTGCGAGCCGACTTCACGGCAATCCGCATGGCTGACCGCATTCGCATGATCAATGGCGCCGATGCGGGCCCACGCGATTTCCACTATATGCGCCGTGTGGCCGAAGATAAGGGTTTCGATGTCACGATCACCGATGTGACGGAGAAATACGTTACCATCGGCATCTGGGGGCCGAATGCGCGCGAAAATCTGAAAAAGGTTGTCGAGAATCCTGCAGGCCTCGACGCGGAAAACTTCCCGTTTGCGGCGATCAAGCCGATCCGGATTGCAGGCAAAGACGTTACCGCTTTCCGCATTTCCTATGTCGGTGAACAGGGCTGGGAACTGCATATGCGCTATGACGACGGTCTCGCCGTCTGGGATGCGCTTCGCTCTACCGGTGTGATCGCGGTCGGCGTCGAGACCTATGCCAACACGCGTCGCATGGAAAAGAGTCTGCGGCTGCAAAATGCCGACCTCCTGACCGAGTACAATCTTCTGGAAGCAGACCTTGCCCGTCCCAAGGTCAAGGAGGCCGATTTCCGCGGTAAGGCAAAGCATGTGGAATATCGTGCCCGCGAGCATCAGCCTGCCATGCTTTGCACGCTGGTCATGACCGACAATATCGATAAGCAAGGCGTGGCCCGTTTCCCAGTCGGCATCATGCCGGTACAGGACCCTGAAACGGGAGAAACACTCGTCGATGAGCTTGGCCGCCGGTCTTTCACGACGTCCGTCGCTTATGGTCCGACCATCGGCAAGAACATTGCCCTCGCTTATCTGCCCTGGGCTTATTGTCAGGAAGGCCGCAAACTGAACGTGGAATATTTCGGCGAGACTTATCCGGTTGAGGTGCGCTCTATCGGCTATAAACCGCTCTACGACCCGGAAAACTTGAAGCCCCGCAGCTAAACACTCTGTAAAAAAGCCGAGGTCTCTGTCGCCTCGGCTTTTTGCAATACAGAATGAAATTGTTATTTCAACGTAGCCTTGCCACCGCTGATCGTGATCTTTTCATCACCGGTCAATGCTTCGCGGTCGCCATTGGGAAAGGTCACGAAGCAGCCTGAAGCGCAGAAATCCACTGTCTCGCCGGGCGCGACGATCATTTCGCGCTTGGAAGCACCTTCGGTGACTACAATCGTCTGAGGACCGCTATCATTGTTGGAAATCTGGGCGGCATAGGCACTCCCAGCCGAGACCGCAAAACCAATGGCTGCACCGAGAACAAGCTTGCCTAAGCTGTTGACCTGATTTCTGTTCATATCGTCCCGACCTTTCCATCGCTCCCGCAGCGATATGTCCGATGTCGTCTGAGCCTTATTGCCCTTTGTCATCCCGTTTATAAACAGACAAAACTGAACTGCAACTGAACGAAATGTTCATCAAGCCCGGTCGTCTGCATCTTCCTTGTTATCCGCCTTATCTGCACTTGCCTTTTTCTTTTTGACGGCAGACGAAAGTTCCCTTTCCTTCTGCAACAGGTCTGAAAGCTTTTCGATCTCTGGAACGCTCAGCACCAAATCGGTCGAAGACGAAGACAGGTGTACCCCTTCTTCATGGAAACGCTCGACAATCTGGAAGCGGAGCTCATTCTTGATACCGCCAGTGGACGTGATGTCAGCAACATGGGCGTAAACGTCAAAAACCATCGTTGAATCATTCATGCTTTGGAACGAAACAGATGGCTCGGGATTCTTCAGGATCGATGGATGGCCGCGAACGATTTCGAGCAGCAATGCATGGACGCGGCGCGGCTCTGCCGTGTAGGCGGCCTGCACATTGATGTCGATCCGCCCAAGCTTGTTGCGATGGGTCCAGTTGCCAACGTTGCCGTTGATAAGCGTTGAATTCGGCACGATGATCGACTGTTTCTGGAAGGTTTCCACTTCGGTCGCACGCACGCTGATCTTCTTGACGATACCGCTGACTGTGCCAGCCTCCACCCAGTCGCCAACCTTGAACGGACGCTCGGCAAGGAGGATCAGGCCGGAAACAAAGTTCTGAACGATATTCTGAAGACCAAAACCGATACCGAGAGACAGACCGCCGGCGATGAGAGCCAGGTTCGACATATTGAACCCGGCTGCCGATATGCCCACCAGAGCGGCAAGGCAAAGCCCGACATAACCTATGACCGTGCGGATCGAATTGCGCACACCGGAATCCACACGTCCGCGCGCCATGACGCTGGTGTCGAGCCAGTTCTGGAACCAGCGCGTCAATAGATAGCCGACCACAAACAGCAGGACACCGGTGAGCAGGCCCATAAGGGAGACCGAAATATTGCCGATCTGGAAGCCGGTCATGAGCTGATAGAATGTGCTTTTCAGTTCAGCCCACTGGAAACCGAGCTGCATCAGAACAAGCGGAATGCCGATCAAGGCCACGACGAGATTGATGAGAATCCCCGCCACAAGCCCAAGCTGGTCGAGCGTCGCGTCATCGAAATGAAAACGCTCCCGCATAGCCTTGCCAATCTGGCTGGATGCAAAAGCCTGTTCCTCGGAAATCGCGCGCCCAGTCAGGAAACCCATATACATCGTGACGAGGAATGCGCCTGTCACCACAATCTGCTGCGATATGAAGCGCGCCAGACCGATATAGCCAAAAAGCGCAGCCAGAATAGGCAAAAGCCCCAATATGATGAGGAATGTTCTGAAAGCACGCGGCCATGACCGGATGGCGCCGTCCCTTTCGCGCTCGACGGGCTTCAGGAATGCAATCGCCAGAATGAGAACACCGACCATCACCGTGGCCAGCAGGCTTTTCGCCATCGTCAGCGACAGCGGCGACGACAAAATCTGGTTGACCTTTCCGAAGAAGGAATCGAGACCACTGGTCAATGCGGTCCCCGTTATCAGCCAGCCCAATACCCGTCCCGGGCGTGGTGCAACCGGAACCAAGCGCCACTGCGGCATATCCGAACTGATACACGCGGACGCCAGTCTGTGAATGAAGAACACAAGCCCCAGCACAAGAAAAAGCGACTGAAAAAGAGCCGCAATGTCTGTTCTCAAAACGTTGAAATAGTTCAGAAAAAAGTAAGTCGTAGCCAGAAATACGCCAACGGCCGCTGATGGTATCACGGTAGACCAGAACGCCACCGAAAGACGGCTTAGATAGGATGGCGTTTCCACCGTCGGGTCACGTTGATAAAGGGTTCCGAGAATGCGCCTTGCACCAAGCTGGATGACCAGTGCGGCCACAAACGCAAAAAAAGCGGCGGCGAGAAAAGAATTGAGCTTGAAGGTGCTGACGAAGCGCCACCATGATTGAACGATGCGCCAGAGAGAAACCATCTGGTTGCTGGCGGCAGAAGCGACCTCCGTGCCGAGCGTCGTATCGAGGTTCACGCGCTGAGAAAGTGTCTTCGCAAAAAGATCCCGGCGCATATCCCCGATTTTTGCGGACATCTGATTGACGGAAAGCGAAGTATCTTCCGTCTCACCGACAATCGCATTGATTTCCGCTTTTTCGGAAGTCAGCCTCGCACGCTCTTCGCTGACGATTGCCGGTTCCGGCGGCTGATCGCCGGAGGGTGCCGGGCCCAGTTGTTCGAGGCGCGTATTTATTTCCGCAAGACGCGGACGAAATGCAACGCCCGCCTCCAGAAGCTTCTTTGAAAGAGAGTCCAGCTTGAGCTTGAGATTGGCAAGAGATTCATCATTCGAAGCTGCCTTCGGAAGCTGATCGCTGATCTGCTTCGTCTGTTGCTTCAGATCGTTGATGACCGGCCTTTGCTGTTGAACGACGCCGGAAACGGGTGCCGGGACTGGCTGTTCAGTGACCGCTGGCGCCTGCTGAGTGGCGCTGCCTGGCGGCGGCGTTGACTGTGTCGCTGGCGGCGGCGACGGCTTATTGTCCTGCGCAAAGGTGGGCGCAATGCTGCCCAGCGACCAGGCGCTGATTAGAAGAGAAAATGCAAGAACACGAAGCGTCGGTGAATATGCCAATTCAATTCTGCCGTTAAACAAGACATGGTTTCAACATAAAGCGCCCTAAAACGGTTGCAAGGCATAGGGTTCTTACAAGATTTCAGAATGCGCGAGAAGCGGATCAATAGCGTATGAGACGAGCCTTGATGCCAGTATTTCCTTGTTCGTGCGAACACAAATGATTAATGAGGATTCGCAATGAGTGTGAAAAGCTGGCTCAACTCCACGGATAGACTCTAAAGAAAGTCTTGGCGATTTGATGAAGGGCATGAAAAACACGGAACAGCACAAACGGCATGGTTTCATGCTGTTCGTGACGTGCGTTCTGTCGTTTACCGCTTTTCTCTTTGCCGTCGATTTTTCAACACTCGATGACGATGCGGCTCGCGGGCACTCCGGCGGCATTGTGGCAAGGCAGGTCGAGGGTAATCCGTCAGCGCCTGTTCGCCAGCAATCCACCCCCTCCCCGCAACCCATGCGGGCGATCCTGATCGAAGCCATAGCAGCCAAGATCAAAGTTGCTTATCTCGACAGCTCGGGAGCAGCACTCCCGGTTGCAGCGGCGACCGTTTTTCTTCCAAAGACAGGTTCAGCCGAAGCGGCGCGGAAATTCCAGCGCCTTGCGGTCTTGCAGGGACATTTTGGCTCTGCCCGTGCGCCCCCGAAAAGCGCATAATACGCCATTCTTGATGATTGGCCCTTACCAATCCTATCGCCATTGAAAACAATGCCCGCGCCGCACCTTCGAGTGGCAATTGGGGCTTACCAACCGGAACCTTAATCCATGCGTACTTCGAAATGGGTGGTTGTGCTATATAGCCTGATCGTTGCGATCGGCGTTATCATCGCCTTGCCCAACTTCTTTACCCAAAAGCACCTTGACGCGATGCCGTCCTGGTTCCCCAAGCGCCAGGTCACGCTCGGCCTCGATCTGCGCGGCGGCTCCTATCTCGTGCTTGAAGTCGATGCAGCCAGCCTGAAGAAGGATCGCTTGCGGACTCTGCTCGACGATGCCCGCAGCAAGCTGCGCGCAGAACGCATCCAGCCGCAGTCTATCCGCGCCGTCGGTGATGCTGTTGTCGTGACCATCCCTGATGCCGACCAGCGTTCGAAGGCAGAGACTGCACTGCGCACCCTGATTTCGCAGGTCAACACCAGCGGTTTCGGTACGGCGATCAACGATATTGATGTTGCATCGAACGACAATCAGGTACGCCTGACCCTGACGGAAGCTGGCTTCAACTACCGCCTCGATGCCGCTCTCCAGCAGAGCCTTGAAATCATCCGTCAGCGCGTCGACCAGGTTGGCGTCGCCGAACCTTCCATCCAGCGTGTGGGGTCGGATCGCATCGTCGTTCAGCTCCCCGGCCTCCAGGACCCGGCGCAGCTTCGCCAGCTTCTCGGAAGCACGGCAAAAATGAGCTTCCATATGGTCGCTGACGCCAATCCGAACGATGCGCCGCCTCCCGGCGTAAGCATCATGCCGGATTCCAAAGACCCGAGCATCAAATATCCGATCGAAGATCAGATCGCGCTTTCCGGCGAACGTCTTACCGACGCGCGTGCAGGTTTCGACCAGCGCACTAACGAGCCGATTGTGTCCTTCCGTTTCGATAGTCTCGGCGCACGTCAGTTCGCGGACATCACCACAAAGAACGTCAATCGCCCGTTTGCAATCGTCCTCGATGGCAAGGTGCTGAGCGCTCCGGTCATCCGCGAACCGATCACCGGCGGGTCGGGTCAGATTTCCGGCAGCTTCACGGTTCAGGACACGGTCGTCCTCTCCGCGCTTCTGCGTGCAGGCGCCCTACCCGCTCCGCTGACCGTTATCGAAGAACGCACAGTCGGACCGGATCTTGGTGGCGATGCCATCAAGATGGGCTTGATCACCGGCGTCATCGGCTTCGTGCTTGTCGCGGTCTTCATCCAGCTCCTGTACGGGGTCTGGGGAACCATCGCCAATGTCGCGCTTCTGCTCCACACCCTGCTCACCTTCTCGGCCCTGAGCCTTATTGGTGCAACGCTGACATTGCCCGGTATCGCCGGTATCATTCTCGGTATTGGTATCGCGGTTGACGCGAACATTCTCATCAACGAACGTATCCGTGAAGAAACGCGGCGAGGTCTCGGAGCCATGGCCGCGCTGGACAAGGGCTTCCATAGCGCCTTCTCCACCATTGTGGATGCGAATGTCACATCGCTGATCTCGACCTTGCTGCTGTTCACCTTCGGCACCGGCCCGGTTCGCGGCTTTGCGATCACCATGATGCTCGGCATCGCAATCTCCATGTTCACGGACGTCACCCTCGTTCGCATGGTCATGGCCTGGTATGTTCGCAAGCGTAAGCTGAAGGTGCTCGTTATCGAGCCGCTCCTGAAATTCGTTCCCGAAAAGACGAATATCAGCTTCATGAACGCTCGCTTCGTCGGCATTGGTGTCTCGATCGTCCTGTCCATCCTGTCGATTGGCTTGTTCTTCAAGCCAGGTCTGAATTACGGCATCGACTTCAAGGGCGGCATTCAGGCGGAAATCGTTACGTCACAACCTGCGGATCTGGCACAGCTTCGTGCCAAGCTTGGCTCGCTAGGCCTTGGTGAAGTAGCACTCCAGTCCGCGGGCAGCCCGAACGATGTTCTTATCCGGGTGCAGCGCCAGGACGGCGGCGAAGAAGCACAGACGGCCGCCGTCAACAAGATGCGCCAGGCCGTAACCGAGCTCGATCCCGGCGTGAAAATCGAGCGGACGGAAGTCGTCGGCCCGAAGGTTTCCGGCGAACTGGCCCGCTCAGGCTTCATCGCCGTTGTGCTTTCGGCGCTCGGTATGCTCATCTATCTGTGGTGGCGTTTCGAATGGTTCTTCGCGATGGGCGCGATCATCACGCTTGTCCTCGACACCACCAAGATGGTTGGCTTTTTCGCGCTGTTCCAGCTCGACTTCAACCTGACCGCCATCGCAGCACTTCTGACTGCTATCGGTTACTCGGTAAACGATAAGGTCGTGGTTTATGACCGCATGCGTGAAAACATGCGCCTTTATAAATCAAAGCCACTGCGCGAGATCGTGGACATGAGTATCAATCAGGTACTGGTCCGCTGTATTTATACATCGGTAACAACATTCCTGTGTATGCTCCCGATGGCTATCTGGGGCGGCAGCGCGGTTCATAATTTTGCCGTGCCGATGCTGTTCGGTATCTTTATCGCTACATCGTCGTCGATCTTCATCGCGGCTCCGATTCTGCTTCTGCTGGGCAACTGGTGGCAGCATCGCAAGGAAGCCCATCAGGCAATTGAAGACAGCGCCGCAGCGCAGAAATAACCCGCTTGCCGGGCAAGGTTCAGGCCTTGCCCGGCTCCCACATACAGAATTGAGCAGCCAGAGGGGGAAGGCACCCGATGCCCCATGACACGCCTTTGATAGCGACAATCGTCATCGGGTTATGCCTGGCCTTCATTTTCGGTGCGATAGCCACCCGTCTGAAAACCTCCCCCCTCGTCGGCTATCTTCTAGCTGGTGTCATCGCCGGTCCCCACACACCCGGTTTCGTTGCAGATCAGGACCTTATTCTGCAGCTCGCTGAAATCGGCGTTATCCTGCTGATGTTCGGTGTAGGCTTACATTTTTCCCTCAAAGATCTTCTTTCCGTCAAAGCCATCGCGGTACCCGGCGCACTTGCGCAGATCGCTGCCGCCGCAGCCCTTGGTACCGGTCTCGGCCTCGCGCTCGGCTGGGATGTGCAGGCGGGCCTCGTTTTCGGCCTTGCTCTTTCGACGGCTAGTACCGTCGTCCTTCTGCGCGCCATGCAGGAACGCCGCTTGATCGATACCGAACGCGGACGCATCGCTGTCGGCTGGCTGATCGTCGAAGACCTCGCAATGGTCATGGCACTGGTGCTGCTTCCGGCAGTCGCCAGCGTAACGGGCCGCGCAGAAGGGACAGCGGCAAGCGACCCCATCGTTTCATGGCTCGGTCTCGGCATCGGCGGCATCATCCTTCTCACCATTGCCAAGGTCATTCTGTTCGTCGCGCTGATGCTGATTGTCGGCCGCAAGGTCATACCGTGGCTTCTCAATGTCGTGGCTCAAACAGGTTCCCGCGAACTGTTTCGTCTCGGCGTGCTGGCCATTGCGCTGGGCGTGGCTTTCGGCGCTGCACATCTCTTTGGCGTTTCCTTCGCGCTGGGCGCATTCTTCGCGGGTATGGTCATGAGCGAATCCGAGCTCAGCCATCGGGCAGCGGAAGAGTCCCTCCCCCTGCGTGATGCCTTCGCGGTGCTGTTCTTCATTTCTGTCGGCATGCTGTTCGATCCGATGAGCCTTGTCCGCGATCCGCTGCCCCTGCTCGGGACGCTCGCCATTATTCTCGTCGGAAAGTCCGTTGCTGCATTCTTCATCGTGCGCGCTTTCCGTCGTCCGGTCAGCACGGCGCTCACCATTTCGGCAAGCCTTGCGCAAATCGGTGAATTCTCATTCATTCTGGCAGGGTTAGGCGTCAGCCTCAATCTTCTCCCCCCAGCCGGGCGCGATCTCATTCTCGCGGGCGCAATCCTCTCGATCTTCCTCAATCCGCTCATGTTCATCGTCGCGGAACGGATGCGGCCATGGATCGAAAAGCGAAGCAAAAGCGAAACAACGCCCGGCGAGAATGCCGATGTCGAACTCAGCATTTCCGAGCCCGAGCCGTTGCCGCAAACATCGCTGGCCGGACACACGATTGTGGTTGGCTATGGCCAGATTGGCGCGGGTATCGCGGGAGGATTGCAGGCGGAAACTTCACCTTTTCTCGTGATTGAAGATTCGCCGAAAGTCAGCGCATCTTCGAAAGACAAAGGTATTGAAGCGATTACCGGCAATGCTTCGGATTCAGAAATACTGGCGGCAGCCAACCTGTCGGCTGCTCGAAACCTGGTCATCGCGATACCCAACGCTTTTGAGGCCGGTCGTGTGATCGCGCTGGCTCGAGCTGCCAACCCGGAAATCAACATCGTCGTGCGCGCCTGTTCAAAAGCAGAGGCACAATATCTGCATGATCTTGGCGCAAACTCGGTCATTCTGGGAGAAGAAGAGATTGCAGCCGCCATGGCGAAGGCAATCGGAACCGAAATCAAAAAGAACGAGGCCGACACCGTTTCGGAACGCGAAACGCAGAACGGCATAATGGGAATAGTATCGGACGGATCGACCGATATGATGGGCAAAAATGGGGATGATATGAAGCATGAACGTGTGGTGACCGGTTGATGAAAGCAAAGGATTACATCTGGCCGGTCATAGGCATTTGCGCAGTTGGAGTTTCGGCCTGGCTTCTTTATCGCGAACTTCGCAGCATTTCGCTTGAGGATGTTCTGGACAGTCTTTACGCGATCCGGGCCCATCATTGGGTTCTGGCAACAGCGTCAGCACTGCTGGCCTACAGTTCGCTTGCAGGCTACGATCGTATCGCGCTCCTGCATCTCAAACGCAAAATTTCCTGGCTGTTTATCGCGCTCTGTTCCTTCACCACCTATGCTTTGTCGCACAATATCGGCGCTTCGGTCGTCTCAGGCGCTGTGGTGCGCTATCGGGCCTATTCCTCTCAAGGCATGCCTGGCAGTGAAATCGCCGTCCTGATTGCCTTTTGCTCTTTTACCTTCATTCTTGGTGTCATCATAACCTCCAGCGTCGTTCTTCTGCTGGAACCGCACATTCTGATGCGTTTCAACGAGGAGCTGACGCCGACCGTTTCCATCGTCATCGCCCTTTTGATGCTGGCATTTGTGCTACTTTATGTCTTCGGCAGCTGGTTACGCCTGCGCCCGCTCCAGATCGGCAGTTTCCGACTGGAATATCCACGTATGTCGGTGGTTGTGCAGCAGCTCATCGTCGCGCCGCTGGAATTGATCGGCGCCGCCGGTATCATCTACTTTGCCTTGCCAGAGGCCGGCAATCCCGGTTTCCTCATCATTCTCGGCATTTTCCTGGTCTCATTCTCTGCGGCATTAATCTCGCACGCTCCAGGTGGACTAGGCGTTCTGGAACTCGTTTTCCTGACCGGCTTGCCGGATATGAATCAAGCTGACGTGCTGGCTGCGCTAATCGTTTTCCGGTTGCTCTATCTCCTCATCCCTTTCGCGATGTCGCTCGTGGTAGTGCTGGTGTTCGAAAAGTCCCAGTTTCTTTTGCGCTGGAATGAAAAACAGCGAAAATAGACAGGCCAGACGTGGAGCATAATTTTCACATAATCGCTCCAAATTGAATTTGTTTTCCTTAAAAAGGCGGCTTCAGCCGCCTATCTTGGAACCAGTTTCGCAAAGCACAAGCATCGCGAAATTGAACGCCCTCCCAAGGCTTTAATCCAAGAGGAAAGACGCATGCCTGCGACATTGATCATCCCCGGCTACAAGGGATCGGAAGCAGGCCACTGGCAGCGCCAATGGTTGCATGACGATCCGTCAGCATTGCTTGTCGAACAGGACGACTGGCATTATCCGGTGCTATCCGACTGGATGCATGCGCTGGAAGCCAAACTCGCCGAAAATCCGGGCGCAGTTCTGGTTGCCCATAGCCTCGGCTGTGCGCTCGTCGCCCATCTGTCCAGTCGCCCATCGGCTGCTCATGTGGCAGGCGCGCTTCTCGTTGCTCCTGCCGACGCCGAGACCATGGCCCGCAAGGACAGCCGCTTCCAGAGCTTTGCCCCGCTGCCCCGCCATGAACTGGGCTTCCCTTCCATCGTCGTGGCAAGCCGCAACGATGAATATATGAGCTTTGCCAAGGCTGAAGCTCTTTCGCATGTGTGGGGATCGGGGTTCGTTGATCTCGGCCATGCCGGTCACATCAACGTGGCAAGCGGATTCAGCCGCTGGCCGGAGGGAATTATTCTGGCATCCTCTCTTCACAGAGAACCGGTAAACAACACGCTTTCCCAAGCAGCGTGACCGCAAGCCGTCCATTCCTCGAATGGGCGGCTTCCTTACTCACGCGCCCTGCCTGCGCTCAAGCAAAACCTTCAAAACAAGAGTTAGAAGAGCAATCAATGCCAGTGTCGAGGCTGCCGCGAAAGCACCGGCGACGTTATAGTCATTGAACAGCAATTCCACCTGTAGCGGCAACGTGTTTGTCTTGCCGCGTATTGCGCCCGACACAACTGACGTTGCCCCAAATTCCCCCATGACACGCGCATTGCAAAGCACCGCACCATAAAGCAATGCCCATTTGATATTGGGCAAGGTGACATAGAAAAAAGTTTGCCAGGCATTGGCCCCCAACGTCAGCGCCGCCTCTTCTTCATCGCTTCCCTGCACTTCCATGAGCGGGATCAATTCACGCGCGACAAAAGGCGAAGTCACGAAGAGGCTGACAAGAAAAATCGCCGGGACCGTAAACATGATCTTGATATCATAGCTTTCCAGCAATGGACCCAGCAGGCCTTGCGACCCATAGAGGAAGAGATAGGTCACGCCCGCCACGATGGGCGAAACTGAGAACGGTATCTCAACGAAAGTAATCAGCAACCGCCTGCCCGGAAAACGGAACTTGGTGACAAGCCATGCGACACAGACACCGAAGGCCATGTTTATCGGCACGACGACAATAACCGTCAGAATGGTCAGCCACACCGCATGGAGCGTATCCGGCTTCAATATCTCGCCGAAAAAGACACCGACACCCTTGCTGAAAGCATAGGAAAAGATGACCGCAAGCGGCGCTCCGATACAGATCACAGACAACCCGGCTGCCAGCCAGATCAGCAGGTTACGCATCGGCCCTGAATTTCGCGCCTGCATGCTCGCGCTAGCGTTCCGCATAACGAAGCTGCCTTGCCTGAATGAGATTGGTTACAAGAAGCATGACAAAAGCCGTAACAAGCATCACGAATGCAAGCGCAGCCGCGGCCGGATAGTCATATTCATCCAACCGAATGAAAACGAGCAGCGATGTCACTTCGGTTTCGAAGGGCAGATTGCCCGAGATGAAGACAATTGAGCCGAATTCGCCAAGGCTGCGCGCAAAGGAAAGCGACGAGCCCGCAAGGAAAGCCGGAAAGATGGTCGGCCAGATAATATGCGAGAATGTCTGCCAGGAACTGGCCCCAAGGCTGCGCGCAGCCTCTTCCACATCCGCGCTCATATCCTCAAGGACAGGCTGAACCGTGCGGATGACAAATGGGATGCTGGTGAAAAACATCGCGATCATGATGCCAAGGGGCGCGTAAGCGACCTTAACCCCGATCGGCTCAAGAAGCCGCCCGAACCAGCCATTCTGGGCGAACAGTGTTACAAGCGCCAAACCAGCAATGGCAGTCGGCAACGCGAAAGGAAGATCGACAGCGGCATCGATCAGACGTTTGCCTGGAAATTCATATCGAGTCAGGACCCAGGCCAGCAGAAGGCCGAACAGGCCATTGAACACAGTCGCCACCGCAGCAGCGCTCAAGGTGATCTTGTAAGTCGCCAGCGCCCGCTCTGAAGTCACGATACTCCAAAAGTCGCTCCAGCCAAGGCTTGCCGTTTTCAGGATCATGGCCAGCAGCGGCAATGCCACGATCACAACCAGATAAAGCAAGGTGCAACCGAGGGTCAGCCCAAACCCTGGCAACACCGAATTACGTTTCATGCTGAGCAGCGCCACTGGATTTTTCCAAAATGCGAGGCGACCCCGCCCGGGATCGCCAGTCGGCTTCGTTATTTGCCTTTGAAGAGCTGATCAAGCACTCCGCCTTCGGCGAAATGTTCTTTCTGCACTTTCTCCCAGCCACCAAAAGCATCTTCAACCGTCACAAGGCGCACATCAGGATAGATATCCTTATGCTTTGCAATGACGTCCTTGTCATGCACGCGGTTGAAGTTTTGAGCCAGGATTTCCTGGCCTTCCGGGGCGTAGAGATAATTCAGATAAGCTTCGGCAATCTTGCGCGAGCCACGCTTGTCCACCACCTTGTCCACGACCGTAACGGGAAATTCCGCGAGCAGGCTGACTTCCGGTACGACAACATCGTACTTGTCAGGCCCGAGCACCTTTTCGGTCCCGCGCGTTTCTGCTTCGAAAGTCACCAGCACGTCGCCAATCCCACGCTCGGCAAAAGTTGTCGTTGCCCCGCGACCGCCTGTATCAAAGACCGGAACGTTTTTGAAAATCTTGCCGATAAATTCATGCACCTTTGCCTGATCGCCCTTGAACGCCTCGTTCGCGTAAGCCGTCGCGGCAAGGTAGGTGTAACGCGCATTGCCCGAGGTTTTGGGGTTCGGGAAGATCACCTTGACGTCGTCGCGTGCCAGATCATCCCAATTCTTGATGTTCTTTGGATTGCCTTCACGAACGAGGAACGCGGGAAACGAATAATAAGGCGACGAGTTGTTGGGCAATCGCTTCTGCCAGTCGGCTGGAATGAGATTGCCTTTGTCATGGAGAACTTGCACGTCGGTCACCTGATTGAAGGTCACCACATCCGCCTCAAGCCCTTCCAGAATCGAACGCGCCTGCTTCGATGATCCAGCATGGGACTGGTTGACGGTCAAATCCTCACCGGTCTTGGTCTTCCAGTCAGCGACGAATGCCTTGTTGATCTGCTCGTAGAGTTCCCGCGCGATGTCATAGGAAACATTGAGGATTTCCTTTGGCTCCTGCGCGTGAACCGGTGCGGAGCCGAGACCAAGAGCCACCGCCGCATATAGAATAATTTTTCTCATTAGACCCATCCCCACCGCGCCGTTTGCGAAAAGCGCTCTAAACTGGATTGTTTTCGGAAAACAAATCTAACGAGAGAAGAGACAAAATCAATCTAAATCATTGATTTAAATATATAAACTACTTTCAAAGCCATTCATGGAACCTGCGCCCAATCAATATGTCAGCGTGAGAAAATAATTCTCACCTGGAGCAAAACCTTAAAATGAAACGCAAAAGGCAGGAGGCTTTCGCCTCCTGCCTTCAAAACTGTACTCGCCTGAGCGAATTTACCAGAAGCCGCGATGCTGCCAGCACCAGAGGAAATTATGCTCGCCACGTTCCAGCCGATTGCGGCGGCGGGCTGCGATTTCTTCAGCATTCAGCTTCATCTCACGCCAAGGCTGTTCCAGAAAGGCCGGAACACGCAAAAACGTATTCTTCATTTTCATAGCGAGCAGTTGAACGGTTCGCTTCATGCTTGGCCTCCTCGTTGCCTTACGCTCCAATATTGCCGCGCTTTCGCCGCAACAATGAACGAGAGGTTAATTTTGAAGGCTTCTCGGCTTTTGTCAATAACCCACTTATTTGATCGGAGTTAACTGCGTGAAATAATTTGCGAGCCATATCCACCAGCCCGCAAATTCATTCCTGTTATACCTCATAGTCGATTGAGGGCGTAATACGGACCTTGCCGATGTGACGACCATTCATCGACTCGATCTTGAACTCCAGACCATCGGCGACGAAACTTTCCCCGCCCAGAGGCAGATGTCCCAGATGCCAGAGAACATAGCCGGCAAGGGTCGTATAGCGATCGCCATCGTCGAGAAGATCGCGCTCCAGAAGCCCACTCAAACGGCGGATATCCGTGAAGCCGTCCACGAGATAACCACCCTGCCCGTCCGACTGCGCGACAGCGGCCTCTTCGTCTTCATCCGGAAATTCACCGGCAATGGCTTCCAGAACGTCGGTGGGCGTCACCACACCTTCGAAAGAGCCATGCTCATCCACGACGACCGCAATCTGAACAGGTGAATTGCGCAACTGTTCCATCACGCGCAGCACATTTGCATTTTCATGCACGACAAGCGGCTGCTTCACAGTCTTGTCCCAGTCGACAGGTTTCCTGTCGCCGATATCCAGCAGAAGATCCCTGACCAGTGCCACTCCAACGAATTCATCCACCTGACGGCGTGCAACGATGACGCGGGAATGCGACAGCTTGCGAATGGCCGCATCGAGTTCCGCTTGATCTTCATCAAGATCAAGCCATTCGATCTCGTTGCGCGGCGACATGATGGAACGCACAGGCCGGTCGGCCAGATCGAGAACGCCGCGGATCATCTCTTTTTCTTCGGGCAGGAAGACATCGCTGGCCGCTGTCTGCTGGGCGATCACGTCCACAGTATCGGAGAGCGGGTTTTCGCCACGACCGCCACCCAGCAGGCGCAAAACGGCACCTGCCGTGCGTTCACGCAAATCATTGGTAGTGACCAATTTTTCACGATTGTGCCGCGACATCTGATTGGCAGCCTCGATCAACACCGAGAAGCCGATCGCCGCATAGAGATAGCCCTTCGGGATATGGAAGCCGAAGCCCTCCACGACCAGACTGAAGCCGATCATCATAAGAAAACCGAGACACAGGATCACAACGGTCGGGTGCTTGTTGACAAAATCCATCAGCGGCTTGGAAGCAAGCATCATCACGCCGATGGCGATCACCACAGCGATCATCATGACCGGCAGGTGTTGAACCATGCCAACGGCCGTGATGACACTGTCGAGCGAGAACACGGCGTCCAGAACGACAATCTGGACAATCACCTGCCAGAACACGGCATGGACTGCCTTGGAGCTTTTGGGCCCGTGATCGCCTTCCAGTCGTTCATGGAGTTCCATGGTGCCCTTGGCAAGGAGGAACAGACCGCCGATCAGCATGATGATGTCCCGCCCCGAGAAGGACATGCCCATCAACGAGATCAATGGCTCGCGAAGCGTAACGATCCATGAAATCGAAGCGAGCAGCACCAAACGCATCAGAAGAGCCAGGGTAAGACCGACCAGCCGCGCACGATTGCGTTGATGCGGGGGCAGTTTGTCGGCCAGAATGGCGATGAAGACGAGATTGTCGATACCGAGAACGATCTCGAGTACCACCAATGTCACCAAACCTATCCAGGCATTGGGGTCGGCAATCCAGTCCATGGACCAGTCCATGATATGTCGGCTCCTCTTAAAGATCAGCGGAAATGGAAATTGGAGATATTGTCGCAAACAATTTGTGACCGGGCCGCATCCTACGGTCCAGTCTCGAAATGGCGAAGCTTATCGGGAATTGTTCAATGCAGAGGAAGCCCGAACATCCCTCTGGGAAATTCGGACTTCGAGAAGACGAATCGTCAGAACTGTCGTCGGGCATAAAGCGCGATGAACCTTATGTAAGAGGTTTGCGAGGCATAAGCCTTAGCGAAACCGGTTGCCATATGAAACATATGGTCCTGTTATTATGCAGTCTGGAGCCCGCCATACAAGAGGCCGATTATTCCGCTGGCGTAACTTGTACACGCCGTTTCCGCTCGCGTCGCGGACGGGCTTTGAAAAAGCGAACGCCAATGACCGTCACGATGATGGTGGCAACCGTGATCCCGATGACAAACCAGAACATGTGATCGCCGTCCATTCTGGCGAAAATGCCTGCACCGCGACCGACCAGCCAGCCCGGAAGGAACATAGCCGGGGCCCATACCAGCGCAGAAAGCACGTTGGCGGTCTGGAAACGCGTCTGATCCATGGACATTATGCCGGCAACCATCGGCACGGTGCAGCGTATAGGACCGAAGAAACGCCCCAGAAACACCGCCGAAAAGCCGTAACGGCGGAACAGCAGGCGCGCACGCGCCACGCCGCTACGGTGCTTGTTGAGCGGCCATTTGTGAATGATATTGCGGCCGAGCCACCATCCCAGGAAATAGGAGATGATATCGCCAATCACAGCACCAATGATTGCGCCGATAATGACGGGAATGGGTTCAATGATTCCGGCGCCCACAAGGCCGCCGATGGCAATCATGATAGGGGTGGCCGGAATGAACATTCCAATAATGGCGAGAGATTCGCCAAAGGCGATAGCGCCTACGATAGGCCCAGCCCATGCCCGATGATCGGAAATAAACTGTCCGAGATCGCCTATTATGCTTTCCATTCCGTCCTCAAATGTCGCAAACCGGGTTTTGAACCGCTATGAGCCGTTCCTGTTATGCAGCAAGGGCAACCCGGTGCATAAAGCGCCTTGCTCTGAATTTTTTTCTGGGCCGCGTCGGTATCCTTTGATTCAGGACAACTACCAACCGATCAAGTCTTTTATATGCAGTAGTTTCTCAGACAAGCATCAATAATTGATGACATGGCTGCGACATTTGCAGCGTGGCCCTACTCCCTGATAAACTTCCCGCCCACATATTGTACCGGCAACGTCGAATATGGAGCCGCCTGCGTCTCCTTACAACGTCGAACCGTAAAAAAATGAATCAAATCAAGAATTTCTCTTTTTTGATTCTCCAATGCATGCCTCATATATGCAACCTCAGTATGTATATTTTAAATAAACACTGATGGCGCGCAAAATCCCGAATTCAAAAGCCCCGCATTTCCGGGCTTTTTGCGCTAACTTTCATTTTTTTCAGAAAATTTGCAGTTGGAGGCTGGACAGGTGGAAAAGAGGCCGTTATAGAACCGCTCACTTCACCGGGGCCGCTGCCTCGGCAAAGCGAGTGGGTGATTAGCTCAGTTGGTAGAGCAGCTGACTCTTAATCAGCGGGTCGTAGGTTCGATCCCTACATCACCCACCATTTTCTCTTCTGAAAACAAACGCTTCCGCTGATATACCGTCTTCATTGACTGGACAAAACCAGACTCTTCCGTATTGAAAATACGCTTCGATTCTTTCAGCTTCCCGCACCATTAAGAATGTCCTCGTTGGACTGCGGCTTTTCCTCCGACACATTACCGATAATTAATTCGCATATTCATATGCAGTTCATCTAGGATGACAGACATTACTCACACGCCATCTAGCGGCGCCCCTTGTAAAAGAGTAATGGAGTAAAATAACCATGAAATCCAAGACCGCATTTATCGCTGTAATTGCAACATCTTTGCTTGCCGCACCCGCACTGGCGCAAGAAAATAGCAGTAAAAATACTGATAAACCGGTGACAGAGACGGCCGTTGCACCAAACAAAGATATGAAGGGCAGACATGGCCCCGTCGACCTCGAAAAATTCTCACGCATGGATGATCTCAAGGCAGCCGATACCGATGGCGACGGGGTACTTTCTCGCGCTGAAATCGAAGCACTGGCACAAAAGCGCATCGTGAGCCGTGCAGCTGACCGCATGGAGCGCCGACTTGACGTCAACGGCGACGGCAAGGTCACGCTTGCGGAAGTTGAAAACCAGCGCAAGAAAGAATTCGCTGCACTGGATCGGAATGAGGACGGCAAGATTGATCGCAGCGAAATGCGCGCAGCGAAAATGCACCACGCCCGAGGTTCTCACAAGGGTTCCCATCACATGGGCCACCACAAGGGTGTAGAGCACAAAGGCCCGATGAAGGGCCAGGCAGAAAAGCCGCAGGAATAAGCCTTAAACAAATAGCCCGGGCTCAACGTCCGGGCTATTTTTACATAGATATCAACGACACATCAGGAGCGGATGACGCCCTTCTTGAAGATGATATTGCCATACAATCTCTTTTCACCCGTCCGAATGATCGCGAAAGCGTCACGAGCGCGATGATAAAAGGCAAATCTCTCCATTGGATCGACAGAAATCTTTCGCCCCTCGGCCTTCTCAATGACAGCTTCAAACTCTTTGAAAATCGCTGGCGTTTCATTTGGCGCCTGCATGACAGCCGCTGGCTTATCGACAAAATCGTCCAAAGGCAGCAGCGACAGAACAGCCTCAGCCATATCCGTTGCAGTGATTCCCGGAAAATCCAGTACGTGCACACCGGAAGACTGCGCCGGATAATTGGCATCGACAATCACCAGATCGTCGCCGTGCCCCATATCTGCGAGGACTTCCAGCAGCGAGCCGGTCAGCAATGGATTGATATTCTTCAACATAAGACGTCATTTCCCACAAAAATTCGAACAGATCACACTAAGCAACTCGCTTTCAGAATCGCAAGGCCCAAGTGCTGGCGAGGGGGACAGGCTTATCGGGTTGTCGGGTCCAGCTTGTCACGCAGCCAATCGCCCACAAAACTGATCGACAGAGTCGTGAACATGATCACGAATGACGGCGCGAGCATGATCCACGGCGCACGGGTGAGATACTCGCGGCCATAACCGACCATATTGCCGAGGCTGGTCATTGGTGGCTGCACGCCGAGACCAAGAAATGACAGACTGCTTTCGAGCAAAATGATCTCCGGAAATGTCAGCGTCATCGAGACGATCAGGGTCGAAGCAATATTCGGGAGAATATGCTTGAGATAAACGCGTGACGGCGCGGCGCCGAGCTGCGTAACCGCCGCCGCGTAACCTTGCGCATTGGCAGAAACGGCCAGCCCGCGAGCGATACGGGCATAACGCTCCCAGCCATAGAAACCCATCAGGCAGGTCAACAGCAGAAGCGAGCTTCCGAAGAAGGCAAGCACGGCAAGCGACAAAATGAGGAATGGCAGTGCCGCCTGAAAATCAGCCAGCATGACCACCACCTGCTCCACCACACCGCGAAAATAAGCTGCGAGGAAACCGAGCGTCGTACCGAACACTGCAGAAATGACAGTCGCACCGAATGCAATGAGCAGTGAAATACGGATGGACTCGATAAGACGCGAGAGCACGTCACGTCCGAGCTCATCGGTACCCAGCCAATGTTGCGGATTGCCCGGCAATGCGAGGCGGTTTTTCAGATCGAAAGCCGTGATGTTGTAAGGCTTAATCCAATCCGCAGTCAGAGCAATCAGAATCATCGCCGCGATCCAGATGAAGCCGATGATGACCATCAGCGGAAGGCGTTTATGGGTCTTTTGGGGCTGTGTAGAAAGAGTAGCTGTATTGGCGGTCATATCCGTCATCAGTTCGGCCTCACGCTTTGCCCTGCGCCTGACGCAGACGCGGATCGAGATAACCGTAGAGAAGGTCGACAACGAAATTGGAGATTACCATCGTCGCGGCCACGAGAAGCAGGATGCATTGCACGATTGCGAGATCGCGATTGGCAACCGAAACCACGAGCAATCTGCCCACCCCCGGCCAGGAAAAGAGCGACTCTACAACCACTGCGCCTGCAATCAACGACCCCACCATCAAACCGACGATGGTAACGATCGGAATGGCCGCATTGGGTAGCGCGTGCCGCCAGACGACATCGCGCCACGACACACCTTTGGCGCTCGCCGTGCGAATATATGGCTGCCCCAGAATCTCGATCATCGCACTGCGGGAAAACCGCGCCAGAATAGCCGCGCCGCCAAGCCCCATCGTGATGATAGGGAGAATGGCGTGCATCCAGCTATCCTGTCCGCCCGAAGGCAACCATCCAAGCGATACCGAGAACACCAGCACAAGCAACAGGCCGAGTACAAAGCTCGGTAACGTGAAGCCAATGACAGCAGTCGCCATGACAGCCCGGTCAATGAAGCTGTTGCGGTGCAGCGCCGCATAGATTCCGGCGGGAATGCCAAGCCCAAGTTTGATCAGCAAAGCCGGTATCGTGAGTTGAAGCGTGGCAGGTATCCGTTCTGCCACGAGTGCGATTGCCGATTGGCCGTCGCGCATCGATATTCCAAGATCGCCGCGTGCAATGGCTCCGAAATAGCGCAAATATTGCTGCCAGAGCGGATCGTCGAGACCCCAGTTCTTTCGGAACGCAGCTATGGCTTCCGGCGGTGCATCCGGCCCCATGATGATCTGGGCCGGATCACCAGACATGCGCAACACCACAAAGGCAAATGTTACCACCAGAAGAATGGTCACAAATGCGCGGAACCCGCGAACCATCAGAAATCTAAGCATGAATAACGTCCGTCTGAAGGGCCTCTGCAAAATGGCAGGCCACTTTGCGCCCCGCGGGCATGTCGAGGAGTTCAGGTGTCTCGCTGCTGCAGCGCGGAGCGGCAAAACGGCAGCGGGGATGAAAGGCGCAGCCACTCGGTCGCGCGGCAGGGTTCGGCGGCCCCCCCTGCAAGATGATACGATCGCTGAGCGGCGTTCCGGCAACCGGGACACTGGATACAAGCGCCTGCGTATAAGGATGAAGCGGCTTGGCAAAAATTTCGTCAGAGGAAGCTTCTTCGACGATACGGCCCAGATACATGACCACGACACGATCCGATATATTGCGCACCACCTTCAGATCATGGCTGATGAAAACCATCGCAATGCCTTCGCGTTCCTGCAAATCCCGCAAAAGGTTTACGACCTGCGCCTGAATAGAAACATCCAGCGCCGACACGGGCTCATCGCACACGATGAGGCGCGGTTTGGACGCGATGGCCCGCGCGATGACGACGCGCTGGCGCTGTCCACCGGAAAGCTCGTGCGGGTGGCATGAAGCCTGATCGGGACGAAGCCCGACCGCCCGCATCAGTTCGACGACACGAGCTTTCTGCTCATCTGGGGTTCCAATGCCATGGATTTCCAGCGGCTCGGCTATCTGAGGGCCAATCGGTAACCGTCGATCCAGGGCTGCAAGAGGGTCCTGATAAACGAGTTGCATACGCGCTCGTAGAGCGCGCCAGCTCGGGGTCTTCTGGCGAGGCAGGGCTGAGCCTTCGAACGTGACGTCTCCCTCGCTGGGGTCTTCCAGACCCAGAAGCAGACGCCCCGTCGTGGATTTACCCGAACCGGATTCGCCAACGATTCCCAGTGTCGTCGCCGGAGCGACCGATAGGGAAAGGCCATCAACAGCGCGAACCGTAACGGGTTGCGCGAACAGCCCTTTGCGTGACGTATAGGTTTTGACAAGGTCGCGGGCTTCGAGAAGAGCGGCTGTCATTGTGCTATCGCCTCTGTGCTCGCTTGCATTGAAACATGCCCACGCATTGATGGCAGCAAAGACGACGCTGCCGGATAAGGGTGAAAACAGGCGACCGTGCGCCCTTCGCCGGCGTCATCCTGCGGAACACCAAGCCTTGGGAGGCTTCGCGCGCAGAGATCGCTCGCGCTCAGGCAGCGCGGCGAAAATGCACAACCTTGCGGAAGCTTGCCGGGTTCGGGAACTGTGCCCTCAATGGGGATCAGGCGATTGCGTCCGCCATCAAGGCTGGGAATGGAATCAAACAGCCCATGTGTATAGGGATGGCGCGGAGCGGCGAAAAGCGCCTCGGTCCGGGCCTGCTCGACAATGCGTCCCGCATACATAACCGAAACCCGTTCGCAGATTTGCGAAACAGCGCCAAGATCATGACTGATAAAGACTACAGCCATACCCGTTTCCGCTCGCAGCCCGGCCAGCAGATCGAGTATCTGAGCCTGGATCGTCGCATCAAGTGCTGTCGTCGGCTCATCCGCGATAAGAATGTCGGGGTTTCCTGCCAGCGCCATGGCGATCATCAAACGCTGGTTCTGGCCACCCGAAAATTCGTGCGGATAATTATCAATACGTCGGCGAGCATCGGGAATTCCAACAAGTTCCATCAATCGCAAAGCCTCTGCCCGAACCGCAGGTCCTGTCAGGCCGCGATGTAGTCGCACTGCTTCCTCAATCTGCCGCCCTACCCGGATAACCGGGTTCAACGAACTCGACGGGTCCTGAAAGATCATGGCTATGCGACCGCCGCGAACACTTTCGAGCGTGCTGCGAGACGCGGTCAGCAATTCCGTTCCTTCGAGAAGGACACTGCCGGAGATCGACGCCTTCTTAGGAAGGAGGCCGAGTGCTGCCAGCCAGGTCACAGACTTGCCACAGCCGGATTCCCCGACAAGCCCCACAGCTTCGCCACGCTCAATTGAGAGGTCGATACCATGCAGAACCAGCACGCCATCAAAAGCTACTTGCAGATTGGAAATTTCGACCAGCGGCATCATGCAATCCTTCTGGTTCATTCATATTCGCGGGGCTAAATGCCCCAAAGGACAAGCGAGCCCGGCCAAGCCGGGCTCGCGTCTACAATGGTTCAAGCCCAGTTGTTCTTGCGGAAGTCCATTGCGAAAGCAGGTGCCGCTTTCCACTTCAGCGACTTCGGCTTCGCCGTGAAAGTCGCGTTCTGATGGAGGACCGTATAGGCTGGATCTTCACGCTCGCAGATTTCCAGCATCCGCTTGAATGCTTCTTTGCGCTTTGCGTGATCCGTGCTGGTTTCCAGAATGACGGAAAGCTTGTTCGCTTCCTCATTCGTCCATTCTCCGACCTGCTGCTGTTGACCGTTCGGGCCATGCTGGCTGACGATGGAAGAAACAGGATCGTTGAAGGGCGCAGAATTGGACCAGTCACGCACGGCGCGTCCCGGGCTCTTTTCCAGAATCTGCTGCCAGTTTTCCTTCATCTGAATTTCGACGTTCAGGCCCACTTGATTCCACATCTCCACGAGGATTTGGGCCGTCGGGGTCTGGTTTGTGTAATAGTTGTTGAGCAGGCGGTAAGGGATTGCATCGCCCTTGTAACCGGCTTCCTTCAGAAGCTGCTTAGCGAGATCAGGGTTATATTCCGGAACGTTCCAGCCCTGAACGAACATATCGCCATAATAATCCCACTGAAGACCCGCTGGAACGACCGTTCGGCCTGCCCACAGCGAATCCACGATCGCCTGACGATCGATCGCATGGGTAAATGCGCGGCGCACTAGCGGGTTTTCCAGTTGCGGATGGAACTTGTCGAAAACGGTGAGACGGTGGTTGAGGATCGTACCGCCCTGAACCTCGAAAGCATCATTCTTTTCGATGCCCTCGATCTGATCCGGCGGAATGTCGCAGGCAAACTGATACTCACCTGAGAGCAGACCATTGATGCGCGAAGCAACTTCCGGCACTTCGATGAAGCGAATTTGCTTCAGCGGCGGGCGCCCACCCCAATATTCGTCATGAGCTTCGAGCACCAGCATGTTGTCTGGCTTGAACTCGACGACCTTGTAAGGCCCGGTGGTGATTGGCTTGCGTGCCCAGTCGAGATAGCTCGGCGACTCCTCCCAGCCACGACGGCTCATGATCTGGCTGCCGTAGCGCGAGATCCGGCCTTCCATGGTCACGTCCGGCGTACCGTTCTTGAAACGCACCGTATATTTGTCGACGACTTCGACACCCAGCAGGGATGGCCACGAACGGCGTGCCGTCGCAGGCACTTCGAGCGGCAGTTCCTTGCTTTCGCGACCAAGCGGGTTTTTCTCCGAGACATAAATCGTCTTGCCTTCGGCAGGCTGCGTGTCGCCGAACATGCGTTCCTTGCCGAAGGTGAAGGCAACGTCCTCGGCGGTCATCTCATCGCCATTGTGGAATTTCACGCCTTGCCGGAGCTTCAGTTCCACGGTCTTGTCGTCAATGCGGGTCCATTCGGTCGCAAGGCCCGGTACGGCAGAAAGCCCGCCCAACCAGTCACGGTCGATCAGCGCCTCCCAGATACTGGAGAAGAAAACGCGTTCGCCGACATTCGACTGTTCGCGAAGGACGTCGAGCGTATTACTGTTCGCCACCTTTTGCACGGCAATGGTGATCGATGGGCGATTGTCAGCCTGCGCGATAGCAAAGCGCGGCAGGATAAGCGAACCGGCGGCACCCGCCGAAAGTCCAAGCATCCCGCGTCGGGTCAGGTTGATCATTGGTTGCTCCTGAGATCAATGGTTGCGCGTTGTCAGCCCTTGCGGGCCGGATCTGTAATGAGTGAGTGTCCGGTCGGCGTGTGACAGCCGCCACGACAGTGCCTTTTGGGCATAGTCGCGAACGAGAACCGCATAAGCGGGATCATCAGCCAGATTGTTGAATTCATGCGGGTCCGCCTTCAGATCGAAGAACAGCGGCGGCAGGGCCGCAAAATGCACGTACTTGTAGTTCTCGTCTTCGATCACGCAGAGGCTGCAATCATCCTGGGAAAGCTGGACCGAATTCTGCGGCTGATCGTAGAATACATCGCGGAAATCGAACTCGTAGTGCAGTTCGGTGCGCCAGTCGGCAGGCTTTCCCTCTGCCAGAAACGGCAACAGAGAACGGCCGTCGCAGGCACGAGGCGTTTCTCCGCCCAGCCATTCAAGGATGGTCGGCATGACGTCAATGCTTTCGGAAAAGGCATCTTCGATTTGGCCAGCGTGGTTGTTCTGCCCCGCATCCTTTATGACCAAAGGAATACGGAAGCTTTCGGCGTTGTAGCCGATCTTGCCGAGAAGGTGATGATCGCCCAGCTGCTCACCATGATCGCTCGTGAAGATGACAAGCGTGTCATCCCACTGACCGGTTTCATCAAGATAAGCAAAGACCTGTCCCAGACAGTCGTCAATCTCACTGATCAGGCCGCAATAGGTGGCTCGCATCTGGCGAATCTCGCCTTCATCAAGCGTTGCTCCCGAGCCTTCCGCGCCATGGAAGAACGAACCGCGTCTGATGTGATCGATGTAGTGCTTCATAAGCGGATGTTGTGCCGCTTCGGCATCCGGGTTCTCCGCACGTATAGGCGCAGGCATATCCTCGGCCTTGTACATCGCATGGTAGGGCGCAGAGGCTACGAAAGGCGGGTGCGGGCGATAATAGCCAAGATGCAAGAAGAAAGGCTTGCCGTCCCTGCCCTTCAGATATGTCAGTGCGCGCTCAGTGAAAAATGTCGAATCCGAAAATTCCTTCGGGATGCGCGATGGCTTGTCGGTTGCGCCGGGAACGGAATGCTCACCTTCCGGCAGCCAGATATCTTCGCGGTTCTCCGGCAGTTCAAAGCCGTTCTGTGACACCCAGCCAAAATACCCATCCATATTGGGCTCAAATGCGCCAACAGAGCGAAATCCATCCATGATGTCGCCCAGAACCGTAAAACGCGGATCTCTGGGAGACGTGGAACGCGGATCGGGTGTGGTTGTCGTGTAACCGATAAGCGCGGGGTCATAGCCAATAGCACGCAGGGCTTTTCCAAGGTTCAAATGACGCTGGTCAAGTGGAACGGTGTTCTGCACTGCCCGGTGATTCATCAGGTAGAGACCTGTGAGCAGGCTTGCCCTTGCGGGGCCACATGGCACGCACGTCGTGACATGGTTGCGGAAGGTCAAGCCTTCCCGGCAAAGACGATCAAGATTGGGAGTTTTAAGGAAGGGTTCGCGTCCCTCCGCCCGCATCAGGTGAGGGATAAAATCTGCTCGCCATTGATCAACGACGATAAGCAGGACGTTTTTTCTGGTCATGTTGGCCTCGTTATTTCCGAGGCTTACTAGGACCCTTGTATTTCAAGGGCATGACCCTTGTGTAATGTTTTGGTGAAGCTCTGATTACAGAAACGCCGGCCAAGGGCCGGCGTTTCGCGCAGATTGATAGGATAGTCGATTATTCCGTCTTGGCTTCGATATCGACTTTGTCGAGCAAAGTGAGCGGGTCTTGCGATGCTGCGACCATTTCAAGAGCGCCAATTCCCTTATCGGCTTTGGCTTTGACAGCCAGCTCGAAGATATTCGGCTTCGCGAGGAAGGTAGAAAACGCCGCCGCAACGTCCTGCAACTGGGGCTGATCCGCTGCCAGTTCCTGTAGAGCGGCTGCGGCTACCAGAGACACAGTGCTGCGCACTTCATCTTCGGACATATTATTTTCTTCGGCATACATTTTGATGCCCTTGGCGATGATGCCCTTTTCCTCAATCTTGAGGTTCACCTGCCTGGCCTTGAGCCCGAGCAAAGCAACCTGCGTCATCACCTTGTCGCCTGAGAAGAACTCCTTGGTGAAGCCCCCCATCAAGCCGGACATGGACACCGACCCCATATCCTTGCCGCTGATTGAAATGTCCTTGATGATCAGATTTTGGTTTGCTTCATCCCAGTTGGCCTCGAAATTTGAGGAAATGATGAGACGATCATAACCAAGTTTCCGAAGTTGCTGGTAGAACTCGTCACTGCCCTGTGCCGGGACTTTGAGCGACATATCTTCGTAAGCCACGCGCACATCTGTCGGAATGCCGTTGTACGGCTTATTGAGAGCCACTTCATAGCTCTTCAACGCAAACTGAATGCGTTCGGGCAGCGAAGGAACCGACGTTTCTTCGGTTGAAGCCTGATCTGCATCGTCCGCGTTTTCCTCGCCTGCGTCCACATCTTCAGACTGGTCGTATGGCAGGTCGGCGTCGATGCCAGCAATCCGAAGCGTGCCGAATTCCGGAAGCATGGTCGTATAAGGGAAGTTCTCAACCTGATCGTCGCTCAGCGACGCAAACTTCTTCAACGCTTCGATCGACGTCGCCCAGGAGAAGCCCTTCAGGGAAGCTTCTTCCATCTTCATGTAATCCTGGCCTTCCGCGAAATCGAAACCTTTGATGGTAGCGTCCATCTTCTGATTGTCGAAAGCGACCGCGATCCGTTCGATACCGCCCTTCCCCTTCGAGGCATCGGCAGGTTCGATCTTCATGCCGAGCATTTCGACGTCGCCCTTGCCGATCGTTTCGAACAATGAAGTCAGCTGGAGAATAAGCTCACGCGTTTCTGCTGGTGAAAGCTCGTCCGCCTTTTCGAGAGACTGGAGCTTTTGCAAAGTTTCGGTGAACGGCACGGCCGGCAGACGAGCCGTAAAACCATTGCTGCGAATTTCATCATAGCTGAAGCTCGCATCCTTCGTCTTCATGACGATATTCTTCGCCGAGAACGGACCATAGACCGGTTTGGCTTCCTTGTCGTCCGGGCCTGCCTTCTCGGTATAGAGACGGGCGAGGAAGACACCGTCAATGTCTTTGCCTTCCGCGGCACCCATTGTGCCTGTCATCTTGTCCGTGACGTTTTCGCCGTCCTCGCCGGGCACTTCGACGGTAAAGTCGAAATCGGTGCTGCCAGCCGTATAACGAGCAACCTTACCGAGATTGATATCTTCCAGCGCAACGTCCTTGTAGACGATATTCTGCTCGTTATCCGCAACGGTCTGGACGACCTTGATTTCCTGCGCGGTGAGGCGCTTTGCCGAGAAACGACCAACGCGCTCCGGCAAGGTGAGACCGCTATTGCCGAAAGTGTCCTTCAGCATGGCGCTATCGAAATTGGCGTCTTCGATCACCACACTTGGAATGGAAATCTTGTAGTTTCCGAACTCTGTGTCGATACCGGACGCATTCAGCATCCCCGTAAGGAACAGGAACTTCGGACGGCCATCAACCGAAGCGATATGGATGTTGGAACCATCCTTCAGCGGCAACGTCACGTCGCGCAGGTGGATACGTCCGAGAAAATCCGCTTCGACGGAAGAGGCCTTGCCGCCGCGCTTTTCAAGCTGCGATGTAATGGTCTTCTCAAGTGTGATCTTGTATCCGGTCAAACCGGCGGCAGCTATAGCGACTACCGCAACAGCCGCCCACAGCGCCTTGCGCCCACCCTTACGGGTTCCGTTCTTTGCCTGCTCCACGATGCTGGTCCTTTCAGCGCAAATTAAAACGGTGTCTGTGCAAGCCAGCGCCCAAGACGAATTCGCAGACGAAAGGGAGGCTTCGACATCGCGTTAATACGACTGAAACAACGGCTTAAAACACACAGCCTGAATCAGTCAGGCAGACAGATGCTCTAACTACCTGAAATTGCAAGCGCAAGCAGGATCGCAAAAGTTTCTCACAATATTTTACCATTTGCTCAAGCATTACTCGGGAAAAGCAATCTGTGATCTCTTATGCCGCTGAACGATGGTTCATTCTACACTCTGCAATTTCGATCAGACCCGACCGCCCAGTTCGGCCGTCAGGTCGGCGAGTTCCTGCCCGCCCGCCATAAGGCTCTGCAGCTCATCCATGTCGACGTCGTTTTTCGTGCGCGTTCCAAGGGTTACACCGCGATTGAGAACAGTGAACTTGTCACCAACCGCATGAGCATGGCGAACATTGTGCGTGATGAAGATGACACCAAGCCCGCGTGAGCGCACGAGATTGATGTATTTGAGGACCATAGCCGTTTGCCTCACACCCAGCGCCGAGGTCGGTTCATCAAGGATGAGCACCTTTGCGCCGAAATAGACGGCGCGCGCAATCGCCACGCACTGCCGCTCCCCGCCGGAAAGTGTTCCCACAGCCTGCTGCGGGTCACGGACATCGATCCCGATCTTGCGCATTTCTTCGCGCGTCACTTCTTCGGCCTGTTGCGCATCGAACCAGCGGAAAGGCCCGACACCCTTGGTCGGCTCGCGCCCAAGAAAGAAATTGCGCATCACCGACATCAGCGGAATCATCGCAAGATCCTGATAGACCGTGGCAATGCCATGATCGAGCGCATCGCGCGGGCTATTGAACGAGACCGGCTTTCCTTCGACCAGAAAATCGCCGCTCGTCGGTTTATGCACGCCCGAAAGCGTTTTGATCAGGGTCGATTTACCCGCGCCGTTGTCGCCAAGCAGACAATGCACCTGCCCCGGCTCGACGCTCAGCGAAACGCCGTTCAAAGCAATGACCGGGCCGAAATGTTTAACGAGATTGCGGACTTCGATGATGGGTGTCGTCATGGCAAATCCTCCCCTCAGCGCTCGCCGGTAGCGCGCTTGCGAATGAAATTGTTGAAGAGCACCGCGATTAGAAGCATTCCGCCAAGGAAAACGAGGTACCAGTCCTGATCGATCTGGGTGTAGGTGAGTCCGATCAGCACCATGCCGAAGATGATCGCGCCGAAGAACGCGCCAATTGCAGAGCCATAGCCGCCGGTCAACAGACAACCGCCAATGACCGCAGCGATGATTGCCTCGAATTCCTTCTGGAAACCGCGGCGCGCATCGGTCGAACCCGCATCAAGAACCGTAAGGATTGCGACCAGCGCTGCGGCCATGGCCGTGCACATGAAAAGCGTGGTCTTGACACGGCGCACGGGAACACCGGAATTGCGTGCCGCCAGGGCGTCGCCACCGGCTGCAAAAATCCAGTTGCCGAAGCGTGTGCGCACCAGAACATATGTTGCGATAAGTGCAATGGCGATGAACCATAAAACTTCCACCGGCACGCCTTTCACAGAAGGCTCGCCATTGGGAAATTTGGCAATCAGATCGTTTTCAGCCATCCAGGCAAAAACTCCCTGAAAGGCATCACCGGAGAAAAGGCCGGCCAGATAACTGCCCGCTACGGCTTCCTTCACGCCCCGCAACTGCGTGGCGCCACCTGTCGCCCATTTCAGCCCGACCAGTGACAGACCGCGTAAAATGAACAGGAAAGCAAGCGTCACAATAAAGGATGGCAAACCGGTTCGAATAACAATCTGCGCATTGACCACGCCTACGAATGCCGCAAACAGCAGGGTCACGATGATGGCGACGCCAAGCGGCACCTGCCAGACGACAAGGGCAGCGGCAAAGATCAGCCCCGCAAAAGCCACCATAGACCCGATGGAGAGATCGAATTCACCGCCAATCATAAGAAGTGCGGCAGCGACGGCCAGAATTCCAAGTTGCGAAGCGGGAGCCATGAAGTTCATGATGCCTGCAGCCGTAAACATCGCCGGATTGGCAACCGAGACAAAAAAGATCGAAATGAGGATCAGGCCGGATACCGCACCCAGCTCCGGTCGGCTCAGAAGCCGCTGCAACGGGCTGGCCGACTGCAATCGCTCATCCTTCGAGAGCACTGCGGTGCTGGCCTTTTGATGGGGAAGTGGCTCACTCATGATCTTCTCCTGATGCATTCTGGGTACAGATACCCGTTCCCGCCCATTGTGATGGGCGGGTTCGATATTGAATGGTCGAGATGATGCTTACCGGATACCCTTGGCCGAAAGTTCCACGACCTGCTTGGCCTTATCCTTCGTGATCAGGTTCGGGCCTGATGGAACATTCCCACCCGGCATCAAGCCGTATTTCGCATTAAGCGCCAGGAACGATACTGGCAGATAGCCTTGCAGAAACTGCTGCTGGTCGATGGCGAAATCTGCCTGCCCCTTTTCAACGGCCTCAAGAAAGCCAGCCGACATATCGAATGTCGAGACATGGATTCCGGTGCGACCGCTTTCAGCCGCCGCCTTCACGGCAGGTTCCCCCGCCAGTGTCGCATTGAGCGTCAGGATCGTGTCGACCGTAGCGTCAGATGCCAGGGCAGCGCGGACCTTGGCTTCGTTTTCGGCAGGATCAGTCGATGTCGGCAAAACCGTTACGTCGCCGAAACCTTCCTTGAAGCCTGCACAGCGCTGATCGAGCGAGACATTGCCGACCTCGTGATTGACGCAAAGGCCTTTCTTGCCGCCAGCATTCTTCAGCGCTTCACCGGCAGCTTTACCGGCATCGAACTCATCCTGACCGACATGCAGCATAGCCCCCAGCTTCTTCGAAGCATCGGAGCCGGAATTCATGGAAATGACCGGGATGCCAGCCGCCACAGCCCGCTGGATCGACGGCCCAAGCGCATCGGCATCGGGAATGGAAACCACAATGCCTTGCGGCTTCTGATTGATCGCAGCGTCGATAAGTTGAGCCATCTGCACCATGTCAAAGGTTTCCGGCGCGCGATAGTCAACCTTCACGCCCGTATCCTTTGCCGCTTCGGAAACGCCATTTTTCACGACAGACCAGAACGGATCTGAAGCCTGACCATGACTGACGACAACGATGCTGATATCGGCTGCCTGGGCCGCGAAAGACGCAGCCAGCAAGGCCACACCTGCTACTGCCGACTTCAATAGAGATTGCATGTCCATTCCTCCCTTGTCCGGCACTCCCCGCCGGTCTGCGTTAACGCTCTTATCCTTCACCCGCAGCGTCCCGGCGCTCCTCCAAGCATTTTCCCGGTGCCACATGCAGATGGCCATTCAATTCAATAGAATGAAACATTCATAACGAAATTCTCGTGGAATTATAATTCCATTTCTGCTAGCCCATGTCAATCGCATAAGCTGCCAACGATATGCTTATTTCCCAAAGGAGTTGCGCAGCGCCAGGCGCTTCGACCATCGTTTCAGGAGGATTGGTGATGGCTGACAAGGCTGAGCTAGTGGTAACAGGTTTGATCGGCTCCGGTTTCATGGGCAAGACGCACGCCCTTGCACTGGCAAACGTCAACCGCGTCTTTGACTTACCGGTTGGTGTCCAGCTTCATACATTGGCCGACGTAAATCCTGAAACAGCGGCAAAAGCCGCAAGACAACTGGGATTTGCGAATGCCACCGGCGATTGGCGAACGCTGATCTCCAACCCGGATATCAATCTTATCGACATCACAACGCCAAACCGTTTTCATAAAGAAATGGCGCTTGCCGCCATTGAAGCGGGCAAACACGTCTATTGCGAAAAGCCGCTTGCGCCAACCGCCACCGAATGCCTCGAAATGACGCTTGCGGCGGAAAGAATGGGCATTCAGACAGCCGTTGGCTTCAACTATCTGAAAAACCCGATGATAAAACTGGCCAGAGAGATCATCGACAGCGGTGAACTGGGCGAAATCCGCAATTTTCGCGGCATCCATGCAGAAGACTTCATGGCCGATGCTCGCATTCCCTGGACATGGAGGCTTGATCCGGCGGGCGGCGGCGGTGCGCTAGCCGATATCGGCAGCCATATCATCGCCGCTGCACGCTATCTCGTTGGACCGATCAAAGCCGTTATGGGGGATGCGGTCACAATCATCGGCGAGCGCCCGGATAGCTCCAACCTTTCGCAGATGAAACCCGTTAAGGTGGACGATGTTGCTCGTGCCTTCGTACGTTTCGAAAACGGAGCGACCGGCACACTGGAGGCAAGCTGGATCGCCAGCGGCCGCAAGATGCAGCACGACTTTGAGATTTCCGGATCGAAAGGGTCGCTGTTCTTTTCGCAAGAGCGCTTTAATGAACTCGATCTGTTTCTTTTCTCCGACAAGAAGGGACAACAGGGCTTCCGCAAGATTTTCGCCGGACCTGAACACGAACCGTACGGAGCATTTTGCGTGGCAGGCGGCCACCAGGTCGGCTTCAATGACCTGAAGACAATCGAAGTCCGCGACTTCCTGCTTGCCATTGCAGGGCAGAAGAACAACCATGCCGACTTCCGCGAAGGTTATGAAGTTCAGAAGACGGTCGAAACGATCTATGCTTCATCCCGCGAACGCCAGTGGAAAAATATCTAGCCTATACGGGAGGTGGGATGGACGATGAACTCGCCATCCACAGTCATGATTTTTGCCCTAATTCCGTAGACATCGTGCAGCAGTTGCGGCGTGAGCACTTCCATCGGCGCTCCGTCCGCAACGACACGTCCCTTGTCGAGCAGAATAAGCCGCGTGCAATGCTGTGCCGCAAGGCTCAACTCATGCAATGAAGCAACAACAGTCTTTCCCTCCTTCGCGAGTGCGGCAAAACTCTCCATCAATCCAAGCTGATGCGAAGGATCGAGCCCTGCCACCGGTTCATCGGCAAGTATTACGGGCGTATCCTGCGCCAAAACACGCGCAATCAAGACACGCGCGCGTTCGCCGCCGGAAAGCTCCATCGCCGACCTTTCCCGAAATCGGGTCACGTCCATGCGCTGCATCGCATTCTCGATAAGCGTTTCGTCTTGCGTACTCAGGCTCGCAAAAACCGGCTTCGATGCTGAGCGCCCCAACGAAACGAGCATTTCAACGGATACTGGCCACGCCACATCACGTTCCTGTGGCAGATAGGCAAGGCTCTGCGCTTTTGTCGAAGTGCTCATCTGGCGAACGTCATCGCCATCAAGGGAAATTTCGCCCCGCGAAGCCACAAGTCCCAAAATGGCGCGCAACAATGTCGTTTTCCCGGCACCGTTGGGTCCGATCAGCCCGATGAATTCACCACCATGAATATCGAAACTTGCATTGTTGAGTGCCACCTTGCCGCCAAGCGTAACGGAAAGATTTTTTACCGAAAGCGATGTCATATGAGCTGCCTCCGGTATTTAAACACCAGCCAAAGAAAGAATGGCGCACCGATGATCGCGGTCAGGACGCCCAGTTTCAGTTCCCGTCCCGGCATGACAATGCGCACCAAGATGTCCGCCGCCAACAACAATGCGGCGCCACCCAGTCCGCTGGCAACCAGCAATCGCGAGGGGCGTGCACCGACCAGCGGACGTAAAAGATGGGGGACCACCAGTCCCACAAAACCGATTGCGCCGGCAACAGCAGTGGAAGCGCCCACGCAAGCTGCGGTTCCCAGCACCGCAAAGAGCTGCACGCGAGCCAGATTGATGCCCATCGTGGCCGCAGCATCCGCGCCCAATGTCAAACTGTCCAACGACCGCCCGAGCGCCAGCAGCAACGCCCAGCCAATCAGGATAAACGGCGCGGCAAGAACCACATGGGTCATTGATCTGTCGGCCAGCGATCCCAGCATCCAGAAGACGATTTCCATTGCCGCAAATGGATTGGGCGAAAGGTTGAGCGCCAGCGCCGTCAACGCACCGGCAAGGCTCGTCACCGCGACGCCAGCCAGTATGACGGCGAGCGTACCGGCATTGCGCCCTGCCAAAAGCTTGACGAGAAACACCGAAACAAAAGCGCCTGCCAATGCGAGTAGCGGCAAGGCCAGCGGAAACAGAAGCGACAGGCCGCTATAGATAGCGATGACAGCACCAAATGACGCGGATGCGCTCACCCCCAGCAGACCGGGTTCTGCGAGCGGGTTCCGCAAATAGCCCTGCAAGGCAGCACCGGACAATCCAAGCGAAGCTCCGACAAGGAGCGCGAGCAATGCCCGGGGCAGACGAATTTCGCGCATGACCAGTACGATCATTTCGCTGTCATTGCCGAAAAGTGCCTTGAGACTGTCGGCAATACTGATAGCAGCGGGACCCGTCAGCAACGAAACCACGAAAAGCAAAGCCACGAGCAGGGCGAGCCCGACCAGCAGAAGATAGAAGCGGTTACGTTCAGTCACGCGCCGCCTCCGCGAGTTCTGCCACGGCTTCGACGCTGAATGGCCCACCGCACACGGTCAGATTATCTGCTATCGTCACCGCCCTCGCCTGTTTTTCCAAAGCCCGCAATGCCGGGTGCTCGAAATTCTCGAAAGCCAGCGCAGGCGCACGATCCCTGGAACTGCGCACCAGAATGTCCGGCTTCTCAAGCACCAGTTTTTCCAGCGATAGCGGAGCAGAACCACTGACGCCTGCCTTGTCGGCCAGATTATCAAGCCCTGCAAGGCGCACAGCTTCATCGACCAGCGTTCCCCGGCCTGATGTGTAACTATTGGCATAATAAAGTGCGACCGTCTTGTGGCGAGCAGGAGGCCGAATTGCCGCCAAGGCAGCTTTCATTTTATCGATTTCCCTGCGCGCTTCTACCTGTCTTCCGAGCAGCTCACCCATGCGACGCAGATGATCTTCTATATCGCCGAATGAGCGGGCGGGCGCGAACTCTTCCACACGAACGCCAAGCCTCCGCAATAGCCCAACCGTTGCTCTCGATGAAAAGGTTCCCGCTAGCACAAGATCAGGTTTCATCAGAAAGACTTCCTCCGCCTGTGCGTGGTTGACCGGCATCTTACGGGCTTTCGCAGCCATGACGGACAGCTCCGGGTCCTGCGACAAGTACGAAACCGATTCTAGCTGCCCCTCATCGGCCAGCAGCAATGCCAGCTGATCGGTACATACGTTGATTGAAACGACGCGTTGGGGAATTTCCGCCGCATCTGCTGGATTTCGAGCAAAAAGGGCCAGCCCCACGGCGAGGCAGAAGCTGGTGATCCATTGTGCGGATGCCCTTTTCATTCTCTGTTCAGCCTCAGAAATTCCGGGTCAATCCGATATTGATGGTCCGTCCCGGTGCAATATAGCCAGAGCTGCTCTGATAATCCTTGTCAAAGATATTCTCGACCGAGAACTTCAACTGCGATTGGCTGTCGATGGAATAAAGTGCCACGAAATCAGCGGTCACATAGTCTCCCAGCTTCTTGTTATTCGCAGCATCGGCATAGCGCGAACCGCCATAAATCAATCTTGCCGTCAGATCGAGCTTTTGAATCGGCATGAAGTTGATCTCGGCCGCAGCCTTGAAACGTTCACGATAAGGAAGGTCCCCGCCTGTATCCTCATCGACTGGCTGTTTGAGATCGACCGAGCCCTTGACGCCCCAGCGATCATCAAAACGATGCGCCAGCGTGGCCTCGAATCCGGTAACTTTCGCACTGGCGATATTGTACGGCAAATAGGATGGCGCCGTGCTCATGATCGCATCGCGCAACCACGTCTGATAAAATGCCATATCGAGACTGGTCGAAGCCGTAGCCTGCCAGTTCAAGCCGACTTCATAGGAACGGGACTTTTCCGGTTGCAGATCTGGATTGGCGAAACCGGGATAATAAAGTTCGTTGAACGTCGGGGCCCGAAAACCCGTGGCATAGGATGACCGCAAAACCAGATCCGGCAAAACCTCATAGCTCGTACCGAGATTGTAGGTCACGACATCACCGAACTGACTGTTGTGGTCGTAACGCAGTCCGCTATCGACGCGTAGCGCCTCGTATTCCAGCGAGTACTGGCCAAATATGGCAGCCAGATCGCGACTGGTTTCATCATAGGCAACCGTGGTGTTGATCTCCTCCCGATAGGCTTCCACACCAGCAGTCACGATATGATTGGCATTGCCTGTGTCGAAACTCTTCTCGGTCGACGCAAAGACCCCATAACGCTTGGTTTCAAACCGGTCAGACCCGTTCACGCCCTTGCGGAAATTACGACTGCTGTCGATGCCGGTGCTAAACTCCAGCGTAGACGACCAATCCGCTGAATGATCGATGCGCGTTCCAAGCTTGCCGGCAAATGCCGTGCTGTCGGCCTGGTTCGGAGATGGTGCCTTGGCATCATATTGGTTCCGTCCCCGGCTGAAGAGACTATCGGCATAGATTTTGCCCCAGTCGAAATCTTTCGACAGCGCAAAGTTGAACGATCCTTGCAGAAATCCGTCGCGATCCGGCTCATGGCCAAACGCGTCCAGTGTCGTGAAATCATAGCCTTGCGTGCCTGTGATCGCCGCACCAAAAGCATAGTCGATGCCGTCGCTGCTTCGCCCCTGAACGGACCCCGACACATACCCGCCCCAGGGATGGCTGACACCGCTAGAAAGACTGCCGCACCAGGAGCGCTCACCGCAAGCTCCACCCTGCCTGGTGATGATATTGATTACCCCACCCATCGCATCGGCCCCATATTGCGCAGAATGGGCACCCTTTGCGATCTCGATGCGATCGATGGAGCTCAAGGGAATGTTCGCAAGCGCCGTGGAACCGGACGTAGCCGATGCGGTGCGTACGCCATTAATCAACACGACCGTCTGCTTGGACGACATGCCGCGCATATAAATATCCGAAGATGCACCCTGCCCGCCATTCGTCTTTATGGAGATGCCGCTATAGGATTTCAGCAAGGATTGCAGATCGGGAGCGGCTGAACGCTCGATATCCGCTGAATCGATGACTGTCACAGATGATGTCGAGCGCTGGAGCGAAGACGCGCGGCGCAATGGTGTGACCACGATTGTGTCGAGAACCACAACGTCATCGCCGTCCGGCAGATTTTGTGCCGATGCCGTGGATGACAGCGCAAGAATACTGGCCGATGCCAGCAGAACTGATGATTTCAAAAGGTGCATTTTTCCTCAACCCGCCGAACCGGAAATCCGGCTTTTCCTCGCACCGCAGGTTGAAGTGATTGTGGCGCAAAACGCCCTTCTTCCCGACGGCAACATTTCAACAATGTCACCGCCACGGACAGCCGCGCCTGGACACACCCCGTATCCATGCATGGGTGACAGGATACGGCAGGTCTCCTGACTTCCGGGTCATCGCCTTACCTCCGCCTTCCCGATCGCATGCTTGCTTTCAGTGGCTTTCACCGCTTGCGCGGCTGTGGAGGATAGCTCTCCGGTTACAGTTGCGGGGGCAGTCGCGGCATCAGCCAGAATGGCTTCACCGTGTTCCCTTTTCATCCGCCTGAACAGCGGAACCGTTTCCTGAGAACTGCGATAGCAACATGGTTAAGGATTCGCAACTCAACTAAAGCGCAATCCGGCACAGAAAACTGAATCACATTCGCAAGGAATGGACTCAGCCTCCTGTTTTCAAAGAATTTTCCTATCGCAGAAATGCGCGAAAACGCTGGAGCGCGAAATAGAACAGCACACAACCAATGACGATGAGGGCCAGAAATTGCGGCCAGACGACGCCCAGTCCCGCACCGCGAAACAGGATCGATTGCGCCAGTATGACGAAATGCGTGTTTGGCGCGGCCAGCATGATTGTCTGGATGATCTCGGGCATGCTTTCGCGGGGTGTTGTCCCTCCCGAAAGCACTTGTAGCGGCAAAAGCACCAGCATCAGTAGCATACCGAACTGCGGCATGGAACCAGCCGCCGTTGCCAGAAAAATGCCAAGGCTAGTCGTCGCAAAAAGCTGCAGTGCCGCGCCAACGAGAAACAGCGATATCGACCCATAGATCGGAACGGCAAGCAGGCCCTGCACCACAAAGACTAGTGCAAAAGCAGAAGCAACCAGCACGACCAGCCCCATCGACCATATCTTGCTGACCATGATTTCAACGGGCGTCACCGGCATCACCAATAAATGCTCGATGGTTCCGTGTTCGCGTTCTCGAATAAGGGCAGCACCCGTCAGGATGATCGAGAGCATCGTTACGGATGAAATCACGTTGTTGATCGCGCCGAACCAACCCTTGTTCAAATCCTGATTGAACCGCGCCCTGAGATTGAGTTCCACCGGCGCTTGCGCGCTGCCGCGATAACGATTGAGAAACTCGCTCACCTCACTCGATACAATCGACTGCACATAGCCGCCACCGGTAAAGGCCTGGCTCATCCGGGTCGCATCGACATTGAGCTGGATTGTCGGCGAACGGCCAGCCAGAAGATCGCGCTGGAAATTCGGCGGTATGTTCAGTGCAAATGTGTCAAGCCCTTCATCCATCCGGGCATCCATTTCATAGGACGAAATCAGCTTCGGGGGTACGAAATACGGCGGGTAAAAAGCCGTTGTTATCCGGCTCGAAACCGGTGACTGATCTTCATCAACAATCGCTATCGCCGCATTGTTGAGGGTTTCAGGCATCGCCTTGGACGCTGTGTAGATGGCAAGTGTAAAGGCATAAACGATCAGGATCAGCAACATCGGATCACGCGCAAGACCGCGCAGTTCCTTCACGCCAAGCTGGAATATGTTGGATATCCGCATCTTAGCTCGCCTGTTTCTTGAGGAGAACAATGGCGAGCGCCATAAGTACCGGCACCGCTATCACTAGGGGCAACAACGAACCTGCGAGATCAGCAAACCCCAGTGCCTTGGAGAAAACGCCGCGCGAGATGGCTACAAAATAGGTCGCCGGATAGATTTTACCGATAAACGCACCCGCGCCTTGCAGCGACGATACGGGATCAATGATACCAGAATACTGTACAGCCGGAATGAGGGTCAGAAGCGCGGTTCCGAAGATCGCGGCTATCTGGCTGTTCATGAAGGTGGACAGAACCAGCCCCATGCCGGTTGCGACCATGACGTAGAGCAGCGCGGCCAACGCATAAGTAGGGAAGCTCCCTGTAAACGGCACCCGGAAAATAAAGACCGCAAAGGCTGTCAGCATCAGGAAATTGAGAAACGCCAATCCGATGTAAGGCAATTGCTTGCCAAACAGAAACTCGAATTTCGTCACTGGCGTCACGTAAAAATTGATGATCGAACCCAGTTCCTTTTCGCGAACGACACTCAGTACTGCCAGCATCGCAGGGATCATGAGAAGCAGCAGCGGAATGACCGCTGGCACCATGGCCACGAGGCTTTGCACATCGGGGTTATACCGGTAGCGTATCTCCAGATTGAAACTGCCGTTGCTCGCCGCGCTGCCATAAAGCTCGCGGGCCTTCTGTGCCAGCCAGCTGGCATGCATGCCCTGGACATAACCTTTGACTGTCTCGGCCCGCGTTGGCATCGCGCCATCGATCCAGGCCGCGACTTCGACCGGGCGTCCGCGCATGACATCTGCGCCGAAATTCGGCGGTATCTCGATAGCCAAACTGATCTCGCCATCACGCATCCGCTGGTCCAGATCGCCGTAGTCGGTCAAGGGAGGCTGTTCAGAGAAATAGCGCGAACCGGCGATCTGCTGCGTATAATCGCGGCTGATCGTCGTATCGTCACGGTCCAACACCGCAAATTTCAAATCCTCGACATCCAGATTGATCCCGTAGCCGATGACGAACATCAGGATAACGCTACCGAGGATCGCCAGCGTAGCGCGGATCGGATCACGTTTCAGTTCCAGCGCCTCACGACGTGTGTAGGCCAGCATTCGTCGCAGGTCGGGCAACCAGCTTGAAGCTTTCTTTGGAGGCAGTTCATCTATCTCTGCAGTTTGATCCGGCAGTGCTGCTGGCGCTTGCACGGGCTGCTCTGTCTCGCCAATCGCATCCTGAAGATTGGCGACGAAGGCCTCCTCCAGAGTTTCCGCATGGCGACTTTCCGTAATCGCCTTCGGCGTATCGCTGATCAAAACCCTACCAGCGTGCATCAGCGAAATCCGGTCGCAAAGTTCGGCTTCATTCATAAAGTGGGTAGAAACGAAGATCGTCACATTGTCCTTGCGCGACAGATCGCCGAGGATTTGCCAGAAAGCATCACGTGCCACCGGGTCCACACCAGATGTGGGCTCATCAAGAATGAGAATGTCGGGCGAGTGGATCAAGGCCACAGCCAATGACAGGCGCTGGCGGATGCCAAGCGGCATAGCATCCGGCAACGCATCCATGACACTGGTTAGGTCCAGACGCTCGCTCAATTCCTTGATACGCTGTTCGGTCAATACCGGCTCCATACCGAAGAGCTTGGCATGAAGTTCCAGATTTTGACGAACCGTCAGTTCCGAATAGAGTGAGAATGCTTGCGTCATGTAGCCGACACGGCGACGTATATCGATATCCTTGGGGTCGACTTCGCGCCCGAACAGTTTCGCTGTCCCTTCACTGGCAGGCAGCAACCCGGTCAGCACCTTCATTGTTGTGGTCTTGCCGCAACCATTGGAGCCCAAAAAGCCGAAGATTTCACCACGCGCGATGCGAAAACTTACATCATTCACCGCAGTGAAATTGCCAAAACGAACAGTGACGTGTTCTGCCTCAATGGCGATTTCAGCATTGGCACCGAAATCACGGCGCGGGATTTCGATCTCCTGATGACCTTTTCGCAATTCTTCCGGCAGAAGCCCGATAAAGGCAGCATCCAGATTCGGCGTGCCGGTGCGCTGCAGTAATTCCTGCGGCGTGCCCGCCGCCAGAATCTGCCCGTCATTCATAGCTACCAGCCAGTCGAAGCGCTCGGCCTCTTCCATATAGGCCGTCGCGACGATGACGCTCATTCCCGGACGATCCTTGCGAATATCGTCAATCAGCTCCCAGAACTGGCGTCGGGACAATGGGTCAACGCCGGTGGTCGGTTCATCGAGAATAAGCAGGTCAGGATCGTGGATGAGTGAGCAACAGAGACTTGTCTTCTGTTTCATGCCGCCTGAAAGCTTGCCAGCCGGACGATCTGCGAAGGGCGACATGCCCGTGCGCCCCAGAAGATCGGCGATACGCCGCTCGCGCTCCTTTCGATTATGCCCGAACAACCGTCCAAAAAAATCGATATTCTCGAAGACCGAAAGCGTGGGATAGAGGTTCTTCCCGAGCCCTTGCGGCATATAGGCGATGCGCGGATAAGCGAACTGAAGATGCCGCTTATCAGAAATATCCCCGCCCAGGACTTCTATGCGGCCCTGTTGCATCGTTCGCGCCCCGGCAATCAACGATAGCAGGCTCGATTTTCCCACCCCGTCGGGCCCGATCAGGCCGACCATGCAGCCGGCAGGAATATCAAGATTGACCTCGCGCAGTGCACGCGTTTTTCCGTAGGACAGCCCTACACCTTGCGCCCGGACGACAAAGCTGTCGTCATTAGCGCCAGCTTTGACAGGATCATCCTTCATTGCACGGTTTCCGCAAGATTCTTCGGCCAATCGGCATCGGGATCAAGCTTGACATAGGCCATGCCCGGCAAACCCGTTTTCACCTGCTGTATATATTTTTGGAGAAGTTTTTGCGGAATCTTCGCCTTCACGCGGAACATCAGCTTCTGGCGCTCTTCCTCCGTCTCAACGGTCTTCGGCGTAAACTGGGCCACATCGGCGACAAAGCTGATCTTTGCGGGAATGACATATTGTGGTGCGGCATCGAGAACGATCCGGGCATCTGCGCCCATGGCTACCCGCCCTGCCTGCGCCGTCGGCAGGAAGAAGGTCATATAAACGTCGCTCACGTCTACAAGATTAAGCACCCTGCCACCCGCAGAAAGCACCTCCCCCGGTTGAGCGACGCGGTATTGAACACGTCCCGGCTTCGGCGCTCTCAAAGTGGCGTCGTTGATATCTGCTTCGATGCTTGCGATTGCCGCCCTGGCGGCTTCGACCGATGCCTCGGCATCAACGACCTGCGCCTTTGCAGCACTTATGGCTGCCTCAGTGGCGGCAAGCTGCGCTCTGGCTGCGCCGACAGCCGCTTCTGCGCCCTGCGCGGTCGCGCGGTCATCGTCGAGAACCTGTTGAGATACCGTGCGTGATTGCGTCAACTGCTGAGATCGAACCAGGCGGCGTTGAGCAGCATCCAGTTGCGCTTCGCGCTGTGCCACAGTTGCTTCGGCGGCCGTGTGCTCGGCCTCGCGCTGCGTGACAAAGCTGCGCGCCGTTTCGATACCGATCTCGGCCCGGCGCAACTGTGCTTCCGCCTGCTTGCGCTGGCTTTCCAGCTGATCTGTATCCATGCGTGCAAGAATGTCGTTTTCCTGCACAAAATCACCTTCATCCGCGAGAATTTCGCGAATGCGGCCCGGGCTCTTTGTCGAAATGTCGATTTCAACCGCCTCTATACGCCCATTGCCCTTGGCGATATCGTCCGGCAATCCATCGCCATTAAATGCTTTCCAGGCATAATATCCGCCTGCAGCAAGGACGATAATCGCTCCAGCCAGTATCAATTGCTTGCGGTTGAATGCCATATGAACCACCCTTTACCAACGTCGCGTCACAACACCGTCTTCGAACGAAGCATCGGCGAGCGGTCGCTGTCTGCAAGGGTTCATTGTTCCCACCGCCCCGCCTCCGGCATCCGCCGGAATCTTCTGGGAAAATATGGAACTACCTTTTCATTTAGCAACCGGTGAAATTGGGGGAAGCGATTGTGAATCGCAAACTCCCGGCTGAGCTTGTTCTAACCACGGTTACGGTTGCCAGCCTTGATCAAGATCAAGACTACTAATGCTTGTCTCCCAAAAGTGGGAACCGGTTTTGGGATCAAGACATGCATGAAAACAAAAACTTAAAGGGTGTCATATGACTACGATAAAACGCGACACGCATTTAAAATGCTCATTTTTTTAGATTGGGCGCGGGTGCTGGTTTGATGAAACAGAGGGGAGCAACGCCGACAGCACCCGCTGGCTGTCGACAGGCGACGTTGCAGAAAGATCGCGCTCATGCGCTCGACAGATTGATATAGCCGGGGTGCCATTCGAGTAGGGCCTCGGCACCCCGGGTCACCAGCTCTGGTGGAAACCGGCAACGATGGCTGGTTAGCACCCGCTCAAACGAGGCTCTTTGATTTCAATCAAACAAGCGGCAATTCCTGCGGATAATTATCCTCTGCTTCCGTCATTTTCGGCGATCACACTTGCCCCATGTCTTTTTCAGATAGTCCGACACACCTTTGACTTTGGGATCGGAAAGGAAACCCTGACGAAATAGAATGCTCCCTTTCACTTCCGGCAGGGAATCATTGAGTTCAAGCTGACGTTTGATTTCTGTCACGCCATCGCCAGCCTGCCATCCGGGCTCGAGCGTCGTCCCCGAACCGGCCCGATAAAGTGCCAGGCCGATATAAAGATCGGTCTTTGTCCCCCGAACCGTCTCTGCCCACCATTTGGCGATAGTCCCGTAGGACACCTCCTTGCGGCCAAAAGACCAGTAAATCTGAGGCGCGATATAGTCGATCAGACCTTCCTTGACCCATCGCCGCGTGTCGGCAAAGTCCCCGTCATAATTGGTTTTGCCGGCTTTCGTCGCAGAACCACGCGGATCGTCTGCAACATTGCGCCAAACACCGCTCGGGCTGATGCCAAAACGAACGTTTGGTTTGATAGACTTTATCTTGTCGGAAATTTCCCGCACCAACGTATGAGTGTTGTAGCGACGCCATTCGTATTTACTCGAAAAACGTGTGCCAAACTGCGCATATGATTTGGCGTCATCAAGTTGCGACGATGCCGTTTCGTAGTAGAAATAGTCATCGAACTGGATGCCATCGACATCATATTTCTGCACGACCTCCGCCGTTACATTCGTCACCCACTCGCGAACCGCCGGAATGCCGGGATCGAGAACATAACGATCTGCCGATACGCCAACCCAATCAGGGTGGGTCTTATAAACACTGGCTGGCGACTCCTTCGACGAATTTCGCAACTCCTTGCGCGTTGACGGCTTTGTATCCATCGAAACGCGATAGGGGTTCAGCCATGCATGCAGTTCTATGCCGCGCTTATGCGCTTCCTGAATAGCAAATTTCAGCGGATCAAAGCCCGGATTCTTGCCGAGAGTTCCAGTCAGATAGGAAGACCATGGCAAATAAGATGACTGATAGAGCGCATCGGCAGTCGGTGACACCTGAAAGATGACAGCGTTGATGCCATGCTCTGACGCTTCATCGAAAAGCCGCACCAACTCCTGTTTCTGACGCTTTATACGCTCGGAATCGTCCTCAATGCGGGCTGAACTCCGCGACGGCCAATCGAGATTGAGAACCGTCGCTATCCAGGCGGCGTGAAATGCGTCACAGTCGAGGGGCATGAAATCGTTCCATCCAAATAACCTGTCCGGCAAGGGTTTGATATGGCGCTTTAACGCACTAGCTTAAAGATGAAAAACCAGCAGCGAGGGCAGCATGTACAAGAATATTCTCGTCACGACCGATGGATCGGAGTTTGCGGAGCGTGGTCTCACCCATGCATTTAAACTGGCGCATAGTGTCGGCGCGAAGGTGACGGTGCTGACCGTTACCGCCCCCTATTCCGTTTCGGGCCTTCCCGGCGGCTGGACCGACAGCCCGGCTTTCATCGAGCGCTTCGAGCAGGAATGGAACGAATACGCCGATAAATCCCTCGCCCGCGCACGCGAATTGGCGAAGGATGCAGAGCTCGAAATTCATACGCTGCATGTGGTCGCCCCGCACCCGGCGACATCCATCATCGAGACCTCCAAAGAATTGCGCAACGATCTCATCGTCATGGCTTCCCATGGACGCCGCGGCCTCAAAGGAATGCTGCTAGGCAGCCAGACCTATGAAGTCCTGACCCGGAGCAACACACCGGTTCTGGTGGTAAAGTAATTCAAAATCGAAACGGCTTGAAATGTCGGCTTATCATTTCAGCCGGTTTGGTGCCCTGTCGCGCTTTCGATATCAACGCGAAAAAAGACGGGTGCCAGTTTGCGTTCGTGCCCGTCTTTCGCAACCGTTTTTGTGTATGCGGGTTCCCACCAGGTTGGCTCCGAAGCCATGAGCGCGACGATCGAGTTCTTCTCGTCTTCGCGTTCGATCTCCCGATATCGACCGTTCAGCACCACGGTGCGCCAGTTGGTCCGGGATTCAATATGATCGAAAAGGATACAAACGGCATCGTTCTTGCGCAAAGCCTCGGTCTTCTGGCCATCCGTTGTGAAGGAGTAGAGCGAGCCGCCGCTGAACCGGAAACTGAGCGGCACGATAAACGGACGATTGTCGAGAACGTAAGCCAGCCGCCCCAGTTGAGTGTGCTGTATCATGTTCCGGATATCGTATTCCGACATTTCCCCGATCATCATGGCTCACCTCCGCCGTTCGCTTGTCTGCTGACAGGTTAACATAGGGCGGAGTTCCAGCCTTGACCGTAGTCAAATCGCAAGGGGCGGTAATTTTATCAGACGAACATGCGTCCTTCCGCGATCTTGACCGCTGTGCCTCCGATCCGGGCGCCGGTGAGCTGCTGTTTGGCAACGTCCAGTTCAAGACGAATCCGTGAAGGTCGCCCCATTTCCATACCCTGCTCGATCCACCACTGAGAGCTGCCATCAACGGGCTTGTCGTTCTTCTGAATCATACCTGCAAAGGCTGCGGCGGCAGAACCGGTAGCGGGATCTTCATAGACATTGGCACCCGTTACAAACATGCGTGCATGGAAATTGCTGTCGAACAGGATCGTTTCCCGACAATAGACATAAATTGGCAAGGATCGGCCATCGACATGCGGCAGGCTCTCGTTGACATAGACCGGATCAATGGAGACTTTCGCCGCTGCAATCAGATTATGCACTGGCACAAGCAGATAAGGCGTGCCTGCGCTCCATACAGCTGGCACGTGGTTCTCAAATCCGATCTCATGCGTACCCAGACCGATCGCCGCCGCCGCTTCCTCCTTTTCGATCTTGACGTCGAGGCGCTCTGGCAAACGAGGCAGATCGAATTCGGCAAAAGCACTATTTTCGCCAAGTATGACACCGCAGCGAACAATACCGACTTTCTCTTCCAGAGCGACGAGCCTGTCTGTTTCATCGCCCGTTGCGCGACGACGGGCCAGCGACACGGCCGCCCCTACCGTCGGATGCCCGGCAAAGGGAAGCTCATAATCAGGCGTGAAGATACGCACCGCTGCCTCATGCGCCGGGTTGCTCGGCGGAAAAATGAACACCGTTTCAGAAAGATTGAACTCGCGTGCGATAGCCTGCATGCTCGTATCGTTCAGACCTTCGCTGTCATGAACGACAGCCAGCGGATTTCCAGCCAGAGCCTTGTCGGCGAAAACGTCGAAAACCTCGTAAAATCTGCCGGAAACTGCGGCGTCACTCATCCCTCATTCTCCCCTCGAACATGCTCATGAGACAGACTGCGAAGATTGTGTCACTTCAATGCTTCGTGCTTCGCATTATTTGCGAGCATAGCCAATTTCGCAGCGCTGTCATCTGCAAGTCTGACCAAGCTTTAGAGATTGTTGAAATGCCAGTCTGCAAAGGCTCGCACATAAGTCGGCGTGGCCTCGCCCATCGCCCCTGCAGTCGTCACCGGCATGATCTCCGACAATTCCGGTTCTGCCTCTGCGGAAAGATGCTGTTCAATCTGCGATACAAGCTCTGTTGACGGCGCATCGAAATAATAACGGCGGAAAAGAGCTACGCTACGGTTGCCGGTCACAAGATTGATTTGCTGCTCTGCTCTGGCATCACGAAGATCGAGACCGGTTTCCTCCCGCACTTCGCGCCACCGGTTGGCGTCGTAATCGACATATCCATCGACAATGTCATTATCGTCCACCGAACCAGCCGGAAAATAGACCCTTCCCGCTCCCGCGTTTTGTGCGCTCATACGTCCGGCGATCAAATGTCCTTCGCTGGAGACAATCACACCGACACCAAAAATATGCCACGGTCGCGCCTGCGATGCATCGTGCCGCCAGTGCATCAGGGTCTTGAAGCTGGTGCGCTGAAAACCGGCTTGAAATAGGCCCCCGGCCAATTCAGCTTGCGGAGCAAGATAGAACTCGCCATCGAACAATGTTGGTTTCGCAGCCCGCTCGCGTGACCAATTCAGTGCAATCGCTTCGCTATTTTGCTCGGCATACGACAAACGACCGGGCAGAACCCGGACATTGGCACTGTCGATGACGTAGACGGTATTTTCCAGAACCTGTTCCATCGCTCAAACCATATTCAGCGTCACCGCGACCGGACAATGATCGCTTGCTTTCGGGCGATCCCATCCGGTTCGCGGATAACGGTCAACCTGTTGGCCGGGCGGAAAGATCGTCCGCCAAGGCTGTCCGCGCCGGATAATGTTCGGAACCGCCTTTTCGTTCTTCTGCGCCAATGAAGGCGATGCCATGATGTAGTCGAGCTGGCAAAGATGGCGCTCCTGTGGCCCGCGTGTGTGATAAAGCGTCCAGCGGTCCATCACAGGCCTGCGATCAACCAGATTGACCGCAAACCCATCGCCTAAAAGCACATCGAGCGCACTTTCTTCTTCAACTGTCGGCGTGAACTGATAGCCGTTCCATTCATCGCCGCCGATGATGATCCGCTCGCGATAGTCATTAAAATCGCCGCAGATCAACCAGCGGCGGTCAGCAACATTGGAGGGCCCGAACTTGTCTTCGATGATACGGCGTATCGCTCGCGCTTCCGCGCGGCGCACCGGCAAAGACGCTGTCCGTCCGTCAAAACCGTTGCGGGCACCCGTCATCGATTTCAAATGTGTCACAAAAAGCGATATGGGCTTTCCTGCAATGCGAATATCCACATTCAGGCAATCACGCTTGAAAATGCGGTCATGAGGTTCAAGGCCCAGCTCGCCAAGGGCAGGTTCATAAAGACCAAAATCATTATAGGTTACATAAGCGTAGCTTGTAACTTCATCGACCTCGATGGGTTGTCCATCCCGTGTCGTGTCACGCATCATAACGGCAACATCGATGCCACGGCTGTCGTTTCCGTCGATCAGATATTTATGCCGGAAGCCATGGCCTATCATCTTGAAAAGATAGCCATACTCGAACGCATTGAGCGAAGCGAGATTGTCCACCTCCTGCAGGCAAAGAATGTCGGCCCGCGTTTCGGCTATAGCAAGGGCCGTCATCTGTCGCGTATCGTCGGCATGCGCGATGGCACGTGCCTGTTCGAGAAGGCGATACTGCGCCTCATCGCTGATTTCGAACAATTGCAAGGTGCGATCCTGATGCAATTCATTGCGAAAGCCGGAAAAATCGAAGCGGCGCATCAGATTTTCGACATTGAAAGTGGCTATAGTAAACATCTCTTCGCAATTTCTCCGCTTGCCGGGCGATTGGCAAGAGCATGAATTCCGAAACCAATAAATTTCTGCTGAAACCGTGATTTGGGCATGGAAGATACCCATATATGCGAAGCACAGGAATTGAAGCGAGCCGAGATGATGGGAAAAATTCTGCGCCTGACGATACTGACGGGACTTTTTGTTGCCGGTATTGCGAGTGCGGCTTCAGCCGTCGAGCTGCGCAACAGCCAGTATCTTCCCTCATTGAAGCCAAGCGGTCCGTTGATTATCGGCGGCCAGGCGGGAGCCAATCGTACCGATCCGAGCGCCCGCAATTGCTATGGCTCAACGCTTTGCCGGGAAAGCGGAACTTATATTACCGAGCACGGCGTATTGAATTACAAGAACGGCGACGCTTTGCAATATCGTCGTACAATGCAGCCGCCGACTGCAGGTGCGAGCCCGAGCAGCAACCATATCCAGTGGTGTTCGAACCGCTATCGCAGCTACCGAACATCCGACAATACATACCAGCCACTGGCCGGTCCAAGGACAGGCTGCAATTCGCCTTTCTAGAAAAGAAAAAGCCGGGTCACAGCCCGGCTTTTCTGCTAATCAGGCAGCGGCAGATTTTGTGTGGGCGCGTATCAGGCGACCCAGCCGCTTTATGCCTTCATCGATCATCTCGTCATTGGCGCAGGAATAGCTGAGACGCAGCGTGTTGGCTCCGCTGCCATCGGCGAAGAACGCCCTGCCCGGAACGAATGCGACTTTCTCGCTATCGATAGATGCCGCAAGAAGTGCAGCGCCATCCATGCCTTCCGGCAGCGTAACCCAGACGAACATGCCGCCCTCTGGCTTCGTCCAGCTTGTGGTCTCCGGCATATACTTCGCCAGCGCCTCGAGCATCTTGTCGCGACGATGCTTATAGACCCTGTGCAGCTTCGCCACCTGGGCATCAAAGCCACCACTCGCTACGCGCTGAATGGCGATCTGGTTGATGCTCGATGAATGAAGGTCGGCTGCCTGCTTCATCAGAACAAGCTTGCGGATGACTGGCTTTGACGCCACCACATAGCCGACACGCAGACCCGGCGCCAGTGTCTTGGAGAAGGAACCGCAGTAGATGGTGCGGGTCTTCTCGATATCTCCGCCGTTGCGCGCAATGTCGAGCGCCAGGATCGGCGAAATCGCATCGCCATTGTAGCGAAGATACTGGTAGGCTGCATCTTCGATCACCGGAATGTCGAGTTCGTCCGCCTGCGCGAGCAATTTCTCGCGGCCAGCAAGATCGACGGTTTCGCCGGTCGGATTGCTGAAATCAGCAGACAGGTAAGCGAACTTCACCTGACCGCCAGCTTTTTCCGCTGCCTGCGCATAAGATTCTGGCGTGCGATTGCCCTTGATCGCCAGTATATCGTAATTCGGCTCATATGCGTTGAAAGCCTGAAGCGCACCCAGATAGGTCGGGGCGGTCACGAGCGCCGTATCGGCGGGCGACAGGAACAGCTTGCCGAGATAATCGAGAGCCTGCTGCGAACCCGATGTGATGAACACATTGTCTTCCGTGCAGGGAATGCCGATCTTGGAAAGCTCACCCACCAGCCAGATACGCAGCGGCTTGTAGCCTTCCGAAATGGAATATTGCAGCGCTGCATTGGCTTCAGGGCCGGTAAGAATGTCCTTATAGGCCGCCTGGAATTCTTCGTGCGGGAAAAGCGCCGGATCAGGAATTCCGCCCGCAAACGAAATAATATCGGGACGTTCCAGAAGCTTCAGCAGTTCGCGGATTTCCGATGCGCGCATACGTTTCGAGCGCGTTGCAAATACATTTTCCCAGTCCAACACGGGAAATCTCCTCAATTAGACTATCCGTACATTTTACGGAACTTGTAATAGCAAAGTCTCCTCAAAACTTGGCTATTGGATATGAAGCTCTAGCGCACTTTTGGGCAGACGAGAACAGCTTTCCCCATGCTTCTATGGAATAAAGATATTCGGAATTGTTTTGGCTCCCAAAGTGCATGAAACGAAAAACCTGGCGCAGATTTTGAGTTCTTTTCGTTCGCGAGGAACACGCAAGCCTTCCTCCGCACCAAGCAATAAGGGGGCGCATGAAACGCCCCCTTACTCGAATTGTGGAAGCCGGAGCTTAGTTGCGAGCCTTGTCGACCAGCTTGTTCTTTTCGATCCACGGCATCATGGCGCGCAGCTTGCCGCCAACTTCTTCGATCTGGTGAGCGTCGTTGAGACGACGGATACCCTTGAAGCGTGCGCCGCCGGCCTTCCACTCCTGCATCCAGTCCGAGGTGAACTTGCCGGTCTGGATGTCCTTCAAAACGCGCTTCATTTCAGCCTTGGTTTCGGCGGTGATGATGCGCGGACCAGTGACGTATTCGCCCCACTCGGCGGTGTTCGAGATCGAGTAGTTCATGTTGGCGATGCCGCCTTCGTAGATCAGGTCCACGATCAGCTTCATTTCGTGCAGGCACTCGAAGTAAGCCATTTCCGGCGCATAGCCGGCTTCAACCAGAACTTCGAAACCGGTGCGGATCAGCTCGACAACACCGCCGCAAAGAACTGCCTGTTCGCCGAACAGATCGGTTTCGCACTCTTCCTTGAAGGTGGTTTCGATGACGCCAGAACGGCCGCCGCCGACGCCTGAGGCGTAAGAGAGCGCCAGATCATGAGCATTGCCCGAAGCGTCCTGATGAATGGCGATAAGGCACGGAACGCCGCCGCCCTTCTGGTATTCGCCGCGAACCGTATGGCCCGGGCCTTTCGGCGCGATCATGACGACGTCAACCGACTTCTTTGGCTCGATGAGGCCGAAATGTACGTTGAGGCCATGCGCGAACGCGATGGCGGCACCATCACGAAGATTGTCGTGAATGTGTTCCTTGTAGATGTCGGCCTGCAGTTCGTCAGGCGTTGCCATCATCATGAGATCGGCCCACTTGGCAGCATCGGCAACGTTCATGACTTCGAAGCCGTCAGCCTGCGCCTTCTTTGCCGTCGCGGAACCTTCACGAAGGGCTACACGCACGTTAGCCGCACCGGAATCCTTGAGGTTGAGCGCATGGGCGCGGCCCTGGCTGCCATAACCGACGATAACCACCTTCTTCGACTTGATCAGGTTAACGTCTGCATCCCGATCGTAGTAAACGCGCATTTCCTTATTCCCTTCGTTCAGATTGTTCTTCGGCTTTCTTGCGTCCGCCGATGTGATTAGGCCCCATAGAGGGCAAAAAACTGCTTGGTGGCCCGCCGGGCGTCCCGGATAACCACGTCGTCAGTCAACTCCAGACGGTCGCCAAGCAGCAACCGTATCTGCATGTCCCGGACGACGAGCCCGAAAAACGTGCGAAACGCTTCGTCAACATCGTCGAAAGCAAGCAATCCCGCCTCCTGCCCCATATGAAGAATGGGATTGAGGCGCTTGGCCATGGCCACAGGACCGTTCGCCAGCACGATATCGCCAAGCGCCGATTTACCGGATGCCGCATGGCTCACTGCCAGACGGTTCAGTGCAATCGAGGTCTTTCCCGACAACACCAGCAGCCAGTCGCGCGCGAAATGTTCCAGACTGGAAAACAGGGACTCCGCGTCGAGTTTCTCCCGTGTCAGCGGCACGACGCGGACCTTCGATGCCTGCCATCGAACCATCGCCGTCAGCAGACCGTCACGATCGCCAAACCACTTGTAGAGGCTTTCCTTCGAGCAGTTGGCGGCACGTGCAATACTTGCCGTCGTCAAAGCGCGATCCCCGCCTTCCACCAGAAGGCGCAACGCCTGCTCCAGAACATCGTTCTGACGCGGCGAAAGAGCCTGCTGCTTCTGAGCCTGCAATTCGTCGCCTGTATCAGTCACGGAACCTTTTCCTCCAACTTGTACCGTACGGTACGGTTCTTGATTACATAATTATTGTTCCGCCACAGGTCAAGCATGTTTTCACAAATTGCGGAAACTCGCACTCCCAATTTCGGTCCGCTGAACACACTAAAAAACGCCCTCCAGATATGGGGGTCTGGAAAGCGTTTTTAGATTTTCGGAGCCGACGTAAATTGTCCCAGGTTAAAGGTTTACCTGCGTTCCAATCTCGACGACACGACCGGTGGGAATCTGGAAATATTCCGTTGCGTCCGATGCCGTTCGAGCGAGCAAGATGAACAGCTTGTCCTGCCAGAGCGGCAGACCGGAGTGAGCGGACGCCTTGAGCGACCGGCGCGACAGGAAGAAGGACGTCGTCATGATGTCGAATTTCCAGCCGAGCTTGCGACAGATACCCAATGCTCGTGGAATATTCGGCTGTTGCATATAACCGAAGGTAAGCGTTACCTGCATGAAGCGCTCATTGTATTGGGACACGCGTGCCCGATCAGCACTTGAAACCCATGGCTTCGAGGCGGTCACAACCGTCAATATGACGTTGTTTTCATGCAGAACCTTATAGTGCTTCAGGCTATGCATGAGTGCGGTCGGAGCGCTTTTCGGATCGCCCGTCAGAAACACGGCCGTACCCGGCACGATGGTCGGCGGACGCTTGGTCATCTGCTGAACGATCAGATCAAGCGGAACTTCGGCCTTGCGGGTCTTGTGAAAGAGGTGACGCGTTCCGCGTACCCAGGTCCACATGATGAGGACGAGTACCACCGCGATACCGATCGACGCCCACCCTCCTTCGTGAACCTTGATGATGTTCGCACTGAAGAACATTATATCGATGATGAGAAAACCCAGAATAATCGGCAAGGCGCGGCTAACCCGCCAATTCCAGATACGGGTCATCACGATATAGAGCAGAACCGTTGTGACCAGCATGTTGCCGGTGACGGCAATGCCATAAGCTGCCGCCAGATTGCTGGATTTTTCGAAGCCGAGCACCAGAATGACCACCGCCAGTCCCAGAAGCAGATTGACGCGCGGAATATAAATCTGGCCGTGCAGTTTTTCCGAGGTGTGCTGGATTTCGAGGCGTGGAAGAATGTTGAGCTGAACGGCCTGACGCGCCACGGAATATGCGCCTGTAATCACCGCCTGGCTCGCAATCACAGTTGCAGCAGTTGCCAGCAAAACCATGGGCAGGAGCGCGAAACTTGGCATCATCTGGAAGAACGGCAGCGCAGCCGCTTCACCGTGAGAAAGAATAAATGCAGCCTGCCCGAAATAATTGAGAAGCAGGCTTGGAAACACAACCCATAGCCATGCCCGCACGATCGGTTTGCGCCCAAAATGCCCGAGATCGGCATAAAGGGCTTCTGCACCAGTCATCGCGAGGAAGACAGCACCCACCGTAATGAATGCGATGCCCGGACTAACCACCAGAAAGCGTACCGCATAATAGGGATTAAGCGCCACCATTACCGTAGGGTCGTCGAAAATATGCCAAAGGCCGGACGCAGCCAGCGCCAGAAACCACAAGGCCATGATCGGTCCGAAAACGATGGCCACCTTGCCGGTGCCCAGTTTCTGGACCGAAAACAGTGTCACAAGAATAACGACAGTGATGGGAACCACGAACGGCGTGAGATCGGGTGCGACAATCTCAAGACCTTCCATCGCCGAAAGAACCGAAATTGCAGGCGTGATGACCGCATCGCCGAAGAACAGCGCCGCTCCGCAAATGCCTGCGCCAAGGATCAGGTCGGGCCTGCCTTTCAGCGCACTTCTGACAAGAGCCATCAGCGAAAGAATTCCGCCTTCGCCATTATTATCGGCGCGCAGTACGAACAGGACATACTTGATCGTAACGATCAGCGTCAGCGCCCAGAAAATCAACGAAACAACACCCAGAATGTCGCTGCGGGCAAGAATACCGTCACTTGCCGCCGCATGGAGTGCCTCTCGAAAAGCGTAGATAGGGCTGGTACCGATGTCACCATAGACGACGCCCAGCGCTCCGAGTACCAGCGTCTTCATGCCCTCATTGTGATGCTCTGCGTCTTCAGCAAAAGCCGCGCTTTCAGGAACACCAACAGCAGGCATAGCGGCCTGTACCGGCGTGTCATTGCCATTTAGCTCACCGCTCATGCGCAGGCACCTCGCAACTTCCTGAAACGGTTTCCGCTGGCGTTAATGGGGTAGATTTGAGATAATGAAGGTATTCGCAAAAAGTTGCGGATTGCAGCATCGTGGCCGCATCTTTGCCCAAATCGCTTTTAATCATGGACGTTATGCCGATTGAGCGTAGCAATCTGCCCGAATGCAATAGTTATAGAATTGCCTCGGCGCGGAAAGCGGACGTCGGAAAACTGCTTCAATGCTTCCCTCATACAATCCTGCGCGCCCCCAACGCATATAAATAGTGGCGGACGCCTAAAGCTTGTCTCGTCCGAATGCAAATGCACTTTTTGCAAAGCTCCAATCTGAGCCATGCATTAGGCGCATTGACTGATGCATTATGCCAAGGCTGCGATGTAGCGGCTCACCGTCATCGGCATCCCATACATCAGTGCATCAGCTGTCAATCCATGCCCGATGGAAACTTCGCTCAACTGCGGGATACGTTTCACCAGCGCAGGCAGGTTGTCTACTGTCAGATCATGCCCCGCATTGATAGCTAGTCCCAACGTCGTAGCAACATTTGCAGCTTTTTCCAAACGATCCAGTTCACGCGCTGCAGCCGCCGGATCATCATAAGTTGCGCCATAGGGTCCGGTGTAGAGTTCCACGCGGTCCGCACCAATGGCCTTTGCCTGTTCGTACCCCAGAGGATCGGGATCGGCGAACAATGACACCCGCATTCCACCGGCTTTCAGGCGGGTCACGATCGGCGCGAGAAAATCAGCTTTCGACACGAAATCCCAGCCATGATCCGACGTCGCCTGTGTCGGGTCATCAGGCACAAGCGTCACCTGTTCCGGTTGGTGTTTCTCCACCAGATCAAGGAAGGCCTCGCTCGGAAAGCCTTCAATATTGAACTCGGCTTGCGGGAACTCGTCATCGATCAAAGCCCGTATATCACCGAGATCGGAAAACCGGATGTGCCGCTGATCGGGGCGCGGATGAACGGTCAATCCTGCCGCACCGGCAACCAGAGCGGCGCGCCCCAGACCGGTAACGCTTGGCCACGGCAGATCGCGCCGGTTTCGCAGCATTGCTATGGCATTGAGATTGACCGATAATTTCGCAGGCATTGGAGACTCCCGGATGAATATTCCGCTTTATAACGCCTGCTACGAAAAAATGTGAGTGTTTTGCCGTCGCACCGCAGCCACAATCCCCAATAGCGCAATTGCTTGTAACAAATTGGGTTTGCAGAGTTTTTCCAGTTCACATCAATTTAAGACGTGACGCAACCTTTGCCGTTGCTTTGGCGTTTAGAGCGCATCCCGAAAAGTGTGAAACGGTTTTCGGATAAGATGCGCGCCAACAACAATGGGTTAGTGCGCCGATCTGATTCATCAGATCGAAACGCGCTCTAAGTCTGATCAATGATGGAGGTCCATAATGCGAAACGAAGACATACCCGTCATTCGCCGCATTCCAACAAACCGGGACGACGTTTTCGCTTTTGCTATCGAAGGCCATCTTGACGATGCCTCGCTGGAGAACCTTTACGGGCTTCTTGATGCTGCTTACGAAACACACGACGAAATCGATCTGCTGATCCGCCTCACTGGCTATGAAGGATTCGACTGGACCGCTGCGTTCTCGGAGAGCATGTTGTCCATGCGTGCCAAATCGCTCAAAAAGCTTCGCCGCTATGCTATCGTCGGCGGCCCCCTGTGGATACAGGCCAGCATAACTCTCATGCAGCCGTTCCTCTCGATAGAACTCCGGGCATTTGAAGCGGACGAAGAAGAAGAGGCTTGGATATGGCTCGGTGCGAGACCAACCGAAGAATGACTATTTTACGATGGTCAGGCGTTCGGCGGCGCGCGTAATGGCCGTATAAAGCCAGCGCTCACGCGTATCGCGAAACGCAAAACTCTCATCAAAAAGCACCACTTCGTCCCATTGGGAACCCTGCGCTTTATGAACGGTCAGGGCGTAGCCATAATCGAAATCGTCATAGCGTTTTTTGGTCTGCCACGGAATTTCGCTGTCGGGATCTTCGAATTGCGCCTTCAACAGCTTGATCTTGGCAACCCCGCGATCATCGTCCTCGGGCGTTACGAGCAGGTTGATGCCGGGTTTCACGGTTTCCTTGGATGATGTCATCACCTTCCAGAGCGATCCGTTCAGAAGCCCCTTGGCGGGATCGTTGCGGAGGCACACCAGCTTGTCGCCAGCCTGCGGATAATCCGCAGTAAAGCCCTTCAACTCCCGCAGGCGCTGATTGTAGCGACGCCGCGTCCGGTTGGTCCCGACGAGCACCTGATCGGCAGCCAGCACCATTTCCTGATTGACATCACCCTTGCCGATAACCTTCGCAGCGCCATGGTCGCCATAGGGAAGCTCACGCCCCTCGCGCACGTCAAGCGCCATGCGAATGATCGGATTGTCCTGTGCCTGACGATGAATCTCGGTCAGGAGATAATCCGGCTCATGTTCCGTGAAAAACCCGCCGCCGGAAATCGGAGGCAACTGTCCCGGATCGCCAAGGACAAGAATAGGCGTTCCGAAACTCATCAGGTCCCGCCCAAGCGCCTCATCGACCATGGAACATTCGTCCACCACGATCATAGCTGCTTTGGCGACCGGACTCTGCCGGTTAAGCGAGAAGGTCGGCGCGATGGAAGTCTTGCCGGTCGTTTCGTCCTCAATCGCTTCTTCGCCACGCGGGCGATAGATCAGTGAATGAAGCGTGCGGGCATTGCTGGCGCCTTTCGAGCGCAGCACCTGTGCTGCCTTGCCGGTAAAGGCAGCAAACTGCACGTCGCCATCCACATGCTCGGCAAAATAGCGGGCGAGCGTTGTCTTGCCCGTACCCGCATAGCCGAACAATCTGAAAATGGGGCTGCGGCCGTCTTTGAGCCATTGCCCGACCGCTTTCAGCGCCTGATCCTGTTCCGGTGAAAACTGCATGGCTCCTTCAGACAGGATTCGCCGCCTGAAAACAAGATCAAACCGTGATCAAACGCCTTTGCTCACCAAAGTTGCAAACCTGTCGAGATCGACATTGCCGCCACTGACGATCACGCCCACCCGCTTGCCCTGCAACATCGACGCCATCTGCCACGCTCCGGCAAAGGCGAGACAGCCGGTTGGCTCCACGACCATTTTCATCCGGCTGGCGAAGAACTTCATGCCTTGCACGAGTTCATCATCGCTGACCGCCAGAATATCGCGAACAGTGTCGCGAATGATGGCAAAGGTCATGTCCCCCAGCGCCTGCGTCTGGGCACCATCCGCCAGCGTCTTTGGCACATTGATGTGGACTATCTTGCCGGAGCGCAAAGATTGCTGACCGTCATTTCCAGCCTCCGGTTCTACGCCGTAGACATCGCAAGCAGGCGATAGGGCTTTCGCGGCCAGTGCCGAACCTGCAAGCAGGCCACCGCCGCCCAGACAGACAAACAATGCGTCGAGAGGACCGGTTTCTTCGATCAATTCCTTGGCGGCAGTCCCCTGACCGGCGATGATATCAGAATGATTGAACGGCGGAATGAGGGTCAGCCCGCCCTCCTCCGCCAGCCGGTTTGAAATAGCATCGCGATCTTCTTCATAACGGTTATAGGTTACTACCTTCGCGCCATAGCCTCGCGTCGCATCAAGCTTGGCGCGCGGTGCGTCCTCGGGCATGATGATGGTCGCGCCGATGCCAAGTAATTTTGCTGCAAGCGCTATCGCCTGGGCGTGATTGCCGGACGAAAAAGCCAACACGCCCCGCGCCTTCTGCTCGTCCGTAAACCGCGACAGTGCATTGAAAGCACCGCGAAACTTGAACGCGCCGATGCGCTGAAAATTCTCGCATTTGAAGAAGAACTGCGCACCGGTTTCACGGTCGATGGTTGACGATGTGAACACCGGCGTATGGTGTGCGTAGCCTTCGATCTGCTTTGCAGCCGAAACCACGTCATCGTAAGTTGGAAGCTTGTTCATCATTCGCCTCTTCATTCTTTATTTCAGCATCGGCCAAAGGCTCAAGACGAGCAGCAAGGCCATGACTAGATTGAACCATTTCAACCGAACAGGATCGGAAAGCCAGTTGCGCAGCAATGTGCCAAATCCCGCCCAGACCGAAACGCTCGGCAAATTCACAATCGCGAAGGCAGCGCTGACCAGAAGTACCGCGACATAATAGTTGTCATGATTGGCGTAGGTGGCAATTCCTGTGATCGCCATCACCCAGGCTTTTGGATTGACCCATTGAAACGCCGCTGCCTGCAAGAACGTCATGGGTTCAGCCTTGTCCCGATGTTTTGCCTCCCCAATGGAACGCGACATGGCAATTTTCCACGCGAGGTAAAGCATATAGGCGCCACCGGCGAATTTCAGCGCGGTGTAGAATGACGGTACCGTTTCGATCAACGCGCCAAGGCCGAAACCAACGGCCAGCAGCAATACAAAAAAGCCGACACCGATCCCCAGCATATGCGGAATGGTGCGGCGGAAGCCGAAATTTACCCCCGACGCCAGAAGCATCAGATTGTTTGGTCCCGGTGTAACGGATGAGACGAAGGCGAAGACGAGAAGCGCCAGAAAAATTTCGATAGACATAAGATGGCCCCGATTTATAGGGACAAATTAGCTCAATAAAAAACCGGCACAATCGAAACATTGTGCCGGTTTTCGTCGATATTGTATCGATTTTGATCGGAAGCCTTACATGCCTTCCGGGCCGCGGTTCATGGCCGCAACACCCGTGCGACAGGTCTCAACTAGCCCCAGCGGCTTCATGATCGAGATGAACTGATCGATCTTGGCGGGCTTCCCGGTAATCTCCAGAATGAAATGATCGGTCGTCGCATCAACCACCTTTGCCTTGAACGCATCGGCAAGACGAAGCGTCTCGGCCCTCGCCTCACCTTTGCCGGCGACTTTCACCAGAGCGAGTTCACGCTCGACAGGACGGTCGTGACCGAGTTCGAAAGCACGATGGCTGAGATCGACAACACGATGCACCGGCACAATGCGGGCCAGCTGGTGGCGTATCTGATCCAGCACATGCGGGGTGCCGCGCGTTACGATCGTAATGCGCGACAGGTGCTTTTCATGCTCGGTTTCCGAAACCGTCAGGCTTTCAATATTGTAGCCACGCCCGGAAAAAAGGCCGATCACGCGGGCAAGGACACCCGGTTCGTTGTCGACAAGAACGGCGAGTGTATGCGTTTCCGGGGTCTGGGTTTCGGCTGCAATGAAATAGGCCGATCCGGAAGCTAGGTTCTGTGCATTCATGATTGTCTTTCCTCCGGATCAGACGAGCGCGCGGCCCTTGGCATCAATAGCATTGGCAACTGCTTCATCTGTTGCTTCATCAGGCAACAGCATTTCATTATGCGCCTTGCCCGACGGGATCATCGGGAAGCAGTTGGCGAGATTTGCCACGCGGCAGTCGAAGATGACCGGCTTGTCGATATCGATCATTTCCTGAATGGCGGCGTCGAGATCACCCGGCTTTTCGCAGCGGATACCATGCGCGCCATAGGCTTCGGCCAGCTTCACGAAATCCGGCATCGCCTCCGTATAGGAGTGCGACAGACGGTTGCCATGCAGAAGCTGCTGCCACTGGCGCACCATGCCCATATATTGGTTGTTCAGGATGAAGATTTTGATCGGTGCATTATGCTGGATGGCTGCCGACATTTCCTGAATGCACATCTGGATCGAGGCATCGCCCGCAATATCGATAACCAGCGCATCAGGGTGCGCAATCTGTACGCCGAGCGCCGCCGGCAGACCATACCCCATAGTGCCGAGACCGCCCGAGGTCAGCCAGCGGTTCGGTTCCTCAAAACCATAGAACTGCGCGGCCCACATCTGGTGCTGGCCGACTTCCGTAGTGATGTAGGTCTTGCGATCCTTGGTCAGTTCATAAAGCCGCTGAATGGCATATTGCGGCATGATGACGTCCTTGTTCGGCGCATAGGCGAGCGAATTGCGAGCGCGCCAGCGATCGATCTGCTCCCACCAGGCACCGATTGCCTGCTTTTCCGGCTTCCTTTCAGAAGCACGGAACTGACGAACGATGTCTTCCAGAACGTGGGCAACGTCACCGATGATCGGCACGTCCACGCGAACATTCTTGTTGATCGAAGATGGATCGATATCGATGTGGATCTTCTTCGAGTTGGGCGAAAATGCATTCAGTCGCCCGGTGATACGGTCGTCGAAACGAGCGCCGACGCACAGCATGACATCGCAATCATGCATGGTCATGTTGGCTTCGTAGGTGCCGTGCATACCAAGCATGCCGAGCCAGTTCTTACCCGATGCCGGATAAGCGCCCAGTCCCATCAGCGTGGACGTGATAGGGAAATTGCCGATCTCGACCAGCTCGCGCAGCAGACGGGAAGCTGCCGGGCCGGAATTGATCACGCCGCCGCCGGAATAGATGACGGGCTTCTTCGCATTGACGAGCAGACGAACGGCATCCGAAATTGCCTGCGCATTGCCGTCGAGAACCGGACGGTAGCTGGTGCGCGGCGCAGTTTCCGGCGGCGTATAAATGCCCTTGGCGAACTGGATATCTTTTGGAATGTCGACCACGACGGGACCGGGACGACCGGTGGATGCGACATGGAAGGCTTCGTGAAGGATGCGCGCCAGATCGTTGACGTCCTTTACGAGCCAATTGTGCTTTGTGCAGGGGCGCGTGATGCCGATCGTATCGCATTCCTGAAATGCGTCGGAGCCGATCAGGGTCGTCGGAACCTGACCCGAAATGCAAACCAGGGGAATGGAGTCCATCAAGGCGTCCTGAAGCGGCGTGACCGCGTTGGTCGCACCCGGACCGGATGTGACAAGCATCACCCCAACCTTGCCGGTCGAACGCGCATAGCCTTCCGCCGCATGTCCGGCGCCCTGCTCGTGACGCACCAGAACGTGCTGAACCTTGTCCTGCTGGAAAAGCTCGTCATAGATCGGAAGCACAGCCCCGCCGGGATAACCGAAGATGCTCTCTACGCCCTGATCGATCAGGGCCTGTATGACCATTTCCGCGCCCGTCATTTCGCGCGGATTGCTCGCTTCCTGCGTTTCTGCGGCGTTTGCGTCCGCCTCACGTTTACCTGCAGTCATTGTTCTCTTCCCGTCTGCATTTCATTTCTGATTTGGATAATAAAAAAGGCCCCCGAGGGAGCCTGTCTTTCGCGCATGGGAGCTTTCGCCGGATGGTTACACCATCCTGCCCATGCGCGCCCGTACCACAAGAATAATAATCGTGTTCATGGTGGCGGACACTAATAGCCGGATTTGGCGTCGTCAACGCATAAATACATCGCCTGCGATATTTTCTTAAGATTCACCCGCCTCATCGATAACTTTATTTCAACGGAAGGAACCTATCCTCACCCGAAACCGTCTGGTGAAAATTGGGGCAGAGTGGGCGACATGAGCGAAATCGGAGACAATTCCGAACCGCGGGAACAAGGCGCATATGTTCAGCGCAACCGCACGGAAGGCTATGTCATCCAGTGCGATGGCGAAGGCGCCATTGTCTCGGCGCTGTCTGGCCCCTCCTCCGCAGCATCCAATGATTATTGGGCTGTAGGCCAGCTGATATCCATCCGGGCGGGCGAGAACCGTGTCGTGGGGCTTATCCGCAACGTGCTCGTCCCCGGCGATGTATGGATACGCGGCGGTGACAACACGCTCCATGTCCATGTCGAATTTCTGGGCGAGGTCCGCGTACAGCCGAACGGACAAACCACGTTCAATGGCGGCATTTCACAGTTCCCTCACCCCGGTGCTGTCGCTCACCGCATCCGGGCCACCGATCTTGCTGCCATTTATGCTCAGACCGGACACAGCAGCGTTTCCATCGGCACATTGACACAGGACGCAACTGTTCCGGCTCATATCTCGGTCGACGACCTTATTTCCCGGCATTTCGCCATCGTCGGCACGACGGGCGTCGGCAAATCGAGCGCAGTCATGCTGCTTCTGCGCCGCATCGTCGCCGAAAAGCCCAATCTGCGTGTACTCATCCTTGATCCACACAACGAGTTCGCCAGTGCATTTCCCGATCTTGCTGTAGCTGTCGATCAGACGAATATCGAGCTGCCGTTCTGGATGCTGCGGCTTGATGAATTTGCAGACGTGATCTTCCGTGGACGGGCACCGGATCCGATGGAACTCGACATATTACGCGATCTGGTCCAGCTTGCGCGTGAAAAAATGCAAGGCGCGGAGACCGTATCCGCGAAAACCTTGCGGCGACAGCTGGCCGACCGGCAGAGCGTCAGTGCCGATACACCCGTTGCTTATCGCCTCCCCGATCTGATCGCGCTCATCGACCAACGCATGGGACTTCTCGACAGCAAAGCGGAACGACCCTATCTGCGAAGCCTTAAGGCCCGTCTGGAATCGATTTCCGCCGATCCTCGCTTCCGTTTCATGTTCGCCGTGACTGGCGGCCCTGAGACAATGCGGTACGCCATCGGCCGTATTTTTCGCATACCGCAAAACGGAAAACCCATCTGCACATTCCAGCTTGCGGGATTGCCGTCCGAGGTTGTGAACGCCGTGGCATCGGTCTTGTGCCGACTGGCATTCGATATCGCTCTTTCAAGCGAGGGCAGCCTGCAGACGCTGGTGATCTGCGAGGAAGCCCACCGTTACATTCCGTCCGACCGCGATGCCGGCTTCTGGCCCACACGGCAGGCGATAGCGCGAATTGCGAAGGAAGGCCGAAAATACGGTTCCTACCTTGGGGTCATCAGCCAACGCCCCGGCGAACTTGACGCGACTATCCTGTCCCAGTGCAATTCCATTTTCGCAATGCGGCTTGGCAATGAACGCGATCAGGAAATTATCAGAGGTGCGATCCGCAGCGGCGCGCAAAGCATGGCTGGTTTCCTGTCATCAATCGCCAATCGCGAGGCCATAGCCTTCGGTGAAGCCTTCTCCACACCGATGCGCCTTACATTTGAGACTATCCCCTCCCATCAGCTTCCAGGACGCAGCAAAAGCGATAGCGCTCTTTCCAGCTGGCGCAACGACGGCAAGATATCGCTTGATCGTATCGTCGAAAAGCTGCGCGCCTTTGAAAGCAGTTCCCCGCCAGAACCGGCGGATCGGCTCACGGACGAGGACAATCTGTGGGGCAGCCCTGCTTCTACCACTCATCGCGATCATGCATCGATTGATGATGAATTACACCGGCCATCGCCTTTGAAGCCGCAAATTCCCCTCAGTCTCGACACGAAGCAAAGCATTGAAAAGATGGGCGAACTGGTGCGCAGTTTTCGCAAGGACCGCGATCGCTAGGCAGAGCCTCAGGCGCACACGCGATTGCGTCCCATGTTCTTTGCTGCATAGAGCATCTTGTCTGCGCGACGATAGAGATCCTTCGAGGTCTCGCGCCGATCCCATATCGCAAGTCCGATACTAACGGTAATATGGAGCTTTTCATCGCCAAGGTCGATCTCAAGCGTCGATATGGCCTTACGAATTCGATTGGCAAGTTTGATCATCAATTCCGCGTCCATGTTCGGCGCAAGGACTGCGAATTCTTCGCCGCCAAGCCGGGCTACAACGTCGTGATACCGGGTATAATCCTTAAGACACCGCGCCACCTCCTGCAGCACGATGTCACCAATGTCATGCCCGTAAGTATCATTCACGGTCTTGAAGTGATCGAGATCGATAATCATCAATCCGATAGGACGCTGTATGCGGTCGAACTGGACCAGATATTCCTTTAGTGCTTCATCGAAATAACGCCGGTTCTGCATGCCCGTCAGGCTGTCCGTCAACGCGGCATGTTCAAGGGTCTGAGACCGCGCGGAAAGATCCTGTGTGATGACCTGCAGCTTGCCGCGATCCAGCGCATCGCTTCTTATTTGAGGATAGATCAGCAATAGCCCGCAAGCGAGGGTCGCAACCAGCACCCAGATCGTAACGTAGTTCAGCTGGTCAAGCCTTGAAACCAGATCAAAGCCATTCGCATCAAGAGACAGTGCCTGCAATTGTCCGATCTCGACACGGGCTTGATAAAGCAACAGCCCGATACCGAACATCAAAACAATCAGAATGAAAAATGCCCGCTCCGATCTGTTAAACCGCATAGTCCGCGCCCGCCTCTCCTGTTTCAGAGAGTGCCAGCGAGTTATTTCGTTGTCGTTAATTAAGCGAGAACATCGTTAGAATTTGCATATACCGACCAGCGTTCATCCAGCTGATTTCGAAACCAGGTCGACTGACGCTTTGCGTATTGCCGGGTCGCAATGACCGAACGTTCAATAGCGTCTTCCCGCGACATCGTACCTTGCAGGAATGCAGTGATTTCACGCACACCGATTGCCTTCATGGCAGGCAAAGCAGGGTCAAGATCAAGCGCCAGCAACGCCTTTACCTCGTCAATCGCACCATTGTCCCACATCAGGGCAAATCGCTTCGCGATGCGTTCGGAAAGCCACGCCCGATCGGGCGCCAATACGATTTTGCGCGCAGTGTCGTCATCCAACAGCGCCTGCCCCTTTTCCTGCTGCCATGCGAGTAGAGACTTTCCAGTGCCTTCGAACACCTCCAGCGCCCGAACAATCCGCTGGCTATCCGAAGGCTGAAGGCTTGCAGCCATATCCGGATCGCGCTCGCTGAGAATCCGGTGAAGGGCACTCGCCCCATCCGCCTCCATCCGGCCTCGCCAATAGGCGCGAACTTCGCCCGGCACCTCCGGCATTTGCGACAGTCCGCCGAGCAGTGCCCGGAAATAAAGCCCCGTGCCGCCGACAAAGATCGGAGTCCGCCCCTTCGTCTGAGGCTGCGATAGCAGGCTGGCTACATCGTCCAGCCATCGTCCGGTTGAATAGCTGATCGACGGCGCGACATGTCCATAGAGATGGTGTTCGGCTGCATCCAGATCAGCCTTGCCCGGCCGGGCAGTCAACAGATCGAGTACATCGTAGACCTGCATGGAATCGGTGTTCACGATGAAGCCGCCGGTTTCCTGTGCCATGCGAACCGCAAGTGCCGACTTGCCGCTGGCCGTCGGGCCAGCTATCAGGATTGCATTCGTGACCGCATCCTCACTCATCGCCGGAATTGCTCTCCATGTCCCAACAGGTTTCTCTCGTCGCCACCTTGATTGCCAATCCGGCAAAGGCTTCGCTCGCATCAGCGCTTGGGATTAAAGCCTCAGCCGCAGTGAATGCAACCGGGCTATACTGGCTGGCCGATGACATCGCCTGCGACATTCCGCTTCCATCGGGAATCAGCAGTGAAGAAGCCGAAGCCCTGCTGCGTGATACGCTGGATGGCGCGCCAATCGATGTGGTGGTGCAGGAACAGGAGCGTCGGCGCAAGAAGATTCTCATTGCCGACATGGATTCCACAATGATCCAGCAGGAATGCATCGACGAACTGGCGGAAGAAGCCGGTCTGCGCGAGCATGTGGCAGCGATTACCGCGCGCGCCATGAATGGCGAAATTGCATTCGAACCGGCCTTGCGCGAGCGGGTGGCCCTCTTGAAAGGCCTGCCGCTCTCCGTCATAGACAAAGTCATTTCGACCCGTATCACGCTGATGCCCGGCGGGCCGGAACTCGTGCGCACCATGCGCAAACACGGCGCTTACACGGCGCTCGTGTCCGGCGGCTTTACCTCTTTCACCCAGCGCATTGCCGAAATGATCGGCTTCAACGAAGAGCGCGCAAACAGGCTGGTCGATGATGGCGTGCATCTGACCGGCCTGGTTACGGAACCCATTCTCGGTCGCGAGGCCAAGGTGGAGAAGCTCGTGGAAATCGCTGATCGTCTGGGCCTTACACCGGACGATGCGATTGCGGTGGGTGACGGTGCGAACGATCTCGGCATGATCCAGCTTGCGGGAACCGGCGTTGCACTTCATGCAAAACCAGCCGCGGCAGCGCAGGCCCGGATGCGGGTTGACCATGGCGACCTGACCGCCCTCCTCTATATTCAGGGCTACCGAAAAACGGACTTCGTTCAATGATCATTCTGGAAACGCCACGCCTCATCATTCGAAACTGGGAAGATCGCGACCGCAACCTGTTCCATGTCATCAATTCCGACGAAGAGGTCATGCGCTTCTTTCCATTTCGGAGGAACCGCACGCAATCGGATGAATTGTTCGACCGCCTCCAGAAGATGATTTCTGAAACGGGTCTCGGCTTCTATGCGCTGGAAGAAAAAGAAAGCGGTCAGTGCATCGGCTTTGCCGGTCTTGCCCGTACCGATCTCGAACCTCATTTACCGAACGGCACCGTAGAAATCGGCTGGCGGCTGGCCACTCCCTTTTGGGGCAAGGGCTATGTAACCGAAGCGGGCAGAGCGCTGATCGACTACGCTTTCGGAACCCTCGGCCTGCCGGAAGTCGTTTCCTTCGCCGTCCATAATAACGAGCGGTCTACCGCCGTTATGCAGCGCATCGGCATGACCCGTGATCCGGCAAGCGATTTTGATCATCCTCGCGTGCCGGATGAAACTCCGCATTTAAAACGCCATGTGGTCTATCGCATTCAGGCGGCTTGACCGGCGACCCAGCCGGAAGACCAGGCCCACTGGAAGTTATAACCGCCCAGCCAGCCGGTAACATCCACCACCTCGCCAATGAAAAACAGGCCGGGAACGGATTTGGCTTCCATGGTCTTGGAGTCGAGTTCACGCGTATCGACCCCTCCGAGCGTAACTTCTGCGGTGCGATAACCCTCGGAACCGGCAGGCTTGATGCGCCAGTCGTTTATCGCTGCCTCGACGCGGCGGAACATCTTGTCGGACATATCCGCCAGATGGCCTGTTGCGCCCATATCCTCGGCAATGTTCTGCGCCAGTTTTCTTGGAAGATAAATGGCCAGCGCAGTCTGTAATGCCTGCTTGCCGTTTTGCTTGCGCTGCTCGCGCAGTGCTTCGAAAATGTCCGTTTCCGGCAGCATCGTAATGCGGATTTCTTCCCCTTCGCGCCAATAGGAAGAAATCTGCAGGATAGAAGGGCCACTGATGCCCCGATGCGTGAACAGCATAGCCTCGGCAAATTTCGTTTTCCCGCAGGCTACAACCGCATCGACGGCAACACCGGCGAGCGGTTTCAGCCGTTCCAGCGTGTAGGGCTCGAACGTCAGCGGCACCAGTGCCGGTCGCGTTTCGACAATCCGCAATCCGAACTGGTGTGCGATATCGTAACCAAAGCCTGTCGCTCCCATCTTCGGGATGGATTTTCCCCCACAGGCCACAACCAGCGAACGGCAACGAACCGGCCCGTCCGCAAGCTGGAGAATAAAACCATGTGCGGTTCTTTCGACCGAGCTGACGCTACAGCCAAGCTTAAGTCGCGCACCATGGCGCTTCATTTCCCCCAGCAGCATTTCAATTATCTGCAAGGCCGAACCGTCGCAGAAGAGTTGTCCCAGCGTCTTTTCGTGATAGGCGATGCGATAGCGCTCAACCAGCGCAATGAAATCGCGCTGTGTATAGCGGCTCAGGGCCGAGATACAGAAATGCGGGTTCTGCGAGAGGTAATTCTTCGGACTTGCATGAAGATTGGTGAAATTGCAGCGTCCACCACCCGATATGCGGATTTTCTCACCGGCTGCTTTTGCATGGTCAACGATCAGCACGGAACGTCCGCGTTTTGCAGCTTCGATGGCACACATCATGCCTGCTGCACCAGCGCCTATGACCACGATATCGACTGTTTCCAATTCACCCTACTCCGAATGGCGCCGGTCCATAGCACACCGGAGACTGATGAAACAGAAGGCTTTGCCATTTCGAACAGCGAACGAGGATTACCGGAATCTCTTTGTGCGGTTCCGGTGCCAAGTGATTCAAGCCGCAAAACAAAACGGCATCGCAGCTTTCCCTGCAATGCCGTTTCCGCGATGCGCGTAAAACTCGGGATCAATTGATCCGGACGGTTACAAAACGCAGCTCGCCCGAACGGGAGGCCAGCATCAGAAGGGCATTCTTGCGCCCTTCGCGGCGCAGTGCATCAATGCGCTTTTTCACGTCGTCCGGCGTCTTCACCGTAACCTGACCGATATCGACAATGACATCACCGGTTTCGATACGCTTTTCACCCGCAGCGGAACCCGGAGAAACATAAAGAACCGCAACTCCCTCCACATCTTCGGCAATACCGAACTCACCGCGAACATCGTCGTTCAGTTCGCTGAGTTTCATTCCGAGCACACTTGGGCCAGCCTCGCTCTTCTGTTCCTTTTTCGGGGTATCCGGCGTTTCCACGCCTTCATCACCGCCCTCACCTTCAGGAAGCGGAGCCTGATCTTCCGTTGCAGCTTCGGTGCTCTTGTCGTCCTCGACCAGACGCCCGAGCTTGACCTTCACCGTCTTTTCCTCGCCTTGGCGAACCACGACGATCTCGACTTCCTTGCCGACCGGGGTTTCTGCAACCAGTCGCGGCAGATCACGGGCGGTATTGACCGGCTTGCCTTCATACCGGATTACGACATCGCCCGCTTCAATGGCCTTGTTGTCGACGCCGGAGTTTTCGATCAATCCGGCGATCAGCGCGCCTTTTGCTTCCTTCAGCCCCAGGCTCTGGGCAATGTCCTCGGTAACGGGCTGGATCCGCACACCGAGCCAGCCGCGGCGAACCTCGCCGAACTCCTTCAGCTGATCGATAACGCCGACCGCCATTTCCGCCGGGATGGCAAAGCCAATACCGATGGAACCTCCCGATGGCGAGATAATCGCCGTGTTGATGCCGATCACCTTGCCATCCATATCGAACAGCGGACCACCGGAATTGCCCCGGTTGATTGCCGCGTCGGTCTGGATGAAATCGTCGTAGGGACCCGAATTGATGTCGCGCTTGCGGGCGGAGATAATACCAGCCGTCACCGTTCCACCGAGACCAAAGGGATTGCCAATCGCGAGCACCCAGTCGCCAATCCGCGCCTTTTCCGAATTGCCGAATTGAACAGCCTTCAACTTGTGCTTGGTTGGGTCAACCTTGAGGATCGCCAGATCGGTCTTGATATCTTTTCCAACCAGTTCCGCTTTCAGCTTGGAACCGTCGTTGAAATTGACTTCAATTTCGTCCGCATCTGCAATGACGTGATTATTGGTGACGACGAAGCCCTTTTCGGCATCGATGACGAAACCGGAACCCAACGACTGCACTTTGCGCGATTCGTCGCCCTGCGCGCCGCCCTTGTCACCGAAGAAATCCTTGAAATATTCTTGGAACGGGGAACCTTCAGGCACCTGCGGCATCGGAACCGCGCCGTCGCCTTCACCATCTTCCTTGACGGTCTGGGAAGTTGAAATGTTCACGACCGCATCAAGCAGCCCTTCGGCCAGATCAGCGACGGAAGCAGGCCCTTGAGCCGCGATTGCCGGAGGCATCCCTATCGAAAGAGTGCCGCCGACTGTCATCGCCCCCAATGCCACGGTTGCGAAAAGGGTGCGAGCAAATCCCGCCTTTGGTGCAATTGCCATGAAGCCCTGCTCCGTTCCTGTCTGCTTGCAGTCGATTAATTAGCGATAGATGTACTAACGCTTGATCGCTGCAAAATACGGCCTGTTTACGGCCTCGCATAGACTGCGGACAATAAATAACAGAGGGAAAGCGGCTTATCCCCTGACAAGCCAGACAATGCCGACGCCGATTGCAAGCGCTGCAATCCCGGCAGTGCGCAACATGTTTTCCGGCGTCTCGCTTGCCTCACGGGCAAGCTTCTTCGCCAGAGAAGGAAAGCCGCCGTAGAGCAGCCCTTCGAGAACGAAGAGAAGACCTACGGCGGCTAAAAAATCGCTCATGAGCGTTTGCCCCGGTTGTTACTGGGCAGGCGTTGCCAGCCTGCCGCCAGCGTCCCGGAAGAACTTGAAGAACTCCGAGTCCGGTGAGAGAACCAGCGTTGTATCCGGCGTCTCAAGCGCCTCACGATAGGCAGACATCGAACGGTAGAAGGCGAAGAAACCGGGGTCCTTGCCTGCAGAGCGTGCGAAGATTTCACTGCGCTGGGCATCGCCTTCACCGCGCAGGATTTCCGATTCCTTACGCGCTTCCGCGATCGTTTCGACGACCTGACGGTCGGCCACAGCGCGGATGCGCTGGGCGGCCTCACGGCCACGGGCGCGCAGGCGCTCCGCCTCAGCCAGACGTTCTGCCTTCATGCGATCATAAGTCTGCTGCGAGACTTCCGCCGTCAGATCGGTACGACGGATACGCACATCGGCAATGGTCAGGCCAAGCGACGTCGCATCAGGACGCAGCTGGTCGCGCACTTCGCGCATCATGTCGCCACGCTCTTCCGAAAGTGCTGCTTCAAAGCCGCGCTGGCCGTAAACGCCGCGCAATGCAGCATCGAGACGCGTGCGCAGACGTTGCTCGGCAAGGAGCGTGCTGCCGGAAACGGTCTCACGGAACTTGCGGGCATCGGTGATGCGGTAGACGAGGAACGCATCGACGTCATAGAACTTGCCGCCCGAAACCTGGACGCGAATATCGTCCAGATCGAAGCGCAGCAGACGATCATCGATCAGCTGCACAGTGTCAGCGTCCAGGAAGCCGAAAGGCAGCTTGAAATAGATACCCGGTTCTGTCTTCACATCAACGATCTGACCGAAACGAAGCACGATAGCCTGCTGGCGCTCGGATACAATGAACGTGGCGGAATAGAGCAGGAAAGCGATGACGGCGATGATTCCGCCAATGATTGGGAGCCTGTTCTGGGCCATTACTGGTTACCTCCGCTCGGGGTCGTCGTAGTCGCATTCACACCGGGGCGTGGCTGGCGCATGAGCTCATTCAGCGGCAGATAAGGCACGACATCCTTTCCGGGTTCGACAATAACTTTCTTGGTGCTCTTCAGCACCTGTTCCATGGTTTCGAGGAACAGACGATTGCGCGTGACTTCAGGCGCCTTCTGGTATTCACCCAGAACCGAGCTGAAACGCTGCGCCTCACCTTCGGCGTCCTGAACGACGCGGTTCTTGTAGGCGGCAGCTTCTTCGCGAAGCTGCGCTGCTTCACCGCGAGCCTGACCGAGCTTCTGGTTCGAATACTGGTTCGACTCTTCGACGAAACGATCTTCGTCCTGTTCGGCGCGCTGCACTTCATCGAAAGCATCGGCCACTTCACGCGGCGGCGCAGCATCTTCGATCGATACGGCATTGATCTGGATACCGGCCTTGTAGGCGTCGAGCGTCTGCTGAACAATGTCGCGAACGCTTGATGCGATAGCCGAGCGGTTATCACGGAAAACATCCTGAGCCGGACGGCGTCCGACGATTTCGCGGATCGCGCTTTCAGAAACCTGCTGCACCATCGCATCGGGATTATCGACGTTGAACAGATATGCCTGCGGATCCGAGACGCGGTAAAGAACCGAGAACTGAACATTGACGATGTTCTGGTCACCTGTCAGCATCAGGCCCTGCGTTGCGCCCCGGTTGCCTTGTCCGCCAATGTTGATCTGCTTCTCGACGATCTGCGCCTTTTCATAGGTTTCGATCGGCCACCAATGGAAATGCAGGCCCGGTTCGGACACTTCTTCCTTCGGCTTGCCAAAGCGCAACTCGACGGCGAGTTCGTCCGGCTGCACGGTATAGATCGACTGGAAAAGCCAGAAGCCGACAACGGCCGCACCGATCAGGAACAGAACGCCCCGATTACTGCCGCCTTTACCACCGCCGCCGGGAAAGACCTGCTTCAGACGGTCTTGGCCCTTGCGCAGAATATCCTCGAGATCAGGTGGAGTGTTCTGGCCGCCGCCACGAGGACCTTTCGGTCCCTGTCCCCATGGGCCACCATTGTTGTTGTTGTTATCACCGCCGCCGCCCCACGGGCCGCCGCCACCATTCTGGTTACTCCAGGGCATTCTCACCTCTCGTCCAGGCGACGGGAAAGCGAGCTGCCCACTCCCGTCATCAACTAATGTTTCCGTTTTATAGGCATCGGGAGGTCCGCTTTCAACGCGAAGACGACAAAATTCGTGAACTATGCTTTACACAGCACGTTTTTCGTACACGAAATAGCGCGTTGGGTGGCTGTCCTTGTCTCCAGCGGGCACGTCCTCCTGTGAAACGACCTGCCAGACTTGCGGATCGATTTCCGGAAAATGTGTATCTCCATCAATGTTGGCGAGAACACGCGTCAGATGAATTCTGTCCGCGAGCGGAAAAGCCTGCGCATAAATATTTCCGCCACCTATGATGCAAACTTCCCCGGCCCCCATGTCAGCAGCCTGTCTTTGTCCAAGCGCTATCGCCTCATCAAGAGAACCGACAGTGCTCGCACCTTCAACCTGAAATCCGTTGTTCCTCGACACCACGATATTGGGCCGTCCGGGCAAGGGCCGGCCAATAGATTCCCATGTCCGCCGCCCCATGATGACAGGCTTGCCGAGCGTCAGCGCCTTGAAGCGCTTGAGATCGGTCGACAGCCGCCACGGCATATCATTATCACGTCCAATGACGCCATTTTCAGCGGCAGCAACAATGATCGATACAATCGGCTTGTGTGCAGACATGATGGACCCTCAAACCGCAATCGGAGCTTTGATCGTCGGATCAGCCTCGTAGCCTTCAAGCCGGAAATCCTCGAACCGGAAGGCAAAAAGATCCTTCACCTCGGGATTGATCCACATTGTCGGCAGTTTCTTTGGCGTGCGAGTGAGCTGCAGGCGCGCCTGATCGAAATGATTGGCGTAGATATGTGCATCACCCAGCGTGTGCACGAATTCGCCCGGTTTCAGACCTGCCACCTGTGCGATCATCATCGTCAGCAACGCATAGGACGCGATGTTAAACGGCACGCCCAGGAAAATATCAGCCGAGCGCTGATAGAGCTGGCAGGAGAGTTTTCCGTCAGCGACATAGAACTGGAAAAGACAGTGACATGGCGGCAATGCCATTTCATCGACCAGCGCCGGGTTCCACGCCGATACGATCAGGCGCCGCGAATTGGGATTTCCATGCAGCATCTTCAGAAGATTCGCGATCTGATCGATGTGACGACCGTCCGGCGCAGGCCAGGAGCGCCATTGATAACCATAAACCGGCCCGAGATCGCCGTTCTCGTCTGCCCATTCATCCCAGATCGAGACGCCATTTTCCTTCAGATAGGCGATGTTCGTGTCGCCTTTCAGAAACCAGAGCAGTTCATGGATGATCGACCGGAGATGAAGCTTCTTGGTGGTGAGAACCGGAAATCCCTCTTCCAGATTGAAGCGCATCTGGTATCCGAAAACCGACCGCGTGCCCGTCCCTGTGCGGTCGCCACGGTCGACACCGTTATCGAGCACATGTTTTAAAAGATCGAGATAGGTGCGCATGAGGATATCCAGAATCCGATTCGGTTGCGCCCACTATAAAGAAAAACCCCGGCGTCGGGCACCGGGGCTTTGAATTCAGCAGATCGCTGTGGATCAAAGGCTGCCGAGTTTTCCGAGCTGCTTGGCAACCAGGTAATAGAAGGTGACGCGATTCTTGTTGCGGTCGCCCTTCATGACTTCAGCCACATGGGCCACGACCTCGTCGCCCTTGGCTTCATCGTCAACGCCAAGTTTCTTGGCAACCCAATTGGTGCGGACGCGCTTCATTTCTTCCGGGTCTGTTGCCGAAACGAGCGAGGAATCGCGATTGCGCAGCGCAATACCCAGGTGCTTGACGATCTTGTCGACAACAGCCTCATCGGCAGCGGCATCATAACGACGGACATCCGCGAGATATTCACTCATATATCCACTCTCCTTCGATTGGGGTCAGTCCCCGTTTCAGCTCACGGAAATCGGCTCAGTCGAAATCTCGCTTACCGCCCCCCGATATCTTGTGAGGATTGACCAGCAAATGCGGGCTGTCAATGAAAAATGAACAGGGAATGGGAAGGGCGAGAATATCAGCAATACCCGTTAAATACCGCGCCCCCTCTTCCAATCCCGATCAACCGCGCCTATATACGGCATGTCGGCGCAAGCCGACTATGGTGATAAACGGACGGTGTAATAAACCTATTGGACCCGGGGGCGGTACCCGGCGCCTCCACCAGAATACAGATCAGCCTATCGGTTTGTATTGTGGCGGGGGCGAAACAGGATCGACAAGGGTGTAAAGATCGCTCTTTTACTCGGCATGATACCACCGTTATCGGGTCAATTGAGTAGTTGCAAATGACAACAAAGCTCAGGGTTATGCTCTCGCTGCCTAATGGCGGTGCGGGAAACCCACTCTAAAGTCCTTAGGGTTAGCCCCTTAAGGCGGGGTTCGGAGGCACCTGGCAACAGAAGCCTCCACTTTCCCTTTCATACCATTTATGCAGCTGCAGCTTCCGTATCGAGGTCGTTCGCCTTGCGCGATAGAACGATCTGCGTCAGCACGAAGGCCGTCAGCGCACAACCGGCAATTCCTCCGACCATCGGCAGAGCCGTTCCATCGAAGAACGAACCGGTTACGCCAATCGCCGTGCCGCCAATCACGAAATGCAGTGTTCCCATCAACGCGGATGCAGTCCCTGCAATTTCACCGTGATCCTCAAGTGCCAGAACCGCTGTTGTCGGGATGACAAGCCCGAGGAAGCCATATCCCACAAACAGGAAACCGGCGATCAGCCAAAGCGACTGGTGCCCCATGAGGGCGGCAGCGAACATGGCGAGCATCGCCGCTGCAAATCCGGAAACCGCAAATCGCATGACACGGCGAAGGCCGAAGCGCGATCCCAGCCAGCCGTTCAATTGCGAAACGCCGAAGAAAGATACGGCATTGGCCGAGAAAGCGATGGCGTACTGCGTCGGCGTCAGGCCGTAATGGTCGATAAGCACGAAGGACGAATTGGCGAGATAGACGAAGAAGGACGCAATCCCGAAACCGCCGACAAAAACCAGCCCGAGAAAGTACCGATCTTTCAGCAGGCGGCCATAGCCGCGCAATGCGCTGCCCAGATTGCTTTCAAGGCGTGCTTCTGCGGTTCTTGTCTCCTTCTGCGCGGTCGCCACCAGAACGATACCGATAGCCGCCGCAACCAGAACAGCCCAGAAGACACCCCGCCAGCCGAAGAAGCTGATGATGACCGAGCCGGTCAATGGCGCCAGAATCGGCGAAATGGAGAATACCAGCATCAGAAGCGACATCAGACGCGCCGCCTCGATGCCGGTGTGGAGGTCACGCACCACCGCACGCGGAATGACCATGCCCGCAGCAGCACCCAGCCCCTGCACAAAGCGGAAAAGCACGAGCACATCTATATCGGTCGCGACAGCGGAACCGATGCTGCCGATACCGAACAGCACCAGGCCGCCATAGAGCGGAAGCTTACGTCCGACCATGTCGGACAACGGCCCACAGAACAGCTGCGCTATCGCGAGCGCAATGAAAAAGGCCAGAAGGCTCATCTGAACCGCTCCTGTTTCCGCATGCAGGTCGGCGGCAATGGTGGGCAAAGCGGGCAGATACATATCGATCGCAAATGGGCCAATGGCGGAAAGAAGGCCAAGAACAATGGCATTGCGCACAAGACTGGAAGCCATGGGGGGACGCGCTTTCATCAATGTTTCGTGAGTTTCCCGCACCGATTTCGGATCTCCGGTTTTGCTTGGGAGGATGGCGCCATCGGGCTCGCAAAACCGGTACAGGACAGGTAAGTACTTGTATTCGCTTCGAGGTTTCGCTTTCTCTGTATGAAGCAAGCCCATTTTGGGTTGTGGGTCACATTCGAAAACTCAGTAGCGAAAGGCATTCTATACGGAAGGTCAAAACAGTTTTGACACTGCTGTCAAATTAGACACCATTGTCCAAAACGTCAAGCTATCTTATGTTGGAGTTATGAAACCTACTGACATAATCGACATGGCCGTCCTGCCCGAGAAGCGCGCCGTATCCGAAAAGGGCCTGAATTCCACGGCAATCAAGCCTGGACAGTGCATGAAGCGCGACTGCATTTTGTGTTCCGCAGCGCGCGTTTTCAATCGCGACGGGTTTCAAGGCGCGAGCATAGACCTCATTGCCACCGAAGCGGGGGTGTCGCGCCAGACCATCTATAATCACTACCGCGACAAGGAAGCACTGCTTGCCGCCGTCATCGAGGACGCGCTGGCGCGCATGAATGCGAGCCTGTTCGCGGTTCTGGCCACATTTCCCCAGACCGGCGACAATCTGGAGCATGATCTGGTGGCATTCTCCATTCGCATGAGCCGGAACTGCATCTACGATTCGTCCGGCGCGTTTCTGCGCAAGTTAATGCAGGCAAATGAGACCAACCTGCCGATTGCCACCAGTATTTGCAATACGAAAGGCCCGGCACAGGCTATCCCCGCGATAGCGGCGCGTCTGGCCCGCCTTGCAATGGATGGCCATCTTCACGTTGACGACCCCGACTTGGCAGCGCGCCATTTCCTGGCTCTGATCAATGCCGACACGCACTGTCACATGCTGACCGGCCAGAGCATCGATGATGCAATCATCGAGAAAAGTGCGGTCAACGGCGTGCGTACTTTCCTGATGGCTTTTGGGCGGCGATAGTTTTTCGCCGCCTTTTCGTGTTCAAAAATTGCACATCTTTCTGCCAAGGGCATCACCCTGTCGCATTTTCGGGTCATATATCATCGCATCCCGCGAGAACGAACTTGACATCGACCTCCGAATCCGTGGGATAAGCAAACCATGGTACAGGACCTAATCCGTTACGATATTCTCGCTCAGGAAGCCCTTCGCGGCGTCATTCGCAAGGTTCTTGCGGAGGTGGCCAAGGCTGGACTGCCGGGCAATCACCATTTCTTCATCACGTTCCTCACCGGAGCGCCCGGCGTGCGCATTTCCACGCGCCTGAAGGAGAAATATCCAGAGCAGATGACAATCGTATTGCAGCATCAGTTCTGGGACATGCATGTGACGGATCAATTGTTCGAAGTTGGCCTGTCCTTCGGCGATATTCCGGAAAAGTTGACTGTTCCGTTTTCGGCGGTCCGCGGCTTTTATGATCCGTCCGTCAATTTCGAACTCGAATTTGATGTCGCGGTCGCGCAGCCCGAAAGCGACAACGACGAAGGCGGCAACATTGCCCCTATCGACATCGTTCCGACGGAAGTACCTGTAGAGAAGGCAGAGAAGCCCAAATCGAAGTCGCGCAAGACCGCAGCAGAAAAAGAAGCCTCCGCATCCAAAGACAGCAATGCAGATGAGGCCGACAAGGAAGCCAAGCCTTCTGCCGACGTGGTTTCGCTGGATGCGTTTCGGAAGAAGTAACCGGGCTTCGCGCATATCCCTCTGAAAAAGCTGACGACGGTCCGGCTGCTATCCTGTTGACTGCAATCAATGGTGAAAACCAGGCAGGCGTTTTATACTCTGGTCTGACGGCAACCAGTTCAGGATCAAGCTCGATGATTCGTATGATCGCTCAGGCAGTCTTGTGGATAAGCGGCATCGTTGCAGCCTTCTTTGTGGCGAAGGACGAACCGAATTTTCCTCTTCTGCAAATGACCGTGGGGCTTATACTTCTTATCCTGGTCTCCCTCGCGATCTGGTGGTTCACCAATCCGAAGAACCCGCATAAATAGTGCCAGCCTAATGCATGTCTTCCAAACGTGGGAACCGTCTCGCGGGGAAATCCGCCCACTGGACTGATTTCTGATCCCCTACGATGGGATAAAGACATGCATGAAAACAAAAACTTAAAGCGTGTCATATGACGACGATAAAATGCGACACGCTTTAATACGCACTTGCGGAACTTGACCGAAACACGGTAATTTTTCGGAAGATCTTCAACGTCTCCGCATGGTTCCATGAGCGATATTGTCAATCTACGGCAGTTCAAAAAACAGAAAGCCCGCGCTGAAAAAGAGAAGCAGACCGACCAGAACCGCGTTCTTTTCGGCCGGACGAAATCTGAAAAGAGTTTCGCAAAGGCAGAGATAACAAAAGCGCAGCGTTTTCTGGATCAGAACCGTCTGGAAAAAAGCGACACGCCGGACGAAAAGAAGTGAACCCGTCAGGACGTTTACGCAAGCATTCCGTCAGCATTCGCGGCCACGCGACCAGCTATACGCTTGAAGACCCCTTCTTTGAGTTGATTGAGCAAATTGCAGCCACCCGGAAGCTTTCTGTTGCAGCCTTGATTGCCGAAATCGATAGCGGCCGTGACAGGTCGATCAACCTGTCTTCCGCACTCAGACTTCATGTCCTCGACTGGCTGAAATCCAGAATAGCTCAAGGCTGAGGTGCCGGAGCAACCGGTGCTGGCTCCAGACTTTTCAGAAATTCGTTCAGAGATTGTCCACCCTCAGGCGATGTGAGGGGAGCATTCGTCCCTCCCGCGGGAGCGGCTTGCGGCTTCTGCGCCTCAAGTTGTTTCGCTTCCTCGGCTGCCTGCCGAGCCACTTCACGCCCCTTTGCTTCAGAGCGGCGCCTTGCCTCTTCCTCGCGCTGCAAGCGGTCGCGTTCCGCTTGGTTTGCCTCAAAAAGCCCGAGCTGGCGGCGAAGACGCTGCTTCTCCATGAGGCTGGCCTGCATGGATTCAACACGCTCCTGCTCGCGTTCAAGCGCACGCTGGGTCAGGAACTGGATCAGGGGCTGCTTGTCGAATGTCGCCTCCGGCACGCTATAGGTGCCCCCCAGGGAAAAGGCCAGCTGCGGTGCGATGCCGGTTTCGGCACCCTCATCGCTTTTGAACGTCAATGCACCGTTTCCGCCGATTGCGAGCGTCGACAGGTCGAATTGCAGATCGCTGAGAAGCGCGGCATTGCCATCGCTCAGATTGGCTGCTGCCATACGCGCGACACCGCCACTAACCGTAAAGTCAAATCGTGAATTACCCGGCGCGAACCTACCCTGCCCTGTGGCCCTGTCGGCAATACCGACAAATTGCCTTGAAGCGAGCTTGTCAGGATCAGAGGACTGATCGCCCGTCGCATCAGCTGCCGCGATCATCGCGGGCAATGCCGTTCCATCCAGGCCATTGACCACAAAATTCTCCACGTCGAAACTTGCGGTTCCCGCCAGCGATCCGACCAGCGTGGCAACGCTCTCGCCACTGCCATTCAGATTGACGGTGGCTTTCACGACACCGCCAAGCGGAACAACGCCGTTCTCCGGTCGATAAAAATCCTTAAGGTCAGCGCCGCTCCACTTCAATTCTGTCGAGAGAAGCGCATTCTTGTCGCTGTTGCTCAAGGAGACATTGCCGACGAGATACCCGCCTGCCCAATTGCCCGTCAGTTCGTTCAACTGAAGGCCGTCCATGGACTTCACGAGCCGTGTTGAAAAATCCGTTGCAGTCCCGAAACCGTCCATATGCGCCTGGGCAACGTTGAGCTTCACATCCAGGAGCAACGGCAGGGACGAACGAACAGCAAATGCACCACGCGGCCAGATCGTCTTTGCGGTGGGCTTTGCCGGCTCGAACGCATCCTGTCCGAGCATGATCGCGGCAAGACTGTCGACCTCAAGCGTGGCGAGCTTTGCTTCGCCTTTGAGCTGCGGCAGACCGCTATCGGCAAAATTAGCTTCCAGCCGCGCCGACACCTCTTCTCCGTCAAGCTTTCCCGCCAGATTGGGAAACCGCAAGATACCTTTCGCAAACTGGAAGTCGCTGGCAAGGTCCGCCGAAAGCCCCTCGCCAAATCCAGGCAGTGCAAAACCTGCCGTCGCGATAAAAGGTTGCAGATCAGCCGACCTCAGTTGAGCCTTGCCGCTGGCGGCAATGTCCCCGCCAACCAGCGAAATCACACCGTCAGCCATGGCTGAACCGTCAGGCGCCGTCAGTTTGAGGAGTGTCCGCATACCTGCGCTCGGTGCGCCTTGCATGCTCAGATCTGCCGTAAGTTCACCCGCAAGCCCCAGCGGCAGGGCAGGCAAACCAATCAGTGCGAGCACCGCTTCGCCTTGTTCCGATGTCGCGGTACCGTTCAATTGCATCTGCAGCGGTTCGCTCTCACCTTCGCCACCGCTCGCCGTCCCCGACAGGTCCAGCTTCATCCCGCCTGTTTTGCCCGTCACGCTGAATGAAAATTCGCCGACACCGGGAGGATTTTTGGCTTTCGCCTCGGCAGGACGGTCGCTCTTGCCCTTGGATGCAGGACTTTTTGCAGACGCCTTGGCCACTGGCACGGAAGGCGAAACCGCGTTGGCGATTACATTAATTTCGCTATCTTCGAACAATCCGGGGAAATTGGCTGCACGCATCGAAAGTGCGTGGAAGAGCGGCAGTTGCGGATAGCGATTGGCCATCAGCGAGAGGAACCGCGAAAGGTCAGCAGACAGAATGGTCGCGTCGAGCGAACCGGACGGCGTATTGGCAAAAGGCTCGTAAGTGCCGGTTGCAGTCAGTGTCGTGCTCGCCACATCACCAATCATCAGCCGGTCGAAATCGAAGCGTCCATCATGCAGCCTGAGCGCCATATCGACATTGCCAGCCTCCATGTCCTGATACCAGACTGGCCCCGCCTTGAATGCCAGGTTCAGCGACTGACCATCAAGCAGACCGAGGCCGTCACCGCTGGAGAAAAATCCTGTAAAGGCTTGCAGCGCTTCGCTTTCCACCGTGCCGCCATTGAGGGCGAGCGTGATCGCAGGCTGTGCCAGCCCCCTCACTTCGCGAACGAAAGAACCTTTGAGCGTTGTCTTCCCCAAGGCGATTTCGAGATTATCGATCCGCTGCATCCCGTCGCGAAGCTCGACCTGTCCAGAGAAGCCTGCGCCATCCAGCTTGCGCACGGAATCATCAACGGTCTCGTTGAGCCAACTTGCGAGGCCCGAAGGCTGGCGCGAGGCCACAAGCATATCGCCCTTGAAGCCAAAATCCTTGCCAACAGAAAGCGTCCCTTTGGCTTCAACTTTGGTCCGCCCCGGAAGGTCGGCAGCAAACTGACGAATATTCCAGTTCTTTCCATCAGGTTCCGCGCTCACCGTCACCGAGCGTATCGTTGTTCCGCCCGCAATAACCGCTGGCAGGCGCAAGTCCACATTGCCGGGTATGGTTGGAATGGGCAGCTGCTCGAGAACCCTCTGCGCGATTGCAATACGGTCGGCTACCGGCATGGCAGAAGCGGCTTGATCTTCACTGACGGCTTCGTTCGGTCCCCAGAACAGCTGCTGCCCGTCGGCGCTGATTTCGAAACGCGGCTTGTCGCCGTAATCGATGAATGCCTTACCATTCACCACATAAGGATTGTCAGTGGGGCCCTGCTCCATGCGGAATTCGCTGGCATCGAAGCGGCTGCGATCCGCCTTGAATTTTCCGGTCACACGAAGGCCGCTGAAAAAGGGCGTTTCCGCCGGGGCTTTCTGATCCTTGCCTGTTCTGGCAACCACGTCGGAAGAGCGGAGCGAAAAGTCACCAGCATAATCGAGCCGACCTTCCGTCACGCTCACATCGCCATCGGTCTCAAACGAGGCCGGGATTGTCTCCGGCGAAACGCGCGCGCGCAGGCGCAGCGCCCCGTCCGGCTTCGCCTCGCCGCTCGAAAGTTCGATTGCCAGTTTTTCGCCTTGCAGAACGAGACTTCCGTTTGCCTGCCAAGGGCCTGCAAGACTGTTTGCGGAGATCACGGCGTTGAGTTCGGTGGCAGTGTGAGTGCGGCCGCTTGCCTCTTCACGGAGCGCAATGGTTCCATCCTTGACGGAAAGCCGCTCCAGCTTGATTTTCGTTGGATCAAGCGGTGTCGACGGACGAATTGCCCAATCCACCTTGCCGCTTTTGTCGAGCGAAATCGTCGCCTTCGGACGGTCGACCCGCATATCGAAAATCAGAAGCTGGCCGCGCAGGAACGGCATCAGCTCGGCATCCATCGAGAATGTATCGACAGTCATCACCGGATGAGCCGCATCGGCCCCGACACGCACGTCCGAGAATGCAACCGAGGGAAACGGCAGAAGGCGTGCGCTAACGTCACCGGCGACCCTGACGGGACGTCCAAGAACCCGGCTCGCCTCCCGTTCGAAATCGGCACGATAGCCGCTCCAGTCAACAAAAGGCGGCACGACAAGTGCTGCCGTCAACAGCACCACGAAAAGCCCGCCGACGATGACGAATATGCGGCCCAAGAACCAGCTCCGGTCAAACAGATTGCAAGTTAGCGCGAAACAAAGGGTGAATCACGCTGTCTTTATCTGCGCAACATAACGGCATCGATCCGGCGACAACAAGGCAAATTGCATCCCGGCCACGCCGATATGCACGCCTGCCTGAATCAAACTCTCGGCAAAGCTTCCCAAACGGCTGATTTGAATCACGAAATCAGTATTTTGCCGGGGTTCATGATGTTGTCGGGATCGAGCGCTTTTTTGATGGCGCGCATGTAATCCGTCGCCTCGCCAAGTTCCATGGCCAGATACTTCATCTTGCCCTGCCCGATGCCGTGCTCGCCGGTGCAGGTGCCCTCCATTGCAATGGCGCGCTTGGCGAGCCGATCCATGAAGGCTTCCGCCCGCTCCATTTCCGACGCATCGTCGGTATTGAGCAGCAAAAGAAGATGGAAATTACCATCCCCCACATGCCCGACGATCGGTGCAATAAGACCGGTCTCGGCAAGGTCCTTTTCCGTCTCGCCAATGCAGTCGGCAAGGCGCGAAATCGGCACACATACATCGGTCGAAACGCCCTTGCACCCCGGCCTCAGCAGGAAGGATGCAAGATAGGCGTCGTGCCGCGCGCGCCAGAGCCTGTCGCGCTCCTCTGCATCATGCGTCCACCGGAAATCGCCGCCGCCATTGCCCGCGGCGATTTCCCCGAACAGTTCCGCCTGCTCGGCAACGCCGCTTTCCGTGCCGTGGAATTCCACGAACAGATAGGGTTGCGCCTCGTAAGGCAGTTTGGAATGGAGGATCAGCGCCTGCATCTGAAGCGTGTTCACAAGCTCGATGCGTGCAACGGGAATGCCCATCTGGATTGTTTCGATCACCGTGCGGCAGGCCGAATCCACATCCGGGAACGGGCAGATGCCGCCGGAAATCGCCTGCGGAATGCCCTGCAATTTCAGCGTCAATTCGGTGATGATGCCAAGCGTTCCTTCCGCGCCCACAAGCAGCCTTGTGAGATCATAGCCCGCGGCCGTCTTTTTCACCCGCTTGGACGTCTCGATCAACCGGCCATCGGGCATGACGGCCTTCAGCGCCAGAACATTTTCGCGCATGGTCCCATAGCGCACCGCATTCGTACCGGAGGCACGCGTGGAAGCCATGCCGCCCAGCGTGGCATTGGCGCCCGGATCGATGGGGAAAAACAGCCCGGTATCGCGCAGATATTCATTCAGTTCCCGACGTGTAACGCCTGGCTCCACCACGCAATCGAGATCTTCCGCATGCACGGCGATCACCCTGTTCATGCGCGTGAGATCGAGAGACACGCCGCCAGCGGGCGCGTTCACCTGCCCTTCGAGCGACGATCCCGCGCCAAAGGCGATAACCGGAATACGGTGCTCGGCACAAATGCGGACGACATCCTGCACTTCCTGCGCGGTCTCGGCGAAGATGACGATGTCGGGCGCCTGCGTCGGCACATAGGTGGTCGTGTGACCGTGCTGCTCGCGGATAGCCTGACCGGTTTGCGCACGCTCACCGAAACGCTGCTTGAGAATATTTACCGCTGCTGCAATACCGTTCTCATTGCGGGCGAGCGCAACAACATTTTCAAGCGACATTGTTCATTCTCCGAAATTCATATTCAAACGGCAGGCAACGCCAATGCGACAGGGTCTTGTCCGAGATGCCCGGCAACTGCCCGGACAACCAGATTATGGTCCTCGCGCTGCGGCAGGCCGGATACGATTACGGCGCCGATCACGCCCGCTCCGCCGACGCGGATTGGAAATCCGCCGCCCGCCAGCGCGTAATCTTCCACATTCAATGCTTTATGGGGCGCGAACATGCGATCATCGCGATTCTGTTCCAAAACAAGGCGATAGGTCGAAGCGTGAAAGCGGCGCACCACATTGAACTTACGGCGCAACCATTCCTGATTATCCACAGTGCTGCCAGCAGTCGTCGCATAAAACAATTGCCGGTCCCACAGGGAAATTTCAATGGCGATGCCGAGCTTTTCCTTCACGGCGATATCGCGAATGCGCGAGCCCAGCGCGAATGCTTCATTCTCGTCAAACGACGGAAAAATCAGCGCCTGCTCCTGTCGGATGATTTGCCCGATTGCCTGCTTGCTATCGTCGCTTTGCGCCATTTTCTGCTTTTCCCTGATGAGCTGCACGAAATTTGTGTGTTCCTTGTGCGCTTTCGATCACGGGATTGCAATAAGGGTTGTCCGCCATCAAACTTGATTGATCGGACGCAAGCGGCTAGTGGAGCCTTATGGTTCAGAACCCCAATATAGATGTGCCTCTGAAAGGCGACCAAATACCGGAATTTGTGGAAACCGCCGTATTCAAGCGCGACGTGTTTTCCGAAACGCATGCCGGCTATTTCGCAGGCGATCCCGATACCCGCATCATCCGTCGCGTCGTGAGCGCTGCTCCGTGGTGGTCGAGGCCGCTCGCCTGGATACTGGCACGGCGCGAAATTCGCGGTCTCAAGACCGTGCGCGGCATCGAAGGCGTCCCGCAGCTCCTCGCCACTGACAAGGACGGGCTTTATCGATCCTGGACGGAGGGGACGCCGCTGCACCTTGCACGCCCGTCCGATCCGAAATGGTATCGCACCGCCCATCGCATCCTCCGCGACATGCGCCGCCTCGGTGTGACCCATAACGATCTCGCCAAGCCGCAGAACTGGCTGATGACGCCTGAAGGCGAAGCGGCGGTGATCGATTTCCAGCTGGCGAGCGTTCATCGTCGTCGCGGCGCGCTCTATCGCCTGATGGCATATGAAGACTTCCGTCATCTGCTCAAGCAGAAGCGCGCCTTTGCAAAGGACCGGATGACGCCGACGGAAAAACGTATTCTGGCGCGCCGTTCCCTGCCGTCACGCATCTGGCTTGCGACAGGCAAGAAAGTCTACAACTTCATCACCCGCGGCATTTTCAGCTGGTCGGACGGTGAAGGCACGGGCGACAGGATCGACAATGAAGGGCCTGCAATTCAGGCAGCACTCAAATCCGATCCGCGTGTGAGCGATGTGGCGCTTGCGCTCTATTCGCTGCCAGCCAAGGGCGTTGGCATCTATGCATTCGTGGAAACCCTGAATGCCGACGAAAAGAGCCTGCGCGCCAGACTGAAGGGGCAGAAGGTTGAGCTGATCCAGCCGGTTGCCCATCTGCCCCGACGCGCTGACGGGACCATCCGGGACGATATTCTGCGGCTGATCGCCATGAACCAAATGACGGAACTGGATGATCTGTTGCAGCGCGAACCCGAACTGCGCGGACTGGTTGAAGCGTTGGCCTCGCATCGCCTGAACTTTACGGATCGTCGCGTTACTCACTTGGAGTAGTCGAATATTTTAACCCTTTCGCTGGTCTTTCAGCCACGAATCATTACATTCGGGTCAAATGTCTGACTTTCCCGACGATATGCCGTTTTTCGGCGATGACGACGCTCCGGCAAGCCGCGCGCCTGCTCCCGGCAGCATTGCTGCACGTGCCATGGCTGCACGCAACCAGCAGCGCGGCGAACCCGATTACCTGAAAGGGCTGAACCCGGAACAGCGTCAGGCCGTGCTAACGACAGAGGGCCCGGTGCTGGTGCTGGCAGGTGCGGGCACGGGCAAGACACGCGTCCTCACCACGCGTATCGCGCATATTCTGACCACCGGCCTTGCCTATCCAAGCCAGATTCTCGCCGTGACCTTCACCAACAAGGCCGCGCGTGAAATGAAGGAGCGTATCGGTCATCTGGTCGGCGGTGCAGTGGAAGGCATGCCGTGGCTGGGCACGTTCCACTCGATCGGTGTCAAGCTTTTGCGGCGCCATGCGGAACTGGCAAATCTGACATCGGATTTCACGATCCTCGACACCGATGATGTAATCCGGCTTATCAAGCAGCTCATCCAGGCCGAAGGGCTGGATGACAAGCGCTGGCCTGCCCGCACCTTCGCCAATATGATCGACGGGTGGAAGAACAAGGGATTCGGGCCATCGGATATTCCCGAAGGTGACGCGCGCTCATTCGGCAATGGTCGTGGGCGCGAACTTTATCAGGCCTATCAGGAACGCCTGCGCACATTGAACGCCTGCGATTTCGGCGATCTTCTGCTGCACCCGATCCGTATCTTCCGCAACCATCCCGATATCCTGCGCGAATATCACGCGAAGTTCCGCTACATTCTGGTGGACGAATATCAGGATACCAACACGGCGCAATATCTCTGGCTGCGCCTGCTGGCACAAAGACCGCGGCCAAGAAACACCGCACCTGATACCACCCAAGGCGGAAATGCGCCCATACAGCCCGCTAGGGCGTCCGAAGGCCCCCGCGGAGCCGGTGAGCGCAGCGAACTCGGCGTGAGCGAAAACAAAGTCAATCTGTGCTGCGTCGGCGACGACGATCAATCGATCTACGGCTGGCGCGGAGCGGAGGTGGACAATATTCTTCGCTTCGAAAAGGATTTTCCCGGCGCAGTCGTCATCAAGTTGGAGCGCAACTACCGCTCCACGGCCCATATCCTCGGCGCAGCCGCCCACCTGATCGCGCACAATGAGGGCCGTCTTGGCAAAACGCTGTTTACCGAGGCGCCCAATCCCAACGATCCGAAGGTAAAAGTTCACGCAGCATGGGATTCCGAAGAGGAAGCCCGTGCTGTCGGCGAAGCCATAGAGCAGGCCCAGCGTCAGGGGCATCTCCTCAACAACATGGCGATCCTCGTTCGCGCCTCCTTCCAGATGCGCGAGTTCGAAGACCGTTTCGTCACGCTTGGCCTCAATTACCGCGTCATTGGCGGTCCGCGCTTCTACGAGCGGCTCGAAATCCGCGATGCGATGGCCTATTTGCGCGTGGTGGCGCAACCGGCCGACGATCTGGCGTTGGAGCGCATCATCAACACGCCGAAGCGCGGTCTGGGCGAAGCCGCTATCCGGCAGGTGCATGATTATGCTCGCGCGCGCGATATTTCCATGTTCGCCGCCGCCTGCGACCTCATCGAAACCGAGGAATTGAAGCCGAAGCCACGCTCCGCGCTGCGCGAAGTGGTGGAGAATTTCCTGCGCTGGCAGTCGATGATCGACAACACGCCGCATACGGAGCTGGCCGAAACCATTCTGGATGAATCCGGTTACACTGCCATGTGGCAGAACGACAAATCGGCGGAAGCACCGGGCCGGCTTGAAAACCTCAAGGAACTCATCCGTTCCATGGAGGAATATGAAAGCCTGCGCGGTTTCCTGGAACACGTCGCCCTTGTCATGGATGCCGAACAGAACGAGGATCTGGATGCCGTCAACATCATGACGCTGCATTCTGCCAAGGGCTTGGAGTTTGAAACGGTCTTCCTTCCCGGCTGGGAAGAAGGCCTGTTTCCGCACCAGCGCGCGCTCGATGAAGGCGGTCGTTCCGGCCTTGAGGAAGAGCGCCGCCTTGCCTATGTCGGCGTGACGCGCGCCAAGAAGAACCTGCATATCTGGTTTGTTTCCAACCGGCGCATCCATGGCATGTGGCAATCGACCATCCCCTCCCGTTTTCTGGAGGAGTTGCCGGAAGCGCATGTGGAAGTGGCCGAACTGGAAGGTAATTACGGCGGTTATGGCGGTGGCTATGGACAGTCCCGCTTCGACAAGGCCGATCCGTTCCAGAACTCCTATTCGACGCCCGGCTGGCAGCGCGCGCAACAGAACCGTTCCGATGCAACACGCAACAACTGGGGCTCGCGCTCCGGCAGCCGCGTCGAGCGGATCGGCTATGGCGAGACAGACTCCGGCTTCGGTGCCGGGCGCGGTTCTGTGAAGGGCCGCACGATAGACGGCGAACTGGTGGCCAAGTCAGTGGCTGACAAGCCATCGGCCTTCAAGCTTGGCGACCGCGTGTTCCATATCAAGTTCGGCAACGGCACGATCTCGCTTATCGACGGCAACAAGCTGACCATCGATTTCGACAAGGCCGGACAGAAGCGCGTTCTCGATAGTTTCGTCCAGCCGATCTAAATTCCATCTTGATCAGAGATTGGGCAAGCCGGACTATTCCGGCTTGCCTTTTGCCCACGTGACATCACCCTTGTAAAGCGGCACGGTTGAAAGCGACGTTTTCGCTGAACCGTCCTGAACCTGTGTCGCATGGGCGAGATAAAGCAGCGTATTGTTTGTCTTGTCGTAAATGCGCGTGATGACAAGCTTCTTCCAGATCAGACTGGTGCGCTCGGAAAAAACCCGTTCTCCGCCCTTGCCCAGATCGATGTCACCGATGGTGATCGGCCCTGTCTGTTCGCACGAAATCGAAGCATTGGACGGGTCCTCGAACCAGTTGCCCTTTTGCAGCCGGTCAATCATGCCGCGTGAAAACGATGCCAGATGGCAGGTTACGCCCTGCACTTTCGGGTCCTGCACCGCATCAATGACGATATCGTTTCCAAGCCAGTCGACGCCGACCTTGCCGACTTCCTCGGCGGGAGCCGCCGAAGCAGCAACGATCATCATGGGAGCAAGCATCAATCCGGCAAAACGCTTCAGTACGACCATCATCCAGCCTCCAGAACTGTTGTGGCACGAAGGTGGGTGAACAATTACGGCTTTGCAAGGGCCGGAATTCAGCCGCCCCACTTTTCGAGAAAAGCTTCGATTTCAAGCGTCTGAATGTCCGGCACCGCTTCATAGAGCTTTTCCACCGGCCAGTTCCACCATTCCAGTGCAAGCAGCCGGATTATGACGGCATTGTCGAATCTTTTGCGGATAAAATGGGCGGGAACACCGCCGACCACATGATAAGGTGGCACATCCTTCGTTACCACCGCATTCGCGCCAATCACGGCGCCATGGCCAATCTGGATGCCCGGTGTAATGACGGCACCGTGGCCGATCCATACATCATTGCCGATGATCACGCGCCGCTCCTGACGCCTTGCGCGGAACTCACCATCGACGCCAAGATAACGAAAATATTCATTTGGCCGGTAGCTGACCTTATGCGTCGTCAGCCGCTCCATCGGGTGTTCAAGCGCGTTGATGCGAACATTCGCGGCAATGGAACAGAATTTGCCGATCTCCGCATAAATCCCCTCGCCGTTCCGCTCGAAATAGGTGAAATCACCGACCGTGACCTCACGCAGAATCACGCGTTCACCGATATCCGCATACCGCCCCAGTTTGACGGACTTCAACTGAGCCGTGGAATGTATGCGGGGTTCGCTGTTCTGGAAACGAAGATCATCCGACGATGTCATGAAAATTCACCCGAAGCACCGCAAAAAACAACCAAATCCTCAAAATAACGACTTGTGCCGCGCCATTTTATGACAGGCATATATGAGTTCTGACACCCGCGAAAGACAAGGCAGACATTCTGTCAGTCTGATTTCCGTTGCCACGCGACAAATAGTCAAAAGTTTCAGAAATTATTGAAAACTGGGCAAATGACCGTACACTGCCGCCAGCTCTTCATGATGGCAGGATGCGGCTATATCGACGGTTCTGCAATGCATAAAGAAAAGATAGGTTGTTGAGCGGCGCAACAAGGCGCGTTCGGAAATTCAAGGCTGACTGGACATGAAAAAATTCCTGCCCATCTTCATCATCGCCTTTATCGTCGTCATTGTCGGCGCGGCGGGGCTCAATCTTTTCCGCGACAAGCAGGCGGCGAAAGAACCGTTTGGCGGTCCGCTCAACCTTGTCACCATGGACGGAAAGCCTTTCACCGAGAACGACCTGCGCGCCGCGCCGGCGGCCATCTTCTTCGGCTTCACTCACTGCCCGGATGTCTGCCCCACCACGCTCTATGAGCTGGATGGCTGGCTGAAGCAGCTTGGACCGGAAGCCGGGGATATCAAGGCTTATTTCATCACCGTCGACCCGGAGCGTGACACGCAGGAGGTCATGAAGACCTATGTCGGCAATGTTTCCGACCGCATTATCGGCGTCACCGGCACGCCGCAGAATATCGCCGATGTAGTCAAGTCCTACCATGTCTACGCCAAGAAGGTTCCGGGCGAGGATGGCGAATATACGATGGATCATACCGCATCGGTATTCCTGCTCGACAAGGGGGGCCGCTTCCGCAGCACAATCGCCTATCAGGAAAACCCGGATACGGCTCTGGAAAAGTTGAAGAATCTGGCCAAAGGCGCTGCAAAGAGCTAAGGAGAAACTCAAGAACGTTTCCAGCAGAGAGCTTTTTACTTCATGGCCCAGTCACGACTTTTCTTTTCGGCGGATAAGGCGGAAGCCGAGCGCGTCTACAACATTCTCGAACAGGCTTTCGAGGAAGACGGCTTCCCCATAGCAATTACCGAGATAGATGAAGACCGCCAGATTTTCGAGGTCTCTGTCTATGTCGAGGATGACGCCGAAGAGCTCGCCACGCGGATCGACGGGCTTGTTGGACAAGGTCTTTTCGCCACGGAGGAACTGCCTGATATCGACTGGGTCACACACTCTCTCGAAGGCCTGAAGCCGGTGCGAGCCGGGCGCTTCTTCGTCCATGGCTCGCACGACCGCGACAAGATTGAGGCGGGCGACATCCCCATCGAAATCGATGCGGGCCTTGCTTTCGGCACCGGCCACCACGGAACGACGGCGGGATGCCTCGAACTGATCGAGGAAACCGTCACCAGCGAACATCCGACCAATGCGCTTGACCTCGGCACCGGCAGCGCCGTTCTCGCCATTGCCATCGCCAAGCTCGCTCCCATTCCGGTTTTGGCGACTGATATCGATCCTGTCGCCGTCACCGTCGCCGCAGAAAATGCCGCCAAGAACGGCGTGGCGGAGCATATCGTGACGGCAACGGCGGAAGGCTTCGGTCACGCGATCTTCCGTTCCTATTCGCCATTCGACCTGATCGTCGCCAACATTCTGGCCAATCCGCTGATCGAGCTTGCGCCCTCCCTCAAACAACATCTGGCTTCCGGCGGTTCCATCATTCTTTCCGGAATACTTGACAGCCAGCACGATGCGGTGCTCGCTGCCTATCAGGCACAGGGACTGACCCACCAGAAAACGCTGCATCGCGAAGGCTGGGTGGCGATTCACCTGAAATAACAGGCCACATAAACCACGGCGCATTCCTGTTTTGAGCGAGTTACACAATGGCTTTTCAGAGTTTCGACGTCACCACAAATCCGGCCAATGGTGGCCCGCGCGTTGCAAAACTGCGCGCAAAAATGGCCGAGCTTGGTCTCGACGGTTTTCTGGTTCCTCGCGCCGACGAGCATCAGGGCGAATATGTTCCGCCCCATGCGCAGCGTCTTGCCTGGCTGACCGGCTTCACCGGGTCGGCAGGCGCGGCGCTCATCCTCAAGAACAGCGCCTATGTTTTCGTGGACGGACGCTATGAATTGCAGGTTCGGGTTCAGACAGACCCAAAAGTCTTTTCCTATGAAAGCCTCGTAACCAACCCGCCCGCTTCCTGGCTGGCGGACAACGGCAAGGGCCTGATCATCGGCTTCGATCCCTGGCTCCATACCATTTCCGAAGCGCGCAGCTTGCGCGAAGCGCTTGAAAAGCAAGGGGGCCAACTGGTTCCGGTCGAAATCAATCTGGTCGATGCCGTGTGGGACGATCAGCCGGAAGCGCCGACGGCGGAAGTCACGATCCAGCCAGCTCGTTTCGCAGGCCATGAGGCGGAAGACAAGATCAAGGAAATGCAGGCCGCCGTTGCCGCAAGCGGGGCCAGCGCGACGGCTCTCACCGATCCATCTTCGGTCGCGTGGGTATTCAATATCCGCGGCAAGGACGTTTCCAACACACCGCTTCCGCTAAGCTTTGCCATCATTCCTGCAACAGGTGAGCCAGAGCTTTTCATCGATGAGCGCAAACTCGCCATCGAACCCCGCGCTTATCTGACCCAGCTTGCCAAGCTCTCGGCACCTGCCGATCTGGAAGGGCATCTCAGCGCCCGGGCCGCCAGGAATGAAGCCATTCTTCTCGACCCGATCCTCGCGGCAGAAAAGCTTCGCCTCATTGTCACCAGCGCAGGTGGCAGCGTGATCGAAGGCAAGGACCCTGCCCGCATCCCACGCGCAATCAAGAACAAGGCAGAGCTTGACGGCTCACGCGCAGCCCATGAACGCGATGGCGTGGCGATGGTCAATTTCCTGTCGTGGATCGACGCGCAGAAGCCCGGCTCGGTTGATGAAATCAGCGCAGCGCAGAAGCTGGAACAATCACGCGCCGAGGCCGGACGAGATTTCCAGATGCCGCTGGAAGACATATCCTTCGACACCATCTCCGGTGCGGGGCCAAATGGCGCGATCATCCATTATCGCGTCAATACCGACACCAACAGAACGCTTGAAGACGGCGAGCTCTATCTGGTCGATTCCGGCGCGCAATATCGCGACGGCACGACGGACATCACGCGCACCGTGCCCATCGGCAAGGTAACGCCAGAGACGATCAAGGCATTCACGCTCGTACTGAAAGGCGTGATCGCCATCACGACCGCCCGCTTCCCGAAAGGCACACGCGGGCAGGATATCGACGTTCTGGCGCGCATTGCCCTTTGGAAAAATGGTTTCGACTATGCGCACGGAACCGGCCACGGCGTCGGCTCCTACCTGTCGGTCCATGAAGGCCCGCAGAGCATCTCGAAAAAGGGTGCGCAGGAACTGCTGCCGGGCATGATCCTTTCCAATGAACCGGGCTATTACAAGCCGGGTTCTTTCGGCATCCGCATCGAAAACCTCATCATCGTCACCGAACCGGAAGTGCCGGAAGGCGGCGATATTCCGATGATGGGTTTCGAGACGCTGACATTCTGCCCTATCGACCGGCGCCTGATCGACAAATCGCTTCTCACTCAGGAAGAAATCGACTGGCTGAACAACTATCATGCCCGCGTGCGCGAGAAACTGGCAGGTCACCTCAAGGACGCTGAACGCGAGTGGCTCGAAGCGGCAACCGCGCCGCTTTGATAATGCCTTTACGCCGTGAAATGGCGTAGCGCGATCAAAAGCGCTACGCCCGCGAAGAACATGGTCATCAAGCTGAACCGCAGCGAAAGCACGATGCAAACCGCGAGCACCAGCAGTTCCCGCCAGCCGTGATCCGAAGCGGGCGCGGCCACAATGGCCGTCAGAACCGCTGCTGGCACGGCATTAAGCGCCGCTTCCACCCGATAATGCACACGGCTGAAGCGTGACAGGACCAGATGCCCGCCAATACGGGTGAGATAAGTGCAGAAAGCGCCCGCGAGAATAATCCAGATCGTAGTGGACATTTACGCCTCCCCCTCGCGCGGCTTGGCAATAATCGCCGCAAGAACCACACCGCCCAACGCCCCCAATGTTACGTGCCAAGGCGAGCCAACCAGCTTATAGGCCGCCACCGCGGAAATCGCGCTGACGATGACGACTGGCAGCCAGTTCTGCCGATGGCGGAAACTCATCACCATGCCCAGAAAATAGATCGGCAGCAGGAAGTCGATGCCGAAGGCATAGGGATCACTAATGAGATTGCCGAACAACCCGCCGATCAGCGCTTCCAGAACCCATGTCAGATAAAACGTCAGCCCTAATGCCATATACCAGACGAAAGTGACCGGCTTTCCCGCTTCCGCCCGCTGTTCGACTTCCGCATACTGGATATCCACCAGAACGAAAAAGGCCAGCGCCTTCTGCCACAGCTTGAAGTGTCGGATACGCCGCCCCGTGGACGCCGAATAGAGCACGTGCCGGAAATTGACCGCGAAGATCGACATGACGATCATCCATGGCGCGATGCTCTGGCCGAAAAGATCGAGCCCGACCATCTGGCTGGCGCCTGCATAGATGACGGCACTCATGAAAACCGCTTCGGCAAGCGACAATCCGTTATCGACGGCAAGTGCGCCAAACAGCAGGCCAAAGGGCGCCCCGGCAACCACAAGCGGAAGTCCGCGCCGGACACCGTCAATGATATCGGCGCGCGCTGAAGCCCTTCCGGGCCGAAAATTCTGGTTCACGAATATTTACTCCTCCGAATGAAGAGTAGTTATGAAATTCTGTTGCCTGTTGGAATATGGCTTCCCAAAAAATCATACTATTAAATAGGGATGCCGCATTTGCGCATCACTCATGAATTCGGCTGATGCATTCATGAAGGATCATGATTGTTGCGGGACGGTCTTTTCGATTTTGTGCATCCAGTCGATGAGCGGACGAGCGCGTTGCGTGAAATCGACCAGGCGATCAGCCAGATCGGCACGGGTAATCGTTTCAGGATCGATTTCCATCCGCACGGAGAAATGCCGATTGCGAATCGCTTCCAGCAGATCATCGTCGGTCACGGCCTCAAAACCACGCGGCGTCCGTTTCAGCCGGTCGTAATCGCTGATCTTCAAACCGTTTTTCTTGAGCTTCGCGACCATGGCGCGAAACTCTTCCGGCTTCTCGACGATGGATGTGCGAATGGCCTGAAGCAGTTCTTTCTTCGGCCCCCACCACGCCACACAGGCGTAGCTGTCGCGAACACCCGGCAAGCCGATGCAGACATAGAAGCACCCGCTCTCGTCCCATTTCGTGCCTGATTGCGACAGCAATGCGGACAGATGACGATTATAGGGAGCCTTGTCCTTGGAAAACCGCGTATCACGCTTGATACGGAACTGCGATTTCACCCGGTCGCCCTTGAAGGGCAAACCGGCCTTTTCAAACCGGCTCGTCAGGTCTTCGACGAGATCGCCAAGCGGCTCCTTCAATTGCTGCTCGAAAATATCCTTGTTCTCGACAAACCATTCGCGATTCTGGTGAAAATCCAGAGCTTTCAGAAACGGGATCGCTTTCTCGCCAAAACCGTTGAACGGGGCCATTATTCTTCTCCAACCAGTTTGAACCAGGCGTCTTCATCGATGACTTCGATGCCCAGCTCCGACGCCTTGGCGAGCTTGGAGCCTGCTCCCGGCCCCGCCACCACAAGATCGGTCTTCTTCGACACCGATCCGGCGGTCTTTGCCCCATAGCGTTCGGCCATGGCCTTGGCCTCATCGCGCGACATGCGCTCCAGACTGCCGGTAAACACCACCGTCTTGCCTTCGACCGGCGAACCGGTAGCAACCCGCGCTTCTTCATCAAGCGGCGTCACCTCCGCGAGAAGAGCCGCAAGCACTTCCCGGTTATGCGGCTCGGCATAAAAATCCACGACCGCTTCGGCAACAATGGAACCGATACCCTCAACCGCAATCAGGTCCTGCCAGGCTTCATTGCCCTTGTCGGTGCGGTCACCTTCTTTCGGCGCAACGGCTTCCAGAGCAGCTTTTTCAAACGCGGCATACGACAGATAGGCCCGCGCGAAACGCTTGGCATTCACCTCGCCCACATGACGGATGCCAAGGCCAAACAGAAAACGATGCAGGGCAATCTCACGCCGGTCATTGATCGCATCGTAAAGCTTCTTCACGGAAGTCGCGCCAAAACCTTCGATGTTCTCAAGCTTCTTGAGAGAACCCGCCTGTCGCTTCTGCAGCGTGAAAATATCGGCTGGAGACTTGATCTTCAGACTGTCATCTTCGGCATGGAAGAAGAACTCGACCTGCTTTTCGCCAAGGCCTTCAATATCGAACGCATTGCGCGACACGAAATGGCGAATGCGCTCGACGGCCTGCGCCGCGCAGGTCAGACCGCCGGTGCAACGATAGACCGCCTCGCCCTCCTCCCGCACCGCATGGCTGTGACAGACCGGGCATTCATGCGGAAACTCGAACGCCGCGGCACTGGCCGGGCGCTTCTCCAGCACAACATCGACGATCTGCGGGATAACGTCACCTGCGCGCTGCACGATGACCGTATCGCCGATGCGGATATCATGCTCATCCGCGCGGATACGCTCGCCCTTGAGGCCAATACCCTTGATGTAGTCTTCGTTATGCAGCGTTGCGTTGGTCACCACGACACCACCGACGGTAATCGGCTCCAGTCGCGCAACCGGGGTCATTGCGCCGGTGCGCCCGACCTGAATGTCGATACCGCGCAAGATCGTCGTGGCCTGTTCTGCCGGAAACTTGTGCGCGATAGCCCAACGCGGGCTGCGCGAACGAAAGCCAAGCCGCGTCTGCAAGTCCAGCCGGTTAACCTTGTAGACGACGCCGTCGATATCATAGTCGAGCTGCGCGCGCTCAAGACCGATGGCGCGGTAATGCGCAATGAGTTCGTCCGCGCCGTGAAGTCGCTTTGTCAAAGGATTGACCGGGAATCCCCATTCGCGGAACGTCTCGACCATGCCCATCTGGGTGTCAGCGGGCATTTCGGACATTTCTCCCCAAGCATAGGCGAAGAATTTCAGCTTGCGGCTTGCGGTCACCTTGGCGTCAAGCTGGCGCAGCGAACCTGCTGCCGTGTTGCGCGGGTTCACATAGGTCTGCTTGCCTTCAGCGGCCATCTGCTCGTTGAGTGCGAGGAAGTCGCTCTTGGCCATATAGACCTCGCCGCGTACTTCCACGACGGAAGGCGCTCCCGCTGGGAGCCTGTTGGGAATCTCGGCGATGGTGCGGATATTTGCCGTTACATTCTCGCCAGTCGTGCCGTCACCGCGCGTCGCGCCGCTGACCAGAACTCCGTTCTCATAACGGATCGACATGGAAAGCCCGTCGATCTTCGGCTCGGCGGTAAAAGCGATGGAATTATCAGGCAACTGCCCCAGAAAGCGATAAACGCTGCCGACAAAATCGCGCACGTCCTCATCCGAAAACGCATTGCCAAGCGAAAGCATCGGACGCGCATGACGTACAGGCACAAACGATGGTGCAGGCGCACTCCCAACTTTATATAACTCCCCTAGGGAACTCTGTATATTTTTTCGTCCTTTGGACAACAGAGTCGCAAGACGCCATGCTGAATCATACTCAGCATCAGTGGCGATTGGGCGCCCATCATTATAAGCTTTAGCAGCACGTCTAAGATACTTATTCAAATCATTAAAAATATGATGCGTATCTTCAAGTAAGAGCTCATCAGCTTTCTCAAGCCATTTCTTTTTTTGCGAGCTAGAGAGGCCCTCTATCTTTTCATGAATTTTAGAATAGAGAATATCTATAAATTCATCGCTGGCTTTGCTCAAAGCGCCAACCACATCAGCCTTATAGGAGTTTGGGTCCAACAACAGAAGATCGTCAGCAATGACATTAATCTTATCGTTGCGATTCAGTAATTCTTTCACTGTTTCACCCTCACTACATCGGCAATAAAAGAGTGTCTCATTAAATTATTACGGAGCAGTAGAACAGAATAAACGCACCTATAAAATAAAATAGGTGTTAATTGGCGGAGCTTAGCAACCGTTCCGCCGCTGCGCGCGCTTCATCGGTGATGCTGGCACCGGCCAGCATACGGGCGATCTCTTCCTGCCGCTCATCCACTCCTATGGAACGGATCGAGGTAGACATACGATCTTCATTGGTCGCCGACTTGGCAATCAGGAAATGTGTGGAGGCACGCGCTGCCACCTGCGGCGCATGTGTGACCGAGAGAACCTGCACGCGACCGGAAAGCCGTGCCAGACGCTGCCCGATGGCATCCGCCACCGCACCGCCCACGCCAGTATCGATTTCGTCGAATACGAGCGTCGGGGCAGAGCCGCGATCCGCAAGCGCGACCTTCAGCGCCAGCAGGAAACGCGAAAGCTCGCCGCCCGAGGCGACCTTCATCATTGGCCCGGCCCGCGTGCCGGGATTGGTGCGAACCCAATATTCCACCGTATCGATGCCTTCCGCCGCCCGCGCTTCCGGGTCGGTCGTCATTTCAACGATGAATTCGGCGCGCTCAAGCTTGAGTGCAGGCAGTTCGGCCATCACAGCGGCCTTGAGATGCTCCGCAGTTTCCTCGCGCGAACCAGAGAGCTTGGCCGCAGCCACGTCATAAGCCACCCGCAATTCAGTCGCCTGATTTTCAAGCTGGATGAGCTTTTCCGCTCCGGCATCCAGATCGGCCAGATCGGCATCCATCTTGTCGCGCAGCGCGGGCAAGCCTTCCACCGCAACGGAATATTTGCGTGCCGCAGCGCGCAGAGCAAAAAGCCGTTCCTCGACCTGTTCCAGCACGCGGGGATCGAAATCGATTTCACGCATGGCATGATCGATGCCGTCCTGCGCAAGGGCCAGACTGTTGAGTGCTTCGTCGATTGCCTTGCAGACCGGCTCCAGCAGATGCGGCGCTTCAGGAATCTTGCGCTCCAGACGACGCACAAGGCTTGCCAGCGATGGCACAGGCGAGCCCTGCCCGGAAAGAAGCTCACCAGCCTCGTTCACGTCACCGGCGATCTTTTCCGATTTCATCATGATCGCGCGGCGTTCAGCGAGTTCTTCTTCCTCGCCGGGTTGCGGATCGAGCTTCGTCAGTTCCTCAACCGACGAGCGCAGATAGTCGCCTTCGCGCTCGGCCTGTTCGACGCGGGCGCGATGCTTGGCAAGCGCCGTTTCCGCGTCACGCCAAGCCTTGTGACGCTCGCGGACCACTGCCGCCTCTTGCTCAAGACCGCCGAAAGCATCCAGCAATGTACGGTGAAGATCGGTATCGATCAGGGCGCGATCATCGTGCTGGCCGTGGATTTCCACCAGCCTGCGTCCGAGATCGCGAAGAAGGGCGACACTTGCCGCCTGATCGTTGATGAAAACGCGCGTCCGGCCATCGCCCATCTGCAGGCGACGCAGGATAATGTCGCCATCATCGTCAAAACCGTTATCGCGCAGAAAATTCCGGGCAGGATGTCCGCCCGGCACATCGAATACCGCAGTCACCTGCCCCTGATCGGCACCATGACGCACCAGCGAGGCATCGCCACGCGCACCAAGCGCCAGTGACAGCGAATCAAGCAGGATGGACTTGCCCGCCCCGGTTTCACCGGTAAGCACGGACAAGCCCGTCTTGAACTCGATGTCGAGCCTTTCAATCAGAACAATATCGCGGATCGACAGATGCGACAGCATGTGAGAATCGGCTTATGAGCCGCCACCGGTGATGAGCGCCGAAGCCTTGGCCAGCCACGAATTGCCATTCTCGCGCGGCTGAAGACCACCGCTCTGCAGAAGCTTGTAGCTGTCCTTGTACCACTGGCTGTCCGGGTAGTTCTTGCCGAGAACCGAAGCGGCCATCTGGGCCTCCGACGTCAGGCCGAGCGCGTAATAGGCTTCCACAAGGCGTGCCAGCGCTTCTTCCACCTGACGGGTGTTGGAATACTCTTCCACCACGCCGCGGAAGCGCTTGATGGCAGCCAGATATTCCTTGCGTTCCAGATAGTAACGGCCAACCTGCATTTCCTTGCCTGCGAGCTGGTCGCGGGCGACACGGATCTTGGCCTTGGCGTCATCCGTATATTCGGAATCCGGGAAGCGGTCGACCACTTCCTGCATCGCGGCGATTGCCCGGCGGCTTGCGGCCTGATCGCGGGTCACGTCCGGGATCTGGCGGAAGTAGGAAAGACCGATGATGTAATAGGCATAGGCAGATTCAGGCGAAGTCGGGTAAAGCGTGTTGTAACGCTTCGCCATCGAGATCGCTTCTTCGTAATTGCCTTTGCGATAGTTGGTGAAAGCAGCCATCACGAGCGATTTGCGCGCCCATTCAGTGTAAGGATGCTGGCGGTCGACAGCAGCGAATTTCTTCGCGGCTTCATCCAGGCGGCCCGCATCCAGATTGGCGAGACCTTCATTATAGAGCTTGTCGGCAGGATCGATCGTCTCGACATATTTGGTGAGATCGATGTCGTCGTCCTTGCTGGCACAACCGGCGAGCGGGATAAGAACGGCGATGGCGCCAGTCAGCAGCGCGGTTTTCGTCACACCCTTGAATTTGAAACTCGTCATGCGGTCTCCGGCCTTTTGGCAGCGTCATTCCTGTTTGGAGCTGCGTGCTTCTAGCACTGGATAGCAGCTCCATCCATACAAATCATTCAGCTTCAGCGAATGTACAAGCATCGCAGACGCTGTTTTGGCCGTCCATAAACCACATGCAAGCGAAATCGGCAATCGTCTAGTCGCCCAAATCCGCCGGACGGCACATCGAAACGCATAACCAGTGTGAATTGTCCCCGGTATTGACCACCCGCGTGGGTAGATATTCCCCGATCAATCCACCGCAGGACGGCGTACCGACTCAATTGCGAAGTGAACCGGCGAACACGGCTCAATTAAGGCCAAGTGCCGATACCCCTCATTTCATGGTATATATTAAAGCGCCCAGGGAGCAGCGATAGTTGGTTTCACGGCAACCAAATCGGATGCTCTGGAAGTATTGCGGATGCCGGAGGCCTCGACAATATCGAACGCCGTCTTGTCCGACAGCAACGCCTTCACCGTTTCCGCGTTCAGCCTGTGACCGCTGCGATAGGAGCGGAAGCAACCGATGAATGGCAGACCGGCCAACGCCAGATCGCCGACGGCATCAAGCGTCTTGTGACGAACGAACTCATCCTTGAAACGCAAACCACCCGGATTGATGACCGAATTGTCGTCCCCGATGACAAGTGAATTGTCGAGCGACGAACCAAGCGCATGGCCGGACGCCCAGAGGCGCTCCACATCCTTCATGAAACCGAAAGTGCGCGCAGTGGAAAGCTCCTTGCGGAAAGTCGCCTCATCCATGTCACCCGCAAATTTCTGCCGACCGATCAGCGGGCACTCGAAATCGATTTCGACCTCGAACCGCGTTCCGGCAAAAGGCTGGAACTCGCCCCACGACCCGCCAGCTTCGACGCGCACCGTTTTCAGAATGCGGATAAAGCGGCGCTTTGCCTCCTGCGTGACGATACCCGCCCCATCGAAAGCCTCGATAAAGCGCGCAGAAGTGCCGTCCAGAATAGGAACTTCCGGGCCATCAACTTCCACGACAAGATTATCAATGCCAAGAGCGGCAATCGCCGCCATCAGGTGTTCGACTGTATCGATCCTGGATTCTTTCGGACCAAGCGAAGTGCAGAGGTCTGTTGCGCCGATCTGCGAAACATGGGCGCGAACTTCCTGTACCTTGCCCTTCAGATCGGAACGCTGAAAGACGATTCCCGTATCGGCATCAGCCGGGAAAAACGTCGCCGAAGCCGGAGCCCCGCCATGAACGCCAACGCCCGAAAGCGTGACCGCACGGCCAATTGTCTTTTGATAAGCGCTCAAGACAGTTCCAATCTGCTGAATAAAATGAATGCAAGCCGCGCAAAAGGAATTTCAACACGACCAAATTTCGCAATCTTTGCGTCTATATGGATAAATATAGCTGAAATTGCGACAGGAAATACGAAAAGGTTCGCAAACTTGTGCTCCCCGAACCATACCCCGTTCATTTAAAATAATAATTTGCGTGACTTGAACAAAATCACGCTTTCTTACGGATGTTCTGATTTCGTTTACAGAAACGAAAAAGCCGCGGGAGTTACCCGCGGCTTCCTCATTCAATCGGCGAAAAAATCAGTTCGACTGGCGGCGCAGGAAGGCCGGGATTTCGAGCTGGTCTTCTTCGGAAGCGGCGCGCGGCTGCGGACGACCCTGATCGTCAAGCTGGCCGCGACGCGGTGCATAGATCGACGAGTCCTGCTGCGGAGCGCGGCGTTCGGCAGGGCGCATGCCCGGCTCGCGATGCTGTGCCGGCTCCAAGCGGGCTGCTGGCTGGTCGTCCTCACGACGCGACAGACCGCTCATGAGGCGGTTGAGCAGGCCCTTCGTGCCACGCGGCTCTTCCTGTACAGGCTGCTGCGGGGCGCGGCGCGCGTTGATTTCAGCCTGTGCGACAGGCGGGAAATCCGAAACGGCAGGCATGCGCGGGGCCGGACGCGGCTCACGAACCGGCTGTTCGTGCATCTGCGGCTGCTGATAGGCCTGCGGCTGCATGGCCTGTGCTGCCTGATGAGCGGCCGGAGCCTGTGGCATCGGTGCACGGGCAACCGGAGCGCGTTCGAAGGATTCCGGAGCCGGAGCCTGGAAGATGCGGCTCTGCGGACGGAATTCCGGCTCTGCCGAAGCGGCAGGTGCTGCCGGCGCGGCTGGAATTTCAGCTTCGGCGGACTGGATCGCCTGTGCAATCGGGTCGACCTGACGCGGCTGCTCAACGACCGGAGGACGAAGTGCGCCATGCGGAGCCATCGGCTTTGCCTGAGCGGCAGTCTGCTTCACCGGCTGGCGAAATTCCAGCGGCGCAGGCGCCGCGTCTCCTAACTGCTTATCGATACCGGTAGCGACGACAGAAACGCGGATGACGCCTTCAAGACCTTCATCGAAGGTTGCGCCGAGGATGATGTTCGCATCCGGATCGACTTCCTCGCGAATGCGGGTCGCGGCTTCGTCGACTTCGAACAGGGTCATGTCGCGGCCGCCCGTGATCGAGATCAGGAGGCCCTTCGCACCGCGCATCGAGGTTTCGTCGAGCAGCGGATTGGCGATTGCAGCTTCGGCGGCAGCCATTGCACGGCCTTCGCCGGAAGCTTCGCCCGTGCCCATCATGGCCTTGCCCATTTCGCGCATCACCGAGCGAACGTCGGCAAAGTCGAGATTGATGAGGCCTTCCTTGACCATCAGGTCAGTGATGCAGGCAACGCCCGAATAGAGTACCTGGTCAGCCATTGCGAAAGCATCGGCGAAGGTGGTCTTGTCGTTGGCGATGCGGAAGAGGTTCTGGTTCGGAATGACGATGAGCGTATCGACATTCTTCTGCAGTTCTTCGATGCCGAGATCGGCGGTCTTCATGCGGCGGGCGCCTTCGAAATGGAAAGGCTTGGTCACGACGCCAACGGTGAGGATACCGCGCTCGCGAGCAGCACGCGCCACGACCGGAGCAGCGCCGGTGCCGGTGCCGCCGCCCATGCCTGCCGTCACGAAGCACATGTGGGTGCCGTTCAGGTGATCGACAATTTCGTCGATGCATTCCTCAGCGGCCGCACGGCCAACCTCTGGCTGGGAACCAGCACCAAGACCCTCTGTAACGGCAGCGCCGAGCTGGATCATGCGTTCGGACTTCGACATCGTCAAAGCCTGAGCGTCGGTGTTGGCCACGACAAAATCTACGCCGCGCAAGCCGGCATTGATCATGTTGTTGACCGCATTGCCGCCGCCGCCGCCGACACCGAATACGGTAATGCGGGGCTTCAGCTCGGTGATATCCGGCTTTTGCAGATTGATAGTCATAGGTCCTTGTTCCTCTTAAGCCTTACCACCGCTTCGCCGCCGCGGTGTGGATTGGTTGTTACCCAGATGGTCACGCCCCAATAAGTCGACACGCTAATTCAACAGCTTACTCAATACTTGTACTCAGAAACTCTCTTTCAGCCATTGGCTGACACGTTGAATTCGCCCACCCGTACCGGTCATGAGACCGGAGGAAGCCGCTTTCACCGACCGTTCTTCTATCCCGGCCACCTGCGGGTAAATCAGAAGTCCAACGGTCGCGGAGAAAGCCGCCCCCTTAGCCGCCTCAGGCAATCCCGCTATTCCTAGAGGACGCCCGATTCGTACATTTCTTGCAAGGATTCGTCTGGCAGCCTCCGGCATTCCCGGCAGCTGGCTTGCGCCGCCCGTCAGAACCACCCGTTTGCCGACGATATGCCCGAGACCGGACTGGTTGAGCCTGTCGCGCACCAGTTCCAGCGTCTCTTCCACTCTCGCACGGATAATCCGCGTCAGTACCGAGCGCGGATATTGATTGGGTACGTCCCGTTCATCGTCACCGATGGGCGGAACGGAAATGAGATCGCGGTCATCGGCAGCGCTCGGCAGAGCGGAGCCGTACATGACCTTGAGGCGCTCAGCGTCTTCCATCCGGGTGGAGAAGCCGCGTGCCACGTCCATCGTCACGTGATTGCCGCCGATGGCAACCGCATCGGCGTGGACGAACTTGCCTTCGGAGAAGACGGAAATCGTCGTCGTGCCGCCGCCCATATCGATGCAGGCAGCGCCCATTTCGGCTTCGTCGCCAACCAGAGCGGCAAGGCCGCTGGCATAAGGCGTCGCAACGATGGCTTCCACTGACAGATGGCAGCGATTGATGCAAAGCTCCAGATTGCGCAGCGGCGCGGCATCGGCAGTCAGCACATGCATGTCGACGCCAAGGCTGTCGCCCAGCATTCCGAGCGGATCGCGAATGCCGCGCTCACCATCGAGCGTGTAACCGACCGGCAGCGAATGAACGAGGTGACGTTCCGCAGCAAGCGCCTGCTTAGCGCCAGCAGCCAGCACCCGGCGAATATCCGTCTGCTCGACTTCATGGCCGCCCAGATTGACGCTCGCCGTGAAGGTTTCGCTCTTGAGGCGACCAGCAGAAATATTGACGATAAGGCTGTCGACGGTCAGGCCCGCCATGCGCTCTGCCGCATCGACCGCAAGACGGATCGACTGTTCAGCCGCGTCGAGATCGATGATGACGCCCGACTTGACGCCGCGCGAACGCTGATGGCCGATGCCCAGCACCTCCATCCGGTGCGTGCGGCCCGGCAAAAGCGCGCCGCCCTCATGCGGGCGCAGCCTTGCGATGACGCAGGATACCTTGCTCGATCCAACATCCAGAACCGTCAACAGGCGCACCTTGCGCCCCGCAGCCCCACCTTGTGATGTTCCCTTGCCGCCCAGAATACTCATACGCGCTTCCCCGTGCGGGATAGTTCTTTTTTACGCTCTGCCAAAAACTTCTGGCGCTGCTCCATGCCGGTTGCGGTCAGCTGAACCGTCACACGATCATCAAGGCGAAGATCGACAGCGGCAATGTCGCGGGACAGGAGATGCTGTTCCTGATCAAGCCGCTCGACTTCCGCCAGCGCCTTCAACGGATCGGTTTCCGGCAGCATGATGCGCACGCCATTATCCAGAAGCAGGTCCCACCGGCGGTCGCCGACGCGGATATAGGCACGCACCTTTCCGACCAATCCCGGATAGGCCGCAATCTCGTCCACAAAACCCTTGACCTTCTTTTCGGCACCCTCGCCCACGACGAGAGGCAGCGAATTGTAGCGGCCCGAACGGAACGGAACGATGGTGTCGCCAGCAGCATCGATCAGCGAAAGTTCCTTGTCGTTCTGCCAGATCGCAAAAGCCTTGCGCTCCTGAAGCGAGACGAGGATTGTGCCGGGATAGACCTTGCGCACTTCCGCGCTTTCCACCCACGGCAGCTGATCGATGGACTGGCGCGCCTCTTCGGCGCTCAAACCGACGAGCGACGTTTCGCCGTCGAGATCGAGCTGGCCCAGAATATCGATGTCAGAGGTTTCGTTGTTGCCAACAACCTTCACATCCTCGATTGCGAAACCAAGCGTGGATGCAGTTGCCTTGACGACTTCGGGCGTATGGCCGCCGACGGCCATGCCATAAAGGCCGGTCGCGCCAAGGAAGCCCAGCATGCCAATGGTGCCGGCATGGCGCGGAATGGTGACATTGCCCTGAAACAGGCGGACAGCAAAGCGGAACGGCTTGCGCAGGAAGCGCGGCAGGACAAAAGCGGCACCCATCGCACCCGATGCATCCCGCATCGAGCCCGAGCGCCCGTATCCGTCCGATTTTCCGTTCAACGCAAACAAGACGCGTCCTCCACCATCCAACTCAACAATTCACCGAAAGAGATACCGGCCGCCTTGGCGATATCAGGCACGAGCGAGGTAGGAGTCATCCCCGGCTGGGTATTGATTTCCAGCCAGATAACTTCGCCGTCTTCGGAGAAACGATCATCGAAACGGAAGTCCGACCGGCTTACGCCCCGACACCCGATTGCCCGATGCGCCGTAAGGGCCATTGTTTGTATTTTTTGGTAAATATTTGGTAAAATTTTTGCCGGGCACACGTGAGTTGATGCGCCTGCAACATATTTTGAATCATAATCGTAGAACTGATGCCCGACGGGAATGATCTCGCACACGTCCATGACGCGATCGCCCATAACGGCACAGGTCAGCTCGCGACCGGGAATGTATTTCTCGACCAGCACATCCGCGCCGTAATTCCACTCAGCAGAGCTGATGATCTGCGGAGGATGAGCCTGATCTTCCTTGACGATGACGACGCCAAAGCTCGACCCCTCGCGCACCGGCTTGACCACATATGGCGGCTTCATCGGATGCTCTGCGCCGATCTCGAAACGATTGAGCAGAAGCGACGGAGCAACAGCTACACCGGCAGCAGCAGCAACTTTCTTGGCGCGATCCTTGTCCATGGCCAGCGCCGAAGCAAGCACACCCGAATGCGTGTAGGGAATCTGGAGATATTCGAGAACACCCTGGACAGCACCATCCTCACCGAAAGGACCATGCAGTGCATTGAACACAACGTCAGGCTTCAGCTCGGCAAGAACGGTGGCAACATTGCGATCCACGTCAATGCGCGTCACGCGATAGCCACACTCTTCAAGAGTTGCAGCGCAAGCCGCTCCAGAGGACAGGCTGACCGGGCGCTCCGAAGAGAATCCGCCCATCAAAACGGCAACGTGCTTTCCCGTCATGTTAGCATCCCCTCTGCGCAATCCCCTGCGCATCAATTAAACAGAATCCAGGCAACCCAGCAGCAGAGACCGCAGGCACCCGCGGCAGGAAAATCCTGCCGAATCAAATCACTGTGTGGTTAACCCTAAAGAATCAGAGGATTGATTCCGTGACAAGTCCCTATAGGACAGGACGAAGCTTACGCTTCGCTTGCGAAGGCAAAAAAGCCCGGAATATCAGGTAGAAAATCCGGGCAACTTTTTTATCAAAATTTTCCAAGGTACTCTTCAACCGGCTCGCCTTCGCGGAACAAACCGAGACGTTTGATTTCCCAATGAAGGCGAATGCCCGAATTTTCGAAAACTCTGGCGCGAACCGTTTCGCCCAAAGTCTCCAGATCGTGCCCCGTTGCGGTGCCGGTATTGATCATGAAATTGCAGTGCATTTCGGACATCTGCGCGCCCCCGACCCGCAAACCGCGACAGCCTGCCTTGTCGATTTCCTTCCAGGCCGATGTGCCTTCCGGATTCTTGAAGGTCGAACCGCCTGTCTTTTCGCGCACCGGCTGCACCGTCTCGCGATGATGCTGCACCTCGTCCATGGCTTGCCGGATCGCGTCACGCTCGCCGGGGTTTCCCTCAAAAAGGACGGAGGTAAAAATCAGGTCCGGCGAAGCTGAGGAATGCCGATAGGCGTAGCCCATATCCGCATTGGAAAGCACATGCACCTCGCCCTTGCGGTCAAGCGCGCGCACTTCCACCACGCGCTCGCGCGTTTCGACGCCGTTGGCGCCTGCATTCATGCGCAAGGCGCCCCCGATGCCGCCGGGGATGCCATGATAGAAATGAAATCCAGCGAGTCCTGCGTCGAGCGCTGCCGCAGCCACACGCTTGTCAGGCGTTGCCGCCCCTGCCCGCAACTGCGTGTCGGAAACCTGTTCCACCTCGCCAAAGCCTTTGGCGGAAAGCCGCACGACAAAGCCGGGAACGCCGCCATCGCGCACCAGAAGGTTGGACCCGATCCCGACAACGAGGAGCGGTATCTCTTCCGGTACAGCCTTTAGAAATGCGGAGAGGTCTTCCTCGTCGGCAGGCTGAAACAGAACCTGTGCCGGTCCGCCAGCGCGAAACCAGGTAATCTTGCCCATGCCGGCATCGGCTGTCAGCCGGCCACGCAGGCCCGACAGCTTGCCATCGAGCTTCTTCAGAAGCGTCTCGCCGCTTTCCATCTTACTTCTTGCCCTGTTCAGCCAGTTCTTTCGGCAATGCGTAGGCCCACTGCGTAATGTTGCCTGCGCCAAGGCAAACGACAAAATCACCGGGCTCCGCGATGGAGGCAACCAATGGCGCCAGCGCTTCCGGCCCGCTTGCATAGCGCGCATCGCGATGACCTGCGGTCTTGATGCGCGACACCAGCGCCTCGGAATTGACGCCTTCGATCGGGTCTTCGCCCGCCGTATAGACCGGCGCCACGATGACCGTATCCGCATCGTTGAAACATGCCGCAAATTCATCAAACAGGCTTGCCAGACGCGTATAGCGGTGCGGCTGCACGATGGCGACCACACGGCCTTTGGCAGCTTCACGCGCTGCTTTCAGTACAGCGCGGATTTCAACCGGGTGATGGCCGTAGTCGTCGAATATCTCGACGCCGTTCCACGAGCCCGTATGGGTAAAGCGGCGCTTCACACCGCCGAACGAGCCGAGGCCGCGACGAATATCGTCAGCAGAGATACCCAACTCATGTGCAACGGCAATCGCCGCTGTTGCGTTGGACACGTTGTGCTGCCCCGGCATCGGCAGGCGCAGGTCCTTGATTTCAATCGTCTCACCCTTGCGGGAACGGATCACGACATCGAACAGGCTCGCAGCACCGTCCATACGGTGGTTGACGAAACGCACTTCTGCCTGCGGATTCTGGCCGTAAGTGATGATGCGGCGATCCTCAATGCGGCTCACAAGAGCCTGCACTTCCGGATGATCGAGGCACATCACACCGAAACCATAGAACGGCACATTCTCGACGAACTGGCGGAAAGCGGCGCGCACGGCATCGAAATTGCCGTAGTGATCGAGATGCTCCGGATCGATATTGGTAACGACCGCGATATCGGCGGGAAGCTTCAGGAAAGTGCCGTCACTTTCGTCCGCTTCCACGACCATCCAGTCACCATCACCCATGCGGGCATTGGTGCCATAGGCGTTGATGATGCCGCCATTGATGACGGTCGGATCGAGATGCCCGGCATCGAGCAAGGCCGCAACCATCGAGGTGGTGGTCGTCTTACCATGCGTGCCGCCAATCGCGACCGCATGCCGGAAGCGCATCAGCTCGGCCAGCATTTCGGCGCGGCGCACGATGGGCAGCAGCTTTTCGCGTGCGGCGACAAGCTCGGGATTGTTCTTCTTGATCGCCGTCGAAACGACGACCACTTCGGCATCGCCAATGTTTTCGGCTTTGTGGCCGACAAAGACCTCAATGCCTTTTTCACGCAGGCGCTGCACATTGGCACTGTCAGACTGGTCCGAGCCCTGTACCTTGTAGCCCAGATTGTGCAGCACTTCGGCAATACCACTCATGCCGATGCCGCCAATTCCGATGAAATGGACAAGCCCGATATTCAGCGGCATTTTCATGGCCGAGTTCCTTCTTTGAATTTCTGAACTGATTTACCCGCTGCAATAGCCTCTGCCAGATCAGCAAGCAACCGCGCAGCATCCGGCTTGCCAACGCTTTTTGCAGCTTTTGCCTGTGCTTCGAGGCGCTGTGGCTCATTCATCGCCGCCTGGAGTATCCCGGCCAGGCGTTCCGGCGACAATTCCGACTGGCGAACGACCTCGCCGCCGCCAACAGCCGCAAGCGCTGCCGCATTCGCCGCCTGATCATGATCGAGCGCATGCGGAAACGGCACCAGCATGGCCGGACGACCGATCACCGTAATCTCGGAAACCGTCGAAGCACCCGAGCGCGAAATCACGAACTGGGCATCGGCCATGCGTGCCGGCATATCGTTGAAGAACGGCGCGACATCGGCGGGAATACCAAGCTTCTTGTAAGCATCCCGTACGGCGGCTTCGTCTTCCTTGCGCGCCTGCTGGGTGATAAGCATCCGCGCCCTGACTTCCTCCGGCAGCAAAGCCACGGCAGCGGGAATGGCGGTCGAAAAGAACTGCGCGCCCTGGCTTCCGCCAAAGACCAGCAGACGAAAACGCTCATCCGCCTTGACCGCCTTGTAGGGTGTTCCAGCCGCGGCCAGAACAGGTGGGCGCACCGGATTGCCGGTCGCGACTATCTTGTCGGCATGGCCGCCGCCGGTTTCGGACAGGAAGCCACCGGCAATTGCTTTCACGCGACCAGCAAGCCCTTTATTGGCACGCCCCATGACGGCGTTCTGCTCATGCACCAGGGTCGGAATATTCATGTTGCTCGCAGCATAGAGCGGCGGCAGTGTCGGATAGCCGCCAAAACCCGCAACGAGTTTCGGTTTCAGCCGACGAAACAGTTTGCGGGAATCGAGATTGCCTTGCCACAGCGACCAGAAAGTCTTCAGAAGCGCTATCGGGTTGCGACCGGCAATTGTCGCCGACCGGATGACATGAACATGGTCTTCCGCGAACGCGCCTGCGAAACGCTGCGCGCGCGCATCGGTTGCCAGATGAACATCCCAACCGCGCGCCTTCAGTTCATGTGCCAGCGCTTCCGCCGGAAACAAGTGGCCGCCCGTTCCCCCGGCGGCCAATACGATTACGCCTTTCCCCATATTCCCCTCACAAAGCCGGAATGCGTTCGCCGATATGGCCGACCGTATGGGTCATGCGCGCTTCCGGACGGCGGCGTGTCAGGGCCAGAAGGATGCCCATCGTGATGGCGATGGCGATGAGCGAGGACCCGCCATAGGAAATGAACGGCAGGGTCATGCCCTTTGCAGGCATGAGATGCAGGTTCACGGCCATGTTGATGATCGACTGGAAGCCGAACAGGATGACAATCCCCGAAACGGCCAGACGCGTAAACGCATCGCGCTCACGCAGCGCAATCGAAAGACCGCGCACAACGATGAACGCAAACAGCAACATGATGATCATACACAGGATGATGCCGTATTCTTCCGCCGCAACCGAGAAAATGAAGTCGGTATGGCTGTCCGGAATGATGCGCTTGACGGTGCCTTCGCCCGGCCCCTGCCCGAACCAGCCGCCGCGCAGGATTGCTTCGCGACCGGCATCGACCTGAAACGTATCGCCCTCGCCCGTCATGAAGCGATTGACGCGACCGGCAACGTGATCCAGCGTCAGATAGGCCCCGATCGCGCCCACGACACCGAGGCCGCCCAGAACAACGATCCAATACATCGGCAGCCCGGCAAGGAAAAACATCGCGCCCCATGTGCCTGCCGTCAGCATTGTCTGGCCGAAATCCGGCTGAAGCACCAGAAGACCAGCCGTAACGGCAAACAGCACTATGGCAAGAAAATAACCCGGCATGTCCCCGCCGCGTTCGCGCTCTGAAAACAGCCAGGCGCAAACCACCACGAAAGCTGGCTTCATGAACTCCGACGGCTGGATGGAGATACCCGCCAGATTGACCCAGCGCCGCGCACCCTTCACCTCAATGCCGAAAAACAGCGCGGCAACCATCAATAGAAGAGCAATGCCCAGCAGGATCAGGGCAAACCGCCTGATCTGGCGCGGCGAGAAAAACGATACGCCGATCATGACGGCGACCGCCGGAAGCATGAAGAAAATCTGGCGCTCGACGAAATGAAAACTGTCCAGCCCGATGCGCGACGCTACAGCGGGGCTTGCGGCGAATGACAGCAGAATGCCAAGCCCCATCAGGGCCAGACATGCGGCGAGGAAGAAGCGGTCTATTGTCCACCACCAATTGGCGACAGGACCGCGATCGACACGGCTTACCATCAGCTTTTTCCTCCTATCGGCTCAACACCCGGAAGCGCCAGAACGGCGCTGCGGAATGCATCCCCGCGTTTTTCAAAATTCTGGAACTGGTCGAAGCTCGCGCAGGCAGGCGACAGCAGCACGACCGGCTCCGGAGCGGCATCGTTGCCCGCATCGCGGGCGGCATGTTCGACAGCAACGGCGAGCGTGTCGGAAATCTCGAACGGCGCGGCATCGCCCAGCGTCGCCGCAAACTGCGCCGCGGCTTCACCGATCAGATAGGCCTTGGCAATCCGCGGAAAGAACCCTGCCAGCGAAGCGATCCCGCCAGCCTTCGGCACGCCGCCTGCAATCCAGTAGATGTTCTGCGGGAAAGACGACAATGCCGGGGCAGTCGCTTCCGCATTGGTTGCCTTGGAATCATTGACGAACAGGACTTTCCCGCGATGTCCGACCTGTTCCATGCGATGAGCGAGACCCGGAAAGCTCTTCAATCCGGCATGGATTTCTTCAAGGCTCAGCCCCACGGAGAGGCAGGCGGCAATTGCTGCAAGGGCATTCTGCGCATTATGCGCGCCGCGCAGCGAGCCGATACCGTCCAGAGAAGCGATTTCATCGACTTCGCCATCCTGCGCCCAGAGCAGTTTCGCACCGTCGGCAAAATAGCCTTTGCCAAGACGCTTTTCCTTGGAAATCCGCACGACATGCACGCCGTCACGATAAAGCCGGTCGGCAATGGCTTCGCAATATTGATCGTCGACGCCGACAATCGCCGTGTCGCTTGCCGCCACCAACCGTTCCTTGATCGCCGCATAGTTTTCCATGGAGCCATGACGGTCGAGATGATCCGGCGTCAGATTGAGCAGGATGCCCGCCGTCGGGTTCAACGACGGTGCAAGATCGATCTGGTAGGACGAGCACTCAACCACATAGAAACGATTTGCCTGCGGCGGTTCCAGCGTCAGGATTGCCGTGCCGATATTGCCGCCAAGCTGCATATCCCGGCCTGAAGCCTTGATGATATGGGCGATCAAGGCGGTCGTCGTCGATTTGCCGTTGGTGCCTGTAATGGCGATGAACGGGCAATCGGGAGCAATGTGGTTGCGCTCGCGAACGAACAACTCCACGTCGCCGATGATTTCAACCCCGGCTGCATGAGCCAGATCGACGGTCCAGTGCGGCTTTGGATGCGTCAGCGGAACGCCGGGCGAAAGCACGAAAGCCGCAAATTGCGACCAGTCGGCCTGCCGCAGATCGCCTGTGGCAATGCCCGCGCTCTGGGCGCGGGCAACGCTGTCGGGATTGTCGTCCCAGGCAATGATCTTTGCTCCGCCGCCAAGAATGGCCTTGGCGGTCGCAATGCCCGACCCGCCCAGTCCGAAAAGGGCGACTGTCTTGTCCTTGAGGGCGGTGATCGGGATCATGGCATTTTACCGCAGCTTGAGAGTGGAAAGGCCGATCATCGCGAGGATGATCGCAACGATCCAGAACCGGATCACGACCTGGCTCTCGGTCCAGCCCTTCTTTTCGAAATGGTGGTGGATCGGCGCCATCAGGAAGACGCGCTTGCCGGTCAGCTTGAAGGAACCGACCTGAATGATGACGGAAAGTGCTTCCATGACGAACAGACCGCCGATGATGGCGAGAACGATTTCGTGCTTCGTCGCAACCGCAACAGTGCCGAGCATGCCACCCAGCGCCAGCGAACCCGTATCGCCCATGAAGATTGCGGCAGGCGGCGCATTGAACCACAGGAAGCCGAGGCCAGCACCGATGACCGCACCGAGGACGACGGCAAGCTCTCCCGTACCGGGCACGAAATGGATCTGCAGATAATCGGCGAAGATCGCGTTACCGGACAGATAGGCGATGAAGCCGAACGAGGCTGCGGCCACCATGACCGGCACGATAGCAAGCCCGTCGAGACCATCGGTCAGGTTCACGGCATTGCCTGCGCCAACCATGACGAAGGCAGCAAACGGAATGAAGAACCAGCTCAGGTTGATCACGAACTGCTTGGCAAACGGGAATGTCAGCGAGGACGAGAACGGCTCCTGCCCTGCCCGCATGATGATGAAAGCGGCGGCGGCGGCGATCAGGAATTCGATGCCAAGACGCGCCTTGCCCGAAAAGCCCTTGTCGGACTGCTTCGTCACCTTCAGATAATCGTCATAAAAGCCGATTGCGCCGAAACCCACCGTGACCAGCAGAACCACCCAGACATAAACGCTGGAGAGGTTGGCCCAGAGCAGACACGACACGAGGATGCCGGTCATGATCATGAGACCGCCCATGGTCGGCGTGCCGGCTTTCTTGAAATGGGTCTGCGGGCCGTCAGCGCGGATCGGCTGGCCCTTCCCCTGACGCACCCGCAGCGAATTGATGATCGCCGGGCCGAACAGGAACACGATCAGCGCCGATGTGATCATCGCGCCGCCGGTGCGGAAGGTAATGTAGCGGAACACATTGAGCGGTGTCATATGTTCGGCGAAGAAGGTGAGAAACATCAACATGTAGAGAAAAATCCCTCAAATACCGCTTACTCCGCGGGTTCCACCGGCGGAAACTGGGCAATCAACGCCTTGACGATTTTGGAAAAGCCGATCCCCTTCGACGATTTCACCATGATGACATCGCCCGGACGGACCGCCTTGATCACCAGCGGCAACAATTCGTCGGTGCTTTGCCTGTACTCGGTATGAATTTCAACCGGCAAGGCATTTTTGAGCGCGGACATATCCGGTCCACCGATAAAAAGCGCATTCACTTCCGCATCCACGATAGGCCGCGCCAGATCGGCGTGAAGCTTGCCGGATTGACGTCCAAGCTCCAGCATATCGCCCAGCACCGCGATGCGACGGCCACGGGAACCTTCCGGCGTCGCCGAATGCAGCAGCGACAGGGCTGCGCGCATCGAGGTCGGGTTGGCGTTGTAGCTTTCGTCGATCAGCGTGAAGGTTCCTTCGGGGTGCTGAAGCACATGACGCGCGCCGCGACCGCCTTCGGCAGAAAGTGTGGCCATTGCCATCATCACCTTGGCAATATCCGCACCGACCAGATCGGCGGCGCCGAGAACGGCGAGCATGTTCTGAACGATATGGCGACCCGGCATGCCGACCTTGACCGCAGCTTCATGCGTGCCAGCCTTCACCGTCATGCAGGAACAGGTAGGATGCAGCTTCACTTCACGCAGGCGATAATCGGAGCGGGCATTCTCGCCGAAAGTGACGATATGCTCGACGCCTGCCTTGTCAGCCAGTTCTTCCAGCTGCTTGAAGCGCTTGTCGTCGCGGTTGAGAAGCGCATAGCCGCCCGGCACGATGCCTTCGAAAATCTCTGCCTTGGCGACGGCGATTTCTTCCAGATTGGCAAAATGACCAAGATGCGCGGGAGCGATCAGCGTAATCAGCGCCACATGCGGACGCACCATCTTCACCAGCGGGCGGATTTCGTCATGATGGTTCATGCCGATTTCAAAGACGCCGTAATCCGTATCGGCAGGCATGCGCGCAAGGGTTAGCGGCACGCCCCAGTGATTGTTGAACGACGCCACGGAAGCATGAACCTTGCCCACTTCCGAAAGCACGTGGCGCAAGGCTTCCTTGGTTGTCGTCTTGCCGACCGAACCCGTCACCGCGATGATCTGTGCCTTCGAGCGTGCTCGTGAAGCAATGCCAAGCTTGGTCAAGGCCTCAAGCACGTCCTCGACCACGATCATCGGCACCTTGGAATTGCCGAAAGCGGGCAGACGGTGTTCCGCCACCACGATCAGACCGGCACCGGCAGCCATCGCAGCGGTGACGAAATCATGTCCGTCGAACTGTTCGCCCTTGATAGCAAAAAAAGCCTCGCCCGGTTTCAGCGAGCGGCTGTCGATTGAGATGCCGGTGATGCCAGCAGGAAGGTTGCCAAACGGCCTTCCTTCCATCGCTTCGACCATATCATCGGATTTCCAGAGCCAGTCACTCATTCCGAGCGCTCCTCAAGACGGGCAGCCAGCGCTGCCGCAACTTCCGCATGATCCGAGAACGGCAATGTAATGTTGCCGACAATCTGTCCTTCCTCGTGTCCCTTGCCTGCAACCACCAGCGTATCGCCCGGCTGCATCATCGACACGGCAGTAAAGATTGCCTCCCGGCGATCACCGATTTCGGTAGCGCCTGGCGCTGCCGCCATGATTTCGGCGCGAATCTGGGCCGGAACTTCCGAACGCGGATTGTCGTCGGTGACGATGGCCACATCGGCCAGTCGCGAGGCGATTTCGCCCATGATCGGGCGTTTGCCCTTGTCGCGATCGCCGCCGCAGCCGAACACCACGATGACCCGACCCGTCGTGAACGGCCGCACCGAAGTCAGCACATTTTCCAGTGCTTCCGGCTTATGGGCGTAATCGACATAGGCTGGCGCGCCATCTTCTGTCGCACCAACCAGATCAAGCCGTCCCGGTGCACCTTTCAGGAGCGCCAAGGCACGCATCGCAGCCGCAGCCGGAACGCCGGTAACCATGGCAAGTCCTGCTGCCACCAGCGCATTCGCCACCTGAAAATCTCCGGCGAGCGGCAGTTCGATCTCGAAAATATCGTCGCCGATGCGCACCTCGACATGCTGGCGGAAACGCTCATGCTCCACGCGCTTGAGGGCAATGAAATTGCCTTTGCGTCCGACTGTCTTCACGTCGCATCCGGCAAGCGTCGCCGCTTCGATGGCCTGTGCCGAAAAATGATCGTCGGCATAGATGATGGCTGGCGCGCCCTTCGGCAACAGCGTGCTGAAGAGACGCATCTTCGCGCCCAGATATTCCTCGATGGTCGCGTGATAATCCATATGGTCGCGACCGAGATTGGTGAAGGCACCGGCAGCAAGCTTGACGCCGTCCAGACGACGCTGATCGAGACCGTGAGACGAAGCTTCCATCGCCGCATGGGTGACGCCTTCATCGGCAAGTTCGGCCAGCACACGATGCAGTTCCACCGGATCGGGCGTGGTCAGCGAATTATAGTCGCTGCGGGTCGGCGAGAAGACGCCGGTCGTGCCGATATTCGCTGCCGGAAAACCGGCATAGGCCCAGATCTGGCGGGTAAAGGATGCAACGGAAGTCTTGCCGCTGGTGCCTGTCACGGCAACCATGACCTGCGGCTGCTTGCCATAGAACTGCGCCGCGGCAACTGCCAGCGCAAGGCGCGGGTCATCGACATGAAGGACCGGCACACCCGCATTGGCGATGACCGTGTCCTTGCCCGCGACGATGGCGCTGGCGCCACGCTTGATGGCATCGGCAGCGAAGGCCGCGCCATCGGCTTTCACGCCCTTCAAGGCTGCAAAAAGAAAACCGCGTTCCACCTTGCGGGAGTCCGACGTGACGCCGGTGATCTCCACCTCGCCGGCATTGCCGGAGGCCAGTTCCTTGAAAAGAGCGATTTCCTTCAGTTTCATGGTCATACCAAATCCAGATTCAGTTGTGCGCGTAACGCTGCAAAGGCTGTTTTATGCGAATCAGTCGTATTCGTTGGAAACCATTGCTGGCGGCACATCCTGTTGAAAATCAGGCTTGCCGCTTAAATTGCTAACCATTGCTGGCTGGGCTTCGAGCTGGAAATCGGGCTTCACACCGAGGAACGAAGCGGACCGGCGGATGATCTCCGAAACCATCGGCGCTGCGTTGAGACCGGCGGTTGCGCTGAACTTGCCCTCTTCCGGCTTCGGTTCGTCGATGATGGTCAGCACGACATAGGTCGGGTCATCCATCGGAAATGACGCCAGAAAAGCATTGAAGCGCACATCCTTGGAATAGCGGCCATGCACCACCTTTTCCGCCGTGCCGGTCTTGCCGCCGACGCGGTAGCCCGGAACCGTGGCGCGCTTGCCCGAGCCACCTTGGGCGGTCGCATTCAGGCGATAGAGGTAGCGCATATCCGCAGAAACCTGTGGATGGATGATCTGCTTGGCCACTCGATCGGCCTCGGCCTGCGTGCGCGTCAGGAATGTCGGCGGCATCAGCTTGCCGCCGTTCATCAGCGCCGCAGCCCCAACCGCCGTCTGCAACGGCGTCGTCATCATGCCGTGACCGAACGAAATGGTCATCGAATGAACCTTCTTCCAGACACGCGGCTCGACAGGGCGCGCCACTTCGGGCAGCTCCGTCTGCAAGCGGTCGAGAAGGCCGATCTTTTTCAGGAAGGCGCGGTGACCTTCAATGCCGACCGCATCGGCCTCGCGGCCTGAACCGATATTGGACGAGAAGATGAAGACTTCCGGCAGCGTCAGCACACGGCCCTTGCCGTGGAAGTCGCGGATCGTCTGACGGCCAAACACCAGCGGACGCGACGCATCAAGACGCGAGTTCAGGTTGAACTTGCCGGAATCGAGCGCCATCGCCGTGGTAAAGCTCTTGATGGTCGAGCCCATTTCATAGGTGCCTGCCGACATGCGGTTGAGGCGATCCTTGTCCAGCGCATGGACCGGATTGTTCGGATCGAAATCCGGCACCGATGCCATGGCGATCACTTCGCCGGTCTTGACGTTCAGCACAACGGCACCGGCGGCAATCGCCCGGTAGCGCTCCATGGCCTTGACCAGCACGTCGCGCATGATGTGCTGCACGCGAATATCGATCGACAGGCGCACCGGCTCCAGCGACTGGCCGGTCGCAAGACCGACGGAACGCAGGTCGGTCAGGCCCTGGCTGTCGATATATTTCTCCATGCCGGCAATGCCCTGATTGTCGACATTGACGAGACCGAGGATGTGCGACGCAGTCGGGCCGCCCGGATAGAAGCGGCGCTTTTCCGTGCGGAAGCCGATGCCCGGCACGCCGAGCGCCATGATCTGGCTCTGCTGTCTCGGGGTCAAGCCGCGCTTGACCCAGACGAAGCCCGCACCGCTTTTCAGGCGCTTGTATGTCGCTTCCCAATCGAGATCCGGCAGCACGGTGGACAGCATTTCGATGGTTTCGTCGGGATCGACGATCTTGCGCGGCTCGGCATAGAGCGAGGCCGTCTTGATGTCGGTCGCCAGAATTTCGCCGTTGCGGTCGAGGATATCCGGGCGCGACGCGAGCTGCTGGACAGCCGGTCCTGCATTATCCTCGTTTTCGCCGCCGATAACACCGAAATAGACGAGCTTGCCGCCAATGACGCCGTAGATGCCGACAAAACAGGCAATGGCCATCCAGAGGCGATTGCGCGCGCGGTTGCCGTGCTTCTTGCGCGAGCCGACAAACGCCATGTTGCCGGCCAGCTTTTCATCGCCAACCGGCTCAACACCGTCACCTGCCTGCATGTTCTTTTTTCTGAAAGGTCTCAGCCGCATGATCAGTGCTTCGCCCCGCTTTTCTTGACACTGCCGGTCGTGATGGCATCCTTGTCGAGTACGCCGCTTGCGAGCAGTTCGTCGCTGCCGGAGATGATCTTCTGGATATCATCGACCGGACGCTCCGGAATTTCATTGACGCTCAGCACAAGCTGTTCCGCTTCGATCGGCTGGAGATTGAGTTCCTTTTCGTAGACACCGACGAGGCTCTGCAAGCGGCCAGGCTGGTTCATCAATGCCCAGTCGGCGCGCAGGAGCGTGATCGTGTCCTTCTCGGAATCGATCTGCCGCTTCAGCTTGGCGATGACTGCGATCTGCTTTTCCGCGTCATATTTGATCGTGTAGGTGACGGTCGCCGCCACCAGCATCGCCGCTATCATGATGATGTCGAAAGTACGCAGCACTCGTTCAACTCCGGGCCAGTTCGTTCGTCTCGGGCAGTTTGGGCAGTCCGAAAAGCGAAAGATCGTCTTCCAGTGGCGGATTTTCCGTCCTGATTCCTGCGCGCAGCTTCGCCGAGCGCGCACGTGGATTGCGTTCTTCTTCCTCAGCCGTCGGGCCGACAGCGCCCTTGACCGCAGGCGTGAAGCTCGGCAGGCGGACATGCGTTTCCGGCAAATGGCGCGATCCGGCGCTGCCGCCCGCGCGGTCCGCGAAGTAGCGTTTCACCATGCGGTCTTCGAGCGAATGGAACGTCACGACAACCAGCCGTCCGCCCGGCTTCAGGATACGTTCGGCAGCAAGCAGTGCCCGCGCCAGTTCGCCCAGTTCATCGTTCACATAGACACGCAACGCCTGAAACACGCGCGTCGCGGGGTGAATGCGATCCTTTGGATTGCGGCCCACCAGCGTTTCGATGGCATTGGCAAGATCGAGCGTGCGCGTGAAAGGCTGCGCCGTGCGGCGCTTGTCGATCATGCGCGCGATGCGGCCCGCATGACGTTCCTCGCCAAGAAAATTGAAGATGCGGGCAAGATCACCGGTCTTGAGACGGTTGACCACATCGGCAGCACTTGGACCCTTTTTCGACATGCGCATGTCGAGCGGACCGTCCTTCTGGAAGGAAAAGCCGCGCTCGGCCTCATCGATCTGCATCGATGACACGCCAATATCGAGCACAACGCCGTCCACCTTGCTGCCTGCTCCCTTAACCTTTGAAACCGCTTCATCCAGAGCAGAGAACCGGGACTCGACCAGATCGAGCCTGCCCGGAAACTGCTTTTCCATCGCCCGCCCCGCTTCGATTGCGGTCGGATCGCGGTCAATCGCGATCACGTCCGCTCCCGCTTCGAGTATGCGGCGCGTATAACCACCGGCGCCGAATGTCCCATCGACGATCACCGCGCCAGTTGCAGGCTTCAGGGCATCGATCACTTCGGCAATCAGCACCGGAACGTGACGGACTTCAGCCCCACCGGCTTGAGAATTGTCTCCGCCGAGGCTTGCCATCATTCCGATCCTTTCCCGGGTACGCGGCCCGTTATCTAAAGCGCGCTGCGCTTGACAGCATTTTCCCGCTTTCGGGAGACATGCCTGAGTGTTGCCTTTGGATTCCGCCCATTTGCCGTCGACTTGAGGGCATGACGGATTCGTTCGTCAGTTATCGGATATTAAGCTTAATGAAGCGTTATCCTTTGGCGGGAGTAAGGGAGTAAGGGA
>UCNG01000018.1 GCA_900473915.1 Hyphomicrobiales bacterium | reverse complement strand
AAGTGGTAAGGCGCAAACCCCGTCTTCCAAAAAGCAAAGCCCCGGTTCCAGCCGGGGCTTTTTTCATCACGGCCCAGAGCAGTTCCTGCTTTAACGGAATCGTTGGAACCGCTCTAAAAGCCCTTCTCAATGCGCGAGTAAGCCAGCAGCGTGAACGAGTTGATCTGCGCGCCGACGAAGGGCGCCGTCAGCGCCAGCACCACGAAAATGACGATGATCTTCGGCACGAAGGTCAGCGTCATTTCCTGTATCTGCGTCAAGGCCTGGAAAAGCGCGATGCCGATGCCCGCAAGCATAGCCGCAAGCACCGCCGGGCCGCTTGCCATCAGCACGGTCCAAATTGCCGAATTGACGATATCGAGCGCGTCGGCCTCGTTCACCGCATCATGTCCTAGCTGATCTTGACGCCGGGGCCGATCATCAGCGTCTTGCCGCCTTCCAGTTCCGCCAGCATGCCGTTGGACTGGATGGTCACGGACTTCACGACGCCCGATATGCTGCCATCGGCATTGGTCAGCGTGCGGCCGATCCAGCCTTCGGCCTGTGTCAGCGACGTGTTGGCGATCAGCGTTTCAAGCTTGCTGTTCATCTGCACGGCCTGCTCGACATTGGAGAAGGTCGCAAGCTGCGAAACATATTGCGTCGCGTCCATGGGCTGCGTCGGATCCTGATTCTGCATCTGCGTCACCAGAAGCTTCAGGAAGGAATTGTAATCGACACTTGCCTTGTTGGCCGCCGAATTGCTGTTGGGCGTATTGGTGTTGTTCGTCGTGTTGGTGCCGACCGGCGGTGTCGTGGTCATCGGTTTGCCTCCGCAGATTTCCGGATTGGAGCCACTGGCATAGCCGGGGCTTCGAGGCCCATCAGTTCGGCCTCGCGTGGATATTGGGCGCGAATGGTCTTGAGCGCCTCGAAAACGCGCCCGTTATGGACCAGCTCGTCGACCAGCTTCAGCGCATTGAGGATTTCCGCATCCTTGAACGCCGAGAACATGCCCCTCAGCATCTGCGCGAATGTGCGGTGCGCCTCTTCGCGCATGGCCGGTTCGATCAGCATCATCTGCGCGGCGAAATAAAGCTGGCGCAGCGGCGTGGTCGTGTCTTCGGGCTGGAGAACATGGTTTTCCAGAAGGAAGGTGGCATCGTTCAGAAGCTCGAGCGAGACCTTGCGGTCGGCTTTCAGCACCGCGCCATTGATGAAGATTCGCTCGCCCGCGCGCAGCGAAAGGCGAATGGCCGGTTTTCCGTTGGGCGCCATTTCAAAGTCCGTCCCGGATCGACTGCGTGATCTCGATCAGCGTGGCGTAATCATTGCTTTCGCCCTGACGGATGCGCTCGATTTCCTTCAGCACGAAAATGCCCACCGAAATGATCGCCGCCTTCAGTTCCTTCGGCAGCACGTTTTCCTCCGACCCAAGATCGTCGATGATCGTGGTCCAGAGCTTCGTGGTGAAATAGGTCGCGTCGATCCCCTCGCGCGAGCCTGAACCGTTTTCCTTAGCCGCCTCAAGCATCGCAATGGAACGGTCGAACAGCGCCCGCTCGCGTTCCCTGGCGCTCGCCATATCGTCAGTCATGACATCTTCGTAGCGCATCTGATACATGGTTTTCTCCGTCTATCAGTCCGGACGGGCTCGCATCATGCTGCCGCCCCTCCCCTTAACTATCTGAGATAGTTGAGCAGGCTCATATTCTGCAGCTGCACCGTCAGCGAATAGGAAGTCTCGATCTGCGTCTTCAACGCGTTGACGCGCGTCGCCGCTTCATAAGGATCGACTTCCTCAAGATTGAGCACCGACTGGTTCAGGATCTTCTGCTGCGCCACGATGCGCGTCGTCGCGGCCTGCGTGCGCGACTGCGCCAGACCGAGCGTCGTCTGTTCCGAGGTCGTTTCGGTGATCGCCGTCGTCGTGGTCTGCATGGCCTTTTCGGTCAGGGCTTCGAACGCCTGGCTATTGAGGCCGATGGTGGCAAATTCGGCCACCATGACCGCCGACATGATCGTCTTGCGAAAACCGCCGGCATTGGCCGAGATCGACGTATCTGCGGTTTCGGTCGGCGAAATGCGGCTCTTGATGACCGTATCCGATGCATCCGACCAGTTCGCGGCCCAGTTGGCGTCGTTGAACTCGTCGGCGAAATCGCCTTCCAGAAAGGCCGTCATCTCGTCGCCGGTGATGTTGGCCACCTGCGGATCGTCGATGGCGAAGCCGAAATGGTTCTGGAACGCCTGCCGCACCGCCGTCTGCGCGGCGCTGCCTTCGGTATAATCGGCAACCGGCTTCACATCGGTGTTCACCCCGGCGAAGATATATTCGCCGTTATAGCTGGTGTTGAGCAGGCCGGTGACGGAATTGAGAATGGACTTTGCCGATTTGGCAATCGTGGCAGCGCTTTCTGCGGTGTTGTTGGCGCCCGTCAGGTCGCCCAGAAAGTTCTGCGTGTTTTCGATGATCGTGCCGGCTGCGGTCTGCGTCGCATTCATGCGCTGCTGCACCAGCTTGTTCATGTCGGTGAGCACGCTCAGCCGGTCATATTCCTTGCGCAGGGATACGGTCTGCCCGGCTTTCGAGCCAAGCGACAGCCCGACATCGAACACGGTTCCCGTGGTCGCTTCCTGTTGGGCTTTCAACATCTCGGCCTTGTTCTTCGCGACCATGGCCCGGAGGGCTGACGTTGCGCCATAGGTGGAAATCGATTGCGCTTTCATTGGCCTCACACCGCGTTGAGAAGATCGTCGAGCATGGCGCTGATCGTGGTCAGCACCCGGCTCGATGCCTGATAGGAATGTTCAAGATCGAGAAGCAGCGCCATTTCGGTGTCCATATCGACGCCGTTGGCGTTGGAGAGGGCTGCATCTGCCTGCGTGGCAACCGTCGCATTATAGGAGAATTCGCTGTTGGCCTTCTGGCGCTTGCCCTCAAGCCAGCTGATCGATGACGCGCTGTAATCCGTCAGGCTGGCGCTGGCGGCGAGACCCGCCGCCGGATCGAACGCCCTCGGCTCGGAAAATGCCTCGTTGAGCGCGCGCAGGCGGTCGCTGAACCCGGCAGCGCCGCCGGGGTTGAATTGGCCGTTGACCCCATCGCGCAGCTTTGTCGGGCTGCCGCCCTCGGACGTTACATAGCTCGATGAAACCCGGATCGTCCCGGCATTTTCCGGTCCGCCGGGCGCGCCCGCCCAGACAAAAAGCCCGTCATCGCCTTCCGCGAACATCGACACCAGATTGCGCGCGATCTCGTCAAGCTGCATCTGGTATTGCGGGGCGATCTGGTCGCGCAGTTGCAGCAAGCCGCTGAGCCGTCCGGTTCCGTAAGGCTGGTCGAATGTCTCGTGGTTGAGCGGCACGCCGTCCACCAGCACCGCCTTGCCGGAAATGCCCGGCGCCAGCACCGTCGATTGCTCGAAGCTGACCTTGCGCGCCGTCGTCTCGAAAAGCGTCACGCCGTTTTCGGCAAAAATGACCATGTCATTGTCGCCGCGCATCATGGTGGTGATGCCAATCTCGCCGGAAAGCTGCTTCAGGATCGCGTCGCGCTGATCCATATAGTCGGACACATCGCGATTGGCGCGGGTGCCGCCGACGATCTCCTGATTGACCTTCTCGAACTTGGCGAGAAGATCGTTGATGTTGGCGACGGAATCCGCGATTTCCCGGTCCGCATCGTTGCGCAGGGACTGGATCTGCTTGGTTCCGGCGTTGAGCGCATTGGCGAGCGACTGCGCCGTCGACACCACGCTGTCGCCAAGCGCGCTGTTGGAAGGCGATGCGGCATAGGTCTGGAGCGCATCGCGCAGATCGCCGATCAGCGCAGACGGCGAGCCGGAATAATTGTCTGCCGAATAAAGCGACGAAAGGCGGTCGAGCCCGCCTGCGAGAATGGAAGAAGAGGAGGCCGCGCTGTTGGACTGGATGAACCTGTTGAACATGGCCTCATCCGCCGACCGGCTGATGCCCACGTAAAGCGAGCCATAAGGCCCCGATACGAGAGAAGCGGTGCGCCGGGAATAATCCGGATCGTTGGCCCTGGCAATATTGCTGGAGACAACGGAGGTCTGCTTGGACGTTGCCGCAAGCGAACTTTTGGCCGTCAGAAGAGCAGAACTAAGCGACATCTTACCCCATCCTACAAGTGCATTCCCGACAGGCGCGATGCGGTTTCGCGCCCGGAAATGCGGCTAAAACAAACACTTGGAAAGCCCCTGATAATTCCGCTGCTATCGGAACTGCCCCATCGTGCCGAGGACCGTTGCCCGTTGCCCGAACGGTCCGTATTTCAAGATGACAGTTCCGGGAAAGGCTTTTTACCCTTCCCCGGAACGGTCCGGTTTATCGTTTCAGGTTGACCAGCACGTCCATCAGTTCGGAGCCGGTCTGGAAGACTTTCGAATTGGCCGTGTAGCTGCGCTGCGCCTCGATCATGTCGGTCAGCTCCTGCGCGATATCGGCATTGGATTCCTCCAGCGTGCCGGACATGACCTTGCCCATGCCGTCGCTCTGCGGGAAACCGAGGCGAACATCGCCCGATTCAGCGCTCGGCAGGAACACGTTGCCGCTCACCACCGTCATGCGGTCTGGGCTTGCGACATTGGCGAGCGGAATGCGCGCCAGCACCTTCTGCGTGCCGTTTTCGTAGATGGCGACGACCGAACCGTCATTGGCCACATCCACGCCCTTGACCGCCGACGGCGCCTGTCCGTTGATCTGTGCCTGCGAGATCGTGTAGTCACCGGCGCGCTGGGTCGAGGCGCCGAGATTGAGGCTGAGGCTCTGGCCGCCATAAGGCCCGAGATCGACCGTGACGTCGCCCGTGGACGTCATCGCGCCCGTCGTCGGATCGAAGGTCAGCGTCGTCGGGCCGCCAACCACTGCATTGTCAGCCGCGTTCTTGACCGTGACGCTCCATTCGTCCGCGCCGCTCTTGCTGAAATAGACGTCGAGCGTGATCTTCTCGCCCTTGTCATTATAGGAGATGAGCGAGGTCTTGTGATTGAACTCGCCTGCCGCCGGAACCTGATCGCTAGACGGCAAATTAACGGAGAAAGTGCCCGACGTGCTGCCTTGCGGCGGGAGGGCCGCGCTGTTGACATTGATGATGTTCAGGCCGGGGATCGTCAGCGCGCCAGCGGGATCGTTCGGGCCTGCGCCCAGAAGATAATAGCCGGCTGAATTGACCAGATTGCCGTTCTTGTCGGGCACGAAGGAACCGGCGCGGGTCAGGAAGGTTGAGCCGTCCGCGCCCTGCACCACGAAATAGCCGTTGCCGTCGATGGCAAGGTCGGTCGTGGACGATGTGGAGCGGATGCCGCCCTGATCGGAAATGCCGTAACGAACATTGGTCAGCACGCTGCCAGAATTATACTGTCCGCCGGTGCTGGGCAGAACGAGCGACGAAAACTGGGTTTCCGCGCGCTTGTAACCGACGGTGCTTGCATTCGCGATGTTGTCAGCGACCGCCGACAGGCGGTTCGCCTGCGCGTTCATTCCTGAAACACCGGTCCGCATCATACCGTAGAGGCTCATTGGCAGCTCCTGATTGGTTATATCACCATCGTTGCATCACCGGCCAAAATCCGAGAGTTTTGGGCCGGAATCCGTGAAATCCAGCAATGGAATCGGCGACCCGACCCACTCATCCGCGACAAAGCTAATGAACCACGCTTGCGTGAAACTGTAGCCTCGGGATTTTTTACGCTTTTACTGGGAGGACCGACGCGATTCCGAAAAAACTGCGTTCGAAATCACGGTACTGGAGGGGGCGGGAGGCGCAGCAATATCACTCGATATTGATGCAGTAGCCGAGGAAGCGCTTGGAATCGATCGGATCGAAACCCATCTGCTCGCGCAGCTTCTTGCGCAGCTTGCTGATATGGCTTTCGACGACGTTTTCTTCGACTTCGCTGTCGAAAATGCCGTAGATCGCGCTGAAAATCTGCGCCTTGTTGAGACGGCGGCCGCGATTGGCAATCAGATATTCCAGGATGCGGCGCTCGCGGCGCGGCAGCGGAAAATCGACGCCGTTGATCTGCGGATCGCGGCCATCGGAAAAAACGCGGATCGGGCCAAGCTCGGTGCCGTTGTCGCTGGAAGCAGCCGACGCACCCGCCCGGCGGCGGATGGCATTGATGCGCGCAAGGATTTCACGCACATGGACCGGCTTGCGGACAACATCGTCAACGCCAGATTGAAACAGCTCCAGCGTATGTTCAAGCGACGGGCGGTCGTTGACGGCGATGACGGGTGCCTTGCAGCGTTCACGAATCCGGGCCGGAAGCCGATGCTGGTCGGCACATTCGCCGATCAGGAAGGCTTCGACAGCCATGATGTCCTGCTGGGGAACGCTCTCCACCCACTCATCAAAATCTGTAGGGGTAAAACCTGTTGTCGTGATGCCCTCGCGACCGAACCAGGATGAGTATCCTTCAGTCACAATATCTCTGTCGTCTACGACAACGATCATCGGCCCGCCTTCCGAATCAATATGTTAGCCCAAGCAGGCTAGCAATAACTGGGGGAGGGAATCAGCAACAATGGCAATTAGTTGCCCGCAATAAATTGGGATGCATTTTAGCATATACTAAAATAAAGGGAATCGCATTGATTGCAACGCGCCTCATCCTTTAGGCGCTGAAACCTTAACCAAAGGTTAACGCCTCACAAACTTTTATGATTCATTACAAGGGCTTAAAATTCCGGTCGCTTTAACAGCACGCGCCAAGAGCTGCAACCATTAATTGAACGCCCGCAACATGGGTGCATCTGACGTTCTATTACAACCTGTTAAAATTCGCAGGAAACTCACTCAGCCGAAGCAGAAGTTTCGTGCCTCAGGCGTCCAGTTTCCGAAGCCGGTGGCGACCATATTCGTCATCACGCGACAGACATAACGCTTCTGGGCGGGGTCGTTGTTCGGCCCTGCGTGATAGCGTGCGACCGCCATCGTCCAGTTGCCTTCGCGCTGTCGAAGCTGTTTGAGAAAACGAGCCGCGTAATCGACATTGAGGCTTGGCATCAGCATCGCGGCGACCGATGGAAATTCCTTGCCGTGATAGTGATAGTTGATCTGCATGCAACCGAGGTCGATCAGCTTTGCGCCTTCGGCCCTGACCTCATTGAAACGCCGCACCGCCGCCATTTGCGACGGCATGAATTCGGCGCGCCCTTCGATGTTCATCGCATAGGGTTGCAGGGAATTCTTGCGGCCGGTTTCGGTCAGCCCGACCGCATAGAGAATGCCCAGCGGAACATCGTAGCGCGCCGATGCCCGGTGCATCTCGCGCTCGCAGATATTTTCGGCGCGGGCCGGGCTATCAGACAACCAGGCCGCGATTGCGGCCATCATTGCGAACAATGCTGTTGCCGCTGTCCTGCGCGGCTTGCCTGTCCGAACGCTCCTGTCCTGCCTGACCGGATTCGCCATTCCGCCTGCCCTCACCGCCCATAAAACCTGCCTGCGCCTGAGCGCCGTTTCGTCCGTCAAAGCCCTGCTGCTGCGCTGTGTTCTGTGTCGCCTGTGCCTGCTGGACCACGCCTGCCGCGTTGCGGTCGGCAACGGTCACGGAAATTTTCGCGTCATCCGCCACTCCCGCCGCCTTCAGGGCTTTCTCGATCATGGAGCGGTCGGCAGCGAGCGCTTCCGCCGCATGAGCCTTTTCAGCAACGAGATGCACCTCGACCCCTTCCGATGCCACGCGGATGCGTGCCGTCACCGTTCCCAGTTCCGCCGGATCGAGACTGATCTGCAAGGTCTTGACCGGGCCGAAGCTGCGTTCCGACACGACCTGAATGTCGGCGATCCGCGCCGCGCCGGGCGATGGCGCGGTGGAGACTTTTACGTCCGCGGGCGCATTGCCCTTGGCGGCTGGCTGCGGCTGGAAATCGGTTCTGTCAGGCGTTTGCCCCGTCTGCTGCTGCGCCTGCCCCTTATCCGTCTTCAGAAGGCTGGCGAGGTCGTCCGTCGCTACTTCCGTCTGATTGTCGGCGGTCGCTTTCGGCGCATCCTGATTGATCGGCTGATCGGTTTTCGCGCTTGCCGGGGCGGTCGCCTCAGCGACAGTCTTCTTCTGTCCGACACGGGCAGCAGGCAATTCACCGCCCCGCTCATCGACCTGTTCCGGGTCGATCTCCTTAATTAAGGCGGAAAGCGGATCGGGGAGGTTTTGGTCGTTTTTGGCGATATTTCCTGTGGCAAAATTGTGATTTATCCCCTTCAAATCAGGCGAAGAAACGCCCAAAGAAAGGAGATTTTGTGGCAGAGCGAAAATTGCAACCGGCTTCGCCCCGTCCTCATCCTTCGTTTCAGCCTCGTCCGTCTTGGCTCCCGCCTCGTTTTCATCCTTCTTTTCGACCTTGCCTTGCGGCCTTTCCAGAAGCGAGCTGAACAATTTTGCCGGGTCGGCCTGCCCCTCGCTTTCCGCCTCGGCTTTTGCCTGTGACGGACCGGAATTTCGGGCGAGCGAGGCAAGTCGGCTGGTGGAATTCAGCAAAATATCAACGCTCATTGAACCGTCTTTCCTAGCAGGCTATCGATCTCGGCAAGCTTGCGCCGCGCATCTTCCATCGTCTTCTGCAAATCGTCTTCCGGCTCGTTTCTGGCCGGTTTCTGGTTGACGGCGACCGGAGTTGGTGTCGGCTTTTCGGCCCGGTTTTCCGGCGAATTTGCCACGGCCATCGGCGGCACATCCCTTTCGGTCAAGGCCGGTTTTGCGGGCGGCGAGGCATCCGGCGTGCGGGTAACAACCGTGCCGACCGCTTCGGCGGCCTTCAGCAATTTGCGGTCCGACTCCTGCAACTTGTCGGGCGAAATCTGCGACAGTTCGCGCAGTGCGCTGCCCGCCGAATCCGACGCCACATCGCTTGCCGCCGCATAGAGATTTGCGCGGGTCGGGTCGGTTTTCAGCTTGTCGGCAAGCTTTTTCGCCTCTGCCGACATGAAACGCGCCCGTTCCGTCTGGCCATCGACAAGCGCCCCGCGCGCGATTTGCAGATAGAGCGAATATTGCATCGCCGGGTCAGCCGAGCCGATCAACCTTGCCAGTTCCGCATTGCCGATACGATCGTTGAGCTTTACCGCCGCATCGACAAATTGCGCCATGAAATCACGCATATAGGGCGAACGGGGAAAGCGCTGGAGATAGTTTCGCGCCAGAAGCCTGATCTTGTCGGCATCGCCAAGGCGGGCTGCAATCGGCATCGAGCGGCGGATCGCCGCTTCCTCGAACAAGGTGCCGGGCGCGTCGAGCCGCACCTGATCGAGCCGCATCAAGGCCGTCGCCGGATCGAAGGCCGTCATCTGGCTGGCGGTGACGAGCACGATGGATGCCTTCAGTTCCGCCGGAACATCTGGCGACAGCGGCACCGAAAAAAGCTTCACCACTTCAATCGTCTGGCCGGAAGCATAGGCCAGTGCGCCCTTGACCAGTTCCGGCGGCACGGCGTCGGTCTTGAGGTCGGCCAGAACCTTGCGCACGGCTTCCGGATTGCCACCATTGAAGAGATAGATGATCGCCGCATAGACATTTTCCGGATTGTTCCAGACGTCGCTCGGCGCTCGCCCCATATCCGCGCTGACGAAGCCCAGAAGCTTGTTGAGCATCACCACCGCTTCCGGCTTTCCGGCGACAACCTGATCCTGCAACATGCGCAGCGAACGCACGAGCTTGTAGGGTTCCAGCACCGGCAGCGTGCGGGTCTCGGCTGGCACTGGCGCTTGCGCGAAGGCCGCAGAGGCTGCTCCCATCAGGGAAAGTCCCGCAACACATGCCAGGAGTGAGCGCGTGGCGAACCGCTTCCCATATTGCTTCATGGCGCGGACTTGAGGAAAATATCGATGCGGCGGTTTTCAGCCGCATTCGGATCGTTGGTGTTCTTGGGCTGGCGGTCGGCATAGCCTTCCACGCGCAGCACGCGCTTTTCGTCAAGCCCGCCGCGAACCAGCATGTAATAGGCCATCTGCGCGCGCGCCGATGACAGACGCCAGTTGTCATAGGTCGCACTCTTGAACGGACGCGCATCCGTGTGCCCGCTGATGATGACTTCACCGGGCTGGCGGGAAATCACCTGCGCAATGCGCTCCAGCATCTGTACCACCCGGGCATCCGGCTTGGCGGAGCCGATGGTGAACATGCCGTAGTCGATCTTGTCGGTAAGCTGGATCATCACGCCGCCATCGACGGGAACGACCGTCACGTCGGGCATCGGCTCGGCTTTCTTCGCCTGCGCACCTTCCTTGGCGGCCTCGCCCTCAGCCGCCTTTTTCAGATCGGCGATGAGCTGCGCTTGCGTTTCTGCTGGCGTTTCCGCAGGCTTCGCAGCCTCCTCCGGTTTCGGCTGTGCCGCTTCCGGCTTCGGCGGTGTGGCCGGTGCTGCATCGGGCGGGGTCAGGTCGCCGACAGCCTTGCTCGACCAGTAGTCCGGGCTGAACGGATCGCGATAGGCTTCGCCGCCCTCGGCTCCCGTTGCGGGACCGGACTGCGACGTGCCGCCATCGCCCTTGGCAGACTGGTTTTGCAGGACGCCTGTCTCGTGGGCCAGTTCCGACAGCACCGCATAAGGTTCGCGGAAAAGCTGGCGCTCTTCCTGTTCGCTCACCGGCGCAACGGTCGTATCATTGATGACCTTGGTGCTGTTTTCGATCTTCTGGTCGCTTTCATAGCGAACCTTGCCGTCTTTTTCCTCGACATCCTGCACGCCCTTGGGGCTTGAATGCCGGTCCATCAGCTTGACGGGATTGAAATAGCTGGCGACCGCGGCCTTGGTTTCCTCATTGGCGGCATTGATGAGCCACATGACGAGGAAGAAGGCCATCATGGCGGTCATGAAATCGGCATAGGCGATCTTCCACACGCCGCCATGATGGCTGTCATGGTCGTCATGCCCGCCACGGCGAACAATGATGATCTCACGCTTGGTTTCGGGATCGATGCTCATTGGACCGCAGCCTTCAATTCTTCAAGAAGCGGCGCGATGCGCGTTTCAAGCATCCGCTCGCCAAAGGAAAAGGAAAGTTCGTCCGCGCCGGTTTCTGAAAACCGACAGCCGGACGGCAGAAGGGCAGCATGATCCCGCAGCGGCGCGATCAGCCGCGCCGGACCGGAAATTTCCGGTGCTTCGCCATCAAGCGCCAGCGCCGCAATGCGCCGTGCAAACTCCGCAACCGCCTCGCGCTCCATCTTTTGCGCCAGCAACGGCATCAGGATTTCGGCGATCTGGCCGGAAAAACTGCGCTCCAGCGCAGCCAGCGCTTCGGTCAGGCTTCCCGCCAGAAGCAGGGCCTGCTCGCGGGAAAATGCAGCGCGCAGCGTTTCGATCTCTGTCTCATGTTCCCGCAGAAGCCGCGCCTTCTCGGCCTCGTAAAGCGCCTCGGCTTCGCGGTGCCCGTCCTCACGCCCTGCTTCAAAGGCAGCGCGCTTTTCTTCCTCACCGGCGATGATGGCCGCGACTTCCGCCTGCTCGGCGGCAGCAGACTTTTCGGCGGAGGCCGTACGCTTCGGCGTCTCGCTCACGGCTGGCGAGGCAGGCGTTTCCTTCAGCGGTTTCGGCGGCAGAGGCGCAGCAATGATCTCGACCGCCTCATCACCGATATGATGGGTCGAAAAATCGGGAAGGTAACGGCTAAGCGAAAGCGCGCTCATCGTCAGGCCGCCTCAAGCTCCGGCATGGCCGAAGCCTTTACAGCCGATTCCCTCGATGGTTGGGCCTCGCGGCTGGCGGCGGTTTCGTGAATCCACTGCTTGAGAACGGCGGCGACGCGCTCCTCGTCCATGTCGATCATCTGTTCCAGGCGCAGCTTTGCGGGCATGCGCATGCGCTGGCGAAGATCGCTGAGGCTGGTCTTCATCTGGTCGGCATAGGCTTCCGGCCCGCCAATGACGGCCTGTACGCCCTCACCTGCCGCCTGACCGCCGATGAAATCGGGCGCAGCCACTTCGCTTGTCTCACGGATGGCGACTTCCGTGCCCGCAGGCTTGGCAGTCTGGTCACGCAGCAGCGGGCGCAGGCCGAACCAGATCAGCAGACCGACTGCGGCAAGGATCGCAAGCGCATTGACATAGGAACCGCTCTGGCGAAGCACCGTATCGGTCCACGGCGTGGAGACCGGCTCCATATCGGCACCGGCAGGATCGAGGAAGTTGACCGCCGTCACGTTGATGACGTCGCCGCGATCCGCATTGAGACCGGCAGCGGTTGCCACGAGGTCGCGGATCTTGGCGATCTGCTGGTCGACGAAATTGGCGGGCGGCGGCGTGGTGCCTGCGGTTTGCAGAAGCCGCGCCTGATCGATGACCACGGCGATGGACAGGCGCTTGACGGTGTAGCCGTCGCTGACGGTGGAAACCGTCTTGCTGTTCATTTCATAATTGGTCAGCTCCTCGCGGCGGTCGGTCTTTTCGCTGGAGCTTTCGCCGTTGCGGTTCTGGATTTCTTCCTGCGGAATGTTCTGTTCGACGCCGGTTGCGTTGTCGTTGCGGTTGTTGCGGGAATCGCCGCTTTCACGGACCACGCGCACCGAACGCTCGACGCGGGATTCAGGATCGAAAATCGTTTCGTTGGTCTGGCGGCGGTCCGTATCGAGCACCGCCTGAACGCTTGTCTGGAAATGGCCCAGCCCAAGATAGGGTGCCAGCGCCTTGCGGATGCTGTCATCCACATTGCCTGCGACCTGCTGTTCCAGCGAGGCGGTCATCAGTGCCGCGCCATTGGCGGCTTCGCCTGCTGACGCCAGCAGGCGGCCATTGGTGTCGAGAACGGTGACGGCGGAAGCATCGAGCGAGGGAACGGCGGCGGCGACCAGTTGGCGGATGGACTGGGCGGATTCAGCGGCAAAGCCGCCTTCGGCGCGGATGACGACGGAGGCCGACGGCTTCTGGTCGCCACGACGGAACGAACCTTTTTCGGCCAGAACGATGTGGACACGCGCGGCTTTCACGCCGCGAATGGCCTGAATGGTGCGGGCGATTTCGCCTTCGAGCGCACGCACGCGGGTGATTTCCTGCATGAACGAGGTGAGGCCGAGCGACCCCATATTGTCGAAGAGTTCATAACCGGCATTGTTGGAGGTCGGCAGGCCCTTTTCGGCCAGATACATGCGGGCGTTTTCCGCCTTGCCGATGGGCACGAGGATGGACGAGCCGTCGGCCTTCACATCGAAAGGAATGCCTGCCTCGCCGAGCGCGAGGCCCATGCGGTTCACGTCATCGCGCGAAAGGCCAACATAGAGTGTCTCGTAGGAGGGGCGGCTCAGATAGATGCTTGTATAGAGGATCGCGCCCATAAGCGCCGCGCCCACAAGTCCGAGCGCCACGAGTTTTCGCGCGCCAAGCTTGCCAAGCGTAGCCTTGAGCTGTTCGATCAATTGCCGGAAATTCTGCTGCATCGACACCACCGCCATCATGATGGATGCAAACTAGCCCGCGAAGCTTGCGCGAAAGTGGCGGCGGATGAAAGCAGGTGTTTCTGGAGACAGGGAAAGAATTGGGGCGCGGAATGAAATCCCGCGCCCCGTTTTCCGCCCAAAGACATCCGATCCGATCAGGTCGGTTCGGATGCGAACCCCTGATTTGCCTGAGAACTCGCGAGCGCCGGCAACCCGGCGCCCTGCTGTTACCCAGATTAGCCGCGGAACAGCGACAGGATCGACTGGCTCGACGAGTTGGCGATCGACAGAGCCTGAACGCCGAGCTGCTGCTGAACCTGAAGAGCCGACAGACGAGCCGATTCCTTGTTCATGTCAGCGTCAACGAGCTGGCCAACGCCCTTTTCGATGGAGTCGGACAGGTTCGAAACAAAGTCCTTCTGCATGTTGATGCGGGACTTTGCTGCGCCGAGTTCAGCCGCACCGTTGGCCATCTTGCCCATTGCGGTTTCGATGGTGCCCAGAAAAGCTTCGATTGCGGCGTCGTCGGCTGCTGCCTTGACATCGATAGCCATCACGTCAACCAGAACGCCGCCAGCCGTGCCGTCAGCCTTGGTCAGAACGAGATTGGACGTGTCGACGTCGATCTTGCCAACCTTGACGGTGCCGTCAGATGCACGGTCATAGGACGATACGACGCTGAAACCGGCGGCTGCGCCTGCGGTGTCGGAAGCAAGCAGGTTCGAACCGGCATAGTTCGCGCCCTTGGCGGTGCTGCTCAGCTGGTCGATCATGACCTTGATTTCGGACTGGATCTTTTCCTTGTCGGAAGCGCTCGATCCGATTGCCGAAACAACCTTTTCCTTGATCTTGTCGACGACTTCGATCGCCTTGTTCATGGCGGTGTAAGCCGTGTCGATCTTGCCAGCGCCGAGGCCGAGAGCATCCTGAACGGCAGAGTTTGCCTTGTTGTCAGAACGCATCGTGGTCGCGATGGACCAATAAGCAGCGTTGTCGGCGGCTTCGCCAACGCGCAGACCGGTGGAAATACGGCCCTGAGTGGTTTCCAGCGCACGATTCGTCGAAGCGAGGTTCTGGAGAGCGGTCAGAGCGGAAGAATTAGTCAGAAGACTTGCCATAGTTTTTTGCCCCTTGGGAAAAACAATCTGAGGGACAGGCCGGGTTTCAGATTACCGGCATGGTGGAGCGGCATCATGCCTGTTGCCGCGTAACGCGCGGAAACCCACCATGGGCCGACAGTTAGAGGCCAAACATTAAAGAAATGCTAATTAATTCAGTCGAATTTTACTCTATTAGCGATTTCTGACGCAAAGTTTCGGCGAACGCCGTTTCAGACGTACCAAAATGGGTCAGGAGAAGGATCGGATCAGGCTTCCGACCAGTATGTTCCAGCCGTCGATCAGCACGAAGAACAGAATCTTGAACGGCAGCGAGATCACCGTCGGCGGCAGCATCATCATGCCCATGGACATGGTGAGCGTCGCCACGACGAGATCGATCACCAGAAATGGCAGCACGATCAGGAAGCCGATTTCAAACCCGCGCCGCAGTTCCGAAATCATGAAGGCCGGAACCAGCACGCGGAAATCGACGATGCCGTCATCGCCGGTGCGGAAAGACGGATCGGCGAGATCTTCAAAGAGCCGCAGGTCCTTGTCACGCACCTGGCCCAGCATGAATTCGCGGAACGGCTGGGAAATTTCGGTGAAAGCCGCCTGCTGGGTGATTTCGTTGCGCATCAGCGGCTGCACGCCGTTGTTCCACGCGCGGTCGAAGGCGGGCGCCATGACATAGAACGTCATGAACAAGGCAAGCGAAATCATCACCATGCTGGCGGGCGCGGTCTGGAGGCCGAGGCCCGAACGCAAAAGCGAAAAGGCGATGGCAAAGCGCGTGAAGCTCGTCACCATGATGAGAATGCCCGGCGCAATGGAAAGCACCGTCAGAAGACCGAACAATTGCACGATCTGGCCGCTCGCCGCACCGCTGCCTGCCGGAAGCAGGTTGTCGAGCGTCAATGCCTGCTGCGCCTGAGCGGACACCGTGAGGGCGAGCGTCAGAACGACGCCGAGGCCAAGGAGCTTCTTCATTCTACCACCAGCGCCGAGATGAAGACGCGGTCGACCGCGCCTTCCGAACGCAGGCGCGCGCGTTCTTCCAGATCGGCGCGCAGATAGGCAAGCCCCGCCGCGCCTTGCAATTGCATGAGATTGACGCTGCGCAGGAAGCTCAGGAAATCATCGCCGACGCTTGCCGCCAGCGCCGCCGGAATTTCATGTCCGGGCTTTGCCACCAGCGACGCCTCAAGCCGCACCCACGTATCCTGCGGAATGCCGAGATTGGTCACAATCGGCTGCAAGGGCACGACAGTACCGATGGAGCGCGATTCAAAGTCACCCTGTTTCGGCTTGTCTTCCTTGCCGGAGGGCCTGGCCGATGCCTGCCTGTCGGCGGAAATCATGCCGCCCAGATACCAGCCGCCGCCACCGGCGATGACGGTCAGGATCGCGAGCGCCGCCAGAAGCCCTGTCAGCGAGCTTTTCGCCTTGCCGTCCTTTTCCGTTGCCGTCGTGTCGCTCATATCCGGTATGCCTTAGAAGGGAGAAACCTGATCGAGAATCTGCTGGCCGTAAGGCGGCTGCTGAATCTCGCTCAGTCGTCCGCGACCGCCATAGGAAATGCGGGCTTCGGCAATCTTGTCGTAGGAAATCGTGTTGTTGCCGGAAATATCGCGCGGACGCACGACACCAGCGACATTCAGCACGCGCAATTCATTGTTCACGCGCACTTCCTGCGAGCCACGGATGATCATGTTTCCGTTCGGCAGCGTATCGGTGACGATGGCTGCGACCTGCAGGCGGATATCCTCGCTGCGCTCAATGGTGCCCTTGCCCTTCGACTTGCTGTCGGAATGCGTGTTGACCGAAGCGTCCATGTCGCCGCCAGCCGCCGCGCCCGTAATGCTGCTGGTCGCGAACGAACCGCCCGCGCCGTAGATGCCCTTCGACACGCGCTCGCGGTCCGTCTTGTTGTCGAGGTTAGCGCGATCGTTGATGGAAATGATGACGGTCAGCACATCGCCGGGCGTTGCGGCGCGCGGGTCCTTGAAGAAATTGGTCGAACGCTGATCCCAGAGCGAATAGGACGCCTTGCTCGGGCGCGCCGGATAGCCGTTGAACTGCGGATTGTTCTGCATGCCAAGATTGGCCGCGACCGGCGACAGGTCAGGCGCGCGGCCGATTTCCTCCGGCTTGGTCGCGCAACCGGCCAGAAGGATCAGGGTTGCTGCTGCAAGGGTCGCTTTGTTCATGCTGTTCTTCATTGCACCGTATTCCCGGTCTGCGCTGCGGCGCGCTGGTCGCTGGCAGGCTGCGGCGCGGTCGAGGTGCGCTGCGAACCAACGATGACGCGGGCAAGCTTGGCCGCCTTTTCCGGCGGCATTTCATTGAGGATGATGCTGGAAACGCGCGGGTTGAGCTTGAGGATCAGGGCCGCCGCCGCCTCGTCGCCGATAAGCGTCATCTGCGCTGCCGCCGCCTCCGGCTTCATCTTCGAGATGATGTCGACCAGCGAATCCTGCGCCTTGCTGACGAACTCGTCGCGGCGCTTCAGCCACATTTCATATTCCCGGCGCTTTTCCTCAAGCGCCCGCATCCGCTCTTCGACATCGGCCTTCAGCTCGGTCAGCTGTCGGGTTTGCAGCGCATAGCGCGCATCCGCCGCCTGATCGTCGATATTGCCGCAGAACTTGCGGATTTCATCGAGATTGCCGAGTGCGGGCGGATCGGCGAAAGCGGGGACGGATGCCGCCAGAAACAGCATCGCTGCCGAGCCGCACCGGATCATTTTACGAGCCTTGGTCATTGCACCACCAGTTCCGCGTGAAGCGCGCCGGATGTCTTGATGGCCTGCAATATCGCGATGATGCCGGTCGGCTTCACGCCGATCTGGTTCAGGCCCTTCACCAGATTTTCAAGGTTCGCGCCGGTCAGGATGCCGATCTTGGCGTTCTGCTGGTTGACGGCGATATCGGTGTTCGGCTCAACCGCCGTCACGCCGTCGCTGAATGGTTCAGGCTGGACGACCATCGGCGTTTCCGTCACCCGGACGGTCAGGCTGCCATGGCTGATAGCGACTTTGGAAATGCGCACCTTCTCGCCGATGACGACAGTCCCGGTTCGCTCATCCACCACCACACGGGCCACCTCATCGGTCGTGATCGGCAGGCCCTCAAGCTCGGCCAGGAAACGGGCGGCAGGCACATTCTTCGGGCGCGAAAGACGGATCGTCTTGGCATCGCGGGCAATGGCCACCCCGCGCCCGTAACGGCGCTTGGCGAAGACATTGATCGTATCGGCAGCGCGCACGGCAGTAGTGAAATCGGGATCGCGCAGCTCGACGATCATTTCACTTTCCTTGCCGAAATTGCCAGCCACTTCGCGCTCGACCAGCGCGCCGTTCGGGATACGGCCGGAAGTCGGCACGCCCTGCGTGACGCTTGCGGCTTCGCCTTCCGCCGAAAAGCCGGACACGATCATATTGCCTTGCGCCACGGCATAAATCTGGTTGTCGGCACCCATAAGCTGGGTCATGACCAGCGTGCCGCCTTGCAAGGAGGTCGCATCGCCGAGCGACGATACCGTAACGTCAATACGCGAACCGGCCCCGGCAAAGGCGGGCAGGTTGGCGGTTACGATGACCGCAGCGGTGTTTTTCGAGCGGGTGGAATTGCGCGGGGCACTGATGCCGAGATTGTCCAGCATGGCGCGCATGGACTGTTCGGTGAACGGCGAATTGCGCAAGCTATCGCCCGTGCCCTTGAGGCCGATGACGAGACCGTAGCCCACAAGCTGGTTTTCACGCACGCCCTGAATGGTGGCGATGTCCTTCAGGCGCGCGACCGCGCTGCCCCGGCCAAGCTCGGCATAAGCCATCTTGGACGGATCGCCGCCGGAGCCCAGCCAATCGGCGTCGGCATCCACCGCGGAACCGAATTCCCGCGCGTTCTTCGACGACTCGTCCGCAAAGCCTGCGACGGGCTGGAACAGGAGTGCGAAAGCGGTGAATAGGGCGGCGCAAGTCTTCTTCACTGCATCCCCACCTGAATACGACCATCAGCCAGCACCGTGCCGGACACGATGATGCCGCTGTCAACGTTGCGAACCTTGATGAAATCGCCAGCCGCACCGGATTCCAGCGGGGTGCCCATGGCTGTTATGGTCAGCATACCGGCGGTAAAGACCAGAGGTGCCGGAACGCCGCGCGTGACCAGCGACGGCTCGCCCAAGGCCGAGACAAGGATGGGCTTGCCGGGAAGCAGGGTCTTGCGCGCCACCTTGCCCGCCGCCTGATCGGGCGACAGCACATATTGGGCCGCTGCCGGTGCATTGATGAAGAACTGCTTTTCCAGAAGCGCCGTGTCGCTCACGATCTGGCCGGGATAAACGGTGGCGGAAGGCACGACAAAAGCGATGCGGTCGGCAGCAACCGCACCGGTTGTTGCCGCGAGCAGCAACCCGCCTGCAAGCGCCAGCCCTGTTTTCCGTAAGATTGCTTTCGCCAGCCGCATCGTCATCACCGTCAGCGCAGGTTCTTCGACACGGTCGCCGCCATTTCGTCGGCAGCCTGAATGACCTTGGAATTCATTTCATAGGCGCGCTGCGCGGTGATGAGATCGGTGATTTCCTTCACCGGATCGACATTCGACGCTTCGAGATAGCCTTGCTTGATCGAGCCGTAGCCCGGATCACCCGGAACGCCGACCAGCGGACCGCCGGATGCTTCCGTTTCGCGGTAGAGATTGCCGCCGAGCGGCTCCAGGCCCGCCTCATTGGTGAAGTTCGCAAGGGTGAGCTGGCCGAGATCGACCTGATTGACCTGATCCTGCAATTTCGCGAACACCTGCCCCGTATCGGTGATCGTCACCTCGATAGCGTCCGGCGGAATGGTGATTGCCGGTTCGACCGGGTTGCCGTCCAGCGTCACGAGCTGGCCGTCGGCATTCTTGTTGAACGCGCCGGCGCGGGTATAAAGCGTTTCGCCCGTCGGGCTCTGGATCTGAAACCAGCCGCGCCCGGTCAGCGCCACGTCATAGGGATTGCCGGTCTGGTTGAAGCTGCCCTGCATGTGGAGATTGCGCACCGCCGCCGTCTGCACGCCAAGGCCAACCAGCGCGCCTTCCGGCACAATGGCCTGGTTCGCCTGATTGGGCACGCCCGCCGTCCGCTCCGACTGATAGAGCAGATCGGTAAACTCGGCCCGCGCACGCTTGAAGCCGGTGGTGTTGATATTGGCGATGTTGTTGGCGATCACTTCCAGATTGAGCTGCTGGGCGTTCATGCCGGTGGCGGCAATCGTCAGGGCTTTCATGGCGCGTCCTTAATCTCTCGTCTGGACAGAAGTCTGAATCACAAGTCGCCATGCGGGTTGCAAACGGCGACTTTTGGATCAAACGCTAGATCGGCATACGGCTGATTTCGAGATATGCCTGCACGATCTTGTCGCGGATCGCGATGGCGGTCTGGAGCGACTGTTCGGCTTCCATGACGGAGCTGACCACGTCGCGCACCGGCGCATCGCCCTTGATGCCCTGAATGGAGGTTGCTTCTGCCGCCTGCAATTTCTGGCCGACGGAATCCGTCATCTGCGACAGGACTTCGCCGAACGAAGCGCCGGGAGCGGCCGGAACCGCCTGCGGCGCGGAGGCTGAACCCACGCCCTTTTCGGCGACCGTCTCGGAAAGGCGCGACAGGGCATTGCGCGCCGAAATGCTCATGATCGAGTCGTACATTATGTGCTCCTCAAGAGATCGATGGTCATGGAGATCAGCTCACGGGCTTGTTTCACGACCTGCAAATTGGCTTCATAGGAACGATTGGCTTCACGCATGTCAGCCATTTCAACGACCATGTTGACGTTGGGATAGCGGACATAGCCGCGCTCATCCGCTGCGGGATGGCTCGGCTCGTATTGCTCGACGAAGGGCGACGTATCCTTGCCGACTTCCGCAATGCGGACTTCGGCGGCTCCGGTGCCCTGTTCCAGCTCGGTACGGAAGGAAACCGTCTTGCGGCGATAGGGATCGGCATCGGCGGTCTTGGCGGTGGACTGCGCATTGGCGATGTTTTCGGAAACGATGCGCAGACGCGTCGATTGGGCCGAAAGGCCCGACGCTGCGATCTTCAATGTGCTCTGCAAGGCATCGGAAGACATGACTATCCCTTCGCAACCGACAGCATCATGCGGTGGAACGCCTTCACGATGCTTGTGTTGAGCGAATATTCGCGGGCAATCTCACCGGCCTTCATCATTTCCTGTTCGACATCGACCGTATTGCCCGAATGGGTCTGCTCGGTGATGTCGTCGGGGCGCAGGCGCGTGGCCGCGATCCCATCGGCTCCGGTTTCCAGATGCAAGGGGCTGGTGGCCGCCATGGTGAGCTGCGTCTTGTCCAGCACATCCGCAAAAGGCTGCACATCACGCGCACGAAAATCAGGCGTATTCGCATTGGCAACATTGCCCGCGACCGTGGCCTGCCTTACCGACAGCCACTGCGCCTGCCTTGCGGCCAGATCGAAGAGATGAATCGGCCCCATAACTATTACCCGCCATCCTTATTCACTGTTCGTTAACCTACACAGCGAATCTTGTGCGAGACTTGCGTGATGCCAGGAAAGCGGCTAACTGCAAGCCATCGTCAACGCGAACCGGGAGGTGCGACATGCTGAACAAGACAGAATTTGCCACGCTCGCTGGTTTTGGAACGCGCCAAGGCGCGACCGTTTAAAGCGTTTCCTATCGGCCAGCGGGCATCCTATCGAAACTTGGAGCGCCGTGCGTCCATCCGGACGCCCAGCTCGTGCGCCTTACAGGAACCCACTGTCATGAAACAGAATGGACAGCCTCGCGCTGCAAACGATACCGCCGTGACCCTCGAACCGGTCAGGCAGGCAGATTACCCGCAGGTGATAGCCCTGCATCCTCATCCGCATCAGCAGGACTTTGTGGCCAGCAATGAGGAATCGCTGGAAGACGCTGAGGAGAACCCGGCCTGTGTTCCGCTCCTTATCCGGGCCGGAGGCGAGCCGGTCGGCTTTGCCATGTATGCCCTGGATGACGACGATGGAAACTACTGGATCTATCGCCTCATGATCGACGCGCGCCATCAGGGCAAGGGCTATGGCCGCGCAGCCCTCAAGCAATTGCTGGGCCTGCTGTCAGAACTGCCGGATTGCCCCTTCGTCATTCTCGGCCTTCAGCCGGGCAACGATGGTGCCCAGCGACTCTATGAGCAGACAGGCTTCCGGATGACGGGAGAGGTGATCTGCGGCGAACGCATCATGAAATATGAGTTCTGATTAAAGCGTTTCCAGCAAAAGTGCGAAGCGGTTTTGCGTTGGAAAATGCGACAAAACAAATAGCTAGAGCCTTTCCAACGGTTCAATTCAAACCGGACCGGAATCCCGCCCTCGGCGGGGTTCTGAAAAGGGCTTACGGCGTCTTCTGGATCACATCGCCGGACGACGTTGTAAGCTGCCATGTGCCCGCGCCGCGACCGATGGAAACAAGGCGGCTGCCATCGGGCAGCAGCGAGCCCTTTTCAACGAACCAGTAGCCGGACGTATCCTCGATCATCGCCGTGCCGCCGACCACCTCGCGCAGCGCGAAAACCGGCTTGGGCATGGCCTGCCCGTCGCCGCCATCGCCATCGCCGCCTGCACCTGTTCCCGGAAGACCCTTGCCGTTCGACATGACGGAACCCGTCATCGTATCGTCCACATCGGCGTTGGGCGCGACCTGTTCGGACGGGCGGAAGGACGGGAAGCGGCGCACCGTCTTCTGCTCCGAGCGGTCGAGCGGATCGATGATCTTGCGCTCGGCCTTTTCCGGCGCGCCCAGATCGGCGCGCTGCAAATAGGTGATGAAGGGCAGCATCGCGCTTCCCGCAGCAAGGGTGATTGCCGCGATCTTCAGATAGCGGTCCACCTTGCTTTGCGGCTTCTTCATGCCCTCCTGCCGTGCGGCGGCTTCCACCTCCACCGTCAGGTCTGCAAGGAGTTTTTCTTCCTTTGTCTTGCGAAAGCCCGTCATCATGCGTGTTGCGCCTGTCTGTCGCCGCGCAGTGCCGCGGCAAGGTCGTTATAGGGATCGTCCGATAGGCCGGTTTCCGGCGATTGCTGCAAGGCATCATAGATACGCGGCACAAGGTCGACGGCCTGATCCAGAAGGCCGTCATGGCCCTTCTGATAGGCGCCGATGGCGCGCAAATCGCGCGTTTCCTCGAAACGGGCGACCATGCTCCGCAACTGGCTGACCAGCTTGCGCTGTTCCGGCGTCCAGTTGTGCTTTGCGAGGCGCGAGACCGAACCCGGAATATCGACCGCCGGAAAGCGCCCCTGCGCAGCAATCGCGCGGTCGAGCACGATGTGACCGTCCAGCGTGCCGCGAATGGTGTCGGAAACCGGGTCGTTATGATCGTCACCATCAACCAGCACCGAATAGATGCCGGTGATGCTGCCGCCAGCTTCCGTGATGCCGGGACCGGCACGCTCCAGAAGGCGCGGCAACTGGCTGAAGACGCTTGGCGGATAGCCGCGCGAAACCGGCGGCTCTTCCGCCGCAATCGCCACCTCGCGCGCTGCATGGGCAAAGCGCGTGACGGAATCGACAATCAGCAGGACATTATGGCCGAGGTCGCGGAAATATTCGGCAATGGCGGTCGCGGTGTTGGGCGCGAGGCGGCGCATCATCGGGCTTTCATCGCCAGTCGCAACCACCGTGATGGTCTTGTCGAGGTGGCCCGCCATGGTTTCTTCCAGCATCTCGCGCACTTCGCGTCCGCGCTCGCCGGTCAAGGCCAGCACCACCGTGTCGAAATCCGCCGCGCGCGTCATCATGGCGAGCAGCGTCGACTTGCCGACGCCCGAACCCGCAAAGATGCCGATGCGCTGGCCGAAGCAGAGCGGCGTGAAAATATCGATGACATTGACGCCGGTGCGCAAACCGCGATCCACCCGCGCACGGCGCAAGGCGGCCGGTGCAAGGCTCTCGGACGCCATGGGCCGCGTGCCGGGTTGCAAGGCTCCCTTGCCGTCAATCGGCTGGCCCAGCGCATTGATGACACGCCCGCGCCATTCCGGCGCCGGGCGGATGTTGAGCGGCCCTTCCTCGAAAACCGCTGCACCAAGCGAGGGAATGATGCGGTCGTCAAAGGGTTTTACCAGCACCTGCGCATCCGCCACCCGGATGATCTCGGCAAGGCACTGATTGCCTTGCGCATGGATCGCCACCGCATCGCCCAGCCGCGCATCGCGCGAAAGCCCGCGCACGGCAATCGCCGAACGCGAGACGTCGCTCACCGTTCCGCCGATACCGGTGAGCGGCTTATGTGCCACCGACTGCTGGCGGGCAAAAGCGGCGAGGCGTGAGAGCGGCAGGTCAGGCGTCATCCGTTTCTGGAGCCCAACGTCTTGATGGCTTCGGAGACGGTGGTTTCCTGCTGCGCCAGCAGATTATTGACCTGCTCGAAGGCGCGGCTCACGCTGATGAGGCGGGTCATCTCCGTCATGGCATCGACATTCGACCCCTCGATCATGCCCTGCACGACGCCCACGCTGTTGTCATCGGCCACCGGCTGGGCGGGCTTGTTCGGGATCACGCCGGACGTCCCCGCATAGGTGAGGTCGGCATCGGCGGGAATGGTGAAGAGACCGATGGCGCCGATCTGCGCGCCATTCTGGTAGATCGCGCCGTCGCTCGAAATCTTCGGCGCGCCACCAGCCGGATTGAGCACGATGGGCGCGCCGCCAACATCGAGAACCGGATGGCCGGTGACGGTGACGAGGTCGCCCGTCGGCAGCATGTTCATGCGCCCGTCCCGCGTATAGATCTGGCCCTGCGGCGTGGAGACAGACATCCACACATCGCCCTTGACCGCGACATCCAGCGGATTGTCGGTCTTGATCATCGGGCCCGCCTCGGTGCGGATGAAGCTCTTGCCTGCGGTGGCAAAACTCACATCGTCGCTGGCCTTGCTCGAAACGATGGTTTCGAACTTGGTGCCCTCGCCCCGAAAACCGACCGTGGAGACATTGGCGATGTTTTGCGCAATGGAATCCATCCGCCGTTCCAGCGTGATGAGCGAGGAAAGCCCGACATAGATCGAATTATTCTGCATCGCCTAGCGCCCGCCCGGCTTGAAGTTCTGCAAGGTGCTCAAGATGTCCATCGAAATGCCGACCGAAGAGGTGCCGCCCAGAAGCAGGGACGCAATCGACGCCGGGCTGCTCGCGGTCGGGTTGTTCATCTCATACATGGCGGTAAAGCGCGAAATCAGCTTCGAGACATAATCGGGATCGGACATTTTGGTGAAGTCGATCTTGTCCTCGATCATCTTCGCCTGCTTGTCGATATCGGCATTGGATATCGAGGATGGCCAGCCGAAGGTCGTCTGGATCATCGATACCAGCGCCCTGTCGCCAAGGATTTCATAGGCATTGGTGATCGTCGGCGCCTTGCGCTGGAAATAGAGCGCCAGCCGCACGCCTTCGTTCTGGCTTCCGGCTTCCGTCTCCAGCGTCTGGCGAACATATTTGTCCACGACGCCCTGCTGCGCAGCGGTGCTCTGGGTAGCCTCCGCGCCCTTGCCCGCAAAATCGAAGACGGTGGCAAATTCCTTGTAGCGCTTGTCGGTCAGCTTGTTGGCCATGGCATCGTCGCTCTTGATGCCTTCCGTCAATATCTTGCGCACGAACGCCTTGGCGAAGGCCATGTCCTCCAGACCGAACGCCTTCATCGCATAATTATAAAGGCGGCTGTCGGCCATGAAATCATCGATGGATTTCACCTTGCCGATATTCTCCTTGTAGTAGGCGGTTTCCCGCTCCACCATCGGTTCCTTCGAAACACGCTGCAACGACCGCGCCATATTCGACGCGATCAGGCGATAGCTCGTCATCGTATCGACCATGCGCATGACCCCCTGCTGAAATTTACGCTCTTTATGAAAGGTCAAGCTTGTCCGAAGCTGGCCAAAGCTGGCTTACCCAGACAAGGTTCGCGCAAGGCGCAGCGCTTAGGTTCCCTGCAAACAGAATGTAGGCGGGAGTCTCGAGCTTTGGGCATTATTGTCGGTCTTGTCATCACACTGGGCTGTATGCTGGGCGGCTTTATCGCCATGGGCGGACATGTCAGCGTGCTCATCCAGCCGTGGGAATTCGTCATCATTCTGGGTGCGGCACTCGGCACCTTCTTCATCGCCAACCCGTTTTCGCTGGTGAAGGACACGGGCCGCGCCTGCATGGAGGCATTCAGCAATGCCGTTCCCAAGCAGCGCGACTATCTCGATGTCCTGGGCGTGCTCTACAGCCTGATGCGCGAGCTGCGCGCCAAGTCGCGCAATGAAGTGGAGGTGCATATCGACAATCCGAAGGAATCGCCGATCTTCCAGGCCTATCCAAGCGTTTTGAAGAAAGAGGACCTCACCAACTTCATCTGCGATTATTGCCGCCTCATCATCGTCGGCAATGTGCGCTCGCATGAAATCGAGGCGCTGATGGACGAGGAAATCCACACCATCGCCCGCGACAAGCTCAAGCCTTATCACGCCATGGTCAGCATTTCCGAAGCGCTTCCGGCACTCGGCATCGTTGCCGCCGTGCTTGGCGTCATCAAGGCCATGGGCGCGCTGGACCAGTCGCCGGAAGTGCTGGGCCATCTGATCGGCGCGGCCCTCGTCGGCACCTTTGCCGGTATCTTCTTCTCCTACGGCGTCGTCGGCCCGATCGCAGCCAAGATCAAATCGACCCGCGAAAAGAACAATCGCCTCTATATCGTCGTGAAGCAGACGCTTCTCGCCTATATGAACGGCTCCCTGCCGCAGATCGCCGTGGAATATGGCCGCAAGACCATCTCCGCCTATGATCGCCCGACCATCGATGTGGTCGAGCAGGAAACCATGGCGAGCGCCCCGACCCAGCAGGCGGCATAAGATGACACCCCCCGAAACAGCCACATTGGGACAAAACCGCAAAACCGATGTTCTGGCCGAGAATGTGCTGCGCGCCGCAGGCCTTTCGGGCGATGACCTGAAATCGCTTGCCCATGTGTTCAAGGATGCCTCGACGCATTTCTGCGACCGGCTGAAACACGGCTGCGCTGCCGCATTCGACATTGAGGCAGGTCAGGTAGAAAGCACCGACGATGCCGCCTTTGGCGACATTCTCGACAAGGCGGCGATCATCGCGCCCTTGAAGGCCGAGCGCTGGGGCTGCACGCTTTATCTTGCCGCCGATGCGACGCTCGTTTTTTCCGTCATCGAGGCCATGTATGGCGCGCAGGGAAATCTCGGAATCGTCGACGAAGAACGCCCCTTCGGCATGCTGGAACAGAAGATTTCCGCGCTTCTGGCCGGTCATCTCGCCGGTTCGCTGGATCAGGTCTTTGCCGGAAGCGGACAAGCGAACGGCCAGGCGCTTTTTGCCGCCGGTGAATGCATCGATACCGCCGAATTCGACCGCGAGAATTTCGAGCGGTCGCGCCTTTTCGTCTGCCGCATCGATGTTACCGCCGCGGGCAAGACCGGGCAGGTGCATCTGCTTCTGCCGCGCAGCACGCACAAGCCGATGCAGGATGCCGTGGCAGCCTTTTTGCGCCGCCCGATGAACCAGACCGATCCAAGTTGGGCGAAGAAGATGCGCCACGAAGTTAGCCGCGCGCGCATCGAACTCGAAGCCTTCATCCAGCAGGGATCGATGACGCTGGACGCCTTGTCGATGCTGGAAATCGGTCAGGTCCTCAAACTGCCCGCTGACGCCATGCAGCAGGTGCGCCTGCGCGCGGGCGATCAGCAGCTTTTCAAGTGCACGCTCGGCAAATCGGGCATTCATTTCACAGTCAAGGTCGGCGACCCCGTCAATCAGGAAGAGGATTTCATCGATGAGCTTGTTGCTGGCTAACGTGCTTTCCACATTGATGGCTCTTGCATCGCTTGGCGCGCTCATCGTGGTGGGCCGCAAGGCCAACGAGACGATCAAGCTCGGCAAGGTGCTGGCGCTGCGCATTGCTGCCGCCTCCAACGGGCTGGAGCGCGCCGTCAAGGCGATCCAGAGCGAGCGCGCCGATCTTGGCACTGCTTTGGCTGACGAAAACACCAAGCTTGAAGCCCGTCTTGCCGAAACGCAGCGTGTGCGCCGCGAAATGGAAGAGGCAATCGAGGAGCTGACCCGGCTGCGCAAGGCGCTGACCCGCGACATACGCCAGGCGCGCAACGTCGCCGACAGCGCACGCAGCGAAGACAGGATCGCGACTGCCACCGAACAATCGCTTCCGAAGGAAAAGAACGCGCTGCCGGTTTTCGTGCGCCGTGCGGTCCGTAAAGCTACCGTAGATCTCGCAGGCCAGGCATGAGCGCGGACAATAAGGAAAAGAACATGCAGCAGGAACTGGACGAAGCCATTGAGGAACTGCGCGAGGAAAAGCCGCGCAGCGCCCAGAAAGGTCCATCCAAGCCCAATCTCGAACTCATCATGGGCATTCCCGTCGATGTGCAGGTGGTTCTTGGCGGCACGACCATGCCGGTCGCCAATCTGATGAAGCTTGGTCGCGGCGCGGTCATCACCCTCGACAAGCAGATCGGCGATCCGGTCGATATCGTGGTCAATGGCCGCGTCATCGCGCGTGGCGAAGTGATCGTTTTGGAAGACGATTCCTCGCGTTTCGGCGTCAGCCTCACCGAAATCATCGGCAAGTAACGGACGTGACCATGGCCGACAATGAACAGCAGGCGCTTGCGGAAGACATGGAAGGCGGAGCGACCGGCCTCGTCGATACGCTGACCGGCCCGCAAAAGGCGGCAGCGATCCTCGTTGCCATCGGACGGCCTGCCGCCGCGCGTCTTCTCAAGCATTTCAATGCCGAGGACCTGCGCAAGCTTGCCGGTCATGCCCGCACGCTGGAGCCAATTTCACCGCTCGATTTCGAGCAGCTCGTCAAGGAGTTCGAGGATTCCTTTGCCGAAGGCGCTCCGGTTTCGGAAGCTGCCCAGCGCTTCGAAGGCCTGCTGCGCGAAGCGCTGCCGCAGGAAGAGGTCGATGCGGTTCTCGAAGACCGTGTCCAGCCGCAGCTCGTTCAGGAATCGGTCTGGGTGCAGCTCGCACGCCTGCCGGTGGAAAGCCTGCAAGCCTATCTGACCGACCAGCATCCGCAGATCATCGCCTATATCGTGTCGAAGCTGCCGTCCGACCTTGCAGCCCGGCTGTTCGTCGTCCTGCCACCGCAGTTGCGCAATGCTGTCGTGCAGCGCTCGCTCCATATCGGCAATGTGGCGCCAGCGGCGGTGGAAATTCTGGAAGACGTGCTGCGGCGCGACCTTCTGGGCCGCAGCGATTCCGGTCCGGTCAAGGCACATCACGGCCAGATCGCCAACATCTTCAACCAGCTCGACAGAAGCGAGATGGAAGAACTGATGGCGAGCCTCGAAGACCTCAACCGCGACGATCTCAACCGCATCAAGGCCAAGCTCTTCACCTTCGAAGACATTGAGCGCCTGTCTCAGCGCGCGCGCCTGCTGCTCTTCGATGAAGTGCAGACGGAACAGATCGCAACCGCACTGCGTGGGGCCGATACAAGGCTTCAGGAACTGGTTCTCTCCTCGCTCTCGACCCGTGGCCGACGCATGGTGGAAACCGAACTGGGTGCCGAGCAGGGCAACATCACCGCGCAGAACATCGCCGATGCGCGCCGCACGATAGCCCGTATCGCCATCGACCTTTCCGAGCGCGGCATCATCACCCTCGACGCCAGCGAAGCTTCAACCTGATTTTGTGTGACGCATGGCCGATGATGCCGACAAGGAAAGCAAAACAGAAGAAGCGACCGAGCAGAAAATCCGCGACGCCTTGGAAAAGGGCAATATGCCCTTCTCCCGCGAAACGCCGATCCTTGCCGGTATCGCTTCCTTTCTGATTATCGCGGTCTTTGTCGCCGCACCTGCCACCACGAAGCTGGCCGTCTTCCTGCGGGAGCTGATCGACCGCCCCGAGGACTGGCTCTTGAACAGCGCCGAGGATGCGAGCCGCCTGTTCGGCGTGCTGGCGCTTGCCGTTGGCGCGGCACTGGTGCCGGTGTTCATCATCATTCCGCTTGCTGGCATCGCCGCCTCCGCGTTCCAGAACGTGCCGCGCTTCGTTGGCGAGCGCATTCGCCCGCAGGCATCGCGCATATCGCCCCTCAAGGGATGGCAGCGCATTTTCGGGCGCGCCGGTCAGGTCGAGTTTCTCAAGTCGCTGGCGAAATTCCTGGCGGCGAGCGTCATCGTCTTTATCGTCTTCTTCAGCGGCAACAGCCTTTTCACCGATGCGGTCGCCTCCGATCCGAGCGCCCTGCCGGAATTTCTGCGCGAGAACATGGTGCGCCTGCTCGTCGCCAATGTTCTGGCGATTACTGCAATCGCCGGTTTCGACCTTGCCTGGTCACGCATTCACTGGCGGCAGGAATTGCGCATGACCCGGCAGGAAGTTAAAGACGAGCTGAAGCAGTCGGAAGGCGATCCGCTGGTCAAGTCGCGCCTGCGTTCGCTGGGCCGCGACCGTGCGCGCCGTCGCATGATCAACACCGTGCCGACGGCAACACTCATTGTCGCAAATCCGACTCATTTTTCCGTAGCACTGCGCTACAAGCCGGAGCAGGATGCCGCTCCGGTCGTCGTGGCAAAGGGGCAGGATCTGATCGCTCTGAAGATAAGGGAGATCGCCGCACAGCATTCCATCCCGATATTCGAGGATGTTCCGCTGGCGCGCGCGCTCTATAAACAGGTCAATGTCGACCAGATGATAGCACCGGAATTCTACAAGGCCGTGGCCGAGCTGATCCGGGTCATCAATACGCGGCATGCATTACATTAGAGCATGACTCCCCAAAGTGGGAACCGGTTTTGGGAGTAAGACATGCATAAGAACAATGGATAGTCATGATATTTATATGTTTCAGAACAGTGACAGCCTGTTCCCCAGATTGGCGGTGAGACCATGAAAAGCTTGCAATTCTCCAACGAGCGCGAGGCGATCATTGCCGGGAACCTGCGCGAAGTCGCAACCGACCTTCGTCTGGTCGATCCGGCGGACTACATTGCCTTCATACGTTGCGAGCTTTTTGCCAATATCGCCGATATCGTCAGTTCGGCGACCGAGCTTTACTTCTTTCCCGGCACGCTGGAGCTCGGCCATGGCGGGGAATATCGCTGCGACTGGCAGTCGCCGCCTGCCATCGTGCTGGACATGGAGTTTCGCAATCAGGGCGTCTATGCCTATTTCCGGCTGACACTGACCGACAAGACGGCGGGGATCGAACTGAACCACATCGCTTTCGAGGATGCGGACGAGGACCCGGCCAAGAACACGGCAAGGCTCGCCAACGCCTTCGACGCCGCCCGCCTGCCGCTTCGAAAACGAGCCTGAAGCGGTTCCCTTTTCGGGAAACATCTCGCCAATTTTCGCGACAACACCGGATGCATGAAAGCATCCGGTATTTTTTCTTCACGCAGCCGCAGGATCAGCTCAGATGATGCGTTTCCGGCATTTCGATCAGGCCCAGCGATAGCGCTGTCGCCACAGCCGAAGTACGGTTGGAGCAGTTGAGCTTGATCTTCGCGTTCTGGAGATAAGTCACGACAGTCCAGCGGGCGATGTTCAGAATTTCCGCAATCTCGCCGTCTGTCTTGCCGTTTGCCGCCCAGCGCAGGCAGTCGATTTCACGCGGGGTCAGAAGACTTGAGACCGTAGCGATATCCTTGCAGTCGCACAGGGAGGAATGAATGATCCCGGACAGGCTCAGCAGGCGCGGACGAAGCTTGGCCACGAACTGCTCGCGATCCTCGTCGGGGCTGATCTCGAAGCTGAACAGGGAACAGCCGGGCGCACCTTTCTGGCTACGGGCAGAGACGGCAATAAAAATATTGCCCAATCCGTGCTTTTCCGCATCCTGCAGCATTTCAGCGACGGCGGGGCACTCGTCGGCTTCTTCCTGGAGATCACGAACGATACCGCTGACATCATCCTTGAAATAGGGCGAGTCTTCCCGAAAGATCGGATCGATGACGAAATAGTTCTTGGTCGAGTAGCGCGCCGCCCAGTTGGAAGGCACGGTCATCACAACAGTGAGGTCGGAGGCATTGGTTTTCGCGCAATCGCCCATCCGTCCGCGATAAGTGTGCAGGATGTGGCGACAGCCGATTTCATCGCGAATTCTTGTCAGCAGTGCCAGTGTATCGCTCTGGAATGATGTTCCAAAAAATGTCTTCTTAAAATTCGGAAAATGGATCAGATCGAGTGTCATTATAATAATGTCCTTGGTGCTGGCGGGCGATTTTAACCTTATTCTAGAGAAAGCGAATCGTCGCCTGAAGCCATTCAATCTTTTTAATAAGTGACAAAAAAAACAGGGCTTTTGACAACCCACAATTAATCGATGGCAAAGAATTGCACATAAAACCCGCGCCAAAATATGGCTCAATTGAGAACATAATTGGTTCGGCGGTAAAGTTTTCTTGAGTACGAGGCCCCGAGCGCCCCGACTGTTCTATTTCAGAACAACTTCGTTCTCAGTGCCATAAGCTCGGTAGAAGAAATCGACGGCAAGTTCGACATTGTTGCGAATCGTTTCTGCCGATGGCGGCTCCGACAGGGCGCCAAACAGGCGGGGCCTGTAGAGGCTGGACAGGAACAGATCGGAAAGCTGGTAGGCCATCCGCTCGGTGTCAAACGGCTTGAGCTGGCCATTTTTGATCATCCGCTGGAGATATTCGGACATGACCACGAGGCTGCGCTTCGGGCCGCGTTCGTAAAACCGCGCGGCAAGCTCCGGCTTGCGGTCGCTCACGCCCAGCACGATCCGCTGGGCGCGGATAGCGCTGGAGGACGTAATGAGCGTCACAAGCGCCACGCCGAAATCGATCAGTTCCTGACGGTTCTCGAAACCGCTGTCGAGCTTGTCGATCAGCTCGCTGAACATCGTGTGGCGATAATGCTCGCACAAGGCAACGAAGAGATCTTCCTTGCTGTTGAAGTAAACGTAGATCGTTCCCTTCGACACGCCAGCCTCACGCGTGATGTCGTTCATGCTGGCGGCATCAAACCCCATGCGCAGGAATACGTTCTGGGCGCCTTCGAGAATCTGGCGGCGCTTTGCAGGGTCCTGGCCGGCGCCGAGCCGCGTGCGACCGCATTCCGTTTCGGTGCAAGACGATTTGCCATCGCCGGGACGGCCGACATCTTTCTCATCATGCCGGTTCCGGTCATGCTCTATCGTATCTACTGGCCCTTTGGTGTTGCGATCGGGTTTCATTCTTCGAGACTCATAATTTTTTCGAACCAATCGGTTCGATATCCTCTTGATATGCGCATCTTATTGATCTATGTCAACATCGAACCGAGCGGTTCAATCCGAAGGATGTGCAGAAAGTTTTCCTATGTCCGCCCCGAAGTCCGTTGATAAGGCCGATATTCATCCGTTCCCCAACGCCAAGAACTTCGCCTCGGCGACCCAGCCGGCGACGAATGAGGCACCGCTGAGCGAGAGATCGCAGCCCCATACCGTCCCCAACCCGCAGGAAGCCGCTCCCGGGGAAACCGCCAAGGGAGGCAAGAAGAAGGGCTTCGGCAAACGTGTCCTGCTGCCCGGCATTCTGACGGTCGCGGTCGCAGGCGGCCTGTGGTTCGCCTATGACTGGTGGACGGTCGGACGTTTCATGGTTTCGACCGACGACGCCTATGTACATGGCGATATTGCCTCCATCGCACCGAAGGTCACCGGCTATATCGAAAATATTCCCGTGGTTGCCAACCAGCAGGTCAAGGCTGGCGATGTGATCTTCCAGCTCGACGCGGGCGACTACAAGATCGCGCTCGACGAGGCCGAAGCGAAGCTTGCGACCCAGAAGCAGACGCTCATCCGCATCAAGGCGCAGACCGACGCCGCGGGGACCGTGCTCCAGCAGGCCAATGCCGACAAGCAGGCTGCAACCGCGGTCCTGACGAATGCGCAGAATACGATTGCGCGCGTGCAGAAACTGCACCAGACGCGTTTCGTCGCCCAGGCCGAACTGGACACGGCCCAGTCCTCGCTGGATCAGGCTCGCGCCAAGGTCGCCGGCAGCGATGCGCAGATTGCATCTGCGAAGGCCAATATCGAAGTGCTCAACGCCCAATATAGCGAAGCGGAAAGCACGGTGAAATCGCTGGAACTTGCTCGCGACAAAGCTGCCCGCGACCTGTCCTTCACCACCTTGCGCGCGCCGTTTGACGGCGTGATCGGCAATCTTGCCGGCAAGAAGGGCGATCTCGTTTCGCCGGGCCAGAAGATCGCCGCGCTCGTCCCGGTCAACGAGCTTTATATCGACGCGAATTTCAAGGAAACACAACTCGCAAGCATCAAGACCGGCGAGACCGCGCATATTTATGTCGACGCCATTGACGGCACGAAGTTCGACGGCAAGGTCGCGTCCATCGCTCCGGCTTCAGGTGCCGTGTTCTCGCTGCTGCCACCGGAAAATGCCACCGGCAACTTCACCAAGATCGTGCAGCGCGTGCCCGTGCGCATCATGATCCCGAAGGAAGCGCTGGAATCCGGCAAGATTCGCGCGGGCCTCAGCGTCGTGGTCGATATCGATACGCGCACGGCGCCCGGCGAAAAGGCCGACTGACCGAGACCTGTGGGCTGACATGAAATAACAGATGGCGGCGCGCTGAAACGGATTTCGCGCGCCTTTCTCTTTCATTCCGGAGTGCGCCGTCATGGCCGCAGACACGACAATGGGGCCCTTGACCCCGGCAGATGACCGCATCGACCCGAAGAAGGCCATTGGCTTTCTGGCCATGGTGTTCGGCATGTTCATGGCGATCCTGGACATCCAGATCGTCTCGGCTTCGCTTGCCGAAATCCAGGCCGGCCTGAGCGCCAGTTCCGATGAAATTTCCTGGGTCCAGACGTCCTATCTGATCGCGGAAGTCATCATGATTCCGCTGTCGGGCTTCCTTGGGCGCCTGTTGTCGACGCGCGTGCTCTTCACCTTTTCGGCTGCGGGCTTCACCCTCGCCAGCATGCTCTGCGCGACGGCGACGAACATCGAGCAGATGATCGTCTACCGCGCCATCCAGGGCTTCATCGGCGGCGGCATGATCCCCAGCGTGTTCGCAGCCGCCTTCACCATCTTCCCCCCGTCCAAGCGCTCCATCGTCTCGCCGATGATCGGCCTTGTGGCAACGCTCGCCCCCACCATCGGCCCGACCATCGGCGGTTATCTCAGCCACGCTTTTTCCTGGCACTGGCTGTTTCTGGTCAATGTCGGCCCCGGCATTCTCGTCACCATCGCCGCATGGAACCTGATCGACTTCGACGAAGGCGACAGTTCACTCCTGAGCAAGTTCGACTGGTGGGGCCTGATCGGCATGGGTGCGTTCCTCGGCTCCATGGAATATGTGCTGGAGGAAGGCCCGCGCAACGACTGGCTGCAGGACGACGCCATCTTCTTCCTGTCCATCGTCATGGTCGTCGGCGGCATCGTCTTCTTCTACCGGGCGTTTACGGCGGAGCAGCCCATCGTGGATTTGCGCGCCTTCAGGAACGTCAATTTCGCCTTCGGCTCGCTCTTCTCCTTTGTCATGGGCGTTGGCCTCTACGGCCTTACCTATCTCTATCCGCTCTATCTGAGCAGCGTGCGCGGCTATGACGCCCTGATGATCGGCAAGGCGCTGTTTGTCAGCGGTCTCGCCATGTTCTTCACCGCGCCGGTTGCCGGTTTCCTGTCCAACCGGATGGACCCGCGCCTGATGATGATGATCGGCTTCCTCGGCTTTGCCGCCGGAACCTGGCTGGTAACCGGCCTCACCGCCGACTGGGATTTCTACGAATTGCTGCTGCCGCAGATCCTGCGCGGCTGTTCGCTGATGCTGTGCATGGTGCCGATCAACAATCTGGCGCTCGGCACGCTTCCGCCCTCCCTGTTGAAGAACGCGTCGGGCCTGTTCAACCTGACGCGCAATCTGGGCGGCGCTGTCGGCCTTGCCGTCATCAACACGATCCTGACCCGGCGCGGCGACATGCATTATGAGCGGCTGGCCGAACATGTCCGCTGGGGCAATGCCGAAGCGGAAAGGATGATCGCCAATCTGACCGCCAAATATAATGCGGCGGGTCTGGACGGCGCGACCATCGCCATTTCCAAGCTTTCCGGCATAGTGCGCCAGCAGGCGACCCTCCTGTCCTTCATCGACGTGTTCTTTATCCTCACGATGATGTTCTGTTCGCTTGCCGTCTGCGCCATCATGCTGCGCAAGCCCAAGCAGGTTGCCGGTGGAGGCGGAGGGCATTAGGCCCCCGCCTCCAGCTTCATACGAAACCTGAGGGTTTTCATTCTCATTTCGGAAATTTTCGTTTATCCCCTCGCATACGGCATCGATGCCGCACCGGGACAAACCCTTGTCGCACAGGGAAAAGCGTCTTGCAGATTTATGACAATCGCGAATTCTCTGTCACAATTCCTGTCATAAAAATGCCGCTCCCGCAAACGGATGAATTGCTAAGTCTCTGAAAACGTGTTTCACTTTCCGTCGCTGGCAGTTTGTGACAAGCCACAAACTGTCATCCAACCGTCATACAGGGCGGGTATCGGGAATGCGCGAGCACCGGAATCGACCCGGGGCGTTCGCCGGACCTTAAACAGGGGAGTCAAACAATGCTTAGCTACACAGCGCGTCTGCTGTCGCTTTCGACGGCGATCGCCGTTGCCGGAGTTTCCATCGCCGCTGCCGAGCCGTCAGCCGAACTGATCGCCGCCGCCAAGGCAGAAGGCGAACTGACCACCATCGCACTCCCGCATGACTGGTGCGGCTATGGCGGAATCATCCAGAGCTTCAAGGACAAGTATGGCCTCAAGGTCAACGAACTGAACCCCGACGCCGGTTCGGGCGATGAAGTCGAAGCCATCAAGGCCAACAAGGACAACAAGGGTCCGCAGGCTCCTGACGTCATCGACGTCGGCTTTGCCTTTGGCGCTTCTGCCAAGAAGGATGCCCTCATCCAGCCTTACAAGGTCGCAACCTGGGACGAAATTCCGGATAGCGCCAAGGATCCGGAAGGCTACTGGTACGGCGATTATTACGGCGTTCTGGCTTTCGAAGTGAACAAGGACATCGTCAAGGACGTGCCCGCCGACTGGGAAGACCTGCTCAAGAGCGACTATGCGAACTCCGTCGCGCTTGCAGGTGATCCGCGCGTTTCCGCACAGGCCATTCTCGGCGTTCATGCCGCCGGTATCGCCCGTGGCGGCGAGCCGGGCGAAGCCGCGGGCAAGAAGGGCCTTGAATTCTACAAGGAACTGAATGCCAACGGCAATTTCGTTCCGGTCATCGGCAAGGCCGCTTCGCTGGCGCAGGGCTCGACCCCTATCGTCATCCGCTGGGACTATAACGCGCTCGCCGACCGCGACACGCTCAAGGGCAATCCGGAAGTCGAAACCGTCATTCCGAAGTCGGGCGTCATCGCCGGCGTCTATGTTCAGGCGATCAGCGCCTACGCACCGCATCCGAACGCTGCGAAGCTTTGGATGGAACACATCTATTCCGATGAAGGCCAGCTCGGCTATCTGAAGGGCTATTGCCACCCGATCCGCTTCAACGCGATGGCGAAGGCTGGCAAGATCCCGCAGGAACTGCTCGACAAGCTGCCGCCGGCAGCAGCCTATGAAAAGGCTATCTTCCCGACCCTGGAGCAGATCGAGGCCGCGCAGACCACGATTACCAAGGAATGGGATAGCGTCGTGGGCGCAAACGTCCAGTAAGGACCGCGAGCGTCAGGCTCGTGCCTGTCGCATCGAACACATATCGCGTCGGCCTTACACGGTCGGCGCGATATCAAAGGGGTTCACACTCAGGCACTTTATTGATTGCCTGACACCGAATGACAGCCCTGCTGATCGCACAAATAAAACAAAAGTTGGAACGATTCAGTTCCGTTCTGGCGGGAACCCGGTCTAAAGAAAGAGCGCATGAGTGCAGTAGCCGAAACAACTGTCCCCAGCAGCGGGGCGCGCAAGCGCCAGCTTCCGTTGTCCTGGCTTGGCGTGACACCGTTTTTCATCTTCGCCATTCTGTTCCTGATCTGGCCGACGATGTATCTCATCATCGGCGCGTTTCAGGACCCGGCAGGCAACTTCACGCTCCAGAACATCTACGATCTGTTCCAGCCGCAAATCATGAGCGCCTACTGGATATCGATCAAGGTCAGCCTTGCATCGGCCATTGGCGGCGCGATCATCGGCTTCTTTCTCGCCTGGGCGGTCGTCCTCGGCAATCTGCCGCCATGGCTGCGCCCGACGGTGCTGACCTTTTCCGGCGTGGCGTCGAACTTTGCGGGCGTGCCGCTGGCCTTCGCCTTTCTGGCGACGCTGGGACGAACTGGCTTCGTGACCATCCTGCTCAGGGAATGGTTCGGCTTCAATCTCTACTCGACCGGCTTCAACCTGCTCTCCTTCTTCGGGCTGACGCTGACCTATCTGTTCTTTCAGATACCGCTGATGGTGCTGATCCTGACGCCTGCGCTCGATGGCCTGAAAAAAGAATGGCGGGAAGCCTCATCCATTCTGGGCGCAACCACAGCCCAATATTGGCGCATGGTGGCCTTCCCGATCCTGTGGCCGAGCCTGCTCGGCACAACGCTTCTGCTCTTCGCCAATGCCTTTGGCGCCATCGCAACCGCCTATGCCTTGACGGGTTCCTCGCTCAACATCGTGCCTATCCTGCTTTATGCCCAGATTCGCGGTGACGTTCTGCATAACCAGAACCTCGGCTATGCGCTAGCGCTCGGCATGATCGTCATTACCGGTGTTTCCAACCTCATCTATATCTGGCTGCGCATGCGCGCCGAGAGGTGGCAGCGATGAAAGGCTTCAAGGCTCAAAAAATCGGAGCGTGGGTCGCTTTACTGATCGGAGCGATCTACTTCCTCGTGCCCCTGATCGGCACATTCGAATTCTCGCTGCGCATGCGGCGCGGCGAATATTCCTTCGATGCCTATCGGGTCGTGTTCTCCGATCCGAACTTCCAGGCGACCTTCGGCTATTCGATCCTGCTTGGCCTGCTGACCATCATATTCGGTGTGCTGCTGGTGGTGCCGACTGCCTATTGGGTGCGCCTGCGCCTGCCGCAATTGCGTCCCGTGATGGAATTCATCACGCTGATGCCGCTGGTCATTCCGGCGATCGTCATCGTGTTCGGTTATCTGCGCATCTACAACTCGTCGTCATGGCTGCCATTCACGGCGTCAACACGGGCAACCGATGTGCTTTTGATGTTCGGCTATATGACGCTGTCGCTGCCCTATATGTACCGCGCTGTCGACACGGCGATGCGCACCATCGACGTCACGACGCTGACGGAAGCCGCGCAAAGCCTCGGCGCGGGCTGGGGACGCATCATGTTCAAGGTGATTTTCCCGAACGTGATTTCCGGCGTGATGAGCGGCGCCTTCATCACATTCGCCATCGTCATCGGCGAATTCACGCTGGCCTCGCTTTTGAACCGCCCCGCCTTCGGCCCCTATTTGCAGCTGGTCGGCGCAAACCGCGCCTACGAACCGTCGGCGCTGGCGATCATTTCGTTCGGCATCACGTGGCTCAGCATCATCATGCTGCAACTCGTTTCACGCCTCAATAAATTCAAGACAACCGCCGGGTAACATTCATGGCTTTTCTCAATATCAAGCACCTGAAAAAGAGCTTCGGCGCCAATACCGTCGTCCACGACTTCAACCTTGCCGTGGAAAAGGGCGAATTCGTTTCCTTCCTCGGTCCATCGGGCTGCGGCAAGACAACCGTTCTGCGCATGATCGCCGGTTTCGAGACGCCCGACAGCGGCGCGATTGAAATCAACGGCAAGGATGTGGTGGACCTCAAGCCCAACCAGCGCAATATCGGCATGGTGTTTCAGGCCTATGCGCTGTTTCCCAATATGACCGTTGCGCAGAATGTCTCGTTCGGCCTGCGCGTTGCCGGAAAGCCAAAGGCGGAAATCGACGCCACGGTGAAGGAAATGCTGGGGCTCATCCGCCTCGACCATCTGGCGGATCGTTATCCCTATCAGATGTCTGGCGGCCAGCAGCAGCGCGTCGCGCTGGCGCGTGCGCTCGCCACCAAGCCGCAGGTTCTTCTGCTCGACGAGCCGCTATCGGCGCTGGATGCGAAAATCCGCATCTCCCTGCGCGAGGAAATCCGCGCTATCCAGCAGAAGCTCGGCATTACGACCGTCTTCGTCACCCATGATCAGGAAGAAGCGCTGTCGATCTCCGACCGCATCGTGGTCATGCACGAAGGCCGCGCCGATCAGATCGGCTCGCCTTTCGACATCTATAACCGCCCGGCCTCGCGCTTCGTGGCGTCCTTCGTCGGCACGCTCAACATGCTGGAGGCCTCGGTCAGCGAACCGGGCCAGAACAGCATCGATCTCGACGGGCGCACCATCACCGTGCAGGAAAAGCTCGACCATCATCCGAAGGGCAAGCCTCTGACGCTCGCCTTGCGCCCGGAAGCTGTCAGCCTCGAAGCCCGCAAGAGCCATGACACCTCACTGGATGCAACCATCGAGGACGTACATTTCCTCGGCTCCGTCATCCGTACGCGTGTGGCATTGGGCAAGAACCGCCTGTCGTTCGACGCGTTCAACGATCCGACCCAGCCGCCGCCGCAGCGCGGCGACAAGGTGACGGTGCATTTCGCCTCGCACGATCTGCTGGTATTGGCGGATTAGAGCGCATCCCGAAAAGTGTGAAACCGTTTTCGGACAGGATACGGCCCGCTTCAGTTCAGCCTTTGCATCGCAGTTCACATATGAGGCATTTGGCGGAACGTGCCGATCGTTCAGACAACAAAGCCCCGGCTGGAACCGGGGCTTTGCTTTGGAAGGCGGGTTTGCGCCTTACCACTT
>UCNG01000041.1 GCA_900473915.1 Hyphomicrobiales bacterium | reverse complement strand
CCGCCCACTTCCCGCTCCCATCGTTTGGCGGCTGCATATTCCTGCAGCGTCATGCCGGGATGTTCAGTCTGAGGAATGCCGCCTTCGACCGGGACCGTCTTCATGGGAGGTTCAAGGCCAAGCGCTGCATAATGCATCGGATAACCCTTCTTGCCGATGCGAGCAGTATCAGTGACTTTACAAGTAGCTTCAGGCATTGACAGGCTCCACATAGTCAGGCTTTTCAAACTCCGGCACGAAGCGGCCATCGCTATCGGTATTTGGGTCAAGATCGGAGCGAACAAACGCATCGTTTCGTCTGCCCGTCACCATCCAAGCAATGGTCGCAGTGCTTTGATCGTTTTCACAGATAATGGTGAATTGTCCGCTGTCCGCTGGCCCCTCCACCCACACACGATCAGAGCCATACTGATTTTGCAGGGATGACACCATCACATCGGCATTGAGCGCAGCGAAGGTTCCGGGGGTCATGCCAAACGCAGCATCGATATCCACATGCATGCGCCCGCCCTCAAGATCGACCATACCTCGATAGATATTGAGGAATTCAGTACTTTCGACAAAGCCGTGTCGGAGGTTCTTGTTGAATGGGTCTAGCGGATGGTCAATCTCAAATGTTCCTGACGCCTTGGAGAGGCTTCCATTAATTTTCACACCAGTAGACAATATTTCGAACGGCGTCCCTAAGTACGCTCCATTACCGGCATCAAACCTTGCAAAGACAAGTTTTGTGGACGCTTCGATTTCCATAGACCAATGGTATTGATCGGAATTGTTATACCCGAATACCAACATCTGAGACGTATTCGGCCATGTTCCGGCCCTAACTTGGGGTCGAAAATTGAACCTCTGGTTCCCATTGTAGACGTTACTTCCCGATAAACTAGCCTTCCCGTCAAGCGCTGTTTGAGTTGCGGTACTAACAGGCAAACCAGACTTTTCCTGCAATGTTCCGTCGCCTTGGACATATTGGGCATTTGTCCCCGTCGCTAGTGCAAGCAACGCACGGCCAAGCGTGCCGAGGTCAATCGGAGCAACATCGCCATTCGCATCGGTGGCGAGTGCTTTGTTTGGCGCCAAGGCTACCTGTTTCAGAGCGCCCGCTGCATCCGTTTGCAATACCTGCCGAGCAGCCAGCGTCAGCGCCGCCAGTTTGCCAAGGCTGCCGTGAGGATCAGGAGTGCCCAGTTCATCTTTGCTGATTGGCTCGTACTGACCCGACGCATTACCAACGAGCAGATTGCCGTCCTCGACAGGTATTCCAGCAATGTTCGACAAGACCCCGTTACCAAGCAGTTCAATGAGCGTCGTCGTCTGGGCGGTAACACGTGCACCATCCGGCAAATAGCGCGCCCGATATGGCGCGTTTGTCAGGCTCGCGCCAGTCCAAGGTTCGGTCAAGATCAGCGAAGTATTGCTATTGACGCTGGCAATGATTGCCGTCAGGTTCTGGATTTGCAGCGTATCGCCGGGGCGGAAAGCCGCTGTCTCGAACATTGTCCCAGTGCCGGTAACGGTCGTTGAACCATTGGCGAGCGTTATCGTCCCGGTCATATAGTCGGGCAAAACAGCCATGAGTTACCTCCCCGCGCTGTTCACGCGGTTTCTTTCGGTTGGATTGTGATGAAGGTCAGCGCTTCCAGACGAGCGATTTCAGATAGGATGTGTTGTAGATTTCCACGTTTCCCGACGCTACATTATCGGCATAACCCTTGCGGATAATGTACGTGTTGTCCCCGGCAATAGCGGATGCATCAATTGCCATCGTAGAAAGCGTGAAGTTCTGGCTATCCGTTCCAGCCGGTTTGGTGACGACAAACGACTTGAGTTCCACACCGGTTGTGCTGTTGATTAGCCTGACCGTAGTGGTCGCCTCCAAACTGGATTGCCCATAAAGCCTTCCGTTGCACGACCAGTCCAACAGGCCCGTGTTACCCTGTGGTGAATTGACGACCAACGTCCCCATAATGTGCACATTGGAGGGGTAGGTGCCGGTATAGGTCGTCTGACTGCTGGCTGTGACTGCACCAAAATCAAGATTACTGGTCTTCACCTGCAAATCGCCGATCTGCGCCGATACGATTTGAACATT
>UCNG01000003.1 GCA_900473915.1 Hyphomicrobiales bacterium | reverse complement strand
CAAAATTTCTTTCCACAGGCACCAAGTCAAAAGGACCGATCAAAGCGGCCCTATATATAAGCGTCGCTCCGGCTTCACGCAGAGAGCCATCCCATACGGTCCGCGACATCATTGGCAAGTGCCCGCACGCGCCTTCCCATGTCTTCTATAATGTCGGGGCGAGCCTCCGCCGCCATCATCGACAGGGCAATACCGGCGGTTGGATGAAACGGCCGGTCGCAGATCGCAGCGCCTATGCAGAACATGCCTTCGCGCAACTGGCCATTATCCAGTGAATAGCCTCTTGCCTTCACTTCTGCCATTTCCGCTTCCAGAACCTTGAATGAAGGCGCGCTGGCCGGGGTGATCAGTTCCGGCCATTCGGACGGCAGATGACGGGCCAGTTCCTGCGGGGACATCGCGGCCAGCATGGCCTTGCCGGTCGCGGTAAAGACAGCCGGAACCCGCATGCCGATGCGAAATGTGATTCCGAGCGGCGCCGTCGAGTTGCGGCAGGAAAGATAAATGACATCCGGACCTTCCAGATGCGAAAGCGTCAATGTGTGCGCGCCCAGCCCATCGGCCTCCGCTACAGCTTCATGAAACGCATCGACAATGTCGCTGCCTGCCATGAACACATTGGCCCAGCGCACCGATTGCGATCCCATGGTGAAGCTTCCGTCGCTGTTGAGCTTTAAAAGCTTGAGATGCACCAGCGTCTGGCAAAGTCCGTGCACACTGCTTTTCGGCAAGCCGGTCCGGCGCGCAAGATCGGAAAGCTTGAGTCCGTCCCCAGTCCCCTTGCCGCCTTCCTGCGCGCATTTCGCGATCTGATCGAGAATTTGCGCCGCGCGCATGACTGCCGGAACCAGTTTCTGGGAACTCTCTTCGTCGCTCGCCGTTTTCGTCATAGCTTCACCTGATCGACCGCCTGATTAACCGTTTGACTTTGAATGTTGCGGCCTGTTTAATTCGAAATATCGTAAGCTGTTCAATATAATGAACAAGCTTTCTCTGCAAGACTGGGATGGAAAACCACTATGCTCGCTTTGAAAGACCCTTCGCTGCTCAAATCGCAATGCCTTGTTGACGGGCGCTGGATAGACGCCACGGACGGCGCCAAGATCGACGTGACCAACCCGGCAGACGGTTCGGTCATCGGCACGGTTCCCTCCCTTTCTGTCGCGACCATCAAGGAAGCCATCGACGCCTCCGCCAAGGCTTTTCCGGCATGGGCCGCCAAGACCGCCAAGGAGCGCGCGGCTACCTTGCGCAAATGGTTCGATCTCATCGTTGCCAATGCCGACGACATTGCTCTTATCATGACATCCGAACAGGGCAAGCCGCTTGCTGAGGCACGCGGCGAGGTTCTCTATGCGGCATCCTTCATCGAGTGGTTCGCCGAAGAAGCAAAGCGCGTCTATGGCGACACCATTCCTGCCCCGCAGGCCGGGCAGCGCCTGACCGTCATCCGCCAGCCGGTTGGCGTGACGGCAGCAATCACGCCATGGAACTTCCCGGCTGCGATGATCACCCGCAAGGCTGCACCTGCCCTCGCCGCCGGTTGCACCATGATCGTCCGCCCCGCAGACCTCACGCCGCTGACGGCGCTGGCGCTCGGTGTTCTCGCTGAAAAGGCCGGCATCCCGGCAGGCGTCCTGCAGATCGTAACCGGCAAGGCGCGCGAAATCGGCGCCGAGCTGACGAGCAATGAAACGGTGCGCAAGCTCTCCTTCACCGGGTCGACGGAAGTTGGCCGCCTGCTGATGGCGCAGTGTGCCCCGACCATCAAGCGCATTTCGCTGGAACTGGGCGGCAATGCGCCGTTCATCGTCTTTGATGACGCCGATCTCGATGCCGCCGTTGATGGCGCCATGATTTCCAAATACCGCAATGCGGGCCAGACCTGTGTCTGCGCCAACCGCATCTATGTGCAGCGCGGGATTTACGACAAGTTCGCCGAAAAGCTCGCGGCCAAGGTCAAGGAGCTCAAGGTCGGCAATGGCACCGAACCGGGCGTCGTCATCGGCCCGATGATCGAGCCGAAAGCCATTACCAAGGTCAAGGCGCATATTGACGATGCCGTTTCCAAGGGTGCGAAGCTCATCACCGGCGGCAAGGAACTGGGCGGCCTGTTCTTTGAACCCGGCGTGCTGACGGGCGTAACCACCGACATGATCGTGGCCAGGGAAGAAACTTTTGGCCCGCTGGCTCCGCTCTTTGCCTTCGATACGGAAGAAGAAGTCATTGCCATGGCCAATGACACGATCTTCGGTCTGGCCGCTTATTTCTATACGGAGAATTTCAGCCGCGCGATTCGTGTCAGCGAAGGGCTGGAATACGGCATGGTCGGGCACAATACCGGCCTCATTTCCAACGAAGTCGCGCCGTTTGGCGGCGTGAAGCAGTCGGGCCTTGGCCGTGAGGGTTCGAAATACGGCATCGAGGAATATCTCGAAACCAAATACATTTGCAGCGCCTACAAGCGCTAGCAAACACTGCTTTCCATACCGTTCCCCCGAAAGCAGTATCAAAGAAGATGGCGCGCATTGTTCGCGCCATCTTTTTTATCTATAGACGGTGCAATCGCTAATATGGCTTCGGCCAAGGAATTCCGGAAAATATATGCTGCGCCGCCTTTACGACTGGACGATTTCGCTTGCCGCAAGAAAATCCGCCGAATGGTGGCTTGCCATCATCGCCTTTGTGGAAAGCTCGGTCTTTCTTGTTCCCGCCGATGTCCTGTTCCTGCCCATGGCGCTTGCCCGCCCGGAGCGCGCCTGGCGCTATGCATTCATCGCAACGGTTGCCTCCGTCCTCGGCGGCATTGCGGGCTGGTATCTCGGCTATCATGCCTATGAGCAGATCGCCAAGCCGGTGCTCGAAATGTACGGCAAGCTTGACTCGTTCGAGCATTTGCGCGGCACGACCAGCGCCGACGCCATCCTGCTGATGCTGATCACCTCCGGCCTGGCGCATCTGCCGCCGATCAAGGTGGTGACAATCCTGTCAGGTGCGGCCGGGATCGATATCTGGCTCTTTATCGCATCCGCAATCGTTGCCCGCGGCGCGCGTTACTATTTTCTGGCCTGGCTGCTGCGCCGTTATGGCGAGCCGATCCGCGATTTCATCGAAAAGCGCCTCGGCCTGATTGCAAGTCTCGTCGCGGTGGTCTTGATCGCGCTCTTCTTTGCTGTGAAATATCTTCATGCCTGAGCGGTTCGCCCAATCCCGATCAAAATAAATTGCTTGGAGACAAGCTGGCAGTTTGCCTTAAGAATAAGAGAGCCTTTGCAAGGAAACCCAAATGGCGTTTGCACTCAATAATCCGGTCGGCAAGGTACAGGCATGGACCGCAGGCATAATGACCATCGGCCTTGCCGCGACTGTCGGCACGGCGCTGGGTTTCGAACATCTGGCTGGCTTCATGCCCTGCAAGCTCTGCCTCGAACAGCGCACGCCTTATTATATCGGCGTCCCGGTTCTGGCGGCGGCGTGGGTCTCCTACGGCCTGAAATGGCCACCGATCCTGACGCGCGGCCTGATCCTGATCGGCGCGCTGCTGATGACCTTTGGGCTGGCGCTCGCCATCTACCACACCGGCGTTGAACTGAAATACTGGCCGGGGCCGATTGATTGCAGCGCGGCGACGATGAAGGTCACGCTCGATGCGGGCAATCTCCTGAACGAGCTCAACACGCATCCGCCTGCATGCGACAGCGCGCCGGGGCACTTCCTCGGCCTGTCCTTTGCCGGATGGAACGTCTTGGCAAGCCTGCTCTTTGCAGCCATCGGCTACTACGGCGCTTTTGCGAAAAGTGGGAAGTAAGAGCGGAAAACTGTAGGGGCTGTTTCTTCTTTTATCGCACGTTGTTATCGCAAAACCGCTGCGCATTTTTGCGCAACATGCTTTACGGCTCCAGTTCGACATCCCAATAGAGAAAATCGAGCCAGCTGTCGTGCAGATGGTTCGGCGGGAAAAGGCGGCCATTATTGTGCAGATCCTGCACGGTCGGCATGGCCGGCTTCTGACGCGGCCACATATGCGCGACGGCAGGCATCATGCCGCCCTTGCGCAGATTGCATGGTGAACAGGCGGCGACCACATTTTCCCACGTCGTCTCGCCGCCATGGCAACGCGGGGTAACGTGATCGAAGGTCAGGTCATGCGGCGAGCCGCAATACTGGCACTCGAAACGATCACGCAGGAAAACATTGAAGCGCGTGAACGCGGGGTAGCGCGGCGGCTTCACATAATCCTTCAGGCAGATGACGCTCGGAACGCGCATGGAAAACGATGGCGAGGATACGATGTGATCGTATTCCGCCACGATATTCACGCGTTCGAGAAACACCGCCTTGATCGCATCCTGCCAGGACCAGAGCGACAGGGGATAATAGCTGAGCGGGCGGTAATCCGCGTTCAGCACCAGCGCGGGCAAGCCACTGGTTGACACGGTTCTGGGCGAGACGGCAACAGTCAAGGGCGCACCTCCTTCAGAGCAACTCCGAAAAAGGGCGAAATGGCTCTCCATGCGGAATTGCGCTTTTCATCGAAGCGCCGCGCGTCCATTCTGGGCGCAACAACGACGCTCCAATCTCGTGAGGACGGGACTGCAATCAGCAGAAAATCAAGCTTCTGCGAATCGAAATTCCATCATCAGCCGATACGGATAATGTAAGCCCGACGTGACAGTATTGTGAAGCGGAAACGCAATTGTGATTCGGGAAACACGCAACATTTACAGAAGCGGCGCCGCCTCGCGTCCCTTGATGGCCGCATAATAGGCCCAGAACAGCCGCGCCGCCACGCCGCGCCACGGCGCCCAGTCTTCCGCCAGCTTGCGAAGGGCAACGGCATCGGGCCGGATTTCATGGGCGAAGGCATGGCCAACAGCCGTCTGCAAGGCCACATCGCCCGCCGGAAACACATCCGGATGACCGGCAGCAAACAGAAGATAGACCTCCGCCGTCCACGGGCCGATTCCCTTGATCGCCGTAAGCCGGGCAATCGCCTCCCCGGCAGGAAGATCGCAAAGCCCGTGCAGGTCGAGGCCATCTTGGGCAAGCGCTTGCGCGACTGCCAGAAGCGTTCTCTGCTTGGGCCGCGAGAGACCGGCAAAACGCCAGACCTCCTCCCCGCCCGCAATATAGGCTTCCGGCGTCAGCGGATCGATGGCCTGTTTCAGCCGCGCCCAGATTGCGGCAGCGCTGGCTGTCGAAACCTGCTGCGCGACAATGATGGAGGCGAGACTTTCAAATCCGGGTTCGGACCGGCGCAGCGGCACCGCATGGGAGCGGCTGCGAATGTCGGCGAGCCGCGTATCAGCAAGGATCAAAGCCTCCAGCCCCGCCTCAATATCGCTCAATGTATCGATCCGCCGCATCCCTTGGCCTTTCATTCTCTTGGCGCACAACGTACCAATGGAATCAGATGACATTCAACTGACAACAAGCTGCCATGACCGTACCTGTGTTCCGCTTCGCTCCCAGCCCCAATGGCCAGTTGCATCTCGGCCATGCCTATTCCGCGCTTTTGAACGCGGATATGGCCAAACGAAGCGGCGGCCGCTTCCTGCTGCGCATGGAAGACATCGACACGGCACGCTGCACGCCTGCACTGGAACAGGGCATTTATGACGACCTGCGCTGGCTTGGCCTGACATGGGAAACCCCTGTGCGCCGCCAGTCGGAACATTTCGGCGAATATCGAAACGCCCTCACCAAACTTGCCGACAAGGGGCTTGTCTATCCGGCCTTCCTCAGCCGAGGGGAGGTGCGCGAGCGTATCGGCGAAGCCTTCGCCAAGGGGGATGACTGGCCGTCCGACCCGGATGGCACGCCGCTTTATCCGCAGGGCGAACGCGATCTGACCGAAAAGGAACAGATGGAGCGCATCGCCTCGGGCGTGCCCTATGCCTGGCGGCTCAATATGGACAAGGCGCTTGCCACCGCTGGCGAGCCGCTGTTCTGGAGCGAAAGCGGCGCAGGCCCGGATAGCGAGCGCCTGAATCAAAAAGCGCCAGGGCGCATTGCCGCCAACCCTGCCCGCTGGGGCGACGTGGTGATTGCGCGCAAGGACACGCCGACCAGCTATCACCTTTCCGTGGTGGTGGACGACGCATTGCAAGGCATTACCCATGTCGTGCGCGGGCGCGATCTGTTTCACGCGACCTCCGTGCACCGGCTCCTGCAGAAACTGCTCAACCTGCCGGAACCGCTCTACCATCACCATGATCTGGTGCTGGGCGACGACGGGTTGAAACTGTCGAAAAGCCGCCAGGATACGGCGCTCGCATCCTTGCGCGAACAGGGCGTTTCGCCCGCCGATATCCGCGCCAGACTGTCGTTATAAGCACTATTTTCGCCGCAGCGTCACAGATGATGTGCCCGCGCACTGATTGACGGGAACACGGCAAAAGGGTTGAAAGACCGCATGGAGCCGCATTGAAAAATGCGGCAATGTATTCGTTTATTCTGAAGGAGGCCAAGCAATGAGCAATTACGTCGAGATCGAAGGTCTGCGTGTTGCCCCTGAACTCGTGGAGTTTCTGGCCAGGGAAGCCGCGCCCGGTACCGGCGTGGAGCCGGAAAAGTTCTGGAAGGGCCTCGCCGCCATCATCCGCGATCTGGCACCGAAGAACCGCGCCCTCCTTGCCAAGCGCGACGACCTGCAAGCCAAGATCGATGCCTGGTACAAGCAAAACCGTGACAAGGGTTACAGCCAGGCCGATTACCAGCAGTTCCTGAAGGATATCGGCTATCTCCTGCCGGAAGGCGGAGAGTTTTCGGTTTCCACCACCAATGTCGACCCGGAAATCACCCATATTGCCGGTCCGCAGCTCGTCGTTCCGGTCATGAACGCCCGCTATGCACTCAATGCCGCCAATGCGCGCTGGGGTTCGCTCTACGATGCGCTCTACGGCACCGATGCCATTTCGGAAGCCGATGGCGCGGAAAAGGGCAAGGGCTACAATCCGAAGCGCGGCGAGAAGGTCATTGCCTGGGCAAAGAACTTCCTGGACGAAAGCGCGCCGCTCGCGGCTGGCAAATGGGCCAATGTCGCCGGTCTCGCCGTCAAGGACGGCAAGCTTGAAATCAGGCTGACCGACGGATCGGCAACCGCATTGAAGGATGAAAGCCAGTTCAAGGGTTATAATGGCGATGCCGCCGCCCCGACGAATGTGCTTCTCGCCAAGAACAATATGCATGTCGACATCGTCGTCAATGCGGATCACCCGATCGGCAAGACCGATCCGGCGCACATCGCCGATGTGGTTCTGGAATCGGCTGTCAGCACGATCCAGGATTGCGAGGATTCCATTGCCGCCGTCGATGCCGAAGACAAGGTTGCCGTCTATCGCAACTGGCTCGGCCTGATGAACGGCAAGCTGGAAGATACGTTCGAGAAGAACGGCAAGCAGATGACGCGCCGCCTCAACGGCGATCGCACCTACAAGGCTGCCGACGGTTCCGATCTGACGCTCAAGGGCCGTTCGCTCATGCTGGTGCGCAATGTCGGCCACCTGATGACCAACCCGGCCATTCTCGATGCCGAAGGCAATGAAGTGCCGGAAGGCATCATGGATGCGGCCTTCACCAGCCTGATCGCGCTGCACGACATCGGCCCCAATGGCCGCCACATGAATTCGCGCGAAGGCTCCGTCTATATCGTCAAGCCGAAGATGCACGGTCCGGAAGAAGTGGCTTTCGCCAACGAGCTTTTCACCCGCACGGAAGAAATGCTCGGCATGAAGCCCAACACCCTCAAGATGGGTGTGATGGACGAGGAACGCCGCACGACCGTCAATCTCAAGGAGGCGATCCGCGCCGCCAAGGATCGCGTGGTCTTCATCAATACCGGCTTCCTCGACCGCACCGGCGACGAAATCCACACCTCCATGGAAGCAGGCCCGATGATCCGCAAGGGCGACATGAAGCAGGCCGCATGGATCGGCGCTTATGAGCAGTGGAACGTCGATATCGGTCTGGAATGCGGCCTTTCCGGCCATGCGCAGATCGGCAAGGGCATGTGGGCCATGCCCGACATGATGGCCGCGATGCTGGAACAGAAGATCGCGCATCCGAAGGCTGGCGCCAACACCGCCTGGGTGCCGTCGCCGACCGCCGCCACGCTGCATGCGACCCACTATCACCAGATCGACGTTGCCGCCGTTCAGGAAAAGCTGAAGAGCCGCCCGCGCGCCAAGCTCGACGATATCCTGTCGGTGCCGGTTGCCGTGCGCCCGAACTGGACGCCGGAAGACATCCAGAAGGAAATCGACAACAACGCGCAAGGCATTCTGGGCTATGTCGTGCGCTGGGTCGATCAGGGCGTCGGCTGCTCCAAGGTGCCGGACATCAACAATGTCGGCCTGATGGAAGACCGCGCAACGCTGCGTATCTCGGCGCAGCACATCGCAAACTGGCTCTATCACGGCGTTGTCACGGAAGCGCAGGTGATGGAAACCATGAAGCGCATGGCAGCCGTCGTCGACAAGCAGAACGAAGGCGACCCGCTTTATCGCCCGATGGCTGCCGACTTCGACAAGTCGATTGCGTTTCAGGCGGCCTGCGACCTGGTCTTCAAGGGCCGCGAACAGCCGAACGGCTATACCGAGCCGGTCCTGCATCGCCGCCGCCTGGAGCTGAAGGCGCAAGGCTGATCGGTAAAGCGAGCCTATCGCCTGCCCTCGCCCTTCGACATGGTGCTTCGCACCGGCGGGAAGAGGCATCAGCCAAAGCTTCAGACTTTTATCGTGCAGAGAAATTGATTGCGGCGGGAGAAATCCCGCCGTTTTCGTTTCCGAAATCGCTTGACTCCATTATAATAGATATTATTTCTAACATAATGGAAAATGCAATCGAGCAGCTAGACAACGCCATTGGCGAAAACCTGCGCCGCCTGCGTCTGGCGCAAGGCATGACGCTGGATGCGCTGGGCGATGCGTCCGGGGTCAGCCGCGCCATGATCTCGCGGATCGAACGCGGCGAGACCAGTCCGACCGCCCAGCTTCTGGCGCGCATTTGCGCTGCCCTTGGTACGTCGCTTTCAGCCTTTTTCAGCGATGCGGAGGCGCCCCCCTCGCCACTGCTTGTCCGCGACCGCCAGCCAATTTGGCGCGATCCCGACACCGGCTATGTGCGCCGGTCAGTTTCTCCGCCCGGCACCGGTTCAAATGTCGATCTGATCGAGGTCGAGTTTCCGGCAGGCGCCAAAGTGGCTTTCGCGCCGCAGACTGCCAATGCCGGTATCACCCAGCATATGTGGCTGTTTGCTGGTGAGATGGAAATGACTGTCGGTGACACGCAATACAGCCTCCGTCCCGGCGATTGCCTCTATATGCCCGTCATGGCGGGCATCACCTTTCACAATCCTGGCTCGACCCCCGCGCGCTACGCCATTGTGCTCGAACGCCGCGGCGCTCTCTGAAAGACAGACCGATGATTCACATTCTTGATGCCGAAGAAGCGAGGCGCACCATTCCCGCGCTTGCCGAAATTCTGGCCGACTGCGTCATGGGTGGCGCATCGGTCGGCTTTATGGCGCCATGCGAACCGCAGGATTTCCCCCCTTACTGGACCCGCATTGCCCATGAAATCGAGAGCGGCGACACGCTGCTTCTCGTTGCCGAACATGACGGCGAAATCGTCGGAACGGTGCAGCTTGGCCTCGCCCAAATGCCCAATCAGCCGCATCGCGCCGACCTGAAAAAACTGCTCATCCACCGCAAGGCGCGTGGCCTCGGTCTCGCGCGCAAGCTGATGGATGCGGCGGAAGCGCAGGCCCGCATGCATGGCAAAACGCTGATCTGCCTCGATACCGCCAGCGGAAGTCCCGCCGAAGCGATCTATACGCATTTCGGGTGGCAACGTGTCGGCACCATTCCCAATTATGCGCTCTTTCCCGATGGCAGCTCCTGTGCCACCACGCTCTTTTACAAAGGCCTCTCGCAATGACCCTCCTCATCCGCCACGCGACGGAAGCCGATCTTCCTGCCCTGCTCGCCATCTATAATGACGCGGTGGAGAACACGCTTGCCATCTGGAACGAAACGCTCGTCGATTTGGAGAACCGCCGCCAGTGGCTGAAAGCCCGAAACCGCGACGGCTTTCCGGTGCTGGTTGCCGAGCGTGACGGCGCTGTACAGGGATATGCGAGCTATGGCCCCTTCCGCCCGTTCGAGGGGTTCCGCCATTCCTCCGAGCTTTCGATCTATGTGGCGAGCGATGCGCGCGGCGGCGGCATCGGGCGCGCCCTTCTGGCCGAGCTGGTGGAGGAAGCACGCGAACGCCAGGTACATGTGCTGATTGCCGGCATCGAAGCTGGCAATGCTGCCTCCATCGCGCTGCATCAATCGCAGGGTTTTGAGGATTGCGGCACCTTGAAGCAAGTCGGCCAGAAATTCGGGCGCTGGCTCGATCTCACCTTCATGCAGAAGATTCTCTGATCGATATGAGAAGAGCCGCTTTCGCGGCCATTTTCATCAGTTTGCCTGTGGAACCGCGGTTCCGGTCGGTAGTGCCGTCAGGCCGATCTCGCCTTCGAGCTGGTCGCTGCGGGCCATCAGGTAAAGGCCAAGCCCGCAGGTCAGCGCGGCGATGAATACCAGATACCACGCATGGGCCATCGGATTGACCGCCAGAAACGAGGTCACGATCACCGGCGTCAGCCCGCCAAAAACCGCGTAGGAAACATTGTAGGAAAACGACAGGCCGGAGAAGCGCACCGGGGCCGGAAAAGCGCGTACCATCACGTAAGGCACCGCGCCGACCATGCCGACCGAAAGCCCCATCACCGCATAAAGCGTGAAGAGGATGGGCAAGGAAACCGCCGCATAAGTGTAGAACACGAAGGTCGCAACACCGAAGAAAATGCCGGCAACGGCAAAGAAGCGCCCGCTGCCGATGCGGTCCACGATGGCGCCTGCGGCAACCGTGCCGAACATCAGGAACAGCGTCCCGAAGCTTGTCGCAGCAAGCGATTGCAGCGGCGTGTAGCCGTAGAGCTTCTGCAGGAAGGTCGCCGTCATCAGCGTGGTGACGACGATGCCTGCCGACAATATCCATGTCAGCAGCACGGAAATGACGACGCCGTGCATGTGGTTGCGCAGCACCGTGCCGAGCGGCAGCTTGTCCTTCAGCAGATGGCTGTTCTTCATTTCGGTGAAGATCGGCGTTTCCACCAGCCAGCGGCGCAGATAAACGGCGAGCAGGCCAAATATGCCGCCGATGAAGAACGGAATGCGCCACGCATAGGCAGACAATTCTTCCGGCGTGAAAATCCAGTTGATGGCAGTCGCGATCAGCGAGCCGATCATGATGCCGAGTGTCAGGCCCGAGCAAAGAAAGCCGCACGCCATGCCGACCCGGTTGGCCGGAACGTGTTCGGCCACAAAGGTCCACGCGCCCGGAACCTCGCCGCCAATGGCAGCCCCCTGCAACATGCGGAAGACAATCAGCAGGACCGGCGCGCCGACACCCAGCGTCGCATAGGTTGGCAGGCAGGCCATGGCCAGCGTCGAGATGGACATGAGAAAGACGGAGAAGGCGAAGACGCGCTTGCGCCCGAACTTGTCGCCGAAATGCGCCAGCACGATGCCGCCCACCGGACGCACCAGATAGCCCGCCGCAAAGATGCCGAAAGTCTGGATCGTCACCAGCCAGTCCGGCATATCCGGCGGGAAAAACAGATGGCCGATGACGCTCGCAAAGAACACGAAGATGATGAAATCATAAAACTCCAGCGCGCCGCCAAGGGCCGACAGGCCGAGCGTGCGGAAATCCTGCCGGTTGAGCGGACGCGGACTATTATTTGCGTGGAGATTCGTCGATGCCATCGATCCGATTCTTTCTATCGCATCGGCCGCAAATCATCGTCGATTTTCGGAAAGCGCGATGCGTGGTTTAGATGTGCAGAGCGCCCCTTGCATCCCGCCGGGGGCACGGCGCTCCAGTCGTTTGTCTGCATTCCCCAATCTTTTGGGGTGCGTTTTAATGCGCCAAATGCGCCAGTTCTGCAAGACTTGACTTCCGGGCGTCAAAGCATATCTTAGAATTATTCTAAACTAATGGATTTGATAAATGTTGAGCCGATTCTTCCGCAACGACCGCCGCCCATTCGATTCGCTTTCCGAACAGGAAATCCTGGCCCTTGCCATATCCTCCGAGGAGGATGACGCGCGCATCTATCTCGCCTACGCCGATGGCCTGCGCGATGAATTCCCGCAATCGGCGAAAATCTTCGAGCAGATGGCGGCGGAAGAACACGGCCACCGCGATGCGCTGATCGAACGGCACAAGGCCCGCTTCGGCGACCGGATTCCGCTGATCCGCCGCGAGCATGTCAGCGGTTATTACGACCGCAAGCCGGACTGGCTGGTGCGTCCGCTTGGCATCGACAAGGTGCGCGAAGCCGCATCGGAAATGGAAGAACAGGCGTATCGGTTCTATATCGAGGCCGCAAAGCGCGTCAGCGATGCCGACACGCGCAAGCTGTTGGGCGATCTCGCCCAGCAGGAAAAGCAGCACGAAGCAAAAGCCGAATCGCTGGAAAATACGCTGACCCCGAACCACGTGCAGGATGAGGAACGCGCGCTGGAGCGCAAGCAATTCATCCTCACCTATGTCCAGCCCGGCCTTGCCGGCCTGATGGACGGCTCTGTCTCAACGCTTGCCCCGATCTTCGCCGCCGCCTTCGCGACACAGGATACATGGCAGACCTTTCTGGTCGGCCTGTCCGCCTCGGTCGGCGCCGGTATCTCGATGGGTTTCACCGAAGCAATCCACGATGACGGCAAGCTGTCGGGCCGCGGATCGCCGGTCAAGCGCGGCCTGTCCTGCGGCATCATGACGACGCTGGGCGGTCTCGGCCACACCCTGCCCTATCTGATCCAGGATTTCTGGACGGCAACCAGCATCGCCGCGATCCTGGTCTTCTTCGAACTCTGGGCCATCGCCTTCATCCAGAACCGTTATATGGAAACCCCGTTTTTCCGTTCGGTGCTACAGGTGGTGCTTGGCGGCGGGCTGGTTCTGGCGGCAGGCATATTGATCGGCAGCGCCTGACACCGCTTCGCTTCAAATTCACGCCCGCACGACAGCTTCCTGCGGGCGCGATACCGGTTCCTCGAAAGTCTCGATAGCGATGCGTCCCCGCCGCGAGACGGTGACGAAACTGTTGGCGGGAACGGCCATCCAGTTGGCCGATTCGCCGTCCAGCGGCTCCGACACCACGCATATGCCCGAGGACCCGCCCAGCGTCGCCGTATAAAGCGTCGGCGCGAAGGCATCGGTCGCATAGCGGATCGCGTAAAGCTGGTCTCCGTCGGAGAAGGCGGCTGTCAGCCGCAGAAATGGCGGCACGCTGGCGCAAACCGCTTCTTCGACAACCGTTGCCACCATGCGCTTCATCGCCAGAACCGGATCACTGTCGAGACCAAATTCCAGCAGCAGCAGAAAAATCAGTTCCGAATCGGTTGCGCCGTGTTTCTGGCCATAGATCGCATCGCTCAAATGGCTTTCCAGCCTGCGGCGCAGCCGGTCGAAATGACCGATCTGGCCGTTATGCATGAAGCTCCAGCGACCGGAAACGAAGGGATGGCAGTTGGAACGGCTGGTAAGCCCGCCGGTGGAGGCGCGCACATGCGCGAGAAATAGGCGCGAGCGTATCTGCCGCGCCAGACTGCGGAGGTTCTGGTCCGACCATGCGGGAAGTATGTCCCGATAGAGGCCCGGCTCATCGCGATGCCCATACCAGGCAACGCCGAACCCGTCGCCATTGGTGCGCGTTTTGGCTTCATGCGCATCGTGGCTTTGCGCCACGAGCGAATGGCAGGGAGACGATATGATGTCTTCCAGATAGGTTTCAGGTCCGAGATAGGCGGCCCAACGACACATTTTTGATCCGGCTTTTACCGGCCCCGGTTATGCGTCCGCTCATAAAGCTGGCGAACGATCGTGCTCGCCGTCTTCTCGAATAAAAATGGCAAAATTGCATGGATCAGCGCGGCAAGCGCCGCTCCAAGCAATTTTGCCGAAAAACGTGATGCAAAAAGCATATGCTCAAAATAGGTTTCATCGACCGAAGAAGGATGGTCGGTGAAGAGGCGGGTAATACGTGTCGTCATCAAAAAACTCCCATATTGAGCAAATCGTTCCCGTTTATCGGACGCAGAAGCATCTTTCTGAAAAATCATTTTAACAAAACCCGCGGAGATGAAATCTCAAATTATCCTTGCATTCAGCTCAATGTTGGGACAATCATCCCACAATGAGCGCAAATATGGATGATATGGACCGGAAAATTCTTGCCGAGCTGCAAAGTGACGGCACCCTGTCGGTCGATTCCCTGTCCGAAAGGGTCAATCTCTCGCGCAACGCCTGCTGGCGACGCGTGAAGCGCATGGAAGACGAAGGGATCATCAAGGGCCGCGTCGCCCTGGTCGACGCGGAACTTGCCGGATGCGGCCTTTCCGTCTTCATCCTCGTGCGCACGTCGAGCCACGATCCCGACTGGCTTGGCAAGTTTCGCAGCGCCATGGCGCGCTTTCCGGAAATCGTCGGCGTTTATCGCATGACCGGCGATCTGGATTATGTGCTGAAAGCCCGCGTTTCCGACGTCAAGGCCTATGACCGCCTTTACCAGCGGCTGATTGCCAGCGTACCGCTCTCGGACGTTTCGGCCTCTTTCGTGATGGAAGAGATCAAGGAAACGACTGCCGTGCCGCTGAAGGAATAGCGGCGCGTGCGTGAGATTAATGGCCAGCCATTTCGTGGCACAGCGCCGCACACTGCTCGCATGCTTCGACGCATTTTTCCATGCCGCCGACCTCCCGGCAGGATTGGGCACAGGCTTCGCAAATCTTCGCGCATGCCCCGCAGCTTTCCCGATGAAGGGGCGTGTTGAGCAGCATTATGTGCGCTGCCGTCCGGCAGCTTTCCACACAGGCCAGCATGATACGGTAATGTTTCGGTTCGACATGCGCCCCGCCTTCTTCAAGGCAGTGGTTGGAGGCCGTGTCGAGGCAAATACGATAGCAATCGAGACAGGCGTCGATACATCTGGTCATTTCCGGGCTCGGCATTTTTCAAATCCTTATCCTTGGACACAAGGTCCAACAGACGAAGAATGGATTTGTTCCATCAGCCGCTTTTCATCCCTCGCGCACTATTCCCGGTGCAAATTGCATGACCCTGTGCCGTACTATCATTGCAAAACGCCAAATAGGCGGTACACCTTTCTTTGGTTTTCACGTATGAGCGTCGCCAGTTTGAGCGCATCCGGAAAAGTGTAAACGTTTTTCAGACAGATGCGCGAGAAAACAATGTCTCTCGCAGGCCAACTGAACTCGCAGGAAAGGCTCCCTCATGACCGCAGCATCCTCTTCCGCGCCAACGCTCGGCATCATCCGCCTCGAACATGCCAAGGGCCTTGAACTACCGGCCTATGAGACGTCCGGCTCGGCAGGCATGGACTTGCGTGCAGCCGTTGCCGAAGACCGCCAGATCGTTCTCCTGCCGGGGCGCCGTACACTGGTCCCGACCGGATTGATCTTCGAGATTCCGGCAGGCTTCGAGGTGCAGATTCGCCCGCGCTCCGGCCTTGCCTTCAAGAACGGCATCACCTGCCTCAATACGCCCGGCACCATCGATTCCGACTATCGTGGCGAGGTGAAGGTGCTGCTTATCAATCTCGGCGACGACGATTTCCGCATCGAACGCGGCATGCGCATTGCACAGGCCGTCTTCGCGCCGGTCGTCCGGCCGAAGATTGAAGAGCGCGCGGAAGTGACCGATACGGCGCGCGGCGCCGGCGGCTTCGGTTCGACCGGCACGGCATAAGCCCCATATCGCAGGAAAAGCCCGGTTCTCCGGGCTTTTTATTGCGGTTTTTCTCACTGTGTAAGAACGGCGCGCTGGCAGAGGACACCGGTGACCTGAACGTCGGCCTCCCCCAGTTTTACACCGAGCAAGTCGAGAACTCCGAAAACAAGGTTGTCGATCAGAGGCGCTACCGGGGTCAGCAAGACCCCCACCAGTCCCACCACGTCACCCAGCGGCAGCTTGATTATTCCCAGCAGATTAAGATCTATCTCCATGTTCTTCAGAAGAGAACTCGACAGAGAGGAAACCAGATTACTTGAATAAGCGGTCTTGATCTTTTTATTCTGTATATCGCTGTAAATGAATGACAGGGAAGTCGTCTTTTCCCCCAGTTTCACTTCAGCTTTCGCTTCAAGATCGATAAGATCAATGGGAACGCCCAAGAGATATAGCTTTGCATTTGCTATCTTCGTTCGGCTCACGGTGGGCTTCCGGTTCAAGTCTTGAAAGGAGCTGATTTCTCCGAGATAGATACCGGCAATACCGGGTTTCGCTGCAATCGCGACATTGGCGCTCGTCGGGCCTGCTGGACAGCTTATGCTCTTGAGTTCTCCCTCGGCCGAGGCAATATCGATTGCAAGGGGAAGATTGAGATCAAGAAGTTTAACCCCGATCAACGGGCTGCCCGACTCGCCACCCACACGGATACCAAGTTTCAATCGAACCTGCGCGGTACGAACGAAAGAACCTGCCGCGCCAACACGGAAAAAAGGAGTGTTCAGCGGCGGTTCTCCCACCAGCACTTCCAAGGTAACACCTAGTAATCCCGGGACATTCAATCCCGACCCAATGTCGACTTGGTGCTTGCCTCCAATCATGACAGCAGCCGAAACCATCTGCAGAACATTGGCGGTTATGTTGTATCCCGAACCGGAACCTATCGAAGCGTTTGCCAACGACCCAAGCCCGAGCAATTTTCCCACCGGCAGTTTCGCAGCAAGGGCTGCCGCATCCTTGCCCAGAATACCGAGTGCTGCTTTGGCTGTCGGATTGTTCGTCACCACCTCGGCCAGCACAGTCGCCAACATGCCGACTGAAACATCCGTATTCAACAACTGCTCATAGGTACCAGCCGTCAGCCCTACTTTGGGAGCAAGCTTGTCCAGAAAGCCGAGAAGGTTGATATCGGTCGCAGCCAGGGCATTGTAGTCAACAAGCTTCAGGTTGAGGGAGGTTCCCAGAAGCCCACCCAGAAGGCCATTCAGCACGCTCTGGTCGGTGTTCAGGCTCAACAATCGCGAACCGATCGAAAATGCCGCCTCTGCCTTCGTCGCGGCCATGCCGGTTGCGCCGAGCGCGGGCCGGTCGATGAAGGACTGGCCGAAATAGAGATTGCCGGGGCGCGCCAGCCGAACGCGAACCGCATCCGGGTTTGCACCGCCCGCCACGAAACGGTTTTCCACCGCGCGGTTCTTGTCGGGAAAATAGTTGCCCTTCTCCACCCAGACCCGCGTTTTGTCGTCGGTCTTTCCGTCGACAACGGACGGGTCGTAGCTGCCGCTCATCAGCACCGGATCGACGCCATTTGCCCGCAATTGCCGCAGCACCGCATCATCGGCCTGCGAAAGAGAGGAAGCACCGGCGACGGCCGCAAGATCGGCCATGTTCTGCAACTGGCGCCGCTCCAGAAACAGTGAACTCGTGTCCACGCAAAATGCCGCCACCGCCAGGAACAGCGGAGAGACCAGCGCCGCCATCGTCGCCAGATTGCCGCCCCGCGCCCGCAGAAAACGCGATACAAAACCCCGCATGACTTATCCCCCGCCCCGTCTCAGATTCCGCCGAGCCTGATTGTCGATGCCCTTGTGATGGTCGTGTCCGGAAGCGGCAGCCCCGTCATCAGGTTCCAGATCGGCAGGTTCTCCGCGTCATATTGGATCGTCACGGTAAACTGGTTCGGGTCGGACTGGGCATTGTCGACATTCACCTGCATCTTTTCAGGATCGATCAGCGAGTATTTCGCCGCGTTTTTCTGGATATAGCTGGTCGCCAGCGCGAGCCGCTCCGGCGGATCGATGCCGGCCAATGCCGTCCGTGTTGCATCGGCCGCAAGCTGCTGCACGGCGTTCGCCACGCCCAGATAAAGGCCGAACGCAATCATGCCCATCAGGATCAGAAGAAAAACCGGCGCCAATATTGCGAACTCGACCGCCGCCGTACCGCTTTTATTTCGATTTAAAAACAACAATAATGGTATTCTTCGAAACCTGTTCGTTACGAATGAAAACCTTTTTCGCCCCATAATAAGGTAAGCCATTTGCCCTCCCGTCCAAGAGCATCGAAACCTTATTCCCATGCCATTTCCAAGCAACATGCATCATGCATGCGCCGACCACCCGCCTTTGCGGACAGATCACGTTCCGGATTATTATTTCTACTTTTAGATTGTGCTTTTCCGGCCTTATTTAACCGATATATAATTTAAGAACACTTAATTTGACTAATAATTGGGCTGCATCCGTCAAAACTGAAAAGAATAACCGCAAGTTGTATCTTGACGTCAGCTTTTCTTCACTGCATCGCCTGCGTGGAGTGAATTGGCAATGGCGCTGGCGAACCTCCAGCCATTGTGCCGACGGCAATTATTGCATGACAAATAATTAAGATGAAATCCTGAGCCGGGAAGCATAGATATCCGGATGCACTGTGCCATCCGAGCGCGCGCTGACCCGCTTTGGTTGCATGGGGCAAAAATTATGCGGGACACAGTGATGAATCTCCGATGAGCGGCGGTTCTGAAAGTTTTGAGGGTTTGACGGTGCTTACATCTTCCGATTCGTCCAAAACCGGGCAGCGCAAGGCACCGTCGCCGAAGAGCGCGCGCCGCTGGTGGCTCTGGCTTGCGCTGGCGGCAATCGCTGCGGGCGCGGGCTGGTATTTTTACGGCTCGGGCGAAGCTGGCGGCCAGAAGACGAACTACCTTGCCGAAACGGTCACGCGCGGCGACATCGAAAACGCCATTACCGCCGTCGGCACGCTCAGCGCGCTACGCAGCATCAATGTCGGCGCGCAGGTTTCCGGCCAGCTTAAAAGCGTGAAGGTCGAGGTGGGCGATCAGGTCAAGCAGGGCCAGTTGATCGCGGAAATCGACCCGTCGCCTTTCGAGAAGAAAGTGGAAATCGCCAGCGCCCAGCTCGACAATCTCAAGGCGCAGCTTTTGAGCAAACAGGCGCAGCTCACGCTCAAGAAAGCCAATGCGGCGCGCCAGCGCTCGCTTCTGGCCACGCGCGGCGTGTCGCAAGCCACCGTCGATCAGGCCGATGCCGATCTTGCCATGGCCGAGGCTGACGTGAAGGCACTCGGCGCGCAAATCCGCCAGCAGGAAGCCCAGCTTGCCAGCGACAAGGTCGATCTCGGCTACACCAAGATTTACAGCCCCATGGAAGGCACGGTCGTCGACCAGGCCGCCAAGGAGGGCGAAACGCTGAATGCCGTGCAGAGCGCGCCGACCATCGTGACTGTAGCCGATCTCAAGGTGATGACCGTGGAAGCGCAGGTTTCGGAGGCTGATATCGGCAGGCTCAAGCCCGGAATGCCGGTCTATTTCACCTTGCTCGGCCAGCCGGAAAAACGTTTCGCCGGCACGCTGCGCCAGATCAAGCCGACGCCCGCGACCGAGAACAATGTTGTTCTCTATTATGCGCTGTTCGACGTCCCGAACCCGACCGGCGAACTGATGATCAATATGAGCACGCAGGTCTATTTCATTCTCGACGAGGCAAAGGACGTGCTGATCGTCCCCTCCTCGGCGCTGAACTACAAGCGTGCCGACCAGAACCAGAAAGGCCAGAGCCAGAAAGCCAAGCCGCAGATTTCGGTCAAGGTCGTGAGCGACAATGGTGCGGTCACCGAACGTCAAGTCGAAATCGGCGTGCGCAATCGCGTGCAGACCGAGATCAAAAGCGGCCTTGAGGAAGGCGACAAGGTCATCGTCACCAGCGCTTCCAGCGGTGCCGAAGCCGCCGCAGGGCAGCGCGGCCGCAGGCCCGGCATGCGCCTATTCTGATGAGCCGCCCCATGACCGACAATCCCAAGTCCGGCACGCCGCTCATAAGACTGGATGATATCCGCAAGACCTATCACAATGGCGATCTCGCCGTTGAGGTGCTGCACGGCATCACGCTCGACATTCAGGCTGGCGAATTCGTCGCGATCATGGGCGCGTCCGGCTCCGGCAAATCAACGCTGATGAACATTCTGGGCTGTCTCGACAGTCCGAGCGGCGGGCAATATCTGCTCGATGGCGAGGATGTGTCGACACTGGATGCCGATGCGCTTGCCGCATTGCGCCGCCGCACTTTCGGCTTCGTCTTCCAGAGCTACAACCTCATCTCGACCTCGACGGCCCAGGAAAACGTCGAGGTTCCGGCGATCTATGCGGGCCTGCCCACATCCGAACGCCATGCGCGCGCCGCCGAACTGCTCAACCAGCTGAAACTCGGCGACCGCCTTGACCATCGCCCGAACCAGCTTTCCGGCGGCCAGCAGCAGCGCGTTTCCATCGCCCGCGCTCTCATGAATGGCGGGCGCATCATCCTTGCGGATGAGCCGACCGGCGCGCTCGACAGCCAGAGCGGCGAAGACGTGATGGAACTGCTCCGCTCCATGCACCAGCAGGGTCATACGGTCATCGTCATCACCCATGCCCGCGAAGTGGCCGAACGCGCCGACCGGCTGATCGAAATCCGCGACGGGCAGATTCTTTCCGACACGGTCAAGCGCGCCATCCCCGATACGCAGGCTCCCTTCCGGCTGCAGGAGAGCCTTGAAGGCAATTCCGCCCGCATCGCCGATGTTTCGGAAGCGGTGAAGATGGCGATGCGCGCGCTGAAGGCCAACATCTTCCGCACCATCCTCACCCTGCTCGGCATCATCATCGGCGTCAGTTCCGTGGTGACGATGCTCGCCATCGGCACCGGCGCGCAGAATTCCATTCTCGACCGTATCAATGCCATGGGCACCGATCTCATTCTGGTTCGCCCCTCCATGGCTGGTTTCCGTGGAACAGGCTCGATAGTGACACTGGTCCCCGAAGACGCCACCGCAATTCTGGAACTGCCGAACATCAAGACCGCCGTCCCGGAAGTCACCGGCACGGTGACGCTGCGGCGCGGCAATGTCGATTACCAGTCGCAGGCAAATGGCACTGTTCCCGCCTTTTCCGAAGCCAAATCCTGGAAGGTGGCGACCGGCGATTTCATCAGCCAGAGCGATATCAACAATTATGCGCCCGTTGCCGTGCTCGGCAAAACCGTCGTCAACACCTTGTTCCCGGACGGCGGCAATCCCATCGGCCAATATATCCTGATCCAGAAAATTCCGTTTCAGGTGATCGGAACCTTGGAGCCGAAGGGCGCTGGCTTTGGCGGCGCGGATCAGGACGATGTGGTGGTCGTGCCGCTTTCGACCGGCAATCTGCGGCTGTTCGGCCAGAAATATGTGCGCACCATCACCGTGCAGGTGAAGGATTCCGATCTCATCAACACGACCCAGGAACAAATTCAGGACCTGCTCGACCAGCGCCACAAGAAGCGCGACACGATGATAACCAACATGTCCTCCATCCGCGAGGACGCGACGGCGATGGGCAACACGATGACCCTGTTTCTGGGGTCCGTGGCGGCGATCTCGCTTCTGGTCGGCGGCATCGGCGTCATGAACATCATGCTGGTGAGCGTGACCGAGCGCACCCGCGAGATTGGCGTGCGGATGGCAACCGGCGCAAGGCGGCGCGATATCCTGCTGCAATTCATCACCGAGGCGCTGACCGTCTCGGCCATTGGCGGCGCATTTGGCGTCGTGATCGGGCTCGGCGCTGCGGCCATCGCGGGCTGGGCCGGTCTTTCGGTCGGCTATAGCGTCGGGCCGGTCCTGCTGGCCTTCGCCTGCGCTTTCGCCACCGGCCTGATCTTCGGCTTCCTGCCGGCGCGCAAGGCTTCCCGGCTGCTCCCCGCTGTGGCACTGTCGTCCGAATAGCAAAACACTGACGGGAGGCAGCACAGCGATGATTCGCTTCAAGAGACACCTGTCCGCAGCTGCCCTGACATTTGCTGCAACGCTCGCCCTGGCACAATCTGTCCGGGCTGAAGCATGCAACAGCCAAACCTTTGAAAACACGAACTATATCATCTGCGAGGCAAAGGCGGATGGTTTGCGCCTGTTCTGGAAGAATGCGGATGGCGAGCCCTATCGCAATTTTTCAAAACTGGCCGATGCTGCCGCAAGCCGGGGCAAAAATCTGGTTTTCGCGCTCAATGCCGGAATGTATCAGCCTGATTTCGCGCCGATGGGCCTTTATGTCGAGGATGGCCGCGAGCTTCGCCCCGTCAGCAAGGCCACACCGCCGCGCGGCTCCGGCCCTGTGCCGAACTTCTACAAGAAGCCGAACGGCATCTTCTATCTCGACGAAAAGGGCGCTGGAATCCTGCCGACTGACCGTTTCATGAAACAGGAAATGAAGCCGCGACTGGCAACCCAGTCCGGCCCGATGCTGGTCATCGGCAACCGGATCAATCCGATTTTTATCCTTGGCTCAACCGACAGGACGCGGCGAAGCGGCGTCGGCGTTTGCGATGGCGGCGCGATCCGCTTCGCGGTCAGCGAGGATGCGGTCAACTTCCACGACTTCGCAAGATTGTTTCGAGACCATCTTCAATGCCCGAACGCGCTGTTTCTGGATGGCGGCGGCGGCGCAGGCATTCACGTCCCGGCGCTGGAGCGGAACGATATATCCTGGCATGGCGGCTATGGCCCGATGTTCGGATTTGTGGAGTGATGGCACAGCGCTAGTATTCAATGGAAATACTATTTAAAATCGCTCAAACGACACAATTTTCTTAGCTTATCATTTAAGAACTGACATGGATGCATTTGCACGAATTGTAAAAACCTTGGGTATCCTTCACCAAGGTAAAACTGGCCTTTATTGCTCCATAAAAAGAGTTGAACGCCGCCCCAATCCAAATGAACAGGAATGGTGTCTCGAGAATATTGCTCTGGACACTTTAGCCAGCCTTCCACCACTCGAGCACCTTACACATCTCTATCTGGTCAACTGTGGTAAACTCAAAGCACTTGCTGGAATTGAACGCTTCCCAAATCTTAAGTCACTGTGGATATATGAAAGTGACCGCTTGGCCAGCATTGATGGAATTCAGTCTCTTAGCGCACTGAAATATCTGACTATCTGGCCATCATTCTCGAGCCAAATCACACTCGAAACTCTAGATCCGCTGAGAAATATCAAAACACTTAGGGAGTTCATCTTTGCCGGCCGGGCAAGGGATGGCTCTTTGACAGCACTGCAAAAATTACCTCAACTTGAAACTCTTTATCTTTCAAATGCCTTTTCATGGGAAGAGTTCGCAAAGTTCGAGGCAAATCAGCCAGCCGTCCAATTCTGCTGGAAAGGTGGTGTCGACTACGATGTGAACCCTTCGGTAATGAAATGTCCATCCTGCGGAAGTGCGCAGGCCATGCTAACTGGTAAAGGGCTCAGACTGTGTTGCCCCAAGTGCGATATAGAACGCTTAAACAAGCATCTCGCACGATACCGTAGCCTAGCGTCCAAATAACTAGAAAGGCCAGTCTGATTACCAGACCGGCCTTTCAAACCGCGCTTGCTTCATGGTGCTACTTGAACAGCAGCGGCAAGGTGATCGGCATACGCGCCTTGGCAATGGCTGCTGGCGGGGCAGGCACCGGCGAAGCCCGACGTGCCGCTTCCAGTGCCAGCTGGTCCACGTCTGGATTACCCGACGAACCGGCCAGACGAGCCGAAAGCACATTGCCCGAAGGATCAATCACGAAAGTAACCTGAACAAGTCCCTTGGCATTCCGCGATTTGCGCTGCAGGAAACGCACATTGCGCGCCATATGGGACTGGAGTTTCGATGTCCATTTGGCGGAACTGACACCGGCGGATGCAGAGTTTTCGCCTCTGCGATTGGCTGCGGCTCGCGCGCCGTTGTCAGCATCCATCTGCGGCGCAGCGGCCTGACGGGTTTCCGGTGCCTTTTCAGCCTTCTTTGGCTTCGGCTTTTCGGCCTTGGGCTGCTTGGGTTTTTCCGGTTTTGGCTTCTCGACCTTTTTCGGTTCCGGCTTCGGCTCGCGTTTGGGCTCCGGCTTCACTTCCGGCTTTTCAACCGGCATGGGCACCGCAACTTCCGGCTTTTCGGCCTCGACCACATCCGGGATGACTTCTTCCGGTTCCTGAACCGCCTGCGGTTCCGGCGCAGGCTCGGGCGGCGTCACCTCTTCCGGTTCGGGCGGCGTCGGTTCTTCCTGCACGGGTTCCGGCTGCGGGGCAGGTTCCGCCTGTTCCTGCGGCGCTTCAGCGGTTTCCGGCTGGGCTTCTTCCGCAACCTGCTCTTCCATCGGCGCTTCCGGCTCCGGCGCAAGTTCCACCACCATGGCGGCAACCTGCGTGCCATCGGGCTGGTCTTCCTCCTGTGCCATGTGGATGGCATAGGCACCGGCGGCATGAACGGTCAGAACAAGAATGCCCGCGCCGAGCCAGCGCCCCGCATCATGCCAGAAGGAATGATGGTGAACGTCGGCTGAAGCCACCTTTATCGGGGGATGCTCGGGCGGGAGTGCATTCATTGCGCGGCTCCCTGCGGTGCCGGCGAGGAAGGTGCCGTTCCAGGTGTCGCAGCCGCCGGAGCGGTTCCGGTGGCGTTTGCGCCGACGGTTTCAAGCCCTACCAGCGCGATCTTCAGATAGCCCGCTTCACGCAGAAGGTTCATCACCCCCATCAGCTCGCCGTAACCGACATTCTTGTCGGCGCGCAGGAAGATGCGCGCTTCCTTGTTTTTTTCCGACAGGACGTCGAGCGCTCCGCCGAGGCGCTCGCGCTCCACCACATCGTTGCCGACGCTGACGCTGAGGTCTTCCTTCAAGGTCACATAAAGCGGCTTGTCGGGACGCGGCGCAGGCGCCGCCGTCGAGGCAGGCAGGTCCACCTTCACGTCAACCGTGGCCAGTGGTGCCGCCACCATGAAAATGATGAGCAGAACCAGCATGACGTCGATGAACGGCGTCACATTGATCTCGTGGTTCAGCTCGAGATCGTCGCCGCCGCCTTCGCGAACTTTACCAGCCATGGCGCCTACTCCGCTGCGTGCAGCGTGCCTTCACGCACACCGGCCGTTCTGAAGTCGAGGTCGCGGCTGACAAGGCGCTCCACGCCTGCCGAAGCATCGGCCAGCAGCGCACGGTAGCCGGTGATCGAACGGGCGAACACGTTATAGATCACCACGGCGGGAATAGCCGCGACGAGGCCGACGGCCGTTGCAAGCAGAGCTTCCGCGATACCCGGCGCCACGACAGCGAGGTTGGTCGTCTGCGCTTGGCTGATATTGATGAACGAGTTCATGATGCCCCAGACCGTGCCGAACAGGCCGACAAACGGCGCGACCGAACCGATGGTCGCCAGAATGCCAGTGCCCTTGGAGAGACTGCGTCCGGCCTTGGCCTCAATGCGCGACAGGCGCGAGGAAACGCGTTCCTTGAGGCCTTCGCCGCCAGCGCGGGCAAGCGCCGGACCCGAAAGCCGAACCTCGTCTTCCGCGGCGCGGACCAGAACCGCACCCGGTCCCTTGGCATCTTCCAGCGCGCGGGCAGCTTCGGCAAGCGTCGCCGAATGGCCGATGATTTTCAATGCCTTGCGGGCACGGCTGCGCGCTCCGGCAAGCTCCAGCGACTTGGCAACCCAGACCGTCCATGTGGCAAGCGAAGCCAGCGCCAGACCGATCATCACCGCTTTCACGACCCAGTCGGCAGCCATGAACATGCCCCATGGCGACAGGTCGTGCGGGAGGATCAGGCCATTGTCGCTCTCAACAGATGCAGCCGTCTGCGGCTGGACCAGTTCAGGCGAAGGCGATGCAGCCGGAGCGGGACCGGAAGGCGCTTCAACAGCCGGGGCGTTCGTCGGAGAGGATGCATCTTGCGCCGTGTTTTGGGCCAATGCGGAAGTTGCGCCCAGCAAGCCGATGACCATAGCCGCAGCCATGAAGCCTTTTCGCCAGAAACCAGTCATTTTGTTCGCCTTTTGATTGTTCAAATCCGCGCGCACATGACCAAACCTTCATGCAGGCCGTCGCGCCGCCTGTTGGCTTCTTCTTAACTCCCAATAACATGATGACGCAAGTCATGTTTTTGTTCTGAAGGCATTTTCATCATGCCAAATTGGGGTCCGGGAAGATTTTTCGGCTCCCGCCCTTTTGCCAGTTGCACATTCGCGTCAAATCAGACCTGATAGGATGACCGAAGCGCTTCGGGATTGGTTTTAAAAACAAATTCCGGCGCGGGGGAGGATATGCAGTTCCGCGCGAAGCGGAATTGAGCCGGACTCTGGAGGGACATGCCAATGATGCTCAAGGATATCCAGACGCTTGAACATGCGGCGCGCACTGCCATGGCAGGAAATGACGATCCGCTGCCGGTACAGCCGCGCTCGCTGAAGCCGAAGCATGTCGGACTGGCCTTCATCATGCTGGCTGGGGCAGCCTATCTACTGCTCACCTGAATAAGGCAAGATATCAATCATAGGTTGCTGTCATCACATTTTTGCCATGAAAAAGACGGCAGATTCATAATTTTAACGCTCGAATAACACGGAATTTGAGCGGAACTGAATACGTTTCCCCTCGTTTTTTCTCCTGTTGACGGCGAGATTGGCTCTCGCCTTCGGTTTGCCTTAATTACCGACAGGAGTTTTCATGAAACGATTTCTCGCCTCCACGGCTCTTGCCGCGCTGATCGCCCTGCCCGCTTTTGCCCAGGACCGTTCGCCGATTTTCTCCAATGAGAAACAGGAAAAGCCGATCGCCAGCGAGAATGGATATTTCGTTGCATCGCCGGGCCAGCTTCTTGTGTCGGGCTTCATCGGGCAAGCGGTCTATAACGGCCCCTCGGACAATGCCGCCAATATCGGCACGGTCAATGACGTGATTCTCGGCGCGGATGGCAGCCCGCAGGCGGTGGTGATCGGGGTCGGCGGTTTTCTGGGCGTGGGCGAAAAGGATGTCGCCATCGGCTTCGACCATCTGTCCTGGGTGGTTCGTGGCGACGGCGAGCGCTGGCTGATCGTGGACGCCACCAAGGAACAGCTCGAAAAGGCACCGGCCTTCGACCGCAATGCGGCTTTCGCTGCAGACGGCGCGCCGCGTGCCGAACCGCCCGCCGCCGAAAAGACGATTACGACGCAAAAGGCCGACAGGCTCATGCCCGAGGGCATGAAGCCGGTGCCCTCCGAGGGCCTGAGCGCCGACAAGCTGATTGGCGCGACGGTTTTCGGCGCAGATGAAACAAAGATCGGAACGGTGGGCGATGTGCTGATGTCCGCCGACGGCCAGACCGAGGCTTTCGTGGTGGATGTGGGTGGTTTCCTTGGCATCAATTCCAAGCCTGTGGCCGTTTCCATCGCCAATCTCGACGTGGCGACCGGCAAGGACGACAAGGTGAATGTCTTCACGCAGTTCACCAAGGAACAGTTGCAGGCGCAGCCCGCCTATTCGGAAGCAGCCTACAAGAAGGACCCGGAAGGCACGATCCTGCACGGCGAAGCGGAGTGACACCCGGATTTACTCCCCCTGATTTACCTCCCGATTTACGCCGTGATTTACCATGACTTGCAACAGGCGGCTGGCCGTGTTGCCGCCACTGGCTTCGCATGCAACCATTAGGCCAGCCGCACGTTATCCGGACAACCCATCCGAACGATAACCCGAGAATGAACAGGAGAGCCCATATGGCGCGTGCATCCGCGAAAACGAGCAGGATCGAAGACAAGATCGAGGAAGCGCTGACCGATGCCAGCGCGCAAGACCTTCAGGCGCAGGTCGAGCAACTGAAGGAAGATATTGCCGCCATCGCGGCGACACTGGCCAATCTCGGTTCACAGACGGTCCGCGACGCCAAACGTAGCGCGAGGGAAACCTACAAAAGCGCTTATATCCAGGGCGAAGACGCAATCGATGATCTGCGCAACAAGGCGCAGGATCTCGAAGCCCAACTGACGGCAACGGTGCGTGAGCGCCCGATCACCTCGCTCGCCACCGCACTCGGCATCGGCTATCTGCTGGCCCTGCTCTCCCGCCGCTGAGGCGCGCCATGCTGAAAGCCCTGATGCCCCTGTTGTCTGCCATGGCAGGCGAAGAACTGAAATTCGTCGCGGGTCAAACGAAACGCGCGGCGATTTTCGGCGCAGCCATCGCGATCTTCGCGATCATCGCAATCACCTTTTTCTGTGTTGCCGCTTTTCTGGCGCTTGCGCAAAGCTATGGCGGACCACTGGCCGCGCTCATTCTCGCTGGCCTGTCGCTGATCGTGGCGCTGCTCATTCTCGCGGTGCTGAAAATTCAGGCGGCTGCCGAGGCGAAAAAGCGCAAGCAGAAAATGGAAGCGGACAAGTCGGCCATGATGGCGGCGGCGGCAATCGCAACCGTACCCGCCATCCTCAAGCGGCCCATACTGGCCGCCGCCTTGCCGCTTGCGGGCATCGCTCTGGTCTCGCTGCTGTCGGACAAGAAGAAGCGGGATTAGAAATCAGTCCGGTGGACTGATTTCCCCGCGTGGGCGTTCCACACTTTTGGCTTGGAAACGCCCTCGGCGCATTACAAGGCTCGGTTGCCCGGCGGGAAGGCCGTGTCTTTTGCCGCGAAAGCGATCCAACAGGCGGGTAGCAACAATGCCAAAACCGACCAGGGGAGCCAACCGATATCGGCGTGCTCAAGCAACAGGCCGCCGACGATGCCTCCACCCGCAATCGCCAGATTCCAGACTGTGACGATCATCGACTGCGCTACATCAGAAGCCCGCCCCGAAGTATTGGCGGCTGCCGTCTGAAACAGGGTGGCGGCGCCTCCGAACGCCAATCCCCACACGCCCGCCGCCAGCCAGAACAGTGCGGGCACCTCACCCCCGATGCCAAATATGAATGCAGCGGCGGCGAACAGCATAATGCTGGCAAGCACCAGCGCCCGCAGCCATCGGCCGACCAGATAACCGACAATAACGATCCCTGCGATTGCCGCCAGACCAAACATCAGCAGAACGACGTCGAGTTTCCGCTCCAGCCCGGCAGGAACCACGAGCGGAGCGATATAGGTATAAAGGATGTTGTGGGCCAGGACGAACAGCAGGGTAACCATCAGCACCGACTTGATTCCACCGATTGCCAAAGTGCCCCTGATGGAAGACCGGTCATTGATCGCCGTGCCCGGATAACCCGGCACCTTTGCCTGGACCCACCCTATCAGAATCGCGGTGAGCGCGGTCATCAGCAAAAATGTACTGCGCCACCCGATGACGGAGCCCATCAGGGTTCCTGCCGGAATTCCCAAAGACAAGGCCAGTGGCGTACCCACCATCGCAACTGCGATGGCGCGCCCTTTTTGCTGGTCTGAAACCATGCGCGCCGCATATCCGGCGATCATCGCCCACAACAGCCCGGCGCAAACGCCTGCAAAGAAACGTGCCAGGAGCATGATAGCGAAGCTCCCGGTGATCGCCGTTATCGTGTTGACCACCGCGAAGCCCGCAATGGCGCAAAGGAGAAGCGGCTTGCGCGGGAAATGCTGGGTGGCCGCGGTTAGCGGCATGGCCGCCACCAGCGAGCCGATGGCGTATACCGTAATGAGTTGGCCGGCAACGGAGGGGGTGACGCCTAGCTCCGCGCTCATTTGCGGAAGAAGCCCCGCTGGCAGGGCCTCTGTCAGGATGGTGATGAAACCAGCCATGGCAAGGGCAAGAAGGGCTGACATCGGAAAGCGAGCATCGTCCGCCCTTTCGCCCACCGTGCGGTGGTACAAAGTCGAATGGGTCATGGTGTTCAACCCTTCTGTCCGCGTTTGGGCAGAACCAGATCGCCGACGCTATAGGTATGAAATTCGCTGGTTGAGACGGCATCCAGCTTACGGAATTTTTCAACGAAAACCGGATCGGAAAAGAACTCGTCTACATTGCCTGCACCCTGAATTGCTTCAATGTTGACCACGGTCAGCCCGTCGGTGCTCTTGGCAAGATTGCTCCAGAGAAACCCCGACTTTCTCTCCGCCACGTAGTGGACCACGTCCTGAATGATTTGAAACGCTTCATCCTGCTTGCCCGGATGGGCATGAATGACGTTGACGATAAAAGTGGTTGGTTCGGGAGAGGCGCAAAATCCGGCGGCGAACTTCATATCCATGTGTCTTCCTCTGATGAAACCGGCATTGGCTGCCGTGAGAGGCTTGATATGGACTGTGCAATACCGGATAAATGGTCTGGTATTCCAGTAAGAGCGGAAAATTATTCCTTAATAGGATAGACATGGACAAGCTTGGTGCGTTGGGCATTTTCGTTCAGGCGGCGGAAGGCGGCAGCTTTGTCGCGGCCTCTCAGCGGCTGGGTCTCTCCAGCTCGGCGGTTGGCAAGGCAATCGCGCGTCTTGAACAGGAGATGGGGGTGCGCCTCTTCCATCGCTCGACGCGCAGCATGACGCTGACGGAGGAAGGCAGCTTTTTTCTTGATACCTGCCGGCGTATTCTGTCTGAACTGGATGTGGCGCAGGCGCAGCTTTCACGGTCCCGCAGCAAGCCTCATGGCCTGTTGCGCGTGAGTTTTCCGCTGACGGGCGTGCTGCTGATGCCGGCGATATCGGCATTCATGAAAGCCTACCCCGAAATCACCCTCGACCTCGATTTCACCGACCGGCTGGTCGATGTGATCGAAGAAGGTTTCGATGCCGTTGTCCGCACCGGTGAAATGCGTGACACGCGATTGATGAGCCGCAAACTTGGCTCCTTCCGGCACCGGATAGTGGCCTCGCCTGAATATTTGCAAAGAGAAGGCGTGCCGCTGGCGCCTGAAGACCTGCGACGTCATTGCTGCATGCACCACCGATATGCCAATTCGGGCAAGCTGGAGCCATGGCCGCTGGCCAGGGACGGCAAAGACCTGCGTGTCACGCTGCCGACAACGACGGTGGCCAGCACGCTTGAGCCGCTGATCCACCTTGCCGAGAACGGTTTTGGCATAACCTGCTTGCCCCATTTCGCAGTGGCCCAACAGATAAAAGAGGGGAAGCTGGTATCGATCCTCGACGGATTCACGGCAGAAGCGGGTATCTTCCGTATTCTTTGGCCGACGAGCCGTTATCTGTCACCGAAGATTCGCGTCTTCGTGGACTTCATGGCTGATAATTTGTTCACGATGGAGCGGGCCGGGCTTGCGAGCGAGAAAGCAGAGTGAAACTCCAATCCGTCGCCTCGCTCTCTACCGAGACTACCTGTTGAGGCTCCGCATCGGGCGAAGCGCCTATGTGCCGACCGACCTTTCGCTTTCTCCAAGGAGCGAAGACAGGCGGACGATCACTCTGGTTCCCACCCCATCATCCGTCTTGCAGTAAACCGGCTTTTCGCCGAACTGCATGCAAAGCTGCTCGATGACCAGCGTCCCCAGACCGTTCTTTTCGCCCGACTTTTGCTGATCCGCGTCCAGGCCCACGCCGTCATCTTCCACAATCAGCACCGGGACAGTCTCTTCACCCGGCTTCAGGCTGATGCGGATATGCCCTTCCGGACGGCCCTTGAAAGCGTGCTTGATCGCATTGGTGACAAGCTCGCCCAGAATGATGCCGATGGTCGTCACGTCGCGCGCCTTCAGATCGAGCGGCGCGAAATCGGTGGAAAATTCGATCCTGCGGTCCTGACCGACAGCATTTCGGATGTCATCGATGACGGTTTCCAGAAACTCGTCGAGGCGGGCTGTTTCCATATCCTCGCCCAGACGCAGGCGCCGATGCGCCGTCGATACGGTCTGGACACGGTCGCGGGCGGCGGCAAGGGCGGCACGGGCATCCTCGCTGCGCGTCTGCCGCATCTGGAGGCCAAGCAGGGAGGAAACCGTTGCCAGCGAATTGCCGATGCGATGATTGGTGTCCTGCAACAGCAGCTCGACCCGCTGGCGCTCGCGCTCGGCGATGCGGCGCTCTTCTTCAAGCTCGGCGGTGCGTTCCTTCACGCGCTGTTCCAGCAATTGCTTTTCCGACAGAAGCGCCGTCTGCCCCTCGAACATGGATCGCGCATAGCGCTGCACGCGGCTGAACAGCAAAAGCGCCAGCATGGCAGCCGATGCCAGCGCCACGATGGAGGTCGCCGTCATCCAGTAGCGCATGCGGTTGATGCGCTCGTTGCGTTCCAGAAGCTGCTGTTCCTCCGCGTCGATGAATTGCGTCACCGTGCTGGCAAGCTGGTCCATCAGCACCTTGCCCTCGTCGCCGCGTACTTTTTCAACCGCCGCCGCCACATTGCCCGACCGGGCAAGGTCGACCGTCTCGCGCACATCTTCCTGTCCGCGCTCGACCAGCGCCCGGATCTGCTTCACCCGCGCATCCTGCACCGGGTTCTGGCCGGTCAGGGCTTCCAGCGCTTCCAGCGTGTTGTCGACGCTCAGGATCGTGTTGCGATAGAGATCGAGATAGCTCTCATCGAGCGTGAGAAGATAGCCGCGCCGGCTCATCTCCATATTGCTGGCAAGGCGCGCAACCTTGTCGACCTGCTGGCGCAGGGCGTAGTTGCGGGAAATATCGACGACCTGATGGTTGACGCCGGACGACAGAAACAGCGTCATGATCGCCGACAGCAGCACAAGGCCAAGCGACACGATAACCGCAACCGGCTTCGATGACGATCGGAGCAGTTTTTGCAACAAGGCCGATGGCAAGGACGCAACCCACAAACAGACAATCACTTTGCCGACAAGAAATATCAGCAAATACTAACCTACAGTTGACTGAACAAAAAGCAATCGCCGCAGGCAAAAACAGCAGGCTCGGCCCGCCGCACTTCAAGCCCCCTTTCCGGTGGGAAAGAGGGCGAAATTATCGGGGATTACGCAAAACTTCGCAAGGTCGCACGCGATGAATCGGCATCGGGACCGTAATCGCTTTCGCCCTCGATCTTGAGAATTTCCTGCAAGCGCGTGCGGGCGCGGCTGACACGGCTCTTGATTGTGCCGACCGCACAGCCGCAGATTTCCGCAGCTTCCTCATAGGCAAAGCCCGATGCGCCGATCAGAATGATCGCCTCGCGCTGATCGTCAGGCAACTGCTCCAGCGCGGCACGGAAATCCTGCAAGTCGAGCGTGCCATATTGCGAGGGATGCACGGCGAGCTGTTCGCTGAACACGCCGTCGGTGTCCTGCACCTCGCGGCCGCGCTTGCGCATCTGCGTGTAGAATTCATTGCGCAGGATGGTGAAGAGCCATGCTTTCATATTGGTCCCCATCTCGAAGGACTCCTGCTTGGCCCACGCTTTCATGATCGTATCCTGGACGAGATCGTCCGCCTTGTCATGCTGGCCGATCAGCGACACCGCAAAGGCGCGCAAGCTCGGCAGCGAGGACAGAAGTTCCCGCTTGAACTGCGCGTTGCTTTCAACCGACGGACCGGGTGCTGTGTTCACGCATACTCTCCTGTTCAGCCTGATCGAGTTTTTCAAGAAGATCGAGGAAGCGATCCGGGATCGTCTCGTCCTGTATCGAGGCGTACAGTGCCTTCAGTTTCAATCCGACTTCACAATTTGGTCCCAATACATCCTTCTGAACGCGGCGGGGTGACCTGACCCCGGCTCCGTTCATGTGAAGGTTTTCTTTTTCTGCCATATCTTGATCGTTCCGGGCTGAGTGCCCTACCCTATTAATCTAAGCCCCTGCTTCAGCGGGAAATGCGCAGGTTTCCAAAAAGTTCCCGAATATATTTCTCCGTCACGGAACTTTTTTCCAAACGTCCCGTTTAGAGTACCATAATGCTGCGCTCAAGGCATGGGTGGAGAGGGCCGGTTTCGGTCCGCCCGAAATGCATAAATGAACGAAAGCGGCAGTTGAGGAGTTCCATTACCATGACGTTATCGACGCGTATCGCGCCGCATCTTCCCTATCTTCGTCGTTTTTCCCGCGCCCTTACCGGCTCGCAATCGTCCGGGGACGCCTATGTGGCGGCTGCCCTCGAAGCCCTGATTGCCGATGTGAGCATATTTCCGGACGCTTCATCCGACCGGATCGGGCTCTATCGCCTTTTCTGCGATCTCTACAAGACGGCCTCGGTCCGCGTGCCGGAACCGGCATCGGATTTTGCATGGGAACAGCGTGCGGCAAGAAACCTTTCCAATATCGCCCCCTTGCCGCGACAAGCGTTCCTGCTTGTGGCGGTGGAAGGCTTTTCCGACCGGGAAGCCGCCGAAATTCTCGAACTGGACGACGCTGAACTGAGCCGCGTTCTCTCGGTCGCATCGGCCGAAATCTCGCGCCAGGTGGCAACGCGCATCATGATTATCGAGGACGAGCCGCTGATCGCGATGGATATCGAGCAGATGGTGGAAAGCCTTGGCCACGAAGTGGTGGGCATCGCGCGCACCAGGGACGAGGCGCTGGCACTCTACAAGCAGGAAAAGCCGCGCATGGTGCTGGCTGATATCCAGCTTGCCGATGGAAGCTCGGGCATCGATGCGGTGAACGAAATCCTGCAAAATGACACCATACCCGTCATTTTCATCACCGCCTTCCCGGAACGGCTGCTGACGGGCGAGCGCCCCGAGCCGACCTTCCTCGTCACCAAGCCGTTCAATCCCGACATGGTGAAGGCCCTGATCAGCCAGGCGCTCTTTTTCGAGGAAGCCTCGCAGGTCGCGGCCTAGAGCATTTCCGAGCAAAACTGTGAAACGGTTTTGCGTGCGCAAACACTCCCGAAAGGCAAAGAACTTTCGGGAGTTCGGTTGCGGGTTTCGCCATCTATTCGCCCGGTCACGCCGCCTTACGGCACGTCATGAGTATTTAGAGTTGTGAACGCGTTAATTCTCCCGGAAGCACGGAACAAATACGGTCTTGATCCCGTTATTCTTGCACACAATAAAGAGGAGACCGAACATGCTTTATTATGCGCTCGTATTTCTTGTGGTAGCACTTGTGGCAGGTGCGCTCGGGTTCGGCGGCATCGCCGGTGCGTCGGCTGGCATAGCGCAGATTCTATTCTTCGTGTTCCTTGCCCTGCTGGTGATTTCGCTCATCGCCTCGGCGATCCGCAAGGCATAACCGGCACAAAATCAAAGGCAGTTTTTGACCTCCTGAAGCACCAGCCTATATTACGTCTCAATGGAAATAACCGCCGCATGAGCCATGCGGCGGTTTACCGGTTTCAGAATTCGGGCCAGCCAAAGTAGGCAAGTCCAGGGATCGAATGATGATTGCTCGACCGAGATCCGTCAGCCTGTCAGTGAAAATGGACGCCATGGCACGTAAACTTCCAATCAGCATTTCCGGGGTTTTAGGGGTGTTGCCCATGGGCGGATCGAGTGCGGTTGCGGGATAATCGAGGCAGACATGGCGGCTGGCGCAAAATTCAACCTGCAAGAAACCGAACCGGACGCAGCCCGTTTGCGGGCGCTGTTGCGGGCCGTGCGCAACAGCAATGTCTGCGTTCTCTATCAGCGGCCCGATCTCCTCTATTCATGGGGGGAAAATATCCCGCTCTACTGGCAGGAAAAGTGGAAAGTCGGCGGAAGCGACTGCGATTTCATCTTTTCCGCCGCCCTGCACAAGCTCGACAGCGCCAAGCAAGCGGCGCTGGCCACGGGCGAAGCGCAGAATGTGGAAATCGCCATCAATGACGGCGACAAGCTGCGCTGGATCGAATTTCACGTCGATTGCGACCGCGACGACGAGGGCAATATTCTGGGCCTCGTCACCACGGCCATCGAAATCAGCGAGTTGAAGCGGCGCGAACAGGTGCTGAAGACGCTCTTGCGCGAAGTGAGCCATCGCTCCAAGAACCTGCTTGCCATCGTGCAGAGCATCGCCAGCCAGACCGCGCGCTTCACCGACTCCATCGATGATTTCCTGCTGAAATTTCGCGGACGCATCCAGTCGCTGTCCTATTCGCAGGATCTGGTGACCGATTCCAACTGGCGCGGCGCGTTGTTTCGCGATCTCGTGCATTCGCAGGTCGAGAAATATATCGACGTTACCGACGAACGCGTGAGCATCGAGGGAGACAACCCCTATCTTTTCCCCGGCGCGGCGCTGCATGTCGGCCTCGCGCTGCACGAGCTGGTAGTGAACGCCACCTCCTTCGGCGGCCTGTCCATACCCTATGGCCGGGTGAGGATTTCCGCCAGGGTCACGCATGTGGCCAGCGGCGATGACAGGCTGGAATTCCACTGGGAAGAAACCAATCCGGCAATGCCCGAGGTTTTCGAGCACGATCCGCGCTTTGGCAGCGCCGTGCTGCAGCGCATCGTTCCCGCCTCCGTCAACGGCCATGCCGATTATCGCATCGATGGAACCGGCGCTATTTATTCCCTCATCATCCCGACAGAGCAGTTCGACGCCTGATAGAACCCGATCGACATGAAAAAAGCCGCCATGGTCCGGCGATCAGCCTGAACCACAGCGGCTTGCTCTGAATTTGCGGAACGCCTGCTGCTTGATGCTGACATCAGCGCGGCATTCTCGCCGCTCGCCTCGTGCGGGGAGGTTGAGGCGAACTGTGAAGGCCGCGTTGTGGGGGCGGGGTCACGACCTTCATGGGCGCTAAACGCAGCAGACGAAACTTGGTTCCGTCAGTTTTGAATTTTTTTGCAATAAAGTTCGAGCCGGTGATGCACGATCTCGTAACCGAGCGACCGGGCGATTTCTTCCTGCAGTTTTTCGATCTTATCGGAGCGAAATTCCACCACATCGCCGGAATCCATGTCGATGATATGGTCGTGATGCGCGCCGCTCGCCTGTTCAAAACGCGACGGCCCTCCGGCAAAGGCGTGGCGGTGGATAGCGCCGCGCTCTTCCAGAAGCTTCATCGTGCGATAGACGGTCGACAGCGAAATGCTGTCATCGATCTCCACCGCCCGGCGAAAAATCTCCAGCGCGTCGGGGTGATCTTCCGTTTCGGTCAATATGTTCAGGATGATCCGGCGCGGCCGCGTGATGCGGACACCTGCCTGGCGCAGTTCCTGTTCATAATCGGGTTTCTTGTACGATTCACTCATGGTTCGATTATGCACCGTCTCGCCGCCAGTTGCAATTTTTTGCAACTGGACACGCGCCGATCTCCCCAGCCGTTATCGTGAATGCGCGCACTGATCGGGCTCGGATGCTGTCGCCCTGTCGTTCAGATGATATTGCCCCCTGCCCACGCGCACGAAAAGCGCATGGCCTTCCGGTTGATTGGCGGTGCAGTTTTCAGCAAGAAACGAGAAGTATCGGGAGTAAGGCCAGCCCGGAGCGACGCGCCGCACGTCTCGCGGCGTGAAAGGCTCGGCAAGAATGCCTTTCACCCTGACCGCATTATGGATTTGAGGATAGATATTCGACCCAATTTTCCACATGCCTGAACAATAACACCACCATACGCGGCATTCATATCCCGCAAACACGGGATGATTGCAGTTTGTTCAGGCAGGATTGAATTATGCTGGTACGCCCAAGGGGAATCGAACCCCTGTTTGCGCCGTGAGAGGGCGCCGTCCTGACCGCTAGACGATGGGCGCTTGGAGCACAAGCCGACCGGAGTGAAACAGGATCGACAAGCTTATGCTTGAAACACGAGAACCGGGAGCACAGATTGATTCAATCAAATCGAAACGCGCTCCAGGCCACATCGCTGATATAAGCGCCAAAAGGAAAAAGCGCAATCCTCGAAGACAGAACAAATGGGCGGCAATCATGCCGCCCTGATCAGTTCACCCTACTCGACATTGCCGAGCTTGATGCGGCCGATGATGCGCGACTCGCGATAATCATAGATGATGAGTTCCGTACCGCCATCCGGCAGAAGCGTTTCCAGTGAAAGCTCGTTGCCCGAAAGGCTTTGCGAAAGAAGGCGGGTGCCCGGCGTCAGGTTGATCTGCGATTCGATCAGCTTCGGCGGCTCCGGCTTTGCGGGTACCGGCGCGGCCTGTCCGGGAATATCGGACCGGGCTTCGTCAACCGGGGTTTCCGGCGCGCGATTGATTTTGTAGACAACGGCGACAAGCACAGCCATAAGACCGATCAGCATGACACCGATGGAGACGGCCAGAAGCCGGATCATTTTGCGGCGCACACGTTCCATGGCTGGATCAAGCGGGGGCTCGGCCTGTTCATCGGGGTAATAGCCCTGCTGATAGTCCTGATAGCCTGAATCCTGATGATTCTGGTATCTGGGATAGTGTGGATCCTGCATTCAACGACTCCGGTTCGAACTTCGCCGTGTTAAGGCGTGTGCGGGTGATAGAGCATTTTGCGGCCAAATGGAAACATTTGAGGCCGCATAAATGCGGTAAAATCTAGAGACAGGCAGTTCTGACGATTTCGTCACGGCAGAACAGCTCTCAAGAAGGAAAACACGAGTGAAAGAGCTAACAACCGACTCCGATGCCACAGGCAAGCGTCTCGACCAGTGGCTGGCCGCAGCATTGGGGCAGGAACTCTCGCGCAGCCGCGTTCAATCCCTTATCGCCGAAGGCCATGTGACCATCGACGGCGCGCCCGCCCGTGAAGCCAAGCAGAAGCTGCGCGAAGGCATGACAATCGCCATCGTGCTGCCTGAGCCGGAGCCAGCCGAGCCGATTGCCGAGAATATACCGCTCGATATTCTTTACGAGGACGACGATCTCATCGTGATCAACAAGCCTGCCGGGCTTGTCGTTCACCCCGGCAACGGCAACTGGACGGGAACACTCGTCAATGCCCTCATATATCATTGTGGCGATAGCTTGTCGGGCATCGGCGGAATCCGCCGCCCGGGCATTGTGCATCGTCTCGACAAGGATACGAGCGGCGTCATGGTCGTTGCCAAGAACGATCTTTCGCACCGGCATCTGAGCGAACAGTTTGCCGACCATGGCCGCACCGGCGATCTGGAGCGCGCCTATCTCGCGCTCGTCTGGGGCATGACTGAACGCCCGCAGGGCTATATCGACGCCCATCTGGGGCGCTCGCATCGCGACCGCACCAAGCAGGCCGTTGTCAATGAAGAGCGGGAAGATGCCCGCCACGCCGTCACCCATTATGCCACGGTCGAAAAATTCGGGCCCCGCGAAGACGCGACCGCGCTCGCCTCGCTCGTCGAATGCCGCTTAGAGACAGGCCGGACACACCAGATCCGCGTGCACATGGCCCATATCGGCCATCCGCTTGTCGGCGACATGGATTATGGCAGCGCCTACAAGACCAAGGCCAACAAGCTGCCGGACCCCTTGAAAGAGGCCGTGCGCGGTTTCCACCGGCAGGCACTGCATGCATGGCTGCTCGCCTTCACCCATCCGTCCACCGAGGAACTGATGCGTTTTGAAGCGCCGGTGCCGGAAGATATGGAGCACCTTCTGGAAAATTTCCGCAAGCATTCTATATAATACTGGCAACTATCATGGTTGGCGAAAGAATGGATTGCTGATTAATCTCGGCTTTTCAGTATCAGGACCGGGGGCGCGGTCGCGGTGAAAGCCGCTCTCTCACAACACGCAATTCATTTCAGACGATTTCACGAAACCTTTGACCGGGAGCTGCGTTCACATTGTAGTGACAGTTTGTTTCATGAGTTAAAGGATCGTGTTTTCGCCAAAATCATGCCTATATATGGAGGCTCGCGAGAGGGAAGTGCAGGAGGCAGCCCCCGCGACAGGTTCGCCAGACGGGAACCTGAAATCATAAAGGAGGGTGCTCTATGGCCCAGATGAATCTCCCAAGCATCACGTCAGGTGACGGTGGCCTTACCCGTTATCTGGAAGAAATCCGCCGTTTTCCCATGCTTGAGCCGCAGGAAGAATATATGCTGGCCAAGCGCTATCACGAACATACCGACCCCAAGGCCGCCCACAAGCTGGTGACGAGCCATCTGCGTCTCGTGGCCAAGATCGCCATGGGCTATCGCGGCTATGGCCTGCCGATCGGTGAAGTCATTTCGGAAGGCAATGTCGGTCTCATGCAGGCCGTCAAGCGTTTCGAGCCTGAACGCGGTTTCCGTCTTGCCACCTATGCCATGTGGTGGATCAAGGCTTCGATCCAGGAATATATCCTGCGCTCGTGGAGCCTTGTGAAGATGGGGACGACCGCCAATCAGAAGCGCCTGTTCTTCAATCTGCGCAAGATGAAGAGCAAGATTCAGGCGCTCGACGACGGCGATCTCAACCCCGATCAGGTCAAGCAGATCGCGACCAAGCTCAATGTCAGCGAGGACGAAGTGGTTTCCATGAACCGCCGTCTGTCCGGTGACGCTTCGCTGAATGCGCCGCTGCGCGCTTCCGAAGGTGAATCCGGCGAATGGCAGGATTGGCTGGTCGATGACAGCAGCAGCCAGGAGCAGATCCTGATCGAGCAGGACGAACTGGAAAACCGCCGCTCCATGCTGGAACAGGCGATGGATACGCTGAACGACCGCGAACGCCGCATTTTTCAGGCCCGCCGCCTTTCGGATGACCCGATGACGCTGGAGGATCTTTCCAGCGAATTCGATATCAGCCGCGAGCGTGTCCGCCAGATCGAAGTGCGTGCGTTTGAAAAGGTGCAGGCGGCGGTTAAGGCCGCCGCTTTCAAGCAGCAGAAGGCGCTGAATCAAGTCGAGGAAGCGCACGCTTAACAGTTGCACTATTGATCCTTTTACTGCCGCAAGATGGGAACGCCATTTTGCGGCAGTATTGTTTGGGGCAGCAAAATGGAAACCGGTTTTGCAGGAAGGTTTGCATCAGCCCGGCAGAGGATCGCGAGGCGCCTCCTCGCCGAAACCGTCATGCAACCGATATAAAACCGTCAAACAACTGTAATGGATTGGCTTTAGGGACGAGGGCGTGTTTCACCCAAGCTTCAAGGTCATTCCATGAAAAAGCTCCTGCTCGCCGCAGCTCTCGCGCTCACCGCCGCCACTGCCGCATCTGCTTCCGACTACGTCTCCTTCCTCGATTATCCGCAGAAGGAGCAGGACGGGAAGGAGTTCTTCACGGCCATCGAAATCCCGCAGGGCAGCTTCACCAAATATGAAATCGACGACAAGACCGGTCACATCGTGGTCGACCGCTACCAGTCCATGCCCGTGATCTATCCGGCCAATTACGGCTCGATCACCAGCACGCTTGCCGGTGACGGCGATCCGCTCGACGCAATCATCTATACGCGCGAGCCGATTGTTCCGGGCGCGATCATCAAGGTTCGCCCCATCGGCGTGCTCAAGATGATCGACGGCGGCGACCAGGACGACAAGATCGTCGCCGTGCCGACCACGGACATCGATCCGACCTATGACAACATCAAGGAAATCACCGACCTGCCGAAGATCGAACAGCAGCGTCTGGAAGCCTTCTTCCGCGTCTACAAGCAGTTGCCGGAAGGCCGCAAGGTCGTTGAACTGGCTGGCTTCGACAGTGCGCAAGCTGCGCAGAACGAAGTCGCCAAGGCTATCAAGGCCTTCGCTGAAAAGAAGTAATCCCCGACTGCTCGCCAACAAAAAGGCCGCTTCGAGCGGCCTTTTTCGTTTCGTGGCGGGCTAGAGCGCATTCCGGAAAGTGTGAAACGGTTTTCGGAAAAAATGCGCGGTAAAATAAATAGTTAGAGCGCCGATCGGATCCAATCAGATCGAAACGCGCTCTAATTCGTACCCAGAACCTCGTTGAATACCTTCTCGCCCGGCACGCCTTTTTCCAGACTGATAAGCGCGCGACGGCCATTGCGGTAGGAGATCGGAATATCGATCCACTGCAAACGGCGCATCAGCGAAAGATTGGTGTCCTGCGCGGTGCGGGCGTCGTTCAGCCATACGATGAAGAAGTTGTCGCCGATCTTCGATGGCACGGCGACCAGCGGATTGCCCGCCGCCTGTTCCGTATCCTTGAAGGTGACGCGCTGCACATTATCCACCACGCCGCCGGGGAAGCCTTCCGGCACGGTGAAGACCATTTCGATCAGATGGCTCGCCGGGATGGACTGGTCCGTATTCTTGCGGATCGTCATCTTCAGCTCGACCTTGCTGGTCGGCATCGTGACCGTGGCGCGCACGGCGGGCTGGGCAGGCTGGCCGTCTTCCAGGCTTTCCTCGATCGTCGACCAGACAACATTGCCGCGCTCGACCGAATCCGATCCCGCGCCGCCGCGTTCTTCATAAAGAAGGGCCTGCTGGCCAACGGCAACGGTCTGGTTCTGTCCGGGCTGCGCGCCCGTCGGCGGATTCGTTTCGGCAGGGGCCGGGGTGGAAGCGGCGGTCGACGTGCCCTCCCCGATGCCATTCGCACCACCGGCAGGCCCGCTATCGGTTTCGCTGCCATCCGGCATCAGCCGCTGCGTCAGCTTCGGTTCGCCCGCAGGCTGCTGCGGCTGTTCCGGCTTCTGTTCGCCGCCCGTGGTCGCCGTATTGCTGTCGGCTGGCGGCGTCGTGCCTTCTTCAGGATGTGTTTGGGTGTCGGAACCGGTCGCAGGCGCATCGCTGCGCCCAAGGCTCGATGCCAGTTCCTGAATCTTGTCCTTGTTGTTCCAGACGACGTAGCCGGCGGTTCCGAGAGCAAGAACTGCGATCAACGCGACAACCAGCCCCTTATAGGAGCGCTGTTCTTTGCGGGCCGTGCGCTCGATATATTCGCTGCGGCGGGCCTGAGCCTTTTCCTTGGCGCGGTCCAGCTTCCAGTCATCGTTGCGCTCGGCCACGAAAGCCGGTGCATCCTCATCGTCGCTGGTGCTGTCGCGGCGCTCACCCCGCGGCGCGTGGGAAAATGCAGGCTCGTCGTCATCATGGGACGGGACGCGGTCTTCCGCAGCGCGATTCGCCTCCTGCAGAAAATCATCCAGCGCATCCTCGACCGGCGGCTCCGGCACGGCGGCTGGCGGCGCATAAAAGGCTTCGACCTCGGCAATGGCGTCTTCTAGGATATTGCGCTGGCGGACAGCCACAGCCTGCGAGGCATTTGCCGTGACAAGCTTCTGCTCGATCGTGGCGCGCGCTTTCGCATAAACGCGCTGGCGCAACTCCGGCGATTTGTCCGCCTGCGCATCGATCGTCTTTTTCAGTACCGCTACAAAATCCGCCATTCCGTCTTACCCGGTTTCCGCCCGTCCAGATGAACAATAAGCACAGGATGCAATAAATGTCCCAATAATCACAATAATCAAGGGAAAGCAAAGTCTCCGGCTACGATTTAGCGAAGACTTTCAAAACGATGCGGTAAAATAGTGGCAAAAATCACCCTGTTTCGAAGCTTTATGCAGCCGATCGCGTTCCTTGTCCGGCGGTCAAAACAAAATCGGAGCAGCTCTTGGCAAAGCTGCTCCGAACCTTTCGATCAGCTATTACAGCCGGTCAGTCGTGGAACGGATCGGTGACGAGAATGGTGTCCTCGCGTTCCGGGCTGGTGGAGAGCATCGCCACCGGCGCGCCGATCAGTTCTTCGATGTGGCGGACATATTTGACCGCCTGCGCCGGAAGATCGTTCCACGAACGCGCGCCAGCGGTCGTCTCCGACCAGCCGGGCAGCGTTTCATAGATCGGCTTCACGCGTGCCTGCGCGCCCATGGAGGAAGGCAGATAATCGATGCGCTTGCCATCGAGTTCATAGGCGACACAGATCTTGATTTCGTCCAGACCATCGAGAACGTCGAGCTTGGTCAGCGCGATGCCGGTAATGCCGGAGGTACGAACCGTCTGGCGCACGATCACGGCGTCGAACCAGCCGCAGCGGCGCTTGCGGCCTGTCACCACGCCGAATTCATGGCCCTTGGTGCCGAGGAATTCGCCGATCTCGTCGTTCAGTTCGGTCGGGAACGGACCTTCGCCGACGCGGGTCGTGTAGGCCTTGGTGATGCCCAGCACATAGCCGATGGCCGTCGGGCCGAGGCCCGAACCGGCGGCAGCCTGACCGGCAACCGTGTTGGAGGAGGTCACGAACGGATAGGTGCCGTGGTCGTTGTCGAGCAGCGCGCCCTGTGCACCTTCGAACAGGATGCGGTCGCCAGCCTTGCGGCGTTCGTCGAGCACGCGCCAGACCTGATCGATATAGGGCAGGATCTGATCGGCAACCGAGGTCAGTTCGGTCAGAATGGTTTCGACCGCGATTTCCTCAAGACCCATGCCGCGACGCAGCAGATTGTGGTGCGCGAGCAGGCGTTCGACCTTCGGCTCCAGCGTTTCCGGCTCGGCCAGATCGATGACGCGGATGGCGCGACGGCCAACCTTGTCTTCATAGGCAGGGCCGATGCCGCGCTTGGTGGTGCCGATCTTAAGGCCCGAATTGGAGCCTTCGCGCATGGCGTCGAGATCGCGATGGATGGAGAGGATGAGCGGTGCATTTTCGGCAATGCGCAGCACGTCCGGATTGATGTCGATGCCCTGCGCGCGCAGCTTTTCGACTTCGGCGACGAAATGATGCGGATCGACAACGACGCCATTGCCGATGACGCTGAGCTTGCCGCGCACGAGGCCGGATGGCAGCAGCGAAAGCTTGTAGCTGATGCCGTCGATGACCAGCGTATGACCTGCGTTATGCCCGCCCTGGTAGCGCACGATGACATCGGCGCGTTCGGACAGCCAGTCAACGATCTTACCCTTGCCCTCGTCGCCCCATTGCGACCCGACGACAACCACATTTGCCATTGAAGAAACTCCTTGGCTTCTATTTGAAAATCCAAGGATCAAAGCGGCCCGGTCATCGCCATCAAGGGCAACGGGGTGCTGATCCCTCGTCTCTATACAGATTGAAACGGGATTGCGCGACTCTTTCGTGCAAGAAATTCGCGATTTTTGAACACCTCTTGAACGAAGGGCGCTTAGGGTCGGTAGAGGTTCAGTCTCTGGAGAGGCGAAAATGGTAGATTCGAGACCGGAATTCCTGCTGCTAACAGGTTTCTCACACCCACTACCATGCTCAACTTATGTCTGGAGCTATTGATCGGGTCCCGAATTTCATGCAATGATCAAAGAGGGGACGGAATGGGTTTGGGGATTGGGGCACAAGCCATTCGAGCTATACGCGAAGATAGCGCAGATCATTAGACCGCCGACTCTAACGAAATCAAAAAAAGTTTCTGATGATAGGCGAATGAAGAATATACTTATAGTCACTGAGAATTTCACTGTTGGCGGCTTGGAAACTTACCTGTCTGGAGAGATTCGGCAACTGACTGAAGACGGCTGGAAAGTGCATCTCGCAGTTGGAAAACAATTTGATGATGCACTTCTTCCAGATGGGATAGCGTCGATAACAAGAGACTTGAATTTCGAACCTTCCCAATCGATCGAGAATCTTTGGGAAACTGTCCATTGTTTGAGGAAACTGATCCGCACCAATAAAATCGACTTAGTGCACGCGCATCCATTTATTTCGATTTTTGCTGCCTTCATTGCTGCAGAATTTGAGAGAACTGGTTTCGTAATTACTCTGCACGGTCCCACTTCCATTGCAAGTTATAGCCCACTACACGAATTCCTCCTGAAGCAGGTTATACTACCACACACACCGCTGATTTTGGCTGTCTCGGAAGAAGTCGCCCAACTTGTCGAAGTTTATACCAGCCCAGATACTGTCAAAATACTTCCAAATTCTATAGATTTATCTGTTTTTTCCCAAGCTGCCGTTAGCCACGAGGTGCCTGACCCACGATGGCTGGTTGTCTCCCGGCTCGACGAATTCAAAATCGTCGGAATTTATGAGTTTATAACGATCGCCAAGTCCCTCCACCTGCCAGGTATAGTAATTATTGGCGATGGACCAGCTCGTACCACTCTGATGGGAAAACTCGCAGATAACGGACTCGCGGACTTCGTTGAGTTTCTCGGCACCAAAACTGGCGTGCATTCCTACATGGCCAGATTCGCTGGCGTTGCGGGTATGGGGCGCGTTGCCCTTGAGGGACTGGCTTCAAAAAAACCGGTAATCCTCGTAGGCTACGATGGCGTGAAGGGTTTTATTAAACCCTCAAACTTCTATCAGGCGATGAAAACCAATTTTTCAGGCCGCTCTTTGGAAAATGTCGATGAAGAATATTTCTCTAGAAGTGAGCGAATCTCCGACCATAGAAATCAACCAGCCGAGGATCTCCATGCTCTTGTAACAAAAGAATGCGATGGACGCGCGCTTTGGTTGAGATTCGAAGGGTGGACATACGACTTACCCCCACCAAATCAAACAATACTTTACGATATATTCACGGAATACTCAAAAATTAGCATGATAAGTAAAGAAATATTCCTAGAATCTGAGAAGCTATTTAGAATAATAGGTAGCGCAGTTAATAGAAAGAAATACTATTATTCGATACTTCAGGAAAATCACGATAACACCCGCAAAAAGATAATGGATCAGCAATATAGCCACCAGAGTGAATATCTCCATGAAGAGATAAATGAAAGAAATCTGATACCGGAGTTCCAGCATAGAGTTCATATCGATATTTTGCGAGAAGAATTAAAAGAAAAAAACCTGATGTTACAGCAATCTGAAATGTTCAGGTTCCACGAATCCAAAAGAGCCGACAATCTGGAACGCGAATTGGCGAGCATACACAATTCAAGAGGCTGGAAAATTGCCACGTATCTTCACAAGATGCGGGGCATCTTCCAAGGATAAAAAGTTCTTCGAAAAAAGCATCGATAAGATTATGCTGCGATAAAGAGGCGGGGCGCCGACCCGATCGGCGACCTTAGCCGGCGCGGACCATATAGAGCGCATCCTCCGAATAGCTTTTCAGCTTTTCTTCAAGCGCCGGAAGGTCGCGGACGACAAAGCCCTTCTTTTCCCAAAAACCCTGCGAGCCGTTGACGGCAACGAGCGACATGGTGACAAAGCCGTCGCGTTCGGCTTGCGTCGCCATCAGTTCGACGACGCGGGTCGCCGCCCCGCTGGAGCGGGCTTCGGGCAGAAGCGCGATATCGTGGATGTAGTAGGTGTTGGTATCTTCCGGCAGTTCGCCCAGAACGGCGTTGAGAGCGGGAACCGTATCGAGCTTCCATGGGTGGCTGACGCCATAGCCCAAAACCTCGTTCTCGAGGGCCAGCACGAAGCAGCCTGCCGGATAGAGCTTGAAGCGGTCCCGGAAGACCGCCTCATCTTCGAAGAAATCGAGATGGACAACATTGGCAACCGCAGTCACGCCCGCAATATCCTGCTCGTGCATGCGCCGCCATTCCGGCTGTACCATCTCTTCAACCATGTTCTCAAACTTCTCCGACGTTGAACTCAAGCGGTGTTGCCGCCTTGATTGCCTCTTGAGCCGTCAGTTCGTCAAGTGCCGCCTGTGGAATCTGTTCATCCACATAGAGCATGGCAATCGCGTCGCCACCCGGATGGTCGCGTCCGAGCGAGAAGTTTGCGATGTTGATATTGTGCTTGCCGCAGATCGTGCCAAGCAGGCCGATCATGCCCGGAACGTCCTTGTTGGTGACGTAAAGCATGTGCGGGCCGACCTCGGCGTCGAGATTGATTCCCTTGATCTGGATGAAGCGCGGCTTGCCATCGGAGAAGCAGGTGCCCGCGATGGAGCGCTCGCGCAGCGTCGTCTTCACCGTCAGCTTGATATAGCCATCGAAAATGCCGGATTTGTCGCGCTTGACTTCCGAGACGATGATGCCGCGCTCCTTCACCATGATCGGCGCGGAAACCATGTTGACGTCGGCAACCTGCGGACGGATGAGACCGGCCAGCGCCGCACTCAGCAATGCGCGCGTGTTCATGGTGGCGGTGGCGCCATCGAACAGCACTTCCACTTCCTGGATCGGCTCGTCCGTGACCTGACCGACGAAAGCGCCAAGCACATCGGCAAGCTTGACGAACGGCTTCAGGCGCGGCGCTTCCTCAGCCGTGATCGACGGCATGTTGATGGCATTGGAAACGGCGCCCTTCACCAGATAGTCCGACATCTGTTCGGCCACCTGAAGCGCGACATTTTCCTGCGCTTCCGCCGTCGACGCGCCGAGATGCGGCGTGCAGACGACATTGGGCAGCGAGAAAAGTTCGTTTTCCGTCGCCGGTTCCGTTTCATAGACGTCGATACCGGCACCCGCCACATGGCCGGATTTCAGCGCCGCCACCAGATCCTTTTCCACGATCAGGCCGCCGCGCGCGCAATTGACGATGCGCACGCCCGGTTTGGTCTTGGCGAGGTTTTCCGCGTTGATGATATGCCGCGTCTTGTCGGTCAATGGCGTGTGCAGCGTGATGAAATCGGCGCGGGCGAGCAGCTCGTCCAGCTCGACCTTTTCCACGCCCAGTTCCTGCGCGCGGGCTTCGGACAGGAAAGGATCGAAGGCCACCACATGCATTTTCAGGCCGATGGCGCGGGTCGCGACAATCGAACCGATATTGCCGCAGCCGACGACGCCCAGCGTCTTGCCGGTAATTTCCACGCCCATGAAGCGGTTCTTTTCCCACTTGCCTGCACGGGTGGATGTGTCGGCCTCCGGCAATTGGCGGGCGACAGCGAACATCAGCGCGATGGCGTGTTCCGCGGTGGTGATCGAATTGCCGAACGGCGTGTTCATGACGATGATACCACGGCGCGAAGCCGCCGGAATATCGACATTGTCGACGCCGATACCGGCGCGACCGACCACCTTGAGCTTCTTGGCGGCGGCGATCAGCTTTTCCGTGACCTTGGTGGCCGAACGGATCGCCAGACCGTCATAATCGCCGATGACTTCGAGAAGCTTTTCCTTGTCCTTGCCGAGATCAGGCAGGTAATCGACTTCCACGCCGCGATCCTTGAAAATCTGGACGGCAGTGGGCGAAAGCTTATCGGATACGAGAACGCGAGGTGCCATTGAGGCCTCCTTCAAACATTTTCAAACCATGCATTTCCTGCGATGACGCAGACCGTTCTCATTCAGGAAATGCGCTGTAATGGGGGAATGCGGACCGTGGCCGCCCCAACGCGGACCACGGCGTCATGCATGAAATGCTCAGGCAGCAGCTTTCAGCGCAGCCTTTTGCGTTGCAAAAGCCCAATCCAGCCAATGCGTCAGCGCTTCCAGATCGGAAGCTTCCACCGTCGCACCGGCCCAGATGCGCAGGCCCGAAGGCGCGTCGCGATAGGCGCCGATATCATAGGCAACGCCTTCCTTGTCGAGCGCGGTGACGATGCCCTTGGCGAAAGCGGCCTGCTCGTCGGCTGACAGGGCAGTGACTTCCGGGTCGACAATCGTCAGGCAGACGGAGGTGTTGGAGCGCGTTTCCGGCTTCACGGCCAGATTGGCGATCCACGGCGTCCTTTCCACGAAATCGTTCAGGACAGCGAAATTGGCGTCGGCACGCGCAACCAGCGCATCGAGGCCGCCGAGCGACTTCGCCCATTTCAGCGCATCGAGATAGTCTTCCACGCAGAGCATGGACGGCGTGTTGATGGTTTCGCCGACAAAAATGCCTTCGATCAGCTTGCCGCCGGAAGTCATGCGGAAAATCTTGGGCAGCGGCCATGCAGGCTTGTAGCTTTCCAGCCGCTCGACAGCACGCGGAGACAGGATCAGGATGCCATGCGCGCCCTCGCCGCCCAGCACCTTCTGCCAGGAAAAGGTGACGACATCGAGTTTTGCGAAATCGAGACGCTGCGCGAAAGCGGCGGAGGTCGCGTCGCAGAAGGTCAGGCCCTTGCGGTCAGCCGGAATGAAATCACCGTTCGGGACGCGCGCGCCCGATGTGGTGCCGTTCCAGGTGAAGACCACGTCGCGGTCGAAATCGACTTGGCTGAAATCGACAATCTCGCCATAGGGCGCTTCAAAGGTGCGCACATCTTCGAGCTTGAGCTGCTTGGTCACGTCCGTCACCCAGCCCGCGCCGAAGCTTTCCCAGGCGACCATATCGACGCCGCGCGCGCCGAGCATGGACCACAGCGCCATTTCGACAGCGCCGGTGTCGGATGCGGGAACAATGCCGATGCGGTAATCGGCAGGCACCTGCAACACTTCGCGGGTGAGGTCGATGGCCTCTTTGAGCTTGGTTTTGCCGATTTTCGCGCGGTGCGAACGGCCAAGCGCCGCATCGACCAGCGCATTCAGCGACCAGCCGGGACGTTTTGCACAGGGACCGGATGAAAAATTAGGATTAGCCGGGCGAACTGCCGGCTTCGCAATCGTCGTCATGTTGTTTCTATCCTCTCAGATAGCACGCGTCTCGTTGGGGAGACGTGGCCCACTTACCGGGATAGCCGAAAGCGCATTCTTCCTCAATACGCCATTCGTGGAATATTTTTACCCAGCTCGCCCGGATTGCTCCGGGCGAGTGGAATTTCGTTATCGCGTCGCCGTCTGCGTTTCCGACGGCTCTTCTTCCATGCGCGCATAGTAGCTTGCAATCAGCGCGCCGGAGATATTGTGCCACACGCTGAAAACGGCGCTCGGCACCGCCGCCAGCGGCGAGAAATGCGCATTGGCGAGCGCAGCGCCAAGGCCGCTGTTCTGCATGCCGACCTCAATGCTGATCGCCTTGCGCTTGGCAAGCGACAGCCCCGCAAAACGCGCCGCAAAATAGCCGAGCAGCAGTCCGCAGCAATTGTGCAGCACCACGACCGCGAAAATCAGCAGGCCGGACTGGGCGATGGCCGCCTTGTTGACCGCGACCACGGCGGCGACGATCAGCACAATGCCGATGACCGACACAAGCGGCAGCATGGGCACAGCCGCCTTGACCACACCCGGCACAAGCTTCTGGAGAATGAAACCGAGCGCCAGCGGCACAAGGATCACCTTCACGATGCTGATGAACATGCTCATCGCATCGACTGGCAGATACTGGCTGGCGAAGAACCAGACGAGGAAAGGCGTGACCAGCGGCGCCAGCAGCGTGGTGACGCTGGTGCAGGCGACGCTCAGCGCCACATCGCCCTTCGACAGATAGGTCATGACGTTGGAAGCCGTGCCGCCGGGGCAGCAGCCGACAAGGATCACGCCCGCCGCCACTTCCGGCGACATGGGAATGATGCGCGTCAGCAACACGGCAAGAAGCGGCATGATGATGAACTGCGCCAGCACGCCGATGGCGACATCGAAAGGCCGCTTGGCGACTTCGGCAAAATCCTTGCCGGAAATGGTCAGGCCCATGCCGAACATGATGATGCCGAGCAGGACCACGATCCATGGCGCAAAAACGCTGAATGTGGATGGCAGCAGGAAGCCCAGAACGGCAAAGACAATGACCCAGACCGCGAAGGTGCGGCCGACGAAATCCGATAGTGCAGCGATTGCTTTCATAACCCTCCCCTTTTCAGGACACGTTTTCGACGCATTCGTTCACCTGTAAGGATTTGGGCCGTATATGAAAACCAAAAATTCGCCAGACCTGAAACAATAACTGCAAGGCGGGCCGAAAGACCAATTCTCGATGAGACTTGGTCTTACCAGGTCGTGAAGCGCACGCCGGCACGCAATTGATGGGACCGCATGTCCTTGTCGCTTAGCGTGCCCCCTGCCGAACTTGCAATATCGGCACCCTCGATAACCCCATAGCGATAGCCCACATCGAGCTTGATATTGGATGTCACATCGATGCCCACACCCGCCATCAGCGCCCAGGCAAGACGATAATCATCGTCCGATTTGTATTCGCCATAGGCCGTATCGATCGAATAGCGCACATTGGCAAAGCCGAGACCCGCGCCCAGATAAGGCGTGAAGCCGTAATAATTGCCGATATCGACATAGGCATTGGCCATCATGTCCCAGCTGCGCACATCGATGTCATAGTCGTCGAAGCTCTGTTTGGAATAGCCGAACGTCACGTCACCGCGCAGATTATCCGTGAACTGATAGCCGACGCCGATGGAGGGCACGACATTCTTGTCCAGGTCAAAACTCTCGGACGCGCTCCCGAAAGGTGTCTCCACCTGAAGCCGGGCCTTGGAGGAGATGTTGTAGCCGATATCGCCGCGCAGATACCAGCCCGACCCGACCTCTACCGGCTGTTGCGCCGCAGCGCCCGGCTCATAGCTGATCGTATCGAGATCGGCGGCAAAAGACTGCGACGCGACGCATAGTCCGGCCAGCAAAGCAGCCGACGAACAGAAAGCACGCCATTGCATGGACATGATGAAACCCCCGCTTATGAATGTATCATCATGTATGAATGAACATGGTTAAGATCACATAAATATAGGGATATGTTTACCGTATTTCTAAACGAACAAAGGCCCGGACAACCGGGCCTTTGTTCGTTTCGGGATTTGCTTTTTACTTGTAAACCGGACTGTCCACGATGGTAGAAACCTGCTGCGGGGCATAGACGGGAGCCGCGCCGCCGAACATGTAACGCAGGCCGACACGCACATCGTGAATGTCCATGCCCTTGTCGTAACCATCGCCGAGACCGTATTTGCCGTCGAACATCTTGCCGCCATTGACATGGCGGTATCGATAACCGGCATCCAGCTTCAGGTTATGCGTGAGATCGACCGACGCGCCCGCCATGAGGGCGTAGGTGAAACGCCAGTTGGCATCGCCGGGCAAGGCGCCGCCATTCGTTGTATCGACAAGGTCTGCCCATTTGATGCGCGTGCCGCCGATACCCGCGCCGACATAAGGCGTGACGCCGCCGAAATTGCCGAGATCGACATAGGCATTGGCGAGGAGCGACAGGGCCGACAGATGGCTTTCATCGCGCTCGCTGGTGAATTTCGCGCGCGTCATATAGTCGAGCGTGAAATCCGTGCGGAAATAGTCCGTCACCTGATAGCCGATACCGCCGCCGATCAGGAAGGAACCCTTGAGATCACCGCCCTTGATGTCCTTTTTGTCGACGAAAGTAGTTTCATTGCCGCATGGGTCGCATGCACTGCCGACAACCGAGTAGTTCGCGCCTTTGAATTTATTCCACGAATAACCGATGTCGCCGCGCAGATACCAGCCGCCAACGGCAGGCGGAGCGACAACGACTTCCGGTACTTCCGGAACTGGCTCGATAATGTCAGCGGCCAGCGCGACGGGCGCCAAGACCGTGAGGGCAACCGATGCCGCCACACCGGCAAAAAGAGTTTTCGTAAGACTTTTCATAGGTCTGCCCCATCGAAGATTCGCGCCGCCAAAAGCCGCCAAAAGCGGCGGGTACGGATGTTTGAGGGGAAGACTATGCGGTAAAAGTTAAATTTTTTTTACCATATTCATTAACATTTACTAATATACGGAAGACAATCCAAACAAAAAGCGCGGGACAGAACCCGCGCCTTTGCTGAAACTGCGCCGGAGGCGATCAGGCCGCAGCGCTGCCTTCAGACGAGATCACGTCGATGATGTCGTTGACGACCTTTTCCACCAGACCGCGGTCGTCGCCTTCCGCCATGACGCGGATGAGCGGCTCCGTGCCCGATGGACGGATAACCAGACGGCCCTGCACGCCAAGGCGCTCGGTGGCCTCATCAATCGCGCTCTTCACGCGCTTGTTTTCCAGCGGCTTGCCGCCAGCGGTGCGCACATTCTTCAAAAGCTGCGGTACCGGATCGAACTTGCGGCAGACTTCGCTGATCGGCCTGCCCTGCTCCTGCGCGACGGCAAGAATTTGCAGCGCGGAAATCAGGCCGTCGCCCGTCGTCGCAAAATCGGACAGGACGATATGGCCGGACTGCTCGCCGCCGACATTGAAGCCATGCTCGCGCATATGCTCGACCACATAGCGGTCGCCCACCTTGGTGCGGGCCAGCGTCAGGTGACGGTCGGCAAGGAAACGCTCCAGTCCAAGATTGGACATGACGGTCGCCACGATGCCGCCGCCTTCGAGCCGGTCGGTAGCAGCCCAGCTTTCGGCAATCACAGCCATCAGCTGGTCGCCATCAATGACGGTGCCGTTTTCATCGACCAGCAACACGCGATCCGCATCGCCGTCGAGCGCGATACCGACATCGGCGCGCACTTCGTGAACCTTCTTCATCAGGCCGATCGGGTGCGTCGAACCGCAATCCTCATTGATGTTGATGCCATTCGGCTCGTTGTTGATGGTGATGACTTCCGCGCCCAGTTCCCACAGGGCGGCAGGGGCAACCTTGTAGCCCGCGCCATTGGCGCAATCGACAACGACCCGCAAACCGTTCAGGTCGATGTTGCGCGGCAACGTGCGCTTGGCGAATTCGATATAGCGATAGATGTCGCCATCGACGCGCTTGGCGCGGCCGACATCGCCATGGCTGGCGAGATATGGGGTCAGATCGCCGTCGATCATTGCCTCGATCTTCAGTTCGATCTCATCGGAAAGCTTGTATCCATCCGGGCCGAAAAGCTTGATGCCGTTATCGTAGAATGGATTGTGCGACGCGGAGATCATCACGCCGATATCGGCGCGCAGCGAGCGGCAAAGCATCGCAACGGCAGGCGTGGGGATCGGGCCGAGCAGGAACACATCCATGCCAGCAGCGGTGAAACCGGCCACCAGCGCGTTTTCAAGCATATAGCCCGAACGGCGCGTATCCTTGCCGATCACCACGCGCGAAGCGTGACCCTTGCGGTGAAATATGTGGCCCACAGCCATGCCGACTTTCATGGCAATTTCCGGGGTCATCGGAAAGCTGTTTGCCTGTCCGCGAATGCCATCGGTTCCAAAATATTTCCGTGTCATCTGTTTCGCCTTGCGCTGAGCCATGAACCGCTCTCTATATCTTCCAATATATGCCGCCTGAACTTGCAGGCAAACAATTGCTGCCGGCTGACCGGACAGCGGATTTTCGCTGTTCTTAACGCAAAAACCCTTACGAATGCAATTTCGCCTTTGGCAGAAGGTTCAACGCTCCCGAACCCAAAGTCGTAAGCTGGTGCAATATGATGCGCCGAAATCCTTAACGAGCCTTTGCGCCAAGGCCCCACAAAGCTGGATAACAAGAAAGCCGGGACAAGCCCGGCTTTCTCTGTTCACTTTCGAGCAGCTTATTGCGGCTGCGGTTCCATGCCCGGTTCGCTGCCGGGCTCACTGCCCTTGCGCTTGCGCGGGCTTCCGGCCTTCGGCACGCCCGAACCGCGCGACGGCGTATCGCTGCCCTGATCGCGCGATGGCTTGTTGCCCGCAATCAGTTCCTTGATCTCGTCGCCGGAGAGCGTTTCATATTCGAGCAGGCCTTCGGCAAGCGCGATCCAGTCCTTCTTCTTCTTGGTCAGGATGCGGGTCGCCTCGGCATAGGCCTCGTCGATCAGGCGGCGCACTTCGGCATCGATGATCTGCGCGGTCTCTTCCGAAATATTCTGCGTGCGGGACACCGAATGGCCAAGGAAGACTTCTTCCTGGTTGTCGCCATAGGCCACGCGGCCAAGCTTATCGGAATAGCCCCACTGCGTCACCATCGAACGGGCGAGCTTGGTGGCCTGCTGAATATCGGAGGACGCACCGGAGGTGATGTTTTCCTTGCCGAATTTCAGCTCTTCCGCCACACGACCGCCCATCATGATGGCAAGACGCGACACCATCCAGGTATAGGTGGCCGAATAACGGTCACCTTCGGGAAGCTGCATCACCATGCCGAGCGCACGACCGCGCGGAATGATCGTTGCCTTGTGCACAGGGTCGGCCTTCGGCACGTTGAGCGCAACGATGGCGTGGCCTGCCTCGTGATAGGCCGTATTGGCCTTTTCTTCCTGCGTCATGGCGGAGCGGCGTTCCGCGCCCATCATGATCTTGTCCTTGGCGTCCTCGAATTCCTGCATGGTCACCAGACGCTTGTTGCGGCGTGCGGCCATGAGGGCAGCTTCGTTGACGAGGTTGGCGAGATCGGCACCGGAGAAGCCCGGCGTGCCGCGTGCGACAACCTTGAGATCGACATTGGGAGCAAGCGGCACATTGCGCACATGCACTTTGAGAATCTGTTCGCGACCGACGATATCCGGGTTCGGAACCACGACCTGACGGTCGAAACGGCCCGGACGCAGAAGTGCCGGATCGAGAACGTCAGGACGGTTGGTCGCCGCGATCAGGATGATCGATTCGTTGGCTTCAAAACCGTCCATCTCGACCAGAAGCTGGTTGAGCGTCTGTTCGCGTTCGTCATTGCCGCCGCCGAGACCGGCGCCGCGATGACGGCCGACCGCATCGATTTCGTCGATGAAGATGATGCAGGGCGCGTTTTTCTTGGCCTGCTCGAACATGTCGCGGACGCGGCTTGCGCCGACACCGACAAACATTTCAACGAAGTCAGAACCGGAAATGGTGAAGAACGGTACATTGGCTTCGCCTGCAACGGAACGCGCCAGAAGCGTCTTACCGGTGCCGGGAGGGCCAACGAGCAGCACGCCGCGCGGAATCTTGCCGCCCAGACGCTGGAACTTCTGCGGATCGCGCAGGAATTCAACGATTTCCTCAAGGTCCTGCTTGGCTTCGTCCACGCCGGCGACGTCCTGGAAAGTCACGCGGCCATGCGCTTCGGTCAAAAGCTTGGCCTTCGACTTGCCAAAGCCCATCGCACCGCGCGAGCCGCCCTGCATCTGGCGCATGAAGAAAATCCACACGCCGAGGATCAGGATCATCGGCAGCCACGACAGGAGAATACCAATCAGCGAGCTGGAACCGTCAGTTTCAGGGCGCGCGGTGATAGCGACGTCCTTGCCTTCAAGGCGCGAGACGAGACCCGTATCGCCCGGCGAATAGGTCTGGAAGGTCGAACCATTGTCGGCAAAAGTACCGGTGATCCGCTGGCCGGTGATCGTCACCGATTTCACGCGACCATTGGATACGTCGTCAATAAATTGCGAATAGGAAACTTCACGGGAATTGGAGCGCTGACCTGGGCTTTGGAACAGGTTGAACAGCGCGATCAAAAGAAGAGCAATGATCGCCCACAGGGCGAAGTTGCGATAGTTCGGATTCATATCGGGTCCAATCGATACCACGGCCATTCCGCGGGCACGGAACGATGTTGCAGTCTAACATAGGATCGAAGGATGGCCTTGCCAAGGCGCGTTTGACCCCGCATCCTCGATTCTTCGCACTCTGGTTTATAAAAAGAGCATTTCCCGCAAAAGTGCGAAGCGCCTGCGCGGGGAAATCAGTCCACTGGACTGATTTCTTATCCCGCTTCGATGCGCGGGATAATGCGTCAAAGCAAGGTTGGAGTGTTCCCGGCGATTCTGTTGAATCGGGAACAGCTCTAGGACATTTCCGCACAGACGCGCCCGATACGAGCTTCAACGGCCCTTGCAAGGTCGAAATCATGTCCCGGCAACACGTGATCGAAAATCGCAAAATGCCGTTCGATATGAATGCCTTGCGGACCATTTCCATCCGGCAGGAACGGCAAGGCAAAAAGCCCGCCATCCCTGTAAAGGGCTGGCGAGACCAGCAGGGCCTCACGTTTACGAGATTCGATCTCGATGTTCCGCGCCTTGAGGAAATCGGTCAGCTCCTGCCGTCCTGGCGCAGCGACCTCGAAATCGATTGAGCCTTCATTCGAGAAACGGAAGCGCCCATCCCAGACGATTGGCTTGCCCGGCTCCAAGGGGAGCTTGGGGAGGTTGCGTTTTTCGCGACGAAACCGGTGCGGCGAGCCGTCCGCGCCGCGCTCGATAAGCGCGCCGAAAACAGTCAGACGATGATGGTCATCCTCTCCCGAAAGAACCCGCTCGATGCGGGAGCGCTCGCTGTCGCCCGGCAGGAAACGGCGCCCCCCGGCAATGGCCGCCAGCAATCCGGAGAACAGCCGCCGCGCATTATCGGCAAGCGCCGCAAAAAGCGGCGGATCGACCTGCAAGGTCCCGTTCGCATCGACGCGCAGGCTGGCCGGATCGGATAGCACGGCAATCAGCGCCGCATTGTCGCGCTCGCGCGCGGCTCCAGCTTCGGCAATCTGGTCGAGAACCGCCTGCCTGTCGGCCACCGCGGCAATACCCAGACGAATCCGCGGCCGTTCATATTGTGTGTTCGCATTGCTGGGATCGTCGACCCACTGGATGCCCCTGCCCCGCAATTCATCCCGCAGCACCGTGCGGGACACGGAAAGCAGCGGGCGGTCAAGCTCGATGGAGCCGTCTAGTCCCATGCCTTCCAGCCATGAGCGTGAGGACATCGCCGCAAGTCCCCGCGCCTCGGCATGGGCGCTGCGCTCCTTGCGCATGAGAAAGGTTTCGATCTGGTCGTCCTCGGTATGGCCGGTTGCGATGATGCCCGCACCTGCCTCGTGCGCGGCCTGCACCAGTAGCCGATAGCGCGCCGTACGCGCCGCAGCGGCAAGCCCGCTTGCGGGCTTCGCCTCATCCCAGACGAGAACCCGGTGCTCAATCCCGTATTGCCGGCAGAGCCGTCCGACATTCCGGGCTTCGGCCTCCGATTCGGCACGCAGCCGATGATCCACCGTCACGGCGATCAGCCGGGGTGGTTCCTGAAGCGTCGCCAGATAATCCCGAAGGAGAAAAAGCAGGCCGAGAGAATCGCTGCCGCCCGAAACGGCGGCAATAACGGCCTTGACCCGCTCAAATCCAAATGGCTGGAATAATCTGGAAATATTGGCCGGGCTAAGCCCCACGAAATAACTCCGTTATTAGAGCATTTCCAGCAAAAGTGCGAAGCGGTTTTGCGTAGGATAATGCATAAAAACAAAGACATAGAGCATTTCCAACGATTCAACTTAATCTGGATATGCTCTAGTGCATGTCTCCCGAAAGGGTGAACCAGTTAAAGACATGCGTAAAACCAAATGGATAGAGCGGTTCGAGGCCTGTGTTTCAACAGAACCGCTTTAGCATTTTGCGCGGCTGCGCTCGTCGGCAACACGTTTCAATATGGCGGGCGCCGCCTTGGGGTAACGCTCGGGGATCTGCCTGAAGGTGGCGCAGGCAACATCGCGATTATCCATCTTTTCCAGCGTCATGCCGAGCTTGAACATGTTTTCCGGCGCACGCTTCGAATCGGGATAGTCGCGTTGCGTATCGATGAAAACCGTTGCGGCTTCCGGATAACGTCCCTGACCGTAAAGGGTTTCTCCGAGCCAGAAACGGGCTTCCGCCGTCATCGGATCGGCCGGATAACGCTTCACATGCTCGCGAAAGCCGGTTTCTGCCGCCTTGTAGTCGCCCGACATCAGATATTGATAGGATGCCTGATAGAGCGAATTGGGATTGTCGTCGGTTGGAAGCGATGCAACCGCATCGCCTGCTGCCGTTCCGCCTGCGGCGGTTCCCGGTGCTGCGCCCGGCTGTACCGTGCGCGGCGTGGCGTCGAGTGTTTCGCCGATTACATTGCCATTGGCGTCGAAGCGGATGGAGCCCAGCGTTTGCGGCGGTTCGCCACGTGCCGGTCCACCCTGTGCGGGCGCATTCGAACCAATAGCCATGGAATCGGCGCCAGAAGGCTGGCTGGCGGCCGTCTGCGAAGCGCCTTCGGAAACCCCGCCATCGAGGTTTCCGCTGTTGCCCTGATCCGGATCGGCAGCGGCCAGCGACGTATCGCCGCCAGCCTGCTGAACATCCGTATCGGCGCGCTTGCCGGTTTCCAGAAACTGGAAGCGGTTTTCGTTTGCTTCCTGCATCTTCTGCATCTGATCCTGCATTTCGAGGATCTGGAAGTTCATGGCTTCCGCGCGCGCACTCAGCGCCTCGGCGATCCCGGCGGGATTGCCCATGCCCTGCGCGCACAGATCAGCCCCCGGCGATGCCGCAACGGGCGCGGGCTGGGACCCACCGCCGGAAGCAGGCGAGGTAACGCCATTCTTCTTTTCCAGTTCTTCAAACCGGAACTCATTGTCTTCCTGCGTCTTTTGCAGCTGATTGTCGGTGAACGAAATCTGGGCGTCCACATCCTCGACCTTGCCGGTCAGGTTGCGCACCAGTTCCTGCTGCAAGCCGGGGCTTTGATAGCCGCCACCTTGCCCGCCGCCGCTGCCATTATCCCGCATGGCTTCGTCGAGAATTGCCGTCGAGCCGACGCTGACGTGTTTCTGCGCGCCGCCGCGACCCTTTTCCAATGCCTGGAAACGAGCTTCATTGTCGCGCTGGATTTTGAGCATCTTGTCGCGCAGCTGCAAGATGCGTGCATATGACTGGGCATTTTGATGCGCCAGATTGCAGACCTGCTGCGAAAACTGATCCCCGCCGGGAGCGCCTGCCTGCGCGAGCTGAATTTCCCCTTGCGAAGAAACAGATGCCGCCAGAGCCGGAGCACTCGCCAAAAGCGGCAGCATGGCAATTGCCAGCGTCACTTTCCTCATTGGTTTCCTCATTCCTTTGCCCCTGCAAATTCACCCATCCGGTTCATGCGAACTGGATGATCGAGTGCCGCGCCTGAACAGACGCTGAATGCGTTTGCCGCACGATCAGCTCCGCTTTTAGAGCATTTCCAGCAAAAGTGCGAAGCGGTTTTGCGCCGCAAAATGCGAAAAGCGAAGGCATCCTGACGCTCACTATGACAGGGGTGACTTCGGCCAAAGTTTGTCAAAGCGCCCAAACAGGCGCCCCAACACGAAAAAAGCGGCCCGAAAGCCGCTTTTCCGTAACACTGTCAGGTGTTCGCAGATTAGCTGCCCGCACCGTTGAGAACGGTGACGGCGCGGCGGTTCTGCGACCAGCACGAGTCGGCATCGCAGACTGCGACCGGACGTTCGTTGCCGTAGGAGATGGTGCGCATGCGGTTGGTCGGCACGCCGCGCGAAGCGAGGAAGTCGCGGGTGGCGGCTGCACGGCGCTGGCCGAGAGCGAGGTTGTATTCACGCGTACCGCGTTCGTCGGCATGGCCTTCGATCGTGATCGAGTACTGCGGATAACGCTGCAGCCACTGGGCCTGCTTGGAAAGCGTCTGCTGCGCATCGCCGCGGATCAGCGAAGAATCGAGATCGAAGAAGATGCGGTCGCCGACATTGACGGTGAAGTCCTGCGCGGAGCCGGGCGTTGCCGCGCCTGCACCACCGAGGCCAAGATCGCCGGCATTGTTCGGAAGGTTCTTCTTGGACGCACAGCCGGCAACGGCGAGCGACATGAAAAGGGCAATAGCGATCGGGCTACGTGCAATCGACTGGATACGGCGCATGGGCCGGAGCTCCTTAAGATTTGATGTTCCTGCGTAACCCCCCAATAATCATATTGAGGTTAAGACAGGCTCAAGAAGTATGGTTAATGAATTCCTGCTGTCCCAGCCCTTGGCGGCAAAATGCGGCAGAAACACGGCTTTCGGGCAAGGATTGTGGCAAATTTAGCATTTCCAGCAAAACTGCGAAGCGCCTGCGCGGCGAAATCAGTCCACTGGACTGATTTCTGATCCCGCTTCGATACGTGAGGATAATGCGATAAAACAACAAAGCGGTTCTCCGATTCCGGTTCAACGGGAGCCGCTCCAGCATAAAAAAGGCGCGAAACCGAAGCTTCGCGCCTTCAACTTTGGCAACGCTTTGCGCAAGTCTATTCGAGCAGCGGCGACCATGCCGGGTCGGACGAGAAGTTCGGCGTCTGGATCTGGCGTTCGTTGCGGCCGGTCAGGTCGATGGTGAAGAGTTTCGGGCCACCGGCACCGGCTGCCTTGCGGAAGAACATCAGAACGCGGCCGTTCGGTGCCCAGGTCGGACCTTCATTGTGGAAGCCGGAGGTCAAGAGGCGTTCGCCCGAGCCGTCCGTCTTCATCACGCCGATGGAGAACTGGCCCTGCGACTGCTTGGTGAAGGCGATGAGATCGCCGCGCGGAGACCAGACCGGCGTGTTATAGCTGCCGTCGCCCATCGAGATGCGGCGCGGATTGGAGCCATCGGCACCCATGACATAAAGCTGCGGACGCCCGCCCCGGTCGGAGGAGAAAACGATCTGCGAACCGTCCGGCGAATAGGACGCGCTCGTATCGATCGCCTGGCTGTTGGTCAGGCGTGTGGTCGAACGATTGCGCAGGTCCATCGAATAGATATTGGCGCTGCCGTCGTCCTGAAGCAGGCTCATCACCACCTTCTGGCCATCCGGCGAGAAGCGCGGGGCAATCGTCATGCCGGGGAAGTTGCCGACAAGCTCACGCTGGCCCGTTTCGAGCTGCAGCAGATACACTTTCGGCGAGCCGCCTTCATACGACATATAGGTGACTTCCTGACGGTTCGGCGAGAAACGCGGCGTCAGCGAAATGGAGCGGCCGTCCGAAATGTAACGCACATTGGCGCCATCCTGATCCATGATGGCCAGACGCTTCACGCGCTTCTGTGCCGGGCCGGATTCATCTACGAAAACGACGCGCGTATCGAAATAGCCCTTTTCACCGGTCAGGCGCTCATAGATGGCGTCAGCGATGATATGCGCGACGCGGCGCCAGTTGTCCGGCGTGGTGAAGAACTGCTGGCCGATCATCTGCTGGCCGCCGAACGTATCCCACAGGCGGAACTCGGCCTTGAGACGGCCATCCGGCTGCTTGGTGATGCGGCCCGTGACCAGCGCCTGCGCGTTGATGACCTTCCAGTCCTCGAAACGCGGAGCCGCGTCGGGATTGGAAATCTTCTCGATGAAGGCGCCCTTGTCGATCGGCGCGAACAGGCCAGACCGCTCAAGATCGGCCGCGATGACCGAGGTGATATTCGGCCCGAGCTGGTCGGCCGAAAGGAAATCGGTGATGGCGATCGGCAACGGCTCGATCACACCCTTGTTGATGTTGATTTCCACGACGGCGCGCGCCGGCATGGTGCAGACAAGGCTTGCGGCAATCATACACGCGAAAGCCGAAAAGACCGTCCGGATCTTTGTATTGATGATGCCGATTTTCATGTCTTCTGGGACCTCTTTGTCCTTGGCAAGTAAGTTTGGTTGGCGACCGGAAACCCGGTCAGAACATTTCGCTTGGGTCGAAATTGACGATCACTTCCGACCATGAATCATATTTGTCGACTGGCAGATTGTACGGTGCGCAGCGTGCGACAGCGCGCTTGGCGCTCTCGGCTGCTGCACGACCCACACCATCACCGCCGCCGCCCGATGTCACTTCCGGAACCCCCTGAATGGAGCCATCCTGGTTGAGCTTCATCTTGACGGTCACGACCAGTCCCGGCGCGTCCGCCACACCGGCGGGAACGTTCCAGCACTTCGAAATCGCACCGCGCAGCGCGTCCATTTCGCTCTGGCTGAGCTTGGAGCCGCCGGTATTCTTCTTGCCGCCCAGCGATGCCTGATCGGTGGAACGCTTGGCGCCGCCGCCGGACGCCTTCTGCTTGTTGAGAAGGGCTGCGACCTCATCGGCAATTGCATCATTCTTCGACTGCGAAGTCTGCGAGGCGCTTTGCGTCTTCTTCTTTTCTTCCGGCTGCTTGCGCTCGTTGGTCTTGGCCGTCTGCGCCTGCGGCGGTTTCGGCTTTGCCTCCGGTGCAGGCACCTTGTCCGGCAGCTTCGGCGCCTCAGCATCCGGTGCTTCAGCCTGCTTTTCGATGGCTTCGGCGACCGGGTCAGGCTTCACTTCCTGCTTCGGCTCGGGTTTGGTCTGAACTTCGGTCGCGGGAACCGGCGTCGGCTTTTCCTCGGGCTTCGGTTCCGGCTTGGGATCAGGCTTCGGCTCTGGCTTTTTCACCGGTTCCGGCTGCGCCTTCGGCTCCTCGGCCGCCTCAATCGGTTTCGCCTTCGGGTCGGGCTTCGGGGGCGTCGTGGTGTCCACGTCCTGATCGCCGACATTCTGGGCGTCGGGAACGGTTTGCGGCTTCGTCGTCGGGATCGGCGCGGATTTTTCCTTCATGGGCGCTTTTTTGTCGCCCTGCTGGATTTGGGTTATCGACTCGATCGGTACGATATCGACCGGAAATGACTCCGAATCCTGCACGTCGAAAGCCTTCGGCGAGGAAAACGAAACCACTGCCAGCGCAACCGCAACGGCATGCAAGGCAACAGAAGATGTCAGGCCAGCCTTCATGATGGCGTCAGCTATCCTGCTCCTGGAGGGTCACAAGGCCGATATTCTTGAAACCGGCGGCGGAAATGCGGGCCATGACTTTCATGACGGTGCCGTAATCGGCAGCCTTGTCACCGCGCACGAAAATGCGCTCCTCATAGCCCGTCTTGGCGATGGCCTGGAGTTTCGGTACCACTTCTTCGATGGGAATTTCGGTTTCCTGCAGGTAGATCTTGCCCTCGCTGTTGACCGAAACGGTGATCGGCTGCGTGTCGGCATTCATGGCCTTGGCCTGCGTATCGGGCAGGTCAATCGGCACGCCAACCGTCAGAAGCGGCGCGGAAACCATGAAGATGATGAGGAGAACGAGCATCACGTCGACGAACGGCGTCACGTTGATTTCGCTCATGAGCGCCTTCTTGCGGCCGCGCCTGCGGCGTCCGCCCGACTGCATTCCCTGATTTCCGACCGACATGCCCATTGCAAGATTCCCGAAGGCTGAAACTACACTCGATGCTTGATGCCGCTTAATTACGCGGCGTCAGCTTCTCATCAATTTGGCGCGACAGTATGGCGGAAAACTCGTCCGCAAAACCTTCCAGCCGCCCGCCAATCTTGCCCGCATCCGCAGACAGCTTGTTGTAGGCGATAACGGCAGGAATAGCGGCGAGAAGGCCGATGGCCGTCGCCAGAAGCGCTTCGGCGATACCCGGCGCAACGACGGCAAGGCTGGTGTTCTTGGAAGCGGCGATGGCCTGGAACGAGGTCATGATGCCGACAACCGTGCCGAACAGGCCGATGAAGGGAGCAGCAGAACCGATGGTCGCCAGAAAGCCCAGTCGCGATTCCAGCTTTTCGCTTTCACGCGCCAGCGCGACATCCATGGCCTTGTCGATGCGCATCTGGAGACCGATGGGGGAGCGGGCGCCCTTTTCGAATGATTTCTTCCACTCGCGCATCGCGGCCATGAAGATGGATGCCATGCCGGTGGTGCGGCGTTCGCCGAGATTGCGATAAAGTTCTTCCAGCGACTGGCCGGACCAGAACGTCTGCTCGAAGCGATCAATCGCGCGCCGCGCACGTCCGTAGGCAATCGTCTTGTCCACGATGATAGCCCAGGTCCAGATCGAGGCGAACAACAGGCCAAGCATAACCAGCTTGACGACCCAGTTCGCCTGCATGAACAGGCCCCAGAGGGTAACATCGGCGGCGGGGGCCGCTAACGCAACATTTTCCATCGATCTACCGTCCTCGAATCCAAACGCCCGGCCACTTGACCGGGCGGTATCGCAAATCCGTTACCCAGCGTCTGAAAACAGACACTCTAACCTTGCGCAGCTTTTCAACGTGAAGCCGTACCTGCCCGACGAGCGGCCGACACTTCGCACCGCAACCGCCATCCCGGATTTCAACTTTAAATCCATCAGGCGCTTGTTACGGTTAATTTTGGTGAAAGGAAGGCGCTGCGCTTCAAGCCAGCCTCTCAACCGATTCCGTCAGGGTGATTAATGGGATATTATGGTTAAAGATGCGTTAGCGTTTGCATCCATCCTAAAAAAGTGGGAACCGCTCAGGAACCGGTAAAAGCTTCCCGCCATTCATCGGGAATGCGGCGCGGGTGACCTGCCTTGGTTATCATGACCGCTTCAACCCTCGCTTCCGAAAGCAGGCGGCCCTCGCAGGTGATCTTCTGCGCCATGATAACCCGCGCGCCGCGAATTTCGCTGACGCGGGTTTCGATCAGAATGAGGTCGTCCATCTTCGCGGGCGATTTATAGTCGATCTCCATGCGGCGAACGACCCAGACCATTTCTTCGCCGAGCGCGCCTTCGGCCAGCTCGATATGGTGAACATCCTGCAAGCGCAGGAAGTCCGTGCGTCCACGCTCATAGAATTCCAGATAGCGGCCGTGATAGACGAAGCCGGAAAAATCCGTATCGGCATAATAGATGCGGGCATAAAGAAGATGCGCGCCGTCTTTGAGTTCGCCGGATACGGCCTGTTGCTGCTTGTCGGTCATTCGTCTTCCATGAAGAGGCCGTATTGCGACTGCTGGATGATTTCAGCGGGCGCAGGCAGTCCCAGATGCTGCCAGGCGACAGCCGTGAGCACCCGGCCACGCGGCGTGCGTTGCAGGAAACCCTGCTGGATCAGATAGGGTTCGATAATGTCTTCAATCGCGTCACGCGGCTCGGACAGGCCGGCAGCGATTGTTTCAATCCCCACCGGACCGCCGCCGAAATTGCGCGCGATGATGTTGAGATAACGCCGGTCGAGCTGGTCCAGCCCGCGATTATCCACTTCCAGACGCGACAGCGCCTCATCGGCGATCTTGCGATCGATGACATCAGCGCCCGCGACCAGCGCGAAATCGCGAACGCGGCGCAACAGCCGCCCGGCAATGCGCGGCGTACCACGTGAACGGCGGGCAACTTCCATCGCGCCGTCCGGCGAAATGCCCATCTGCATGATGCGCGCGCCGCGCCGCACGATATATTCCAGTTCCTCGACCGTGTAGAAATTGAGCCGCACCGGAATGCCGAAGCGGTCACGCAGCGGCGTGGTCAGGAGGCCCAGACGGGTCGTCGCCGCAACCAGCGTGAACTTGGCCAGATCGATCTTGACGGAGCGCGCCGCCGGTCCCTCACCGATGATGAGGTCGAGCTGGAAATCCTCCATCGCCGGATAGAGAATTTCTTCCACTGCCGGGCTCAGGCGATGGATTTCGTCGATGAAAAGCACGTCACGCTCTTCGAGATTGGTGAGCAGCGCCGCCAGATCGCCCGCCTTGGCGATGACCGGGCCGGACGTCGAACGGAAATTGACGCCGAGTTCCTTGGCCATGATCTGCGCCAGCGTCGTCTTGCCGAGACCGGGAGGGCCAACGAACAGCACATGGTCCAGCGCCTCGCCGCGCACCTTGGCGGCTTCGATAAACACTTTCAGATTGGCGCGCGCTGCCGCCTGGCCGACGAAATCGTCGAGCGTCTGGGGGCGCAGCGTATTGTCTTCGTCTACGCGTCTATCTGCATCAATGAGAGGGTTGCGGTCGCTCATGCCTTCCTCCTCGCATGAACATATCGTTCAGGCAAGTCTCTCGCCCGGCAGTCCATCATCGGGAAAGTTCCTTCAAACCCAACCGGATGAGCTTTGCCGAATCGGCATCCTCGCCCGCCTCTTTCAGCGCAGCGGCAACCGCATTGGCAGCCTGGTCGCGTGAATAACCAAGATTGGAAAGCGCAGATACCGCATCGGCTACCGGCGCCGGTGCAGCGCCTGCACCAAGTTCCTGCTTGAGCCCGATCGTGCCGCTCGCATCACCGGCGAAGGCAGGAGCCTTGTTCTTCAATTCCGTGACGATGCGCTCCGCCACTTTCTTGCCCACGCCCGGCGCGCGCGACACCATGGCGATGTCACGCAACGCAATCGCATTGGCGAGTTCCGACGGCGACAGCGTGCCAAGCACGGCAAGCGCCACTTTCGCGCCGACGCCCTGCACGCTCTGCAACAGGCGGAACCATTCGCGCTCAAGCTGACTGGCAAATCCGTAAAGGCGGATCATGTCCTCGCGGACATAGGTTTCGATGAACAACACCGCCGCCTCGCCTGCGCCACCCAGATTGCCCAGCGTGCGCGCCGAGCAAAAAGCGACATAGCCGACGCCATGCACGTCGATAACCGCATGATCCTCGGCGATTTCATCGATCACACCCTTGAGTTTACCGATCATGGCCACCTACGCGATAAGTTGTTGCAACCGGCGCGCACTGGCGATGCTCTGCCGGTGATGCGCATGGCAAATGGCGATGGCAAGCGCATCGGCGGCATCGCTCGTATCGAAGGATGCGCGCGGCATCAGCACTTTCACCATCATATGAATCTGCTGCTTCTCACCATGGCCGACGCCGATCACCGCCTTCTTGACGGCATTCGGCGCATATTCGGCAACCGGCAGGCCAGCCTGCGCCGGGGCCAGCAGCGCAATGCCGCGCGCCTGCCCAAGCTTCAATGTCGCCGTTGCGTCCTTGTTGACGAAGGTATGTTCGACCGCCGCCTCGTGCGGCATATATTCGTGCAGGACTTTGGAAAGCCCTTCATGAAGCTGGCAGAGGCGGGATGCGAGGTCCATCTCGGCATTCGAGGTCACGGTCCCCGAACCAATGAAATGCAGCGAATTGCCAAGCGATTCGACAATGCCCCAGCCGGTACGGCGCAGGCCCGGATCGATACCAATGATGCGAATCGTTTCTTTCATAAGCGAACCCTATCCTCAGACGGATTCACTTGACAGCAGAAAAGTGAACAAAAGAGAAACATGCGCCCCGAAGGGCGCATATGTTCAATGGTTATGAAGCGCCGAAAGCGGTTTTTAACAGCACAATCTGCTCGGAAACCGGGTTGCCGCGCGGGACGCCTTGCAACGAAACCACCTCGCCATAGACCTCACGGTCCATGCGGCGCACGCGGGCCTGCAGGCGCATGGACCGCTCAACCAGTTCCACGAATGCGGCGGGCAGCTCGGACCAGCCCTGCGCGGCCTCACCCGCCGACGGCGTGTCGAGGCGCACCTTGGCCTTTTCGGCGGCAACCTGCTGGCGGGACATTTCTCCGCTGCGCGCCGCGCGCTGAAGCAGCAACCAGGAGGCAATCTGCATGAGGCGCGTGGTCAGCCGCATCGATTCGGCGGCATAAAGCGTCGCGGCGACGCGCGACAGGTTGCGCGCATCCTCGCGGCCCTCGCCGTCAAGATAGCTTGCCGCTTCCTCGACCATATCCATGCCTTGCGTATAGATCGGCTTGAACGAATCCGAGAAGACCATGCGCTCCGCGAGGCTGATCATATTGCTCGGCATCTGACCCTGTTCGCTAATCACTGCTCTGCCACCTTGCATGACCGCCTGCATCGGCGGCCCATTCCGTTGCCGTATACGCCTGTGGGATTTTCCAGGCGGATACGAATGAAACCATTGAACCGCTGTTCGACCATGGGGGAGGCTGAGACGGAACAGCTACGCTAAACAAGTCCACGACAAACTGCACCTTCATGCACGGTCGCGCAAGTTTATGTTTAACGTTCGGTTAATATTTTCGAAGGGTTTTTATGAAGACGCGGCAAAAAGCGCATAAAAAAAGAGCCGCAAGGGCGGCTCTCAGGAGTTTAACAGGGAGGCGTCAAACAGAGTGGCTAAACCACTCGGTAAGAATCCAGCCGAACTGGATGTAAACCATTTAACACCGTTAAGATTAATGAATGGTTAATTTCGGTTCCGCACTGTGGATATTCTCACGCGGGACCGCACTTCCCCCCAAGGAAAAGCCGCCCGAAACGGGGCGGCTTATCACTGCTCAATAACGCTGCATCGCAGGCTTGGTGCCGGATGCAAGCTGCATCTTGACCGGTTCGGCAGCGGGCACGACGGGCTTTGCCGAAGCGCGCGCACCCTTCTTGCTCCAGCCGATGGTCGGCAGCCATTCCAGATAATAGGCCAGCGCGAACTGCATCACGATGCCGGTTGCAATCAGCAGCGTGTCATATGGCAGGCCGCCGGGATTCACGAGCTTCATCACCTGCGCAACCATAGCCAGCAGCGTACCGGCAATGAAGACCGGCAGCGAATGCTTGCCGAGAATGGCGAGTGGATTATCTGGCGCAGTGCGGGCGATGTTGTTCAGCGTCGGAACGACGGCAATGAGATAGGCAATCGCCAGCACGTGCAGCAGGCGCGGGCCCGACAGGAAGGTCTTGTCGAAGCCGGTAATGACCATCGGCATTCCCATCGATGCATCGATGCCCCACAGCGGGATGCGCACCCACGCCAGCGCCAGCACCAGATAGCCGACGGCGAGGCCGATGAGCAGCGGATGCTTCGGCAGTTCGCCGCCGCGACGCACATGCATCACGCCTGCGATACCGATCGCGAACAGGAACTGCCACGACAGCGGATTGAGGAACCAGACGCCCTCTGTCGGATAATTGACGGGCGCCACATGATAGAGGCCCGAAAGGAACCAGACGGTGCCGGAAACGCCAAGCATCAGCGGCAGGCTGACGCGCGCCAGGAGAAGCAGGATCGGCGTCAGAACCAGCATGACGGCATACATGGACAGAATGTTGTTATAGCCGAGCTGGTGGCCCATGGTGACGATGCCGAACAGCGCCTCGACCGGGTGCTTGACCAGCGGAGCGATGTTGATCTGCGTGAGCAATTCCGAACGCTTGAGGAAGATTGCGGCGGCGGCGAAAATGGCGATGGTCGCCATGGTGGTCATGATATGCGTTGTATAAAGCACACCGGCGCGGCGCCACATCTTGAGCGACAGAAGCAGGCGGCTGCCGGGAGCGAACTTCGATCCATAGGCCAGTGCCACGGCCATGCCGGAAATCAGCACGAAGGCTTCTGCCGAATCGGAAAAGCCGAGATTCTTGTGTGTAAGATGCTCGTAGATCGTGCCGGGCACATGGTTGATGAAGATCGTCAGCAGCGCGAGCGCACGAAACACGTCAATGCGCGTGTCGCGCATTTTTACGGTCGGTGCGGGCATCGCCTTTCCAGCGGTCGCAATATTCATTACCAGCCTACCTGTCATTGACGGAAAGCACCTGCACTTGGGATTGCAAGGCTTTCCAATCTTCTTCGTGTCATTTCCGGACGGGTGATCCGGAACGGTTTCACACGTTTTTCGGGCCAACCAGTGCCCCGATCTCAGTGCGGGTTATATACGCTTAAATCCGAGCAGAACCGGGTTGGTTCCGATCAACTTTCGTTCCAGTGGATAACATTATGCCAGCCCGGACAGACGCCGACCGAAGGGTGCTTAGCCAATGAATACTTGCCGAAGCGCGGTTGCGTCGCATAAATGCGGCAAAACAAATAGATAGAGCGCGGCTTCCGTTTCCGGTAAACACAGTGCTTCTATTGCCCGAATTCCATCACGTTTTTCCCGTTAGGCTTCGTTCATGAACACGCCCGCTCACCAGACTGAAACAGACCGCTGCCGCATCGTGCTGGTTGCGCCCCCGCTTGCCGACGGCGCGGCGCTCGCAAAGCTTTTGACGGCTGCGCTCTCGGGCGGCGACGTTGCGAGCGTCATTCTCGACACCGGCGATCTCGACGAAGCCACTTTTCAGGCCGCGGCCGAAAAGGCCATCCCCGTCATTCAGGAAAAGGGTGCTGCCGCGCTTATCCTCAATGATACGCGCATCGCAGGCCGCGTCGGGGCCGACGGCATTCACATCGAAGGCAAGGCCGCCGATCTGGCCGAGGCGATAGAAAAGCATACGCCGAAGATGATTGTCGGCACCGGCAATCTGCGCGACCGCCATGGCGCAATGGAAATCGGCGAATTGCAGCCCGATTACGTGTTCTTCGGCAAGATCGGTGCGGACAACAAGCCGGACGCCCATCCGCGCAACCTGTCGCTGGCCGAATGGTGGGCGCAGATGGTGGAAATTCCCTGCATTGCGCAGGCCGGAAGTGCGCTGGAAAGCATTATCCCCGCAGCCGAAACCGGCGCGGATTTCGTTGCGCTCGGACGCGCCGTCTTCGATGCGGAAGATCCGGCGAAAGCCGTCGCCGAAGCCAACCGGCTGCTTGATGAACAAGCGCCGCGCTTTGAAAACTGATCCCTTCGTCAAGGTCTTGCCGATGCCCATGAAGAACGAAATTCTTCTCGCTGCTGTTCTGACATTCGCTCTGCCGATCCTGCCTGCCTCGGCAGCAAACGAGCCTGCGCACAGTCAGAAAAGCAGCCAGCAGGGCAAGAAGGCCGACAAACAGTCCAAGCCGGTCATGCTGCCGCAACCGGCAACCACGGAACCGGTGCCGCACATCGATCCGAGCCGTTTCGGCGACAAGCCGACAGACGAGGCTTTCGGCGCGTTTCAGCGTGGTCTCTATCTGACCGCATTCAATCTGGCCAAGCCGCAGGCTGAAAAAGGCGACCCGGCATCGCAGGCGCTCGTCGCGGAAATTTATGCGCGCGGCCTTGGCATTCCCGCCAATCAGAAACTGGCGGCGGAATGGTATGAGAAAGCGGCCAATAACGGTGTTGTCGAGGCGCAGTTCCGCTATGCCGCCCTCCTGCTTCAGGGCACCTATACCAAGAAGGACCCCGTCAAGGCCGAAGAGCTGATGAAGAAGGCTGCCGAGGGCGGCAACGCCATGGCGCAGTTCAACTACGGCCAGATGCTGATGGTGAAGACGCCGGGCAAGCCCGGCATCGATCTCGCCTTTCCCTGGTTCGAGAAAGCAGCCGAGGCCAAGCTTGCCGACGCTCAATATGCACTCAGCCAGATTTACGCCAATGGCACCCCCACCATCCCGCGCGACGACAAGAAGGCGCGTGTCTATCTCCTGCTCGCGGCCGCGCAAGGATACGACACCGCGCAGTTCGACCTTGGCCGCTGGCTGATCGAAGGGCGCGGCGGCGACCGCAATTATGAGCAGGGTTTCGGCTGGATGCAGTTGGGCGCGCAGCGCGGCATGGTGATGGCGCAGGCGTGGCTCGCTCGCCTCTATCGCGACGGCATCGGCACCGAGGGCGATCAGGTCAAGGCGGCGGCCTGGTATATCGTCGCCCAGCGCGCCGGTTTCCGCGCGCCGGACCTCAACGACATGATGGACGGACTGGCTGACGACCAGATCAAGCAGGCTATCGAAACCGCCAACAGTCTCCGCGTCCGCTGATTTTGGGCGAATTATCAGGCCAGACCCGCTCTCTTTTCGTGGTCAGGCTTGCGTCAGACGCAGTTTTATGGTCTTGGAGACGCGATTATCGCGGTTCGAACATAGGGCAGGTGCGCAATCTCTTGAGATTGCCTTTTCGTCGTCGCCGAACCGCACATGGTTTCACATTTTCATTCCGGATCAAGCTCATGAAGATCAATGGTAACGAAATCCGCCCCGGCAATGTCATCGAACATGCTGGCGGCCTGTGGGTTGCGGTCAAGACCAATGCCGTCAAGCCCGGCAAGGGCGGCGCCTATAATCAGGTCGAACTGAAGAACCTCATCAACGGCACCAAGCTCAACGAACGTTTCCGCGCCGCTGAAACCGTAGAGCGCGTTCGTCTGGAACAGAAGGATTTCTCGTTCCTCTACGAGCAGGGCGAAGCGCTGATCTTCATGGACACCGAATCCTACGAACAGCTTGAGCTGGCCAAGGATTTCGTTGGCGACCGCGCTGCCTTCCTGCAGGACGGCATGATGGTCACCGTCGAACTTTACGAAGAAAAGCCGATCGGCATTCGCCTGCCGGACCAGGTCACGCTCGCCATCACCGAAGCCGATCCGGTCGTCAAGGGCCAGACCGCTGCCTCGTCCTACAAGCCGGCTGTGCTTGAAAACGGTATCCGCATCCTCGTTCCGCCATTCATCGAATCGGGCGAACGCGTGATCGTCGACACCAACGAACTGACCTACGTCAGCCGCGCCTGAACCGCGCAATAGCTGCGGCGTCCCACGGGGCGCCGCATGTCGCATCCTTGCGACCGTTCTTTCTCAGATCGCTCAATTCCCCGACCGTCCACCGCCCATGTTTGCGGCTGGATGTTCGCCCTCTCTTTTTAACTAACTGCGTGATCCCTCTCCAAATCCACGCTTCGGGATCGTGCTTACAAGGACAATGAAATGGCCCGCTCAGCCCTTCTCAACGTTATGGTACAGGCCGCTATGAAGGCCGGCCGCAGCCTCGCCCGCGATTTTGGCGAAGTCCAGAATCTTCAGGTTTCCCTCAAGGGCCCCGGCGACTATGTCAGCCAGGCAGACCGCCGCGCTGAAAAGATCGTCTACACGGAATTGAGCCGCGCCCGCCCGGATTATGGCTTCCTGATGGAAGAATCCGGCGAGGTTGAAGCCAAGGACGGACAGCATCGCTGGCTGGTCGATCCGCTCGACGGCACCACGAATTTCCTGCACGGCATCCCGGTCTTCGCAGTCTCCATCGCGCTTGAGCGCCAGGGACAGATCGTCGCCGGCGTCATCTACAATCCGGCCATGGACGAGCTTTACACCGCAGAACGCGGTGGTGGCGCATTCCTCAACGACCGCCGCCTGCGCGTCGCATCGCGTAACAAGCTGGTCGATTCCGTCATCGGAACGGGCATCCCGCATCTGGGTCGCGGCCATCACGGCCATTATCTGGTCGAACTGCGCAACGTCATGGCCGAAACCGCAGGCATTCGCCGTATGGGCGCTGTCGCGCTCGACCTGGCCTATGTCGCAGGCGGTCGTCTCGACGGTTTCTGGGAAGACGGCATGCATCCCTGGGATCTCGGCGCGGGCATGCTGATGATCCGCGAAGCCGGTGGCTTTGTCTCCGACAAGAAGGGCGGACAGGATATTTTCGGCACCAAAACCATCGTTGCAGGCAATGAAATCATTCAGAAAGCCTTGCTCAAGACGATCAACAAGCCGATCTGATTTCTGACTGCGGGCTTTTCAAATCAGCGCGTCGCATGAAAGCGGCGCGCTTGAGGCCCAAATCATTTTTGCCTTCATTTTTTCCCTCCAGACGATTCCGCTTCACGAATTAATGAAGTAGGCTCCTGTTCACACACGCGACCATGGAGCGCAACGCATGAGCGATTTGAGACTTTCCCGGGAACGTCTGGATGAGGGACGCGATTACGACCCCTACCGCCTGTCGAGCCCGCGTGTCGTCATTCTCTCCATGGTGATCTTCCTCATCATCGTCGCCTTTCTGGCTGCGGTCCTGATGCGCCAGATCCATACGTTCTTCATCACCAATCCCGGCCTCAACGGACTTATCCTCGGCGTTCTGCTGGTCGGCATTCTGCTCGCTTTCGGGCAGGTGCTGCGGCTTCTGCCTGAAATCCGCTGGGTCAATTCTTTCCGCGAGGGCGACCGCGACGACACCACGCGACCGCCCGTCCTGCTTGCGCCGATGCGCGCCCTGATCGGCCGCCGCCAGTCGATGGCGCTTTCCACCGCATCCATGCGCTCGATTCTCGATTCCATAGCGACACGCCTTGATGAAAGCCGCGATATATCGCGCTATCTGATCGGGCTTCTGGTGTTTCTGGGCCTCCTCGGCACCTTCTGGGGGCTTCTGGAAACCGTCGGCTCCATCGGGCGCACCATCCAGACCCTCGACCCCAACTCTGGCAGCACCGGCGACGTTCTCGATGCCCTGAAAGCCGGCCTGCAGGCCCCGCTTTCCGGCATGGGCACGGCATTTTCGTCTTCGCTGTTCGGTCTTTCGGGTTCGCTGATCCTCGGCTTCCTCGATCTTCAGGCGGGCCGCGCGCAAAACCGCTTCTATACGGAACTGGAAAACTGGCTTTCCTCCGTCACCGACCTTGGTTCGGACCTGTCCGGCGATCATCATGGCGGCACGGAAGAAATCCGCGTTCTGGCCGACCGGCTGCAAAACCTGCATGGCGGCGATGCATCCACCCAGCGCACCACGGCGGCCCTTGCCAATCTCGCCGAAGGCATACAGGGCCTCGTCAAGAACATGCGCAACGAACAGCAGATCATGCGTGACTGGGTGGAAAAACAGGCGGACGAGCAGAAGGCCATCCGCCATACGCTCGACCGTCTGACCAAGGCCATCGGCGAGCGGCAGCACAATCGCAGCGACAAGCCGGAGTAAGACGCCATGGCTCTTGCCCGCAACCGCCGCACACAAAGGCATGTCGATTACTGGCCGGGCTTCGTTGACGCGCTGACGACGCTGCTCCTGGCAATCATGTTCCTGCTGACCGTCTTCGTGCTGGCGCAATTTCTGCTCAGCCGAGAAGTAAACAACAAGGACAGCGTTCTTGCGCGCCTCAACAGCCAGATACAGGAACTGACGCAGCTCCTGTCGCTGGAGCGCAGCAATTCGCAGGACATGCAGGACACCATCGCCAATCTGCAAGCGTCGCTTTCCACCGCCGAAAGCGAGCGCTCGCGCCTGCAAAGCCTGTTGAACGAAGGTAGCGGAGCGGGTGCCGCCGCTGAAAAGCGCGCCGGTGAACTGTCCGAAAGTCTTGATGCCGAAAAGCAGGTCAGCGCTCGCGCGCTCAGCCAGGTGGAATTGCTCAACCAGCAGATTTCGGCGCTTCGCCGCCAGATCGCGGCGCTTGAAGATGCGCTCAATGCTTCTGAAAGCCGCGACCGCGAATCGAATGCCAAGATCGCCGATCTCGGTCGCCGTCTGAATGTGGCTCTGGCGCAGCGTGTGCAGGAACTGAACCGCTACCGCTCGGACTTTTTCGGGCGTCTGCGTGAAATCCTGTCGGACAAGGAAAACATCCGTATCGTCGGCGACCGTTTCGTCTTCCAGTCGGAAGTGCTGTTCCCGACAGGTTCGGCGGATATCAATCCGGCCGGTCAGGACGAGATGAAGAAACTCGCCGATGCTGTCAACCAGCTCAATCAGGAAATACCCGACGACATCAACTGGGTGCTGCGCGTCGACGGCCACACGGATAACGTGCCGCTGGCAGGCACCGGACGCTTCCGCGACAACTGGGAGCTTTCGTCAGCCCGCGCTACCGCAGTGGTCAAATTCCTGATTGCAAATGGCGTCCCGGCCAACCGGCTCGTTGCTGCGGGCTTCGGGGAATATCAGCCGCTCGACGCCTCCGACACGCCGGATGCCCGCGCCAAAAACCGGCGCATCGAGCTAAAACTGACCGAACGATAGAATGAGAACGGGAGGCAAAGCCTTTCCCGTCATTTCATGGCGAAGGCTCCCGCGCCCGCATCGAATTGCAGCCTGGCGAGGCGGGCATAAATACCGCCCTTCTCGACAAGGCTTTGATGCGTCCCCTCTTCGACGATGCGGCCATGGTCGAGCACGAGGATGCGGTCGGCCTTGAGCACGGTCGCAAGGCGATGCGCGACGACAAGCGTCGTACGGTCAGCCATCAGACCGTCGAGGGCCTTTTGCACCAGCATTTCGCTTTCGGCATCGAGCGCCGATGTAGCTTCATCGAGCAACAGGATGGGCGCGGCACGCAGGATTGCCCGCGCAATGGCGATACGTTGGCGCTGGCCGCCTGAAAGCGTCACGCCGCGTTCGCCCACTTCCGTATCATAGCCCTTGTCGAGCGCCATGATGAAATCATGAGCCAGGGCCGCCTTTGCCGCCGCGACGATTTCCTCATCGCTCGCTCCCGGCCTGCCGAAGGCGATGTTTTCGCGCACGCTTGTTGCGAAGATCGCCACGTCCTGCGGCACGGTTGCAATCCGCCCGCGAACGGCCTGCGGATCGGCATCCGGCAAGGCCACGCCATCGATCCGTATCCTGCCCGACTGCGGATCGTAATAGCGCATGACGAGCGCGAAGATCGTGCTTTTGCCTGCGCCGGACGGACCGACAATGGCAACCGTCTCACCCGGCTTCACCGTGAAGCTGACACCGTTCAGCGACGGCGCATCAGGCCGCGTCGGATAGGAGAAGTGCACTGACTCGAACACGATCTCGCCGCGCGGCGGCACCGGCATGGCAACCGGCTTCAGAGGCGCGGCAATACCCGGCTGCTCATCGAGAATCTCGACAAGCCGCTCCGTCGCGCCTGCGGCCTGCGCCAGTTCACCGCCCACTTCCGACAAAGCCCCGAAGGAACTGCCCGCGAACACGGCATAAAGCACGAACTGGCCGAGCGTGCCGGCGGACATCGTACCGGCCAGCACGTCACGCGAACCGAACCACAGCACGGCCACGATACTGGAAAAGATCAGGAAAATGGCGAAAGCTGTCAGAATGGCACGCGCCTGAATGGAGGAGCGCGCCGCCTGGAAAGATTTTTCCACCGCGCTGCCAAACCGCCCCACCACCATCTTCTCGTTGGTGAACGCCTGCAAGGTGCGCATCGCGCCAATCTGTTCGCTGGCATAGGCATTGGCCCTCGCCAGCATGTCCTGTGTCATGCGCGAGCGCCGCCGCACGGAGCGTCCGAAGGCGATCAGGGGAATAACGATGACCGGGATCGCCGCGATAACCAGCGCGGAAAGTTTTGGGCTCGTGACAACCATCATCGCCAGCGCGCCGATGCCCAGAATCATGTTGCGCAGCGCCACGGATGCCGTAGCGCCAACCACGGACTTGATCTGCACCGTGTCGGAGGAAAGGCGCGACACGATTTCACCGGACTGCGACCGGTCGAAAAATTCCGGCGAAAGCGCCGTCACATGCGAAAAGACCGCATTGCGCAGGTCTGCCACCACCCGCTCGCCAAGCGAGATCACGAAGAAGTAACGCAGGCCCGACGCCAGTGCCAGAATGAGCGCCAGCGCCACCAGCATGCCGAAGTAGTTGTTGACGAAGATCGCATTCGAGCCGGTAAATCCATGGTCGATCATGCGGCGCAGCGCGACCGGCACGGCAAGGGTCGTCACCGCAGCCAGCACCAGCGAAAAGAGCGCACCGGCAACCAGTCCCTTGTAAGGCGCGAGGAAGGGCGCCATTCTCTTGAGCGGCTTCAGCGAGCGGCGTTTGCGATTTTCTTCTGCAGTCAATTCGTGATTCATATCAATTTCAGTATCCCGGTCGGCCATTCTTGTGTTTGCGCCCTTGTTATTGCCGTGCGCCTGATGTATAGGCTCGCCAACCCTTTTGGAAGCCGTTGCCGATAGGTAATGGGTCTTCATATCTGCCATTGGGCGAAAGTGCCGCAGTTTCGATAGTCAAGGCTGCGCTTTTCACCCCAGACTTTCAGGATTGAGAAGATGAAAGCCAATATCCATCCCGACTACCACACCATCAAGGTCGTGATGACCGATGGCACCGAATACACGACCCGCTCGACCTGGGGCAAGGAAGGCGATACGATGAACCTCGATATCGACCCGACCACCCATCCGGCCTGGACGGGCGGCTCGCAGACCCTGCTCGATCGCGGCGGTCGCGTTACCAAGTTCAAGAACCGTTTCGGCAATCTCGGTATCTAATCCGGTTTGCATGGTTCAAAAAGCCCCGCTTCGGCGGGGTTTTTTATTGCCTGAATTTGCGAAGACCGGCAGCGCCCTGTATTTCTGTTCTTTTGCAGCGGAAAGCACAATGGAACAAGCGCAAGGCAGCCTGTTGATTGCCGGAACATCGCATGTCGGGAAAACCACATTCGCGGAAAAGCTGGCGAACGCCCTTGGATGGCATCTTGATTCCACCGACCGGCTTGCGCGCCATCCGGGTCGCCCCTGGCCCTCGCCTCCGCCCGCCGTCATGGAATTTTACACATCCCTTTCACCCGAAACCATTCATTGGTTCCTGAAAGTTCATCACGCGAACATGTGGCCTCTCCTGCAAAGGAGAATCGAGGACATGCACCGTACCCACAGGGGTTTCATCCTCGAAGGCTCGGCGCTGCGCCCGGAATATGTCGCGGACCTTGCGCCGACATCGACAGTCAGCATCTTCCTTCATGCCGAGGCAGGCTTCCTGCGCGACAGAATATGCCGTGAGGCGGATTATGATCATGCCGATGCCCATACTCGCACCGCCATTGACCGATTCATCGAACGTTCGCTCCGTGACATTGTCGAGCTGGAGGCTGCCGCACGGCAGCACGGGATAAAACTGGTGAATGTCGCTGATCGAAAAGCGCTGGACTGCTTGTACGAAGAACTGTTGCAGCGGTTTGCCGACAAGAATAACGCGCAATAAAAAACTCCCGGACAAGCCGGGAGTTTCGAAAATCCGTGAGCGTCAGAAATCAGGCGCTCAGCTTTTCCATGACTTCGTCGCTGACTTCGAAGTTGGTGTAGACGTTCTGCACGTCGTCATCGTCTTCGAGCACGTTGAGAAGCTTGAGAACCGAACGGGCCTTTTCCTCATCCAGCTCGGTATTGGTCTGCGGCTTCCAGATCGTCTTGATCGATTCGGCTTCGCCGAGCGAAGCTTCCAGAGCCTTCGACACGTCGCCGATATCCTCGAAGGCGCAGATGATGACGTGTTCTTCTTCGCCGGACTGCACATCGTCGGCACCGGCTTCAATCGCCGCTTCCATGACCTTGTCGGCGTCGCCGACAGCGGCCTTGTAGATGATTTCGCCAACGCGGTCGAACATGAAGGACACCGAACCGGTTTCGCCCAGTGCGCCGCCCGACTTGGTGAAGGCTGCGCGCACGTTGGATGCCGTGCGGTTGCGGTTGTCCGTCAGCGCTTCCACGATAACCGACACGCCGCCCGGGCCGCGACCCTCGTAGCGCACTTCATCATAATTCTCGCCGTCATTGCCGGCGGCCTTCTTGATGGCGCGTTCGATATTGTCCTTCGGCATGGACTGCGCCTTGGCGTTCTGGATCGCCAGACGCAGGCGCGGGTTCATCGCAGGGTCAGGCAAACCCTGCTTGGCGGCGACGGTGATTTCGCGCCCAAGCTTGGAAAACATTTTCGACCGCACCGCATCCTGACGGCCCTTGCGGTGCATGATATTCTTAAACTGTGAATGGCCGGCCATGGCACCCCTGTTCTGTTTAAAATGCTGCGCACGGAAGCGTCACGCATGAAACAGAGATCAAGCAGAGAAGGGCCGCATGTCGGGCCACAGTGCTTTCCGTGCAGAATGGCCGCGTTATAAGGAATTCAGGCCCATTCGTCCAGCAAAAGCGCCGCTGCCCTCGAATCTCTGTCAATAAAGGCAATATCGCTCGACCCGCCCGGCAAAGCAGATTATCTATAAATTCATGATTCAGCTTGCCCAGAACACTCCCGGCGAAACCATCGCAGCCCGCATCAGCCGTATCCTTGCCGACCGCATCATTGCGGGCGAGATCGAACCCGGCACAAAACTGCGACAAGATCACATTGCCGAAGAATTCGAGACCAGCCATGTGCCGGTCCGCGAAGCGTTCCGGCGACTGGAGGCTCAAGGCCTCGCTGTGTCGGAACCGCGGCGCGGCGTTCGTGTCGCGTCCTTCGATATCAGCGAGATCAGGGAAGTGGCGGAAATGCGGGCCGCGCTGGAGGTTCTGGCGCTGCGCCATGCCGCACCGCACATCACGCAGGCAACGCTCGATGCTGCCGAACAGGCAACGCTTGAAGGCGACAAGTCTCGCGACGTTCGAAGCTGGGAAGATGCCAACCGCCGCTTCCACCGGCTCATCCTCGAACCGTGCAAAATGCCGCGCCTGCTCGCTGCCATCGATGATCTTCATGCCGCCAGCGCACGGTTTCTTTTCGCCACGTGGCGTTCGGAATGGGAAGCCCGCACCGACCACGACCATCGCGCCATATTGCAGGCACTGCGCCAGAACGATGTCGACAGCGCCGCCACGATCCTCGCCCGGCACGTGCAATGGATCGGACACCGTCCGGTCAAGACAGCTTCGGGCAAGACGCGCGATTCGTTCGCGATCGTCGGCTGACACCATCGCACCCTGCAATCCCGCCTTAACCAACTTCGATTCCGCACGCAGATTTCAGGCGGCGGGAACGGCTTTCGCGTAGAACTTGCACCGCCATGCGGAGTGCTTTTTGTTCCGCCTCTTGCGTTTATCGTCAGGAGCTTTAAAAAGATATAGATCGAATCTCAATTTTATCTATAATTTGAGGAAACCATGACCACCATCACTCAGACGCGCCCATCCTTCAGCCCGCTTAATCTGGAAGCCCGCTCCCCTGCAATGCGCCTTGCGGCCGTTGCATTCGGCACGCTGGTTCTCGCTGTCTCATCGCAAATCGAAGTTCCGATGATCCCGGTTCCGATCACGCTGCAGACTCTGATCGTTCCGCTGATCGGCGCGCTCTATGGCTGGCGTCTTGGCATGGCCACGGTTCTGGCCTGGCTCGGCGAAGCCATGATGGGCCTGCCGGTTCTGGCTGGCGGCGCGGGCGGCATCGCGCATTTTGCAGGCCCGACCGCTGGCTATCTCGCGTCCTTCCCGATCATCGCTGCCCTCACCGGCTATCTGGCAGAACGTGGCTGGAACGGTAACCGCGTCGGTCTCGCCTTTGTTTCGTTCCTTGCAGCCAATGTGATCTGCCTTGCCATTGGCGCGGCCTGGCTCGCCAGCATCATCGGCGCCGAAAAGGCCATCGCCTTCGGCGTGACGCCCTTCCTCGTCGGCGGCCTTATCAAGTCGGCCCTCGGCGCTGCGATCCTCAAGGCGGCAGCACCGAACCGGTGACCATACGTCTGCGTGGCCATCATCTTCTTTGCATGCTGACTTATGTCGGCAAGGGCTACAGCCCGGCTTTCGTGGAAAACTACGACGCGATTGCCGGGCGGCTGAGCCAGGGAGAAGATATTTTTCTGGTCGATGGCCCGGATGACATCTGTGCGCCCCTGCTCTGCGGGGGTGCCGAGGGCAATTGCCATTGCTACGAAACAAGTGTCCGGATACGCGACCGGCTTGCGATGGAGGCAGTGGGCGAACTTTTCGGCCAGACGCTTTCCACGCAAAACGCATTCGATCTTGACGCGGAGCGGCTTGCCGCGTTGCGCCGTGCATTTGCAAAAGGCACATTGCGCAAAGCCTGCGAGGGTTGCGAATGGTCGGACCTCTGCACGCGAATTGCCACAACAGACCAGTTTCACGGCGTTAAAATAACAAGGCCACCCAGCCCGGCATGAGATGGGTGGCCTTTTTGCAGAACCTTACTGCTGGCTCTTGCGCTTTCGCCGCGCCAGCATGTTGAGCGCCTCGACCAGCGCCGAAAAGCCCATGGCCGCATAGATATAGCCCTTCGGCACATGGAAGCCGAAACCGTCGGCTATCAGCGTCATGCCAATCATCAGCAGGAAGCCCAGCGCCAGCATGACGATGGTCGGGTTGGCCGCGATGAAGCGCGACAGCGGATCGGCTGCGAGCAGCATGACGGTGACGGCCGCGACCACGGCAATGACCATGATGGCGATCTCGTCGGTCATGCCGACGGCGGTGATGATCGAATCGACCGAGAAAACCAGATCGAGAATGAGGATCTGCACGATGGCGGCGCCCATGGTGAGCTGCGCCACCTTGCCGCCGATATTTTCCTTGCCGTCATCGGGATCGACCGTGTGGTGAATTTCCTTGGTCGCCTTCCAGACCAGAAACAGGCCGCCGGCAATCAGGATGATATCGCGCCATGAGAAGCCGTGACCGAACGCCTCGAAAATCGGGGCCTTGAGCTGGACGATGATCGAGATGGTGAAAAGAAGCGCCAGACGCAGAATGAGCGCCGCACCGATACCGATGCGCCGCGCACGCGCCTGCTGCGAAGCGGGGAGCTTGTTGGTGAGGATCGAGATAAAGATCAGATTGTCGATACCGAGGACGACTTCCATCGTCACCAGCGTAACCAGCGCGGCCCAGCCGGCGGGGGTCGAAAGAAATCCCAGATACTCGGTAAGAAAATCCATCAGGCGGCGTCCCCTTGCAAAAAAAACTCGTTGCAAGGAGATAGGAACGCGAAAAGCCCGTTCAACGGGCAAAAAGCTGCCGGACGACAATAGAGGGCCGCCAGCAGATAACATCATGCTTCAACTGAAAATAAGACGTTATCGCCAGAACGCCGGAACAGTTTCTTCCAGATGAGGACCGATGCGCAGGGGAGCAGCCTTTTCGGCCAGCCCTGTACGGTCCGAAATCTCTATGCCAACGCCGCAGACAGTCGCCGGACCATTGGCCGCCTCGAAACGTCCTTTCGGCACTTTCGACAGGAAACGGTTGAGCGGCTCTTCCTTGTCCATGCCGAGCGATGAATCATAATCGCCGCACATGCCCGCATCCGACATATAGGCCGTGCCATTGCGCAATATCTGGCAATCTGCCGTCGGCACATGCGTATGGGTGCCGACAACCGCGCTGGCGCGACCATCGACAAAATGACCGAAACACTGCTTTTCACTCGTCGCTTCGGCATGGAAATCGAAAAAGACGGCATCGGCCTGCTCACCGAGCGGACAGGCTTCCAGAATTTTCTCGGCCGCGATGAACGGATCGTCGAGATCGGGATGCATGAACACGCGGCCCATCACATTCGACACCAGAACGCGCGCGCCGTTTTTGGCGATATAAAGTCCCTCGCCTTTTCCGGCCGTGCCTTTCGGAAAATTTGCCGGGCGCAGGAAGCGATCCTCGCGGCGGGAGAAATCCAGCGCCTCGCGCTGATCCCAGACGTGGTTACCGGTCGTCACCACGTCGGCACCGGCACGGATGGTGTCGTGGAAAATCTCTTCGGTAATGCCGAATCCGCCCGCGGCGTTCTCGCCGTTGACGATGACGAAATCCAGCTTCAGATCGGAAATCAGCCCTGGCAGTTTTTCATATACTGCGGTGCGGCCCGACCGGCCCACCATATCACCAAGAAAAAGCAATCTCATGAAACCGCCTTATAAACCTGCGCCAAGCGAACGCAAGCCGCTTTCAGTCAAGATCTGGTTGAGCGCGATATCATGCGACTCATCGGGCACATGCTCGACTTCCTGACAGTCGAAGGCCATGCCGATCAGAAGCGGCTGCAAGCCGCGCTGCGTGAAACGCGCCAGCGCGCGGTCGTAATGCCCGGCGCCGTAGCCGAGCCGATGCCCGCGCTGGTCGAAGCCCGCAAGCGGCATCAGCATGATCGCCGGATCGACCACCGGCGCATCGTCTCCCGGGCCCATAGTGCCGAAGCCGGTCTGCACCAGCTCGGCATCCGGCAGATATTCACGAAAGGCAATCGTTTCCTTGTCCAGAACGACGGGGAGACAGAGCCGTGCGCCCCTGGCGCGAAAGGCCGACAAGAGCGGGCGCGGATCGATTTCAGACCGGATCGGCCAATAGCCCGCGATCAATGTACCCTTGGGAACATCGATTGCGGCTTCGCCGATTTTCGCAGCCGCCAGTGAGGCCTCGTAATGAAAGCGGGGATCAAGCGCATCGCGAATCGCCAGAACCCTGCGCCTGAGTTCCTGCTTTTGAATGGGATCGCGCTCCGCTGCCGTCATTCCAAGCCACTCCCTGCTGCCGTGTTTCGTCATGCAGTGGAACCGCAATATGACAATCCGTCAAGTGACTCCGGTTGCCCCTTGAGCGATCTTCTCGGAACGGTCGCGAATGACCTTCAAGACAACGCCATGGAAGTCGTTCAGGAACAGTTTGCCCCACAGGTCGCAATAGAAATCGATCGGCGTTGCGATCCGGTAATGGGTCGTCAGCGTAAGCCGCGTATGGCCGTTCGCCAGCGGTTCAAGACTATAGTTGCCCTGCGCAAGCTTCAGATAGGTGCTGTCGACCTTGATATGCGCTTCCACCTCGGGCGGGATGGAACCGGGACCGAAGCGGAAGTCCCATGCCAGCAACCGGTTTTCCTCCCAGCGCGTGACGATTTCCTGAAAGTTCACCCCACGTGTCCACCGAAGCTGACGCACAGCCCCGACGCCCTTCCCTTCCAGCCGCGCATCGACCGGCTGCGGCACGCCCAATATGCCGTGGCTGAATGTCCACGACAGTTCCTCCGGGCGCACGTTGCGAATCTCGACCGTCTGCCGCCACACCACCTCCGGCGGGGCCGCGATCTCAACTATTGTCGTGACGAAGCTGTCATGCGGAGCATAAGTGATCTGGAGTTCGGCGGGCAGCACAAGCAGCGGCAGCGCAATGACCAGAGTGGTCGAACGCCGCGAGCGAAACTGCCGGATAATCCACAAGGTCACAGCCGACCCCAGCGCCGAGAACACCATGAAAAACGGAGCAGCCATGGCCACGCAAATGCCGGCCTCATGGAAAAGGACCATGCTGGTGATGACGAGTCCAGCAATGATAGCCCACCCCATGCGGACATGCCGCCACAGGCTCTTTTGCGCACGCGGATCGGACAGGCAGGAAGCAAGGCTCGCAACCGCCATCGGCAGCAGCGCCATCCCGGCAATGACCGGCATCGCGTCCATGTAATGGCGCGACCAGATCATGAGATAAAGCAGAAGCCCGTAGACGAATGCGACGGGTATCGCGACGGCCAGTCTTTCCGATGTTACGGGCGATGCTGTTTCGGGAGATTTCATCAGGAAGCGCAAATTGTTGGAGTTTGCGCCTGTTTACGAACAAATTGTCCGTTAGATCAAGCTCATAGAGGAGCTGCGGCAAATCGAGAGAAGAAAGCGGCGACCACGACGACCGATGGTAGTGATTGATCCCGGGAACCTACAAAGTAGGTGGGCGCCATATGCGAAAGCCCGCAAGCCTTCACAGGGACAGCTCCCTTAGAGATCAATAAGGCCCCGGGGATGCTGTTACACCTGTCGGGAAGCGCAGTTCGCCAAAAGCCAATATAGTATCTGCCGGACGGGAACGCCAGTGGCTTGCGCTGGCTTGACAGGAAATCTTTTCAGAAAAATCCGGACGGCGATCAGGGCAGGATCATGGTCCCGACCCTAGCTGTTTCGCGGCGCAATGCGCGATGCCACCTGCTCGATGCGCGATGCGACTTCCGTCAGCAAGCCGGTCAGGGCGGCATCGTTGCTGTCGGCGCGCCCCAAAGCCTCGTCACGCGAGCGGCGCAGCGTTTCCGCCTCGTTCTCCAGCCCCGTGATGCGCTTCTGCATCTCGGCCAGTTCATCCATCACCATGATGCCCGCCATGACGGTCAGGCGCAGATCGCCGATTTCCCCGAAGGACGATTTCAGATGGGTCACATACTGGTCGAAGCGGTCGGCAAGCCCGGACAGATGCTCCTCCTGCCCCTCGTCGCAGGCCATACGGTAAGCTTTGCCATCGATGGTAACGGTAACGGTCGCCATGGTAGCCTCCTATCGGTCCAGAACAGCGCGGATTGTCTCCATGGCGGTCACGAGACGGCGCGAAACCTCCCGGTTGGCGGCTTCAAGCCGCTCGGCGCGCGCTTCGGACTGATCGAGTTCCTGGGCAAGACGGCTGCGATCCGCATTCATGCGCTGCACCTCTTCCTCCGCTTCGGCGAAATCGCCTTCCTTGTCCAGCCGCAGATCGACCGCTTGTTCAAGCGCGTTGAGTGCCTTTTCGAGCCGTTCCAAGACTTGCCTGAGGGTCGTATCGGGTGCCATCCATGTCCTTTCCAATGCCAATCGCAAGCCCTATTCAGGGACATCGAATCGCGCCTGCGGGACGGGCATCTTTGAAAAGATTGTAATAATCGACTGCCCGATAAGCAACAAATGAGGGGCATATACGAGCGTTCATACACCGTTATCGGTGCAAAAACGGCTTTTCGGTGGTTGCAATTAAGCTGTCGGCGCTACTCAATCGATTAGTCGCGGACAGTTTATTGCCCAAAACTCATCGGTTTATTGACTCCTTATGTGCAGGTGCTATGTGTCCCGGTGCCTTCTGGAGCGTGATCCTAAAACGCATGAAACCGTTCTCGATACGGATCGTGCTCAGGCAAAAGGCATCGCCGCAACCCCGTTAACCCCTCCCAAGGAAAGACGGCTGAGACCATGACCAATTCCGACAAACAAAACCAGATGGCAAACGCAATCCGCTTCCTCTCCATGGACGCGGTCGAGAAAGCCAATTCGGGCCATCCCGGCCTGCCGATGGGCGCAGCCGATATAGCGACGACGCTTTACACCCGTTTCCTCTCGCACGACCCGCAGAACCCGCATTGGCCGGATCGCGACCGTTTCGTGCTGTCCGCAGGCCACGGCTCGATGCTGCTTTATTCGCTGCTCTATCTTTCGGGCTACGAAGACATCACCATCGACGAGATCAAGAATTTCCGCCAGCTCGGCTCGCGCACGGCAGGACATCCCGAATATGGCCACGCCGCCGGTATCGAAACGACGACCGGCCCGCTCGGCCAGGGCATTGCCAATGCCGTCGGCATGGCGCTTTCCGAACGCATCCTCAATGCGCAGTTCGGCGACAGCCTCGTCAACCACTATACCTATGTGATCGCCGGTGACGGCTGCCTCATGGAAGGCATAAGCCAGGAAGCGATCGCGCTTGCCGGCCACCTGAAGCTGAACAAGCTGATCGTGTTCTGGGATGACAACAACATCTCGATCGACGGCCCAGTCACGCTTTCCGACAATACCGACCAGCCTGCCCGTTTCGCCGCTTCCGGCTGGAACACCATGGCTGTCGATGGCCATGACCAGGACGCCATTGCCAAGGCCATCGAGCTGGCCAAGGTTTCCGACAAGCCGACGCTTATCGCCTGCAAGACCACCATCGGCTTCGGCGCACCGAACAAGGCTGGCACCAACAAGGTGCATGGCTCGCCGCTCGGTGCTGAAGAAATCGCCGCCACCCGCAAGGCTCTGGGCTGGAGCGCTGAACCTTTCGTCGTTCCGGCTGAAGTGCTGGACGCATGGCGTGTGGCTGGCCTCAATGCGGCCAAGAAGCGCCAGGAGTGGGAAAAGCGCCTTGCTGCCGCCGACGCTGAGACCCGCGCTGAATTCGAGCGCCGCATGCGTGGCGACCTGCCTGCAAACTTCGATGCAACCATCATCGAATACAAGAAGAAGCTTTCCGCCGACAAGCCGAAGGTCGCGACCCGCAAGTCTTCAGAAATGGCGCTGGAAGTCATCAATGGCGTTGTGCCGGAAACTATTGGCGGCTCTGCCGACCTCACCGGCTCCAACAACACCAAGACGAGCCAGACCAAGGCTGTGACGCCGGAAGATTACGGCCAGCGTTACGTCCATTACGGCATCCGCGAACACGGCATGGCTGCCGCCATGAACGGCATGACGCTGCACGGCGGTCTCATCCCTTACGGCGGCACCTTCCTGACCTTCTCGGATTATGCACGTCCGGCCATGCGTCTTTCCTCGCTGATGGGCATCCGCACCATCTATGTCATGACGCATGACTCCATCGGTCTTGGCGAGGACGGTCCGACCCACCAGCCGGTCGAGCATCTGGCTGCGCTGCGCGCCATTCCGAACCACAATGTGTTCCGTCCCGCCGACGCGGTCGAAACCGCCGAATGCTGGCAGATCGCCCTGCAATCGAAGAAGACCCCGTCAACGCTGGCGCTCACCCGCCAGAACCTGCCGACGGTCCGCACCGAGCATCGCGACGAAAACCTGTCGGCTTACGGCGCCTATGAGCTTGCTGCCGCAAGCAAGGACGCCAAGGTGACGATCTTCGCAACCGGCTCGGAAGTGGAAATCGCACTCAAGGCCCGCGACCTTCTGGAAGGCAAGGGCATCGCGACCCGCGTCGTTTCCGTCCCCTGCTTCGAGCTTTTCGAACAGCAGAGCGACGCCTACAAGACGGCGACCATCGGCGATGCGCCCGTGAAAGTGGCCATCGAAGCGGCAATCTCGCTCGGTTGGGAACGCTTCATCGGCGAAAACGGCATCTTCATCGGCATGAAGGGCTTCGGCGCTTCGGGTGAGATCAACGATCTCTACAAGCATTTCGGCATCACGGCAGAACATGCCGCCGAAGCTGCGGAGAAGAAGCTCAACGCCGCATGATTTAGAAAAACGCCGGCGCCCCAAAAACGCCGGCGTTTTGAGTTTTTGAACGTATCAGTTCGAATGAGACGCATCGCAAGATGCAGAACCCCATCGGGAGATTAAGAGAAAATGGCAGTTCGCGTCGCAATCAACGGCTTTGGCCGCATCGGTCGTAACATCCTCCGCGCCATCGTCGAGTCGGGCCGCACCGATATCCAGGTCGTCGCCATCAACGATCTCGGCCCTGTCGAAACCAACGCGCATCTCCTGCGCTATGACAGCGTTCATGGCCGTTTCCCCAAGGAAGTGAAGGTTGCAGGCGATACCATCGACGTCGGCTATGGCCCGATCAAGGTTCACGCCGTCCGCAACCCGGCTGAGCTGCCGTGGAAGGAAGAAGGCGTCGATATCGCTCTGGAATGCACCGGCATCTTCACCTCGCGCGACAAGGCCGCCATGCATCTGGAAGCAGGCGCCAAGCGCGTTATCGTTTCGGCTCCTGCCGATGGTGCCGACCTGACCGTCGTCTATGGCGTCAACCACGACAAGCTGACCAAGGATCATCTGGTCATTTCCAACGCTTCGTGCACCACCAACTGCCTTGCGCCGGTGGCTCAGGTCCTCAACGATGCCATCGGCATCGAAAAGGGCTTCATGACCACGATCCATTCCTATACGGGCGACCAGCCGACGCTGGACACCATGCACAAGGATCTCTACCGCGCCCGCGCCGCAGCTCTTTCCATGATCCCGACCTCGACGGGCGCAGCCAAGGCTGTCGGCCTCGTTCTGCCGGAGCTCAAGGGCAAGCTCGACGGCGTCGCCATCCGCGTGCCGACCCCGAACGTCTCGGTCGTGGACCTGACCTTCATCGCCAAGCGCGAAACGACTGTCGATGAAGTCAACAATGCGATCCGTGCCGCCGCCAATGGCCGCCTGAAGGGCATCCTCGGCTACACGGACGAGCCGCTCGTCTCGCACGACTTCAATCATGACTCCCATTCCTCGGTCTTCCACACGGATCAGACCAAGGTCATGGAAGGCACCATGGTGCGCATCCTGTCGTGGTACGACAATGAGTGGGGCTTCTCCAGCCGCATGGGCGATACTGCTGTCGCCTTCGGCAAGCTGATCTAAGCTCCGATCATGTTTCGCGCCCTTCTCCCCACCGTTGCGCGCTGGCGTCCGCTGGAAGGAGAAGGGCTCGAACATCTCAATCTCGGCCTCACGGGCCGCACGATCCGTGCTGAAAGCGTGGTGATTGGCGATCGCGGCGGCGCCCCTTATGGCGTGCGCTACAGCATCGACTGCAACAGCGCCTGGCATGTCCTCCATTTCCTGATCGAAACCACGTCCGGCCACCGGCTGGAGCTTGTTTCCGACGGCGAGGGCCGCTGGAACACGATGGCTGGCGATGCACTGCCCGAATTCGACGGCTGCATCGATATCGATCTGGCGGGAACACCCTTCACCAACACGCTGCCCATCCGCCGCCTTGGCCTGACACCGGAAAGCGGCACCGTTCAGCTCGACATGCTTTACGTGCCGTTTGACAGTTTCCGCCCGCTGCGCGACCAGCAGCGCTATACCTGTATCGAGGAAGGGCGGCGCTATCGCTACGAGGCAGCTGACCGCACCTTCACCGCCGAATTGCCTGTCGATGAGGACGGGCTTGTCACCGACTATCCAACCCTTTTCCGGCGCCTGCCTGTCTGAGCGATCCCCGCTCCACCGGCACCCGAAAGACAGTTATGGGAGAAAGATCATGAGTTTCCGCACTCTCGACGATGCCGACGTCAAGTCCAAGCGCGTACTGGTCCGCGTTGATCTCAACGTGCCGATGGCGAATGGCGAGGTCACCGACCTGACCCGTATCGAGCGCATCGTGCCGACTATTGCCGAACTTTCCCGGAAAGGCGCAAAGGTCATCCTGCTCGCCCATTTCGGTCGTCCCAAGGGCGTTGCGTCAGATGAAAACTCGCTGAAGCATGTCGTGAAGCCGCTCTCCAAGGTTCTGGGTCACGGCGTTCATTTTGCTGAGGACTGCATTGGCGACAAGGCCAAGGCCGCTGTCGATGCGCTGAAGGACGGCGATGTTCTGCTTCTGGAGAACACCCGTTTCCACAAGGGTGAGGAAAAGAACGATCCGGAATTCGTGCAGGCGCTCGCCGCCAATGGCGATCTTTATGTGAATGACGCCTTTTCCGCCGCCCACCGCGCCCATGCCTCGACCGAAGGTCTGGCGCATGTCCTGCCTGCTTTCGCAGGCCGCGCCATGCAGGCCGAACTCGAAGCGCTGGAAAAGGGCCTCGGCAATCCGGCTCGCCCGGTTGTCGCCATTGTCGGCGGCGCAAAGGTCTCGACCAAGCTGGACCTCTTGTCCAACCTGATCGAAAAGGTCGATGCGCTCGTCATCGGTGGCGGCATGGCCAACACTTTCCTTGCAGCCAAGGGATACGATGTCGGCAAGTCGCTCTGCGAACATGAACTCGCTTCGACCGCCCGCGAAATCATGGCCAAGGCCGAAACCACCAAATGCGCGATCATCCTGCCGGTCGACGCCGTCGTCGGCTGGCACTTTGCAGCCGACACGCCGAACCAGACCTATGGCGTTGATGCAGTGCCGAGCGACGGCATGATTCTCGATGCGGGCGCGCTTTCGACCGACCTGATCGCCTCGGCTATCGATGACGCCGCCACCCTTGTCTGGAACGGTCCGCTCGGTGCTTTCGAACTGCGCCCATTCGACACCGCTACGGTCAAGACCGCCAAGCACGTCGCAGCGCGCACCAAGGCAGGCAAGCTGGTTTCGGTCGGCGGCGGCGGCGATACGGTCGCAGCGCTCAACCATGCAGGCGTTGCCGACGACTTCACCTACATTTCGACCGCAGGCGGCGCTTTCCTTGAATGGATGGAAGGCAAGCCGCTTCCCGGCGTCGATGTGCTGAAGAAATAATGCGATAAATCATCTTCTCATGAGCCCGGTTGATGCCGGGCTTATTTTTTGGGCGTCAGTTTCAATAACCGGCCCGGGTTGTCGTCCTCAATCAGCCAGATGGCACCGTCCGGCCCGACGGCCACATCACGGATACGGTTTTCCATTTCAAAGCGCTCGGCTTCATCCGCCTTGCCGTCCTTGTCGATTGCCACCCGCACCAGCGCCATGGAGGCAAGCCCTCCGATCAGCGCCGAACCGCGCCATTCGGGAAACATGTCTCCCTCGTAAAAGGCAAGCCCGGCCGGGGCGATCACCGGCGTCCAATAGACCAGCGGCGGCTCGAATTCCGGGCGTGTGCTATGGCGCGGGATCGGCCTGCCGCTATAATTGTCGCCATTGGAAACAACCGGCCAGCCGTAATTGAGACCGGGCTTGATGAGATTGAACTCGTCACCGCCCCGCGGCCCCATCTCATGCTCCCAGAGTTTTCCGTCGGGACCGAAGGCCAGCCCGTAGGGGTTACGGTGGCCGGTGGTCCATGTCAGCGCCCGCACCCCTTCCGCATCGGCATGAGGATTATCCTTCGGAACGGAACCATCGAGGTTCATGCGGAGAATTTTCCCCATGGGTGCCGCATCGTCCTGCGCGGTTGCAGGCAACATGCGATCACCGACGGAGAAGAACAGATGCTTGCCGTCCGACGCAAAGGCGATAATGCCGCCAGGCTGTCCGCCGCGAGCCGCAGCATCCTGTTTCCAGATCGTGGTTCTGTCCTTCAGCGCGGCCTTGCCGTCGCCTTCTTCCAGCACGGCACGTGCCAGAACGACGCTGCTGCCATTCTTCGCCGGTTCGTTATAGGAAAAATAGACCGCCCTGCTCTTTTCGAAGTCGGGCGCGGGTGCAATATCGAGCAGACCGTTCTGGCCGCCAAAGGCGACTTCCGGCACACCATCGACGGTAGTTTTGTCACCCGTTTGCGTGACGACGAAAATCTTGCCGCCCTTCTCCGTCAGTAAAAGCCTGCCATCAGGCAGGAATGCAATCGCCCACGGCGTATCGAATTCGGCAACCGGCGTTACCGCAAACGGAGCATTTGCTGCGGCCTGCCTGCCGCCAGCGTTGATGCTCTCAGCCGAAGCGTTCAGCACCGGCAGGGCAACCATCGATGCGGCCAGTACAAAAGGCAGGCTAAAAAGGACGCGTCGCATATTTTCTCCTCAAATCCGGACAAGAGAAACGGGCGGGGTTTCCTCACTGGTTTCTTACATGGGGTTTGAGCCCCGGATATAAAACCTGTTTCGGCAAAAACCTGCGACAGGAAGTATGGATGCCTAAACCGTTTGAAAAATATTTCAATCGTTTCAAGGACTTGCGCTTGCCACAGTTTTAACCAACACTCCCTCATCGCCTTGATAGAAGGAGCGTTGCATTATGACTGAACGTCTTGAAGATATTGCGATTGCACTGGTGACGGCGGGAAAAGGCATTCTCGCCGCCGATGAAAGCTCAGGCACCATCAAGAAGCGGTTTGACGCGATCCATCTGGAGTCCACCGAAGACTCGCGCCGCGACTATCGCGAGATGCTGTTCCGCGCCGACGATGCGATGAAGAACTATATTTCCGGCGTCATTCTCTATGATGAAACCATAAGGCAGAAAGCACGCGACGGCACGCCGCTTGTCGAGATCATCCACAACGCTGGCGCTGTTGCGGGCATCAAGGTGGACGCGGGCGCAAAGCCGCTTGCAGGTTTCGCGGGCGAAACCATTACCGAAGGTCTTGATGGTCTGCGGGAACGGCTTTCCGAATATTACGGACTTGGCGCCCGTTTCGCCAAATGGCGCGCAGTGATTTCCATTTCCGATGGCCTGCCCACATGGGGCGCGGTGAAACAGAATGCGCAGGCTCTCGCCCGCTATGCAGCGCTTTGTCAGGAGGCGAACATCGTCCCCATCGTCGAGCCGGAAGTGCTGATGGATGGCAAGCCGGGCGATCATACCATCGACCGCTGCTATGATGTGACGCAATGGGTCCTCAAGGCGGTATTCAGCGAGCTCTACGATGCCCGCGTCAGGCTGGAAGGCATGATCCTCAAGCCGAACATGGTTATCGACGGCAAGAACGCCCGCAAGGCTTCCGTCGAGGAAGTGGCGGAAAAGACTGTCCGCTGTTTCCGCAATACGGTTCCGGCGGCGGTTCCGGGCATCGCCTTCCTCTCTGGAGGACAGACCGGCGAGGAAGCGACAGCCCATCTTTCCGCGATGAATGCGGGCTTCGACATGCCGTGGAAAATGACTTTTTCCTATGGCCGCGCATTGCAGGCGGCGGCGCTTGAGGCATGGGGCGGCAAGGAAGAAAATATCGCAGCCGGGCAGCGGGCTTTCGCGCATCGCGCAAGGATGAACGGTCTTGCCGCAACCGGCGGCTGGAAGAAGGATATGGAAAAGGCGGCCTGACCCGCCTTTTCATCCTTCGTGGAAGTGGAAGCCTACTGCCAGTGCCATGGCCAGAATGGAAATCACGCCGATTTTCCAGAAATCGCTGCGTCGCTTCAGTCCCGGCAGGCCGAACGGTTTGATGATGTGCAGCCCCATCAGGAGAACCAGCAATACGGGCAGGATTTTGGTCACGACGCACCTCTCTGTCTTCTTGTGGCGCAGTCAGGCCCCTGCCGCAAGGCTTGGAAACGCCAAACCGTTCCGCCTCCTTCTTAAGTTTCATGGACGAGCCGCAACCCGGCGGCGTAAACTGCGTTTCTGGAGGAGACGAACGCGCATGGAGGAGATGGGCCGGAGGAGGCCGATCTTGCGTTTTTGTCACCGGATCATCACCACGCGACGACCGCCCTCTGTCGGGGTGGGGTTTGGCGCGTGCTTCTGGGAGGAACAGCATGACTTCGAAATATGCCGAAACCTATGCCGCATGGCAGAACGATCCTGAAGGCTTCTGGGCGGATGCTGCGGCGGCAATTGACTGGTTCAAGCCGTGGGACCGGGTTTTTGCAGGCGACGAAGGCGTCTATGGCCGGTGGTATGTCGGAGCCGAATGCAATACCTGCTACAATGCGCTTGACCGCCATGTCGTCAATGGGCGCGGTGATCAGGTCGCGCTGATCTACGAAAGTCCGGTCACCGGAAAGGTGCGCAAGTTTACCTATCGCGAACTGTTGGAAGAAGTAGAGGCGCTTTCCGCCGTCATGCTCGACAATGGCGTGAAGAAGGGCGACCGCATCCTCATCTATATGCCGATGGTGCCGGAAGCAGCCGTCGCCATGCTGGCATCGGCGCGCATTGGGGCCATTCATTCCGTCGTGTTCGGCGGCTTTGCCGCCAACGAGCTTGCAACCCGCATCGACGATGCAAAGCCCGTCATGATTATTGCAGGCTCCTGCGGCATCGAGCCGACACGCGTCGTTCCCTATCAGGCCATGCTCGACAAGGCGATTTCACTTGCGCGCCACAAGGTCAATCATTGCATAATCCTGCAGCGCGAACAGCACCGGCACGAACCTGTGGCTGGCCGTGACATCGACTATCGCGAAGCTGTCGACGCCGCGCGTGGCCGTGCTGTGCCTTGCGTGCCAGTGGCCGCGACCGACCCGCTCTATGTGCTTTACACCTCCGGCACGACCGGCGAGCCGAAAGGCGTCGTGCGCGACAATGGCGGGCATATGGTGGCGCTGCTGTGGTCGATGAAAAATGTCTTCGGCGTCGAACCGGGCCAAGTCTGGTGGGCGGCATCCGATGTGGGCTGGGTCGTCGGCCATTCCTATATTGTCTATGCGCCTCTGCTTCTTGGCGCGACCAGCGTCCTGTTTGAAGGCAAGCCCATCGGCACACCGGATGCTGGCGAATATTGGCGCATTATTGAAGAACACGGCGTTGAAGTGATGTTCACCGCACCGACCGCGCTGCGCGCCATCAAGAAGGAGGATGCGGACGGCCATTTCGTCCGCCGCCATGATCTTTCTGGTTTCCGCGCCCTTTATCTTGCGGGCGAGCGCGCCGATCCCGACACGATCCACTGGGCTGAGAACCTGCTTGGCTGTCCCGTGATCGACCATTGGTGGCAGACGGAAAGCGGCTGGCCCATGGTCGCAAATCCGCTCGGCCTCGGTCTTCTGGAAACCAGATATGGTTCTCCTGCCGTCTGTCTTCCGGGTTACGACATTCGCGTGCTCGACGATGAAGGCCATGAACTCGAACGTGGCCAGCTCGGCAATATTCTCATCAAGCTGCCGCTGCCGCCGGGTTGCCTGCCGACGCTCTGGAATGCGGACGAGCGCTTCCGCAAGGCCTATCTGAACGAGTTTCCGGGCTACTATAAAACCGCCGATGCGGGCTATATGGACGAGGACGGTTATCTCTACATCATGAGCCGCACCGATGACATCATCAACGTCGCTGGCCATCGCCTGTCGACAGGCGCGATGGAAGAAGTGCTTTCCAGCCATCCCGACGTCGCCGAATGCGCGGTACTGGGTATTTCCGATCCCCTGAAGGGGCAGGTTCCCTGCGGTTTTCTGGTGCTGAAATCCAACATCGAACGCGATCCGCAGGAGGTGGAGAAGGAATGTGTCAGCATGGTGCGTGACGTTATCGGCCCGGTTGCAGCCTTCCGGCTGGCGCTGACCGTGAAGCGCCTGCCGAAAACCCGCTCCGGCAAGATATTGCGCTCCACCATCCAGAAGATCGCCGATGGGGAAGAATGGAAGATGCCCGCGACCATCGATGACCCGGCAATTCTGGACGAAATCAGCACCGTTCTGCGCGAGCGGCACACCGGCCTTGCCTTCGCCTGATCGGGGCTCCCCGGCTATTGACCGGCGGTTGCCGCCGGTCCACTCTCCACGCAAACTGGAGATCGATCATGCAATTAGAAGGCAAGGTGGCGATTGTCACCGGCGCTGCCCGCGGTATTGGCTACGCCATAGCAAAGCGCTTCCTGATGGACGGTGCGAGTGTCGTCCTCTCCGACATCGACAATGCCGCAGCCACGCGCGCTGCCAGGGATCTGGAACAGTTCGGTCCGGTGCGCCACATGGCGGCGGATGTGGGCGACAAGCTCGACGTCCACAATCTTCTGACTTTTACCGTCACCAATGTTGGAGAGATCGACATTCTGGTGAACAATGCCGGTATCGTGCATCAGGCGGATTTCCTCGATCTCAAGGAAGAAGATTTCGACCGCGTGATGCGGGTCAATCTCAAAGGCGCATTTCTCTGCGGGCAAGCCGTGGCCAGGCGCATGGTGGAACGGGTCGAATCGGGCGGCGAACCCGGCACGATCATCAACATGTCATCGATCAACGCCATCTATGGCCTGCCGGAACAGCTCGCCTACTCCGTTTCCAAGGGCGGATTGAACCAACTGACACGCACTATGGCAGTAGCGCTCGCGCGCTGGGGGATTCGCGTCAACGCTATCGGCCCCGGCTCCATTGAGACGGACATGCTTTCCGCCGTGAATACCGATGCGGAATCCCGCAACAGGATATTGTCCAGAACTCCGCTCGGGCGCATCGGCCAAGCTTCTGAAATTGCTTCGATAGCGTCATTTCTGGCGTCGGAGGATGCAAGCTATGTGACGGGCCAGACCATCTATGCAGATGGCGGGCGCCTGCCCCTCAGCTATATGGCTGCGCCGCGCTACAAGGCATGATGTTGCGATCCCGCCTTAACAGGATGATAATAAAACACGCATTCGCTCCTGACAGATAGCTGTCAGGAGGGGTGTGCGATACTGCGTATCCAAGGATGAGGGAGTTTTCACCATGGCACTCGCAATCGCACCATTGATCGCAGTTTTGAAGGAATACAGGCGCAGGCAGGACGAACGCCGCCGGTTTATCCGCACCCAGCGCGTCATCGACGGTCTGCCAAAAGACCTGCGCAAGGATCTGGGCTGGCCGGATCGTTATCTGGAACAGCGTAACACCAATTATTGCAGCGGAGAGTAAGACCGGAATGCGCCGCGCGGACCGCCTTTTCCAGATTGTTCAGCACCTGCGCGGTGGCAGGCTTGTCACCGCGCGCCAATTGGCCGAACGGCTGGAAGTCTCCGAACGCACCATCTATCGCGACATTTCCGATCTGCAATCGACCGGCGTCCCCATCGATGGCGAAGCCGGCGTCGGTTATATTCTGCGACAGGGCTTTGAACTCCCGCCACTGATGTTCACGCGCGACGAAATCGTGGCTCTTGTCGCCGGGGCGCGCCTCATCCGCGCATGGGGCGGCGTTTCCATGGCGCGCGGCGCGGAAGAGGCTCTCGTCAAGATCGAAGCCGTGCTGCCCAAGGAAGAGCGTGCCCGCATCACCAGCACGCAGATTCACGCGCCGACGGCGCGTATCAGCATGGACGAACGCCGCATCATCGACGCGGTGGAACGCGCGGTCGATCAGGGCAATGTACTCAATATCCGCTATCGCGATCTGGAATCGCGTGAAAGCGAGCGCGATATTCGCCCGCTCGGCCTTTGGTTCTGGGGCAAGGTCTGGACGGTTATCGGCTGGTGCGAATTGCGCAACGCCTTCCGCACATTCCGCACCGACCGCATCGTGGAAGCGAGCGACGCTGGTCGTCTCTTCCGGGCGGAACGCGGCAAGACGCTGGCGGATTTCTACCGCCTCATGGAACTGAGCGAATATAACGCCTTCAAGGACTGAGTACCTCCCAAGGCAAAAGAAAAAGCCCGGCTGATAAAACCGGGCTTTTTTGGCATTTCTGTAAAGCGATTTCTCGTCCAGACTATTCTTCTTCGTCTTCGTCCGGGGTCGAACTCTTGAGCGAAGAGAGCTTGGCGAAAACCTTGTCCGCGTCGAGTTCGTCTTCCGCGGGCTGCTCATCACGATAGTCGAAATTCTCGGTCGCGGAAGCTGGAAGCAAGGTGCTGTCCGCTTCCGGCGTGGCCGGACGATTGCGCGACGCGCGTTCGACTTCGATGTCGAGATCGATCTGCGAGCAAAGACCAAGCGTCACCGGGTCCATCGCCGTCAGATTGGCGGAGTTCCAGTGCGTGCGATTGCGAATCTGCTCGATGGTCGACTTGGTCGTGCCGATCAGGCGGGAAATCTGCGCATCCTTCAGCTCAGGATGATTGCGCACCAGCCAGAGAATCGCATTCGGGCGGTCCTGACGCTTGGAAAGCGGCGTGTAACGCGGGCCCTTGCGCTTGGCTTCAGGAACGCGAACCTTCGGTTCGGAAAGCTTCAGGCGATAGTATGGGTCCTTTTCGCCCTTCGCGATTTCTTCACGCGAAATCTGGCCAGTGATGACCGGGTCGAGACCCTTGATGCCCTGCGAAGCTTCACCGTCGGCAATAGCCTTCACTTCCAGCGGGTGCAGCTTGCAGAAAGCGGCAATCTGGTCAAACGACAGAGCCGTATTATCGACAAGCCAAACGGCCGTTGCCTTCGGCATAAGAAGCTGGGTGGCCATTAGATATAATCCTTCTGTTCGTCCGCTCCGGTGGCGCGGGACGTGGGCAAAACCACAATTTCCGGGAAATCACGGCCTATATATCGTTTTTTTATCGCCAGAGCAAGAATGGCTCTCAGGCTTAAGCAATATCGAGTACGATCTTGCCGATATGCCTTCCCTCCTCCATGCGCTCATGCGCACGCCAGGCGTCTTTCAGCGAAAAGATCATATCCATCACCGGCGCAACACGGCGCTGCGCCAGAAGCGGCCAGACCTTCGCCTCCAGTTCGCGCGCGATGCCAGCCTTGAAATCGACGGGCCGCGGACGCAGCGTGGAGCCGGTATGGGTCAGACGCTTGGTCATCAACAGCGCGAAATTGGCCGTGGCTTTCGCACCATTGAGAAAAGCGATCTGAACGATGCGACCATCTTCAGCTGCAGCCTTGTAATTACGGTCCACGTAATCGCCGCCGACCATGTCGAGAATCACATTGGCACCCCTGCCGTTGGTCACTTCCTTTACGACCTCGACAAAATCCTCGTCGCGATAGTTGACGGCGCGATCTGCCCCGAGCTTCAGGCAGGCGTCGCATTTTTCCTTCGAGCCGGCGGTTGCAATCACGGTCGCGCCAAACGCCTTGGCCAGTTGGATGGCCGTCGTGCCGATCCCGGATGAGCCGCCATGAACCAGAAACGCCTCACCCTTCTTCAATCCTCCGCGTTCGAACACATTGTGCCAGACGGTGAAGAATGTTTCCGGGATCGCAGCCGCTTCGATATAGCCATAGCCGGAAGGCAGGGGCAGCGCATTGGTTTCATGCACGGCGGCATATTCGGCATAGCCGCCGCCGGCCAGCAATGCGACCACCTGATCGCCGGTCTTGAAACGCTTCACCCCGCGGCCGACGGCAACGATATCACCGGCAATCTCCAACCCCGGAATATCGGAGGCGCCGGGCGGCGGCGCATATTGTCCCAGCCGCTGCAAAACATCTGGCCGGTTGACCCCGGCCGCGCGCACCCGCACCAGAATTTCACCCTCCCCCGGTTCCGGCACCGAGCGCTGAACCGGGCGAAGCATATGCGGTCCGCCCGGTGCGGAAATTTCGATAGCGGTCATTTGGGAAGGCAGGTCGGCCATCATCTTCAAAACTCCATTCAGATTTCTAGCCCTGCGCGTCGTCGCAGAATTGCCGCATGACGGATGCAAGACGCCACGTTAGGGAAATCGTCATCGATTTTCCCAAATATATATGCGACGATTCAAGGTGTTAAATCTTTTCTGAGCCATCATTGACCACGGAGGACGGCTATGAGCGGTTTTGATGAGGATATGGTGAAGCCCCGCAACAGCGTGACGCTAAGCGAAGAGGAGCTATCGTTGCTTTCGGTCACGGAGATCGATCAGCGCATTGCCCTGCTGCAATCCGAAATAGAGCGATTGAAGACAGAACGCCTCAAGAAGGGCGACAGCCGCGCTGCGGCAGAAGCATTGTTTCGATAGGAATGAGGTCGTCGACGGGAATGGATGCCGAGACAAACAGCCGGAACCATTTCCGGGCGACGGGCTTTAGGAACAACAGTCATTGATCGCAAAGATCACGCATCGGTCTCAACACTGACAATCCGGCTTCAGATTTCGGGAATAGAATTTTGCGCATTTACATTCAGGTTCTGGCCCTTCTCTGCGGCACAGCTTTCCTCCTCATGGCTTCGGGACTCCATGGCCTTCTGCTGCCGCTGCGCGGCGGCGCGGAAGGTTTTTCAGTAACCTCGCTTGGTATGCTCGGCACAACCTGGGCCGGAGGTTTCGTGGCTGGCTGTCTGTTTGCGCCGCGCCTTGTGCGCCGCGTCGGCCATGTGCGGGCATTTGGCTGTTTTGCCGCGTCGGCAGCGATCATCGCCCTTCTGTCCGGCATCTTCGTGGACGCCACCATCTGGGTGATCCTGCGCGCGTTCACCGGCTTTTCCATGGCCGGCGCCTTCATGGTCATCGAAAGCTGGCTGAATGAGCGCGCAACCAACGAATCGCGCGGCAAGATTTTCGGCATGTACATGATGGTCAACTATGGGGCCACCATGACCGGCCAGATGCTGGTGGCGGCAGGCGATGTGCGCTCCGACCACCTGTTCATGATAAGCGGCGTCTTCTTCTGTCTGGCCCTTATCCCGACCGCGATTTCCACCGCCGTCAGCCCCAAGCCGCTGACGGAAGTGCAACTCGATCTCAAGGCGCTCTATAATAATTCGCCTGCCGCCTTCGTCGGATGCATCCTGATCGGCATCGCCAATGGCGCCTGGGGAACGCTTGGAGCGGTCTTCGGCGCGAAATCCGGCATTTCCACCACTGAAATCGCCTTGATGGTCAGCGTCACCATCGCAGCAGGCGCCCTGATGCAGATTCCGATCGGGCGTATTTCCGATCTGGTCGACCGGCGTTTTGTGCTGGCAAGCGTGGCGGCGCTGGCGGCCCTCGTCGGTCTCATCGCCTTTCTCGTCGCCCCATCCAGCGGTCCTGTCATCATTACAATGACCGGCTGTTATGGCGCGCTCGCCTATGCCCTCTATCCCGTTGCCGTCGCCCATGCGAACGATCACGCGACGTCGGAAAGCTTCGTGAAAGTATCAAGCGGGCTTTTGCTGCTTTACGGCTTCGGCACAATGCTCGGGCCGTTGCTGGCAGCAGCCGCCATGGATATTTTCTGGCCGTCCGGCCTCTTCGCCATCACCATGCTCGCGCATATTTCCATCACCGGCTATGCATTGTTCCGGTCACGCAAGCGCGCATCCGTCCCAAAAGAAGAGAAAGACCAGTTCAAGAGCATGCCTTCCGAGCGCAGCGCAACGCCGGAAGCGCTCAATCTTGATCCGAGAGCCGAGACGGATGGCTAAAGCATGTCTCCCAAAAGTGGGAACCGCCTTCGCGGGGAAATCAGTCCACTGGACTGATTTCTGATCCCGCCACGATGGGATCAAGACATGCGTGAAAACAAAAGCTTAAAGCCTGTCGTATGAACGGAATAAAATGCGACACGCTTTAAGTTGCGTTGGGCGCGGCGGCGTTGTGATCAGTTTTTAAATAATTAAATCAATATGTTCGGCGGCTGTGTCACAGCCGCCAAGACCGCATTTCTTGTGTCTATGGCTTGAGACGCCGTATCGAACCGCGAACAAAAGCGCGGCTTTTCCCGTTAGTGGCGGGTTACCTGAGATCTCAATTTTTCAATCTGCTCCTTAAGCATAAGCTTCTTGCGCTTCAGAGATGCAACATGCAGATCATCCATTGCCGGTGACGCAATGGCTTCGGAAATTTCCTGTTCCAGAGCGCCGTGCTTCTTTTCAAGCGTGGCAAGATGGGACTCAATAGCCATCATCAGATCTCCTTTGGTTGATTTCCCTGGTTTGCGGAGCAACCTGGACCTTGCTTGCCCGCTGCCCCGCCATTCAGCCTGCATGAACGCCCGGTACACCTCCTGTATTCCGGGCCAGACACGCAGTCCCGGCTGCCGAGGATGCGGTATTTTTGTCGCCTTCGACAGCCGCATCCATGACAGAACCATGACAGTTTGGCACGAGTTTGGTGCAAAGTCGATTTTGTCGTGGTAGCATTTTCCTGACGCGAAAAATGTGATAAGGGCTTCGCCTGAAACGGGCTGATGCCGCGCCTTTTTAGGGTTCGGTGCGGCCCGTAAAACTATTCAACGAAACGGGGTTCGCATGTCCGATCAGGAACAGGCCGAAATCAGATTGGCCGTCGCGCGTCTGAAACAGGAACACGCGGATTTCGATGCGGCTATCAACGCCATGATAGCAACGGGCTGCGACCAGTTGCGCGTCCAGCGCATGAAGAAGAAAAAACTCGCAATCAAGGACAAGTTGCAGGAGATGGAAGATCAGGTCATCCCCGACATCATCGCCTGAACGCTGAGAACGATACATGAGAGAGCCGGGGTCCGCCCGGCTTTGTCGTTTTGACACCACGAATGAAAACCGGAGCAGAAAGATCAATGAGCGTTACTGCCGACGTCGCCATCATCATGGGAAGCCAGTCCGACTGGGAGACCATGCGCCATGCAGCAGACACACTGGAGGCGCTCGGCATTTCCTTCGATGCCCGGATCGTTTCCGCGCACCGCACCCCTGACCGGCTCGTCGCTTTCGCCAAGGGCGCAAAAGCTGAAGGGTTTAAGGTCGTTATCGCCGGCGCGGGTGGCGCGGCCCATCTGCCCGGCATGGCCGCAGCCATGACCCCACTCCCGGTTTTCGGCGTTCCCGTTCAGTCCAAGGCGCTTTCAGGCCAGGATTCGCTTCTCTCCATCGTGCAGATGCCAGCGGGCATTCCTGTCGGCACGCTGGCCATCGGTCGCGCCGGTGCGGTCAATGCCGCCCTCCTCGCCGCAGCCGTTCTGGCGCTTTACGATGAAGCGCTTGCAGCCCGCCTCGACGAGTGGCGCAGGGCGCAAACCGAAAGCGTGGCCGAGCGCCCTTCCAACGAGGCCTGACATGAAAAATTCTCCCCTTCAGCCCGGTGCAACCATCGGCATTATCGGCGGCGGCCAGCTCGGCAGAATGCTGGCCATGGCCGCAGCGCGTCTTGGCTTTCAAACCGTGATTCTGGAGCCGCAGGCCGATTGCCCCGCAGCACAGGTCGCCAATCGCCAGATCGTCGCAGCCTATGATGATCCGAAAGCGCTTGCGGAACTTGCCGCTGCGTCCGATGTCATCACCTATGAATTTGAAAACGTGCCGGTCAGCGCCGCCGACAGGCTGGCCGAAACCGCGCTGGTTCTGCCACCGCCAGCCGCGCTGGAAGTCTCGCAGGATCGCTTTACGGAAAAGCAGTTCCTCAATGAAAGCGATATCGAGACAGCCCCATGGCGCCTCGTGGACGATGAAGAGACCCTGATCGCAGCCTTGGGCGCATTGGGCGAACGCGGCATCCTCAAGACGCGGCGCCTGGGCTATGACGGCAAGGGGCAGGTCCGCCTGACCTCGCTCGACGAGAACGAAGCCCACAAGGCGATTCTTGCCATCAATCGCGCGCCTGCAATCCTCGAAGGTTTCGTTGATTTCGAGCGGGAAGTCTCGGTCATCGCAGCGCGTGATCGCAGCGGCAACATAGCCATTTTCGATATTGCCGAAAACGTGCACAAGGACGGCATTCTTGCAACTTCAACCGTACCGGCTGCCATTTCCGACAGCACGGCAGAAACTGCCCGCAAGGCCGCAGCAAAGCTTCTGAACGCACTGGATTATGTCGGCGTGCTGGGGCTTGAATTCTTCGTCCTGAAGGACGGCACGCTTCTGGCAAACGAATTTGCCCCGCGTGTCCATAACTCAGGCCACTGGACGGAAGCGGCCTGCGCCATTTCGCAGTTCGAACAGCATATCCGCGCCGTTGCCGGGTTGCCTTTGGGCAATACCGACCGGCATTCGGATTGCGTGATGGAAAACCTGATCGGTGACGACATCGAGAAGGTACCCGCGATTCTCTCTGAAAAGGATGCGGTGTTGCATCTTTACGGCAAAAAGGAAGCGCGCCCGGGCCGTAAAATGGGTCATGTGACGCGCATTCACCCCCGCCACAAATAATGTTCATCGGGAATCCTCCCGATTCCCGATGAATCTTTGACTGCCTGCCAAGAATTTCAGCGCCAGCCCCCTGAATCTGCGGCTCAGCAGTTGACATTTGCCTGAAACCTTGTGTATTTCGGCCAACCCTTCGGGCATCTAACAGTGCCTGTAATCAATTGGCGCCTGAGGCGCCTGTTTTTATGAAGCCCCGCGGCATCTGCACGTCAACGGGCCAACAAGACCGGTGATTGACATGAAGATCAAGAACTCGCTTAAAGCGCTTAAGGGCCGTCATCGCGACTGCCAGCTGGTCCGCCGCAAGGGCCGCGTTTACATCATCAATAAGACCGCCCCGCGCTACAAGGCTCGTCAGGGCTAATCTTATTTTTGATTTTGCATTTGACGTTTCGCTGCGCATGATAAAATCTATGCGCATGCGGAACGTTTTTGCATTTCTGGTTTCTTCTTCTTTGTTCGCATCGCCTGCTGCGATTGTTCCATCGGCTTATGCCGAAGTAGCACCCGGCAAAGTGCCGCTCACGGCACCGCTGACGCCGGTTCAGACCGGCCCCGACAGTGAACAGAAGCCTGCCTCGAAACCTGCAGCGGATGCAGCTCTGACACCTGAAGAGCGGCTCGACAAGCTCTTTGCCGATCTTCGCCGCACGACGGACGAAGCTAAGGCGCGGCGAATAGCTTCACAGATCAATACGCTGTGGTCGCAGTCTGGCAGCGCCACAGTCGATCTCCTGATGCAATGGGCGAACACCGCGATGCTGGAGCGGCGCTATCCGTCGGCAATCGATTTCCTCAATGAAGCAATCGCGCTCGACCCGGAATATGCGGAAGCATGGAACCGCCGCGCTACGGTCTATTTCCTGCAAAAAGACTATGCTCACGCCATGTACGACATCAATCGTACGCTGGAGCTGGAACCCCGCCATTATGGCGCGCTGACCGGCATGGCAGCCATATTGCGCCTGCGCGGCCTCAAGGAGCAGGCCTTGAAAGCCTATGAACAAGCTCTCATCGTCTATCCGATGATGCGCGACGCCCAGAAGAACTTCAATGATCTGGCGGACGAACTCACAGAGACGCGCACTTAGATCCTGCTCCAGAAGTCGCTCCTGCGTAGCTGCAAATGACAATTTGTCTGCGCTTCAGTGCTCGAAAATCACCAATTTCGCAGACACATGACGCTTTTTGATTCAGGCTCTTAAAGCAGCCCCCCGCCTCCACCAATTCATCTTTATTCAAAGCAAAAACGCGCCCGAAGGAGCGCGTTTTTTGGGATGCCGAGCACCATGACTGGATGAGATTCTGGCTGTGACGAGTCGAAAATGGTGAGGTTTGAGAACCGGAGCGGAATGTACTTTTGGGTACATGAGCACCGGAAGCGCAAAACAACGCCATTTGCAGGCCGTCACGGCCGGAATATCGCCAGTCTAGATGCCTGATTTGCCGTCGGGACCTATATAGGCGATGCGCAGCATGTTGGTCGCGCCGGGCGTTCCGAATGGGACACCGGCGGTGATGATGACGCGGTCGCCCGCCTTGCCGAACTCTTCATGGAAGACGATTTCGCAGGCATGGTTGACCATGTCTTCCAGATCATGCGCATCGGCGGTCACAACGCAATGCAGGCCCCAGACGAGCGACAGCTTGCGCGCGGTATCGACGACCGGCGACAGGGCGATAATCGGCGTACGCGGACGCTCGCGGGCAGCACGCAGGCCAGTCGTGCCGGAAGCGGTATAGGTGACGATGGCCGAAAGCTTCAGCGTTTCCGCGATCTGGCGTGCGGCAAGCGAGATTGCGTCGGCGCCCGTCGGCTCCGGCGCTGCGCGCTGCGCATCGATGATGGTCGAATAGGTCGGCTCCTTCTCCACCTGCTCCGCGATGCGGTTCATGGTGGCCACGGCTTCGACCGGATACTGGCCGGAAGCGGATTCTGCCGAAAGCATGATCGCATCCGCGCCTTCGAACACGGCGGTCGCAACGTCGGACACTTCGGCGCGGGTTGGGACCGGAGCGGTGATCATCGATTCCAGCATCTGCGTGGCGACCACCACCGGCTTGCCAGCGCGGCGTGCCTTGCGGGTGATCTGCTTCTGGATGCCCGGAACGCTTTCAAGCGGCATTTCGACGCCGAGATCGCCGCGCGCGACCATCAATGCGTCGGAAAGCTCGATGATTTCATCGAGACGCGTCACAGCCTGCGGCTTCTCGATCTTCGACATCAGGCCGACCTTGCCGCGCGAAACCTTGCGCACTTCGGCCAGATCTTCCGGACGCTGGATGAAGGAAAGCGCAACCCAGTCGATTTCTTCCTTCAGAACGGCATCGAGGTCCTTGCGGTCCTTTTCCGTGAGCGCGCCGACGCCGAGCGTCGTATCCGGGAGGCTGACGCCCTTGCGGTCCGAAATGCGCGTTCCAGAAATCACCTTGCAGCGGATCGACTTGCCGTCGCTCGCTTCGGCGACGAGATGCAGCTTGCCATCGTCAATCAGCAGGCGATGGCCCGGCTCGACAGCTTCGAGAATTTCCGGGTGCGGAAGATAGACGCGGGTGTCATCGCCAGGCGCTTCGTTGTTGTCGAGGGTGAAGGTCTGGCCGGGAACGAGATCGACCTTGCCGTCCTTGAACTTGCCGACGCGCAGCTTCGGCCCCTGAAGATCGGCCAGAATGCCGATCGGACGGCCAAGTTCCTTTTCCACATTGCGAATGCGCTTGACGAGGGTGCGCATCAAATCATGGTCGGCATGACTCATGTTGATGCGGAACACATCCGCGCCTGCCTCAAACAGCTTGCGGATGACGGCTTCCTCGCCTGACGCCGGACCTAGCGTGGCGAGAATCTTGACCTTGCGGTTGCGCTTCATTGACTATTCGTTCCTGTAACAGTGGGGTTTTCTGTCGGCGTTTCATCGGTGAGCTGAACCATCCAGCTCGATTGTTCCCCGGTGTCGTATTCCTGGAAGCCGTTGCGCTGGAAACCGCGCGCGAAGCAATCCTGGACGCCAGTAATACGGAATTCTTTCTCGGCCACGCACATGTTGACCTTGCCCTCCCAGCGCCCGCCGCCCTGGGCGTCTTCGGCGTAGAGGTAGTAGTAGCGGGATGAAAGCGGGCCTTCGAGCAGCGTTTTGCAGGCAGCGCCTTCAATATGCCACCAGCCTTCCGTCACCCAGCCGGTCTTGGCCCGGTAGCCGATCGCAACGCCGACCAGGTTCTGGGTTGCGTTACATACGCGGAAATCCGCCTTTGCCTCTATGGATGTCATGCCCAGCGCAGTTATCAGCACACCGGCAAACAAAACTAGAGATCGTGGAAGTCGCATACGCAGAACCCCTTCAGCCCGCTATCGGTTTTATCGAACAATTTATATTGCACAAGGAAATCCATCTCGGGGACATCCCGTTTCGGGTCGCTCTCTTTTCGGCAGTTTCGCCTTTGATGTCAACGCAAACCCATTGATTACAGGTACTCTCGATCAAAGAATGATCGTTGCAATCCCGGCTTTCTCATGACAGACCTGAAACAGCTTCCCGCACAACACAGAAATAATTTCACAGTTCAGCCTCGGATTTCGCCCTATGCCGCTTCAATCCGGTTCAACCGCTTCGACGCCGTTCTCGCCAGCACACACTATCGATGGCGATTTCAGCCTTGGCCTGCTCCTGACCGCCGACCATGCGCGCCGCGATGTTCCAGCCGAATATGGCACGCTTGGTTTGCAGACAAGTGAATTCGACCGGCATATCGCTTATGACATCGGCGTCGAGAATTTGACGCGCAGGCTTGCCAGCCGTTTGAACGCGCCAGCGGTCCTCGGCGGTTTTTCGCGCCTCCTGATCGATCCCAATCGCGGAGAGGACGATCCGACGCTTATCATGCAACTATCCGACGGTGCGGTCATCTCCGGCAATTACCCAATGTCGGCAGGCGAGCGCGAGGAACGCCTTCAACGCTTCTATCGTCCCTATCACGATGCAGTCGCGCGGGCGAGCCAACGCGTGGCGGCGGAAAGCGGGGCTGCACCATTCATCGTTTCGGTCCATTCCTTCACCCCGCGCTGGAAGGACAAGGCCCGCCCCTGGCAGATCGGCCTTCTCTGGGACAAGGACGACCGTGCCGTAAAGCCTCTGCTGGCGCTGCTGCGCGAAAATCCTGACCTGACGGTTGGCGATAACGAACCCTATGACGGCGCACTCAAGAACGACGCCATGTACCGGCATGCGACCGCGAAGGGGTTCGCCCATGTCCTGATCGAAATCCGTCAGGACCTGATTGCCGATGACAAGGGTGCCGCTGAATGGGCCGAAAGGCTCGCGCCGATGATCGCGCAGATCAACACCTTGCCCGGCATTCATGCGGTGCAGTATTTCGGCTCGCGTGCCGATAGGAGCAGATAACGGGCCTGTCAGGAGATGCTTTACCCGCTATCCACAGGGCTTGACCCGTCAAACCGGGTCGTGCATCGAAAAAGGCTCTTAATTTTGCCTGCGACTCGCGGGAAAAACAGTCCAGACTTTCGATAAGCGGTTTCGCGCAATGCGTGTCCGCGTCATCATAGAATTTGAATTGGAGAACTCCTCGTGAGCGACGACATTACCAGCGAAGCCCAAACGATTGCTGTCGGCCAGTTGCGCGCTTTCATCGAGCGCATCGAGCGCCTGGAAGAAGAAAAAAAGACCATCGGCGACGACATCAAGGAAGTTTACGCGGAATTGAAGGGATCGGGGTTTGACAGCAAGGTCGTGAGGACCATTATTCGTCTGCGTAAAAAAGAAGACCATGAACGTCAGGAAGAAGAAGCCATGCTGCAGCTCTATATGGATGCGCTTGGCATGAGCTGATTTCGGCTCCTCCCGGAGCCTTCCTTCTTCTTCCTGAAATCGAAACCCGATGAATCATTCGCGATTCGTATTCAGAGGAAGAGGTCTATGGAATTCAGAAAGCTCGGACGGACCGAACTCAATGTCTCGCCGCTGTGCTTCGGCGGCAATGTATTTGGATGGACGGTCGACGAAGCGACGTCATTTTCGCTTCTCGACCGTTTTATCGATGCGGGATTCAATTTCATCGACACGGCGGATGTCTATTCCGCCTGGGCGCCCGGCAATGCGGGCGGCGAATCCGAAACCATTATCGGCAATTGGCTGAAGTCCCGTGGCCTGCGCGACAAGGTCGTCATCGCCACCAAGGTCGGCGGCGAACTGGGCCCTGACGAAAAGGGCCTCTCCCCGGCCTATATCCGCAAAGCGGTCGACGCCTCCCTCAAACGGCTGCAGACGGATTACATCGATCTTTATCAATCGCACTGGGATGACCCGGAAACACCGTTCGAAGACGTACTCGGCACCTATAAGGAGCTGATTGACGCTGGCAAGGTGCGGGCCATCGGCGCATCCAATCTCACGCCGGAGCGGCTGACCGAGGCGCTGAAGGTTGCTCGTACGCATGATCTGCCGCGCTATGAAAGCCTGCAACCGCTTTATAACCTCTATGATCGCGCGGATTTCGAAAACGGGCTGGAAAAAACCTGCCGAGACAACGAGCTTGGCGTCATTTCCTATTATTCGCTTGCTGCGGGGTTTCTGACCGGGAAGTACCGTTCCGCTGGCGATCTCGGGCAAAGCGCACGCGGAAAATCAGTTGAAAAATATCTGACGGATCGCGGTTCGCGCATCATTGCGGCATTGGATGATGTGGCCCGCAATCTCGATGTCACGCCAGCGCAGGTCGCAATCGCATGGCTCATCGCACAGCCGTCAGTCACGGCACCCATTGCCAGCGCCACGCGCTTGGCCCAGCTTGGCGAACTGATCGCCGCAGCCGAATTGAAGCTTAGCGACGATGAAATCGCCTTGCTGAACAAGGCGAGCAGCTAAATTTCAAAGCATCGAAGGGTAGCCTTACCCTTCGATTTCCTCGCGCAGCATTTCCAATTCCAGCCATTCTTCTTCCATGGCCGCATTTTCGGAGCGCTTTTTCTCAAGCAGATCGGCGGTCTTGGCAAACAGCGTCGGATCTTTGGCATAAAGCTGCGGATCGGCAAGCTTGCCTTCCAGCACTGCAATTTCCTTGGCCAGCGCGTCCATCTTGCCGGGCAGCGTTTCAAGCGCGAATTTCTGCTTGTAGGAAAGCTTGCGCTTTTCGTCCCGTCTTGGCTGGGGTGCGCTTTCTTCTCCCCTGCTGTCGGCATTTGGACCGGATGCCTTGACCGAGCGCCGGTTCAGGGCCTGTTCCTTGCGCTGCGCCATCATGTCGGCATAGCCACCCGCATATTCCAGCCAGCGCCCGTCACCTTCCGGCGCAATGACCGAAGTAACGGTGCGGTCCAGAAAATCGCGGTCGTGGCTGACCAGAATGACTGTGCCCGGAAAACCGGCGACCAGCTCCTGCAGCAGATCGAGCGTTTCCATATCGAGATCGTTGGTCGGCTCGTCGAGGATCAGCAGGTTGGCGGGACGCGCCAGAACGCGGGCCAGCATCAGGCGGGCGCGTTCGCCGCCGGAAAGCTCGCGGATGGGCGTGCGCGCCTGCTCCGGCTGGAACAAAAAGTCCTTCATATAGGATACGACATGCCGCTGCTCGCCATTGACGACAAGGCTTTCGCCGCGCCCGTCCGTCAGATAATGCGCCAGCGTCTCGTCCAGATTGAGGCTTTCGCGCTTCTGGTCGAGTTCGGCCATTTCGAGATTGACGCCAAGCCGCAGCGTTCCTGAATCCGGTTCCAGTTTGCCGGTCAGAAGCGACAAAAGCGTCGTCTTTCCGGCACCGTTGGGACCAACAAGACCGATACGATCACCGCGCTGCACGCGGATCGAAAAATCCTTGACCAGTACGCGCTCGCCATAGGCCTTGTTCAGCCCCTTGGCTTCAATCACCAGCTTGCCGGATTCCTTGGCATCGCTTGCCGCCAGAACCGCCGTCCCTTGCGCCTTGCGATGATTGCGGAAATCGGCACGCATGGAGTGCAGTTCACCGAGGCGGCGCATATTGCGCTTGCGGCGCGCCGTGACGCCGTAACGCAGCCAGTGTTCCTCGCGCGCAATCTGCCGACCGAGCTTGTGGTGGTCGCGCTCTTCCTCTTCCAGCACCTTGTCGCGCCATTCCTCGAAATGGCCAAAGCCCTGCTCCAGACGGCGCGTGATGCCGCGATCCAGCCAGACCGTCGCCCGGCTGACATTTTCCAGAAAGCGCCGGTCATGCGAGATCAGCACGATGGCCGAGCGAATCTGGCGCAGCTCGCCTTCCAGCCATTCGATGGTGGTGAGGTCCAGATGGTTGGTCGGCTCGTCCAGCAAAAGCACATCAGGCTGCGGCGCAATTACACGCGCGAGGGCAGCGCGCCGCGCCTCGCCGCCGGACAGATGATCCGGCTTTTCCTCACCAGTCAGCCCCAGATGTTCGAGAAGATAGGTGACGCGATGCGGGTCGTCGGTCGGCCCCAGCCCCGCTTCCACATAGGCGCGCACATTGGCGAAGCCATCCATATCCGGCACCTGCGGCAGATAACGGACGGTTGCACCGGGATGTTTGAAAACCTCGCCCGATGTCGCTTCCACCATGCCGGCGGCAATCTTGAGCAGGGTCGATTTACCCGAACCATTGCGGCCGACCAGCGCGATGCGGTCGCCCTCGCTCACCGAAAGGCCTGCGTCCTCCAGAAGCGGTGTGCCCCCGAAGGTTAGCTTGATCTGGTCGAGGCGCAGGAGTGGTGGTGCCATGGTTCTCTTCGATAAACAGGATTGAAAATTCCGCCCTGCTTGTCCGCGACAAAAGCCGTTCTGTCAAATGGAACGGCAAGAAAAGACCCGTGAAAGCAAACAGGCCGGGTTTCCCCGGCCTGTCGGCAAACTGATTATCCAGCTATTACTGGCCAAGCCATTACTGGCAAGGCGCTTCGTATACGCGACCATAGGGATCGCGGTAACGGCAATACTGCACGCCGTTGCGGGTCTGGGCTGCACCAAGCAGCGTACCGGCAACCGCACCGATCGCAGCACCCGTCAGCGCACCGCGGCCATTGCCACCGATTGCGCCACCGGCGAGAGCGCCCAGAGCGGCGCCGCCAACGCCGTAACCGGCCGTGCGCTGTTCATTCGTCGTGCATGCAGCCGTCGAGAACGCGAGCACGCCAGCAACAGCAATCATCGTAAGACGTGACTTCATTGAAACATCTCCTACAAGAGTTGAACTAATCACCGACTTTGCGTCCCCAACTTCGGCGTAAAGCAGATGACACCCGCTTGACCCATTTACAATACGTTTCACTTGTCAGCGTCAAGCTCTTTCGATTGGTAAGGTTAGCGGCCTCAGTGCGGTTGATCCTCCATCGCCAAATTGGCGACAAGTATCGCTAGTCCAGAATGCACAGTAACGCGAAGTGTTCCACGAACCACGTTGGAAACTGTCCATGAAGAGCCAAATGGCAGTGTCACATTATCTAACGGCCACTCCGCATTCGTGATCGAAAGGCCTTCGACAGTGCTGAAATTAATCACACTGAACGGTGTTCCATCCGGGAAATCATAAACAAAATCGCCGGGCGGCAGGGGCCAGGCTTCTTCATAACCGCTGGACAGAAGGACGTTGCGCCCTTTTGCGGCCTGCGCCGTCGCCATGGTCAGATGCAAAAGCGTATGGTCGGTGCGCTGCCCGCCGAAGGCTCCGCACAGGATGACCCGTTCCGCCCCCCGCGCATAGGCTTCCTCGAAAGCGAGTTCTCCGTCGGTCATGTCCTTGGCCGAAGGAAACGTCTTTTGCGGAATGTGACCATATTGAGCGCGAAGCTCCGGGGAGGTCGAATCGAAATCGCCGAGCCACAGTTCCGGTTCGACACCAAGTGCGGCAGCATGCCTGATCCCGCTATCGGCGGCGAGAATACGCGCGCCTGCAATTTGGCGTTTCAGGCGATCAGTCACGGTGAGATCGCCGCCGAGAAGAATGACGAATGTGCTCATAAGCCGCTCATAACACGGGCAAATCCGCGCCGGAAGCCTGCATTCGCTGCCATTGCCATCTCTTGCCCTTCCCGTTGCGAAAGATTATTGTCGCAACCGCTCTAACGGGGTGCCGTCTGCTTTCGCGGATGGCTGAGAGGCCCAAAGCATTTCCAGCAAAAGTGTAAAGCGGTTTTGCGTTCGGAAATGCCTGAATAAACGGCCAACCCGCTGAACCTGATCCGGTTTGCACCGGCGGAGGGATTAGACGCTCCATAAACGGCGCTCGATCCTCTTGTAACAAAAGAAAGGAAGTGCCGTGATGCGGCTTTTATCTTTGCTGGCCTTTTCATTTTCCGCAGCCGTTGCTTTCACGCCTTCTGCACAGGCGAAAGACAAGCTCACCGTCTACACCTATGACAGTTTCGTTTCCGAATGGGGTCCGGGACCGAAGGTCAAGGAAAACTTCGAAAAGGAATGCAACTGCGAAGTTGACTGGATTGCGTCCGCCGACGGCGTTGCCCTGCTCAATCGCCTCAAGCTTGAAGGCGGCAATACCAAAGCCGACATCGTGCTTGGTCTTGATACCAATCTGACGACCGAAGCACGTGCTACCGGCTTTTTCGCTCCAAGCGGCATCGACCAGAGCAATGTGAATGTTCCGGGGGGCTTCAAGGACGATATCTTCGTGCCCTACGACTATGGCTACTTCGCCGTGGTCTATGACTCGGAAAAATTGCCCAATCCGCCCAAAAGCCTGAAGGAACTGGTCGAGGGCGACCCTTCCCAGAAGATCGTGCTGCAGGACCCGCGCACGTCGACGCCGGGGCTGGGCATGCTGCTCTGGATGAAATCGGTCTATGGCGATGAGGCGGAAGCCGCATGGCAGAAACTGCAAAAGCGCATCCTCACCGTCACGCCCGGCTGGTCGGAAGCCTATGGCCTTTTCACCAAGGGCGAGGCTCCGATGGTTCTTTCCTACACGACCTCCCCCGCCTATCACATGATCGCCGAAAAGACGGACCGCTATAAGGCTCTGGCCTATCCGGAAGGCAATTATCTCCAGATCGAGCTGGCCGCCCAGACCGTCACCGGCGCAAAAAATCCTTTGGCGCAAAAGTTTCTGGCATTCATGACCGGCCCCGGTTTCCAGGATGCCATCCCCGAAACCAACTGGATGTACCCGGCGGGCAAGATTTCCGCCCCGCTTCCAGCCGCTTTCGACGCGATGCCCAAACCCGAAAAGACGCTTCTCTTCCCCTCCGACGAGGTGGCCAGGAACCGCAAGTCATGGGTCGATGAATGGCTGGCCGCGACCAGCAAATGACGGCTTTTCCGGCACAGCACCGCTTGAAAGGCATATCCACCGCCAGACCCGTCGCGGGCATGATGGCGCTTGTCTTTCTGACGGTGCTCGCCGGTGGTGCGCTTGCCGCGCTTGCTTTTGAAGCAGGCAGCGGCGGTTTCGATGCCGCCGCCAATTTCGACGCCTATCTGTGGCGCGTGGCGCGCTTCACGATCCTGCAGGCAATCGCTTCGAGCCTGCTTTCCGTGCTGTTTGCAGTTCCGGTCGCCCGCGCACTTTACGCCGAAGCCGACTTTCCGGGGCGCGGGCTGATCCTGCGCCTGTTTGCCCTGCCGCTTGCTCTGCCAGCCCTTGTTGCGGTGCTGGGGGTTACAAGCATCTATGGCCGCAACGGCCTTATTGCTTATCTGTCAGGAGTCGCAGGCCATTCGTTCCAGCCGGATATCTATGGCATTGCGGGCATCCTGATCGCCCATGTCTTTTTCAATATGCCGCTTGCGGTCCGTCTCATTCTGGCGGGATACGAGTCGATACCGACCGATTACTGGAAGCTTTCCGCGCAGCTCGGCATGGGCAACGGGGCGCGATTCCGCCTCATCGAATGGCCGGTGATCCGCCGCAATCTGCCGGGGATGATCAGCCTCATCTTCATGCTCTGCGTGACCAGTTTCACGACCGTGCTGACGCTTGGCGGCGGGCCGCGTGCCACCACACTGGAAGTCGCAATCTATCAGAGCCTGCATTTCGATTTCGATCCGGGCCGCGCCGTCGCCCTCACCTTTACGCAGCTTGCCTTGACATTACTCGTCCTTCTGGCCCTTCGTCTCACCGGAAGCCCATCCGAAGAAGGCGTTACCCATTCCGCCACGCTGCGCCGCTATCGCAAAATAGCTCCGGCTGAACGCGCCATGAACATCGTCCTCATCGGGATAGGCTTTCTCTATGTCGCACTGCCGATTGCAGGCGTCGTCATCTCCGGTCTCGCCGCCGATCTCGTGCGGCTACTGACTGAAAGAACGGTCTGGCGCGCCATCGGCACCAGCCTCGCGCTCGGCTTCTCTGCTGCCTTGCTCGCGGTCATTCTGTCGCTTGCACTCATATCTGCGCGTGAAGCAGTGAAAAGGCACAAACTGGCCAACATCTTTGATACGGGCGCCAGCCTGATCCTCGTCATGCCGCCCATTGTGATCGGTGCTGGCTGGTTCATCCTGCTTCGCCATTTCACCGATCCGTTTGCCATGGCGCCTTTTATGGTCGTCACTGTCAATGCGGCCATGGCCATGCCCTTTGCCGTGCGCCTTCTGCGGCCCGCATGGGACACGGCGGCCAGTCGCCACAACCGGCTGTGCGCACAGCTGGGCATTCGCGGCCTTAACCGCCTCCGGCTCATTGACTGGCCGTCGATCCGCAAGCCTTCCGGCATGGCCTTCGCCTTTGCCATGGCACTGTCCCTCGGTGACCTTGGCACAATTGCCCTGTTCGGCAGCGACGCGCTTTTGACCTTGCCCTATCTCCTCTTGCAGCGCATGGGCAGCTATCGCACATTCGATGCGGCTGGTCTGGCTCTCATTCTCGGGCTGCTTTGCCTTGCCCTGATGATGATCGCGGATCGCGCATCCCGAAAGGAAACGCCTTCTCTATGAATGCCCCGGTGAACGCCCCGATGAGCACTCTTGCCGAAATTCGCCTTGATGACGTCCGTTTCAGCTATGGTGAAACCGCCATGCATTTCGATGCAACGATAAATGGCGGTGTCATTGCCGCGATTGTCGGGCCAAGCGGTTCCGGCAAGTCGACGCTTCTCAATCTGATTGCCGGTTTCGAATTTCCGCAATCCGGCCGCGTCCTGATCGGCGGCAACGACGTTAGCGCGTTTTCACCGGCGGACCGGCCTGTTTCGATGGTGTTTCAGGAAAACAACCTCTTTGCCCATCTGACCGTCGAGCAAAATGTCGGTCTCGGGCGCTCGCCGAACCTGAAGCTCTCCGCGCAGGATCGCGCCGACATCGCGGAAGCCTTGTCGCGCGTCGGACTTGCAGGCAAGGAACAGCGCAAGCCCGAAGCCCTGTCAGGAGGCGAACGCCAGCGCGTGGCGATTGCTCGCGCGCTCATACGCCAGCGCCCTGTTCTGCTCCTTGACGAAGCCTTTGCCTCGCTCGGCCCTGCCCTGCGGCATCAGATGCTGGATCTGGTGAAGCAGCTTCAGCTGGAAACCGGCATGACGGTGCTGATGGTGACACACACGCCGGAAGATGCGATCTACCTCGATGCAGTGTTGCTTTTTCTCGACAGTGGCCGAATTTCCGCCATGGGACCTGCTGCTGAACTGCTTTCACCGACTGGACCGGAGGCACTGCGGCACTATATCGGCGAAAAGCAGGATATGCGGCGCTGAGCCTCAAATAGAGTTACGGTTGCGGACATATTTTGTTCGCAATCTGTCGGAAGAACCGGCTACAGATTCTTGTAGGCTTTCTGTTCTGTGGCTAGATTTGGTCGCGGATCATGCAATCTGATTCAGAAGCGAGGATAAAATACTGTTCCGTCAATCGACCCGTTCCCGGGCCTTCCTGTGTCTACCCATCTCCCTGCCAGAATGGACGCAGCAAAATTGGCGGAAACCGGCCATCGGTCTTGGCTTGCTTGCGGTCGCCCTGATTTCAGGTTGCCAGTCGATCAATTCCAACAAGGATCTGGGATTGCAGCCTTCCGACAATCCCGTGACTGTCGACAACGTGACGCGCAATGACCGGCTGGCGCAGCTTGGCGCCCAGCAGCACCCGCGCATCCTCGCCACTTATGGCGGCGAGTACAAGGACCAGAAGCTTGAGCGCATGGTGGCGAAGATCGTCGGCAAGCTGACGACCGTTACCGACAAGCCCGACCAGACATACCGCATCACCATTCTCGATAGTCCCAATATCAACGCCTTCGCATTGCCGGGCGGCTATCTCTACGTCACGCGCGGCCTGCTTGCGCTCGCCAACGACTCTTCGGAAGTCGCGGCCGTGATCGCCCATGAAATGGGCCATGTCATTGCCAATCACGGCATCTTGCGCCAAGAGAAGGAAGCAGAGACCGCGATTGCCGGGCGCGTCGCCAGCGAAGTTCTGCATAATGAATCCGCCAGCCGCGAGGAAGCGCTGCGCGGCAAGCTGCGGCTTGCCCAGTTTTCGCGTAATCAGGAATTGCAGGCGGATGCCATCGGCATCAAGATGATCGGCGAAGCCGGTTACGATCCCTTCGCTTCGGCACGTTTCCTGCAGTCGATGGAAGCCTATCAGGGCTTTCGTTCGGTTTCGGGCGCGACCGATGCCAGCCTCGACTTTCTTGCAAGCCACCCGGCAACGCCGCAGCGCATCCAGCTTGCGCTTGGCCATGCACGCCGTATCGGCGCACCCGGTGTCGGCACAACGGATCGCGATTCCTTCCTTAACGGCATTGACGGCCTTCTTTATGGCGACTCGCCCAATGAAGGTTATGTCCGCGAACAGACCTTCCTCCATCCCAAGCTCGGCGTTACCTTCCGCGCACCGGATGGCTTCGTCATCGACAATTCGGCCAACGCGGTCATGGCGAGCGGCCCCGGCGAAGTGGCCATTCGTTTCGATGGCGCATCGCTTCCGGACGGCTCGAACCTTGCCGATTATATCCGCTCGGGCTGGGTGACCGGCCTCGACGACAGTTCGATCCAGACCACCACCATCAACGGCCTGCCTGCCGCAACCGCGCGCGCCAGTGCCGACCGCTGGCAGTTCGACATTGTGGTCATCGGCGCCAACAACAAGGTCTATCGCTTCCTGACAGCGGCTCCGAAAGGCAGCAACGCTCTTCTGCCTGCTTCACAAACTGTCACGCAGTCGTTCCGCCTGCTGTCGCCTGCCGAACAAAACGCCATCAAGCCGCTTCGCATCCGCGTTGTGACGGTGAAGCCGGGCGACACGCTGGCCAGCCTGTCGGCACGCATGCAGGGCACCACCCGCAAGCTGGAACTGTTCCGCCTTCTCAATGCCATGTCTGCCGGGGCAACTGTTTCGGTTGGCGATCGCGTGAAGCTGATCAGCGAGTAAGACAGCATGACCGAAACACAGATCCACTCAGTTCTGGCCGGAAAAGTCGCTCCTCTTGGAGACCGCGGCGTCCCAAGCGGCATCGACAAGCAGCCGGTTTCGGGCAAGGTTCGTGTGACCTTCGAAGGGCTGGACTGCGATGCGCAGGGCGACCGAAAGGTACATGGCGGACCGGAAAAGGCACTCCATCATTATCCGCACGACCATTACGCTCTCTGGTGCGAAGAAATCGGCGACAACCCGCGTCTGAGCGCGCGTGGTGCGTTCGGCGAAAACATTTCGACCTCTGGTCTGGACGAACGCAATGTGGCCGTGGGTGACAGGTTTCGCCTTGGCAGCGCGCTTGTGGAAGTATCCCAGGGACGCCAGCCTTGCTGGAAGCTGAACGAGCGCTTTGCAACAGCCGACATGGCAGTCCGCGTCCAGAAGACGGGACGGACGGGATGGTACTATCGCGTTCTGGAAGAAGGCCATGTGGAAGCCGGAGATGCGATGACGCTCATTGACCGGCTTTCACCGGACTGGACGCTGCATCGTATCTGGCATTTGCTGTATGTCGATACGCTGAATTACGACGAACTGGCATCAATGGCGGGACTTTCGCACCTCGCCGACAGCTGGAAGCGCTATGCCGTGCGACGCCTCGAAAATCGCAAGGTCGAGGACTGGTCCTCCCGGCTTGAAGGCAAGGCGGTGGAACCACAAAAGTAAGGAGCCACCTGGCCCCTCTACTTGTGTTGCCCTGATTGTTGCGGCTTATGCCTGATAAGCTGCCAGTTCGTGCTGGCTCAACAAGGCTATCTTCAGCTTCTCCATCGCGCGGCTTTCGATCTGCCGCACCCGTTCCTTGGAGATGCCGAGCTTTTCACCCAACGCTTCCAGCGTTACGCCATCATCATCGAGACGCCGCTCGCGGATAATATGCAATTCGCGCTCGTTCAGCGTGTCGAGCGCCACGTTGAGCCATTGGTTGCGGCGCTCCATATCGATGGAGCTTTCCGCGATTTCGTCCTGCAAGGGATGATCGTCGACCAGAAAATCCATGCGGCGCGACGCACCCGACTCCTCGTTGTTTACGGGCGCCGACAGGGAGCTATCCGGCCCCGAAAGACGGCTATCCATGATCTCGACATCGCTTGTCGACACGCCAAGCTGATCGGAAATTTCCCGATAAATCTCTGCCTTGGTCATATTGTCATCGGACTGGGCCAGTTTGGAACGCAGTCGCCGCAGATTGAAGAACAACGCCTTTTGCGCCGAACTCGTGCCGCCTCGCACAATGGACCAATTGCGCAGGATATAATCCTGCATCGATGCGCGAATCCACCAGGATGCATAGGTCGAGAAACGCACTTCGCGCTCGGGATCGAAACGTGCGGCAGCTTCCAGAAGGCCGACATAGCCCTCCTGGATAAGATCGCTCATCGGCAGCTTGAACTTGCGGAAGCGTCCGGCCATCGAAATGACCAGCCGCATATGTGCGGAAGTGATGCGATGAAGGGCTTCCTGATCCTTCAGTTCCCTCCAGCGAATGGCGAGATCGCGTTCTTCTTCGCGCTCCAGATAAGGAGCCGACATCGCGCTGCGGATCATGGATTGGGAAGATGCTGCTGTCGCCGGGAGGCTGCGCGCAACCATAGGCATACGATTGGCTGGAACTGCGGAAGAACTGCTCATGGATGACTGCTTCATCTGGTTCTCCTGTTCTGAACTCACGCCCGGTCAGGCGTTCAGTGGAAGGATATGCCAGTCCCACAAAGACTCCTTGGACGACTAGCGAAACCGCCCAAAACTCCCCGCCAGGCCCATTCTTTGGCCAACATGATTACGCCGCAAAACAAACCCGTTTACGAACTGGTGTCCGGAACAACGCATCAGCCGCGTTCAGGTTCCCTCCCAATCAGGATAAATCTTTGAGAATGCAGGATGATGACTGAAAGGGTTAATGACTGATTGCAAAACTCAATAAAACTATAACCAAACAATACTGCGGTTTCCTGCGCGAAAGATGGCGCGGGTCCGGCTTTTTCTGATGAAAGGCAAATAAAAAGCCCGGCTCGAGCCGGGCTTTTTAGAAAAGAAGAGAGAGAAGCTTATGCGGCTTCAACTTCATCGTCGTCAAGATCGGCCTCGGCATCGGCCTTGCCGCGCTTCGGTCCTTTGGCGAGATTGGCCTCGATCAAACGGACAGCTTCAGTTTCCGAAAGTTTGTTCACGGCAGCGATTTCGCGCGCCATGCGATCAAGGGCAGCTTCATAAAGCTGGCGTTCCGAATAGGACTGTTCCGGCTGGTTTTCAGCACGGAAAAGATCGCGAACGACTTCCGAGATCGAGATGAGATCGCCGGAATTGATCTTCGCATCATATTCCTGCGCGCGGCGCGACCACATGGTGCGCTTTACACGTGCGCGGCCCTGAACGACCTTCAATGCGCGTTCAACATAGTCGGTCTCCGACAGCTTGCGCATACCGATCGAAGCGGCTTTGGCAACCGGCACCTTCAGGCGCATCTTGTCTTTTTCGAAATCGATCACGAAGAGTTCGAGTTTGTGACCTGCCACTTCCTGCTCTTCGATCGTCACGATCTGGCCGACGCCATGAGCCGGATATACGATGGCCTCACCGGCCTTGAAACCGCCACGCGCTACTGGAGACTTTTTCTGCTGGGATGACATACGCTTCATTACTCCCTGTTGTGCCCGGCGCGACCCGCCGGTTGACACATGATGTTCGACCGCGCTCCGGAGAAATGAAGCACGGAAGCTGTTTGTCGGCTTGGAACTGAAAGCGTATCTGACGACAAATCAAACCGACCGGGTGTACGGTGAGGGGAATGACGCCAATCGCAATCATCTTCCCCGGTGCCATTCAGCCCGGTACTAAAGATCAGCCCTTTCAGAGATTAACGCATCGCGCCACGAATTGACGTCCAGTCACCGAAATTATTGAGACAACCTAACACAATTTTGCGCAAGAATCAACAAATTGCCGGATATGCCGTATCCGGCAACGCAACACACCTAAAAGATGGGCGTTTTCCCGTGATTTCATTCGTCTTTTGCCGGTGCATCACAGAAAATGCAAGTGATAAATCGTGCTTTTCCGTAATGCCGTTCATCCTGTCAGTCTTGACAGGACAACCGGTAGTGTTCCAGCAGTGCGAAGTCTTCTGGAACAAGGCGATACTTATATAATACCGTCCTGCTTTCAGGAACCTGAAAGCACCAAATGCAATACCGTACCGGTATTAGTCGCCGCTACCCGGCTCGGCAGAGAAATACTTCTCCAGCTTGCCAGCCACGCCATCCATTTCCTTGGCTTCGGGAAGGGCGTCCTTCTTGGCGGTAATATTGGGCCATTTTGCCGCATATTCCGTATTCAGTTCCAGCCACTTGTCGAGGCCCGGCTCGGTGTCGGGGCTGATCGCCTCGGCAGGGCATTCCGGTTCACATACGCCACAGTCGATACACTCGTCGGGATTGATGACGAGCATGTTTTCGCCTTCGTAGAAGCAATCGACCGGACAGACCTCGACGCAGTCCGTATATTTGCAGCGAATGCAATTATCGGTCACGACATACGTCATCGTCGAACTCCTGTTGCTGCCCGAATTCCTGAACAGGCAGCTTATCTATCCTACAGCTTTGCGCCGATACTCCGACAAGCCGACAATCAGCCCGGGGCTTTGGAATATCTCGCCACGAAGTCACCGTGCACGGAAATGGTTGCGGGTATCAGCCCATGCCCTTTTATGACAATGCGTGAGGTAACGATTTTATCCCGCCGTGACAAGGGTACAAACGCCGCAATATCACGAAGTCACGCATGTCTGAAACAGCATTTCGTTTGACGGCTTCTGCTTGGAAAACGCTTTCGCCGGAACGGCCTGCCGAGCAATTTCCATCACTACCGCAAGACGCCTGCGGCAACGCGCCCATGTCAGTTTCCGCGCAACCGATCCGTTTCGCGGCGCTCTTTCTTGGTCGGCCTTCCCGCGCCGCTCTCGCGCTGAGGCGTTGCGGGCTCGACCGACGCCGCAGAAGCCGGCGGCGGTGAAAGATCTTCATAGAGAAGCTGGGCTTCCGGCGCCGGACCGCGGCGCTCTCCCGGAGCGAGTATCTTATAGACAAGGATGCGCCGATCCAGCGTGATAGTCAGCACGTCACCCACCTTCACTTGATGGGCAGCCTGCTCGATCTTGTCGCGATTGACCCGGACCTTGCCGCCGACGGCGAGTTTCGCCGCCAGCGATCTTGATTTGACCACGCGCGCAAAGAACAGCCACTTGTCGATTCGCTGTTTAGCGCCCGTTTCTACGGTCATCTTACTTCTTCATCTGTTCTTTCAGAGCCAGAAGCTTGGCGAAAGGCGAGTCAGGATCGATACGCGCAGGGCGTTCCTGCTCGACGCGCTTGGCACCCTGATGACCGTGATCGCGCTTCGGCTGGCGCTGATTGCCACCACGGAAATCGCCCTTCCCGCCTTCACGCTTGCCTTCACCGTCATGACGCTTCTGCTTGTCGAAGCGCTTGCCGCCGCGATCATTGCGAGCCTGCTGCTCGGCACCGTCTGATTTGCGCGCCTCGCCACCCTGATCGCGGTTCTGATGACCGCGATTCTGGTTGCCGCGATTTTGACGCTGACGGTTCTGGTCCTGATTACGGTTGCGGCCTTCGAAGCGACCCTGACGCCAGAGAAGAACAGGCTTTGGCTCTTCAGCCGCAGCTTCTGCTGTTTCACCGGCCGGCGCCGCTTCCGCTGCCACAGGAGCAACTTCGTCCACCTTGGCTTCGGTCTCCGCCTCAGCAACGACAACCGGTGCAGGCACGGGTTCAGCCGCTGGAACGGCAGGCTTTTCGGCTTCTGCAACCGGAGAAACGCCAGCTTCCTTTGCGGCAGCTTCAGCTGCGAAAGCGTCGAGCTCAGCAAGCTTCGCCGTCACGGCAGCGGCTTCCATCGCCTCATGGCGATAACCGAGACTGCGCAGGATTTCTTCCATATCGTCTGTGGTTGCCCCCAGAATCGACATCATGGCAGGCGTGACGATGAAGCGTCCGCCGTCATAAGCACCATCCGGACGCGCACCGGAACCCGGACGCCAGGCAAGCGCCGGACGAATAAGATCGGCAAGACGCTCCAGAATATCGATGCGCACGGCGCGACGGCCCAGCACGCGATAGCCTGCCAGACGATAGAACATCGGATCGAAAGCCGGATCGACCACGACCGAAGTGCGGCCAGCGGCCAGCACATTCACGACATCGCCGTAACCCGCACGTTCGCGGCCATCGTTCTTGAGCGCCCACAGCAGCGTGATGAGGCCAGCCGGGGCGGGCTTCAACAGCATGGGCATGAAGACATGATAGGCACCGAAACGCACGCCAAGGCGGCGAAGCGCCGCGCGCGAATCCTGATCGAGACCGCGCACTTCCTCCGCCACATCGCGGCGCGGAAGAATGCCCAGATTCTCGACGATCTGGAATGCGAGACCGCGCGTCATGCCGGTCAGGGCATCAGCGGCAGCCAGATCGGTAAGCGGCTTCAAAACGGTTTCGATATGATGCGCGACGAAACGGTCGATGCGTGCGGCAACCTTGTCGCGCGCTGCTCCCGTCAGCTGTTCGTCGGCCAGGATCACCGCGCGCGGCTTCAGCAGGTCATCGCCTGCAACCAGCGTTGCGACCGTTGCTCCGACCCAGCGCATGACGCCATCCGAGCCCAGTGCGAAGTCGCCGTTCGGCGCAGCAGCAAAGCGCTCCGCGCGGCGTTCGAACTCGGCGGCCAGCGCCTTTTGTGCAGCCGACTTCACCGCCTTGGCGTCCGGCCCTTCGGCCTGAACGTCAGCGGTAAAACGGAATCCTTCCAGTTGCCCGACATTATGGCCTTCGACAATCACGTCTCCGGCCGGGCTGATTTCTGCTTCAAGCATGGCATTCTCTCTCAGGCGCCTCATAAGCACGCTTGTCCTGCGGTCTACAAAGCGTTTCGTCAACCTTTCATGCAGCGCGTCGGACAATCTGTCCTCAATTTCGCGCGTCTTTTCCTGCCAGTGTGTCGGATCGGCAAGCCATCCCGGCCTGTGCGACACGAAAGTCCAGGTGCGGATTTGCGCCACGCGATGCGACAGAGTGTCGATTTCCCCCTCTGTGCTGTCGGCGCGGCGCACCTGTTCGCTCATATAATCTTCATCGACGCTCCCTCGGCGGACAAGATCCTGGTAGATGGTTGCAATGATATCGGCATGCTGCGCCGGCGCGATCTTGCGATAGTCGGGCAGCGCGCAGGCGTCCCACAAAAGCTCGATCCGTGCCGGCGTCTTTGCGAGCCGCACAATCTCTTCGTCTTTCGACAAATTTTCAAGCGCTTGTTGATCGACAGCCGGCAAAGCCTTTGCCAGGCCTTCAACCGGTGCGGGCGTTTCCAAAGAATACCGCAGGGAATCGAGCGACGAAAAGTCGAAACGCGCCGTGCGCCATTGCAGAACTTTCACCGGATCGAAATTATGCGCTTCCACCCGCTCGACCAGTTCTTCATCGAACGGATGCACCTGTCCCGTCACGCCGAATGTGCCGTCACGCAGATGACGTCCGGCGCGCCCCGCAATCTGCCCGACTTCGGCTGGCGTCAGATCGCGGAACTGATAGCCGTCGAATTTGCGGTTCTGCGCAAAAGCGACATGGTCGACATCCAGATTGAGTCCCATGCCGATGGCGTCGGTCGCCACCAGAAAATCGACATCGCCCGACTGGTAAAGCTCCACCTGCGCATTGCGTGTCCGCGGGCTGAGTGCGCCCATGACTACTGCCGCCCCGCCGCGCTGACGGCGGATCAGTTCGGCAATCGCGTAAACCTCGTCGGCGGAAAAGGCCACGATGGCGGAACGGTTCGGCAGGCGGGTAATCTTCTTGGAACCGGCATAGGCCAGATGCGAGAGGCGCGGCCGCGTCACCACATTGATGCCGCGCAGCAGCTTTTCCAGAATGCCGCGCATGGTTCCGGCACCGAGCAGCAGCGTTTCCTGCCGCCCGCGCAGATGCAGGATGCGGTCGGTGAAAATATGGCCGCGCTCAAGATCGCCAGCCAGTTGCACCTCATCAATGGCCACGAAAGCCACATCGGTGCGGCGCGGCATGGCCTCAACCGTGCAGACGGAATAGCGCGCGCCGGGCGGCACGATCTTTTCCTCGCCCGTTACCAGCGCAACATTGGCCGCACCGACCCGTTCCACGACGCGGTTATAGACCTCGCGCGCCAAAAGGCGCAGCGGCAAGCCGATCATGCCGCTTCCATGCGACAGCATGCGTTCGATGGCCAGATGCGTTTTGCCGGTATTGGTCGGCCCAAGCACGGCTGTCACATCGCGGCCACTCAGGGTCAGCGGCAAATCATGGGCAGGGAGTTGGTTCATGCCAATAATCGGATTCCCGGTACAAGCGCCCTTTACGGGCTGGATGCTGGTTCTGCGATAGCACTATACGACCTGCACCGAAAGCGCTCCTGTTAAGTTTAGATATGGGCCAATTGCCGATATGTCGACGACCGATGTGAAGCCGGCCAATAACGTGTCGGTTAACAATTGGAACGACTCTGGAACGAATCGGCGACGAATCGCTGACTCCGACAGCTTCGCCATTTGTTCACGGCAACATATAGTAAGCCTAACACAAACGCCCACAACATGATGAAGCAAATGTTCCGCTTGTCCGTGTTCTCCTGACGCGAAACACCATGGTTGTTAACCTTTGGCAAAACCTGTCAACAGACGTTGCGAAAGGCTAAGCGATGTTTCAGAAAATCTTAATGATTACTGATACTTCCTTAATGCCAAAAGGGGCGGAAACAGGATTTCCGTTAACCTTCAGGCCAAAGCCGGAACGAATCGGCGACGAATCGCTGATCCGCAAAGTTTCTCCATTTGTTCTCACCACATCTTGTGGGCAGCAATCAAGGCACACCATAGAAAATCGATGTTGAATGGACTTCGACGCCTGTTTCAACGGTTTTGCGTTAACTTTTCCGGCAACGCCATCCCATCCAGCGCATCCGATTTCAATCCCCTCATTGCGGAAACAAAAAGGCGGGCGGAGCTATTTCTCCGCCCGCCCCTTTCAATGAAGAAAAAGTCAGTCGCGTTCGACGCACAAAGCGACGCCCATGCCGCCGCCGATGCAAAGTGTTGCCAAACCGCGCTTCGCATCACGGCGCTTCATTTCGTAAAGCAGCGTCGTCAGCACACGCGCTCCAGAAGCGCCGATCGGATGGCCTATAGCGATTGCTCCGCCATTGACGTTGACGATATCCGGATTGAGGCCGAGATCGCGCACTACGGCACAGGACTGTGCTGCGAAGGCTTCATTGGCTTCGACCAGATCGAGATCGCCAACGCTCCAGCCTGCCTTTTCCAGCGCCTTCTTCGTTGCCGGGATAGGGCCCGTTCCCATGATCGACGGATCGACGCCAGCTGTTGCCCAGGAAACGATGCGGCCAAGCGGCTTCACGCCGCGCTTTGCGGCTTCATCCGCATCCATCAGCACAACCGCCGCAGCGCCGTCGTTGATGCCAGACGCATTGCCGGCAGTAACCGTTCCATCCTTGTCAAAGGCAGGCTTCAGCTTGGTCAAAGCCTCCATCGTTGTGCCGGGGCGGATATATTCGTCCGCCGAAACAACCACATCGCCCTTGCGGCCCTTCACAGTGAACGGAACGATTTCGTCGTCAAACCTGCCCGCATTCTGTGCGGCTTCCGCCTTCTGCTGCGATGCCAGTGCAAACTCATCCTGTTCAACGCGGCTTAACTGCCATTGGCGGGCAATATTTTCCGCCGTGATGCCCATGAGATAGCCGTTGAAAGCATCAATCAGCCCATCCTTCAGCATGGTGTCGACCATCTTGAAATCGCCCATCTTCACGCCTGAGCGCAGATGCGCGCAATGCGGTGCCATGGACATGGATTCCTGACCGCCCGCTACGATTATTCTCGCATCGCCGGAAAGAATCTGCTGCATGCCCACCGCAACCGCCCGTAGACCCGAGCCGCACAGCTGGTTAATGGAAAACGCCGTCGTCTCCTTGGGGCAACCGGCACCCATAGCGGCCTGCCGGGCAGGGTTCTGGCCTTCGCCAGCCGTCAGCACCTGTCCCAGAATGACCTCATCCACCTCCGTCGCCGCCACACCGGCGCGTTCCAGCGCACCTTTGATGGCCGCAGCACCCAATTCATGGGCCGGGACATTGCCAAATGCGCCGTTGAATGCGCCCACAGCGGTACGGGCCGCACTGGCAATGACGATGGCTTTCGGTTCGGACATTCTTTCCTCCTTGAAATGTTCCGCAACACAAAGACCAAATTTCGGGCCTTGGCAAGCTTTGCCGTGCTGCGCGAGCCGTCTTCATGAAATTCGATAAAGTGTTTTTCCTGTGACGAGAAGCATTGGAGTGTGCATCGCGGGTCGCTACAGCCTAAATTACGTTGAGCTACATATAGGAGATATCCATGCCTTCGCTGACCCTCGAACGAGCCAATACGATCATCACCGGTGCCTTTGCCAAAGCAAACGAACTGAAATTGAAGCCGCTTGCTGTTTGCGTGCTTGATGCCGGCGGCCATGTGAAGGCTTTCCAGCGTCAGGACGGGGCGTCCATGCTCCGCTTTGAAATCGGCTCGGGCAAGGCCTATGGCGCGCTTGCCGTCGGCACCGGCTCGCGCTGGCTGAACAATCAGGCGAAGGATCGTCCGCATTTTCTGGAAGGTCTTTCCGGTGTCTCGGGCGGCAAGATCGTGCCGGTGCCGGGCGGCGTTCTGATCAAGGGCGCAGGCGGCGAAATCCTCGGCGCGGTCGGCATCTCCGGCGACACATCGGACAATGACGAAATCGCCGCCATCGCTGGCATCGAAGCTGCGGGCTTTGCGTTCGACGCGGGTTGATCGTCCAAAAGAGATTGCGATCAAGGCCGCTTCATGCGGCCTTTTTCATGTGCCTTGCCGAAATGACCGGCACAAAATAAAACGCCGCTCCCGAACAAACGGGAACGGCGTTTTGAAAACCGTCTTTCGGCTGCTATGCAGCGTCAGACTTATTCCTTGGCTTCGAGGACCTGACGGCCGCGATACATACCGCTCTTCAGATCGATATGATGCGGACGACGAAGTTCGCCCGAGTTCTTGTCCTCGACATAGGTCGGGGCCTTGAGAGCGTCAGCCGAACGGCGCATGCCGCGCTTCGACGGAGACGTTTTTCGTTTTGGTACTGCCATGGATCCAGCTCCACTGATCGGTCAATAAACGTCCGGCACGGCCCCGAAGAGCCTGTCACATCGGACAAAATTCCGGAAAGTCACGTGCCTATACACGCTCTCACCGCGTTTGACCAGCGGGAGTCTTATCTTTTTTTCGTATCATCGATTTATTGCACGCAAACCACATAGGGCCCCGACCGTGCTGCGCGTCCGGCCACGATCCGGGCAATGCGCTGCATATTGCGTGTCGGCTTGGCTGGATTGCGCAATGCCGGGTTCGGCAGCGTGACGGCGAGCAATGCCGATTGCTGGGCGTTGAGTTTTGCCGCGGGGCGCTTGAAATAGTGCTGGGCGGCGGCCTCGATCCCGTAAATGCCTGGCCCCCATTCAGCGATATTGAGATAAATCTCCATTATGCGCCTTTTGGACAGAAGCCCGTCGGCTGCCAGCGCCAGCGGAAATTCAAGCCCCTTGCGGACATAGGAGCGCCCGTTCCAGAGGAAGAGGTTCTTCATGGTCTGCATGGTTATGGTGGAGGCCCCGCGGCTCGGGCCGCCTTCGCCTGCATCATCCAGCACCAGCCCCAGCTGATGCCAGTCCACCCCGCCATGGCTGCAAAACTGGCCGTCCTCGGCCATCATCACCGAATTGACGAGAACCGGCGCGATATCGTCGAGCCCCACCCACCTGCGGTCCACGTCCTGGAACAGAACATAATCCTTGACCATCAGGGTCGAGATCGGGCGGACAAAGGATACGGAGTAGATGAAAAGCAGGAAAACCGGAAGCACGGCCAGAATCACCAGAATCTTGAGCGCAAGCGCAATCCGGGCACCCCAAACAGGATCTGCCAGATAATTGCGACCATCTTTGCTCTTGATGATGATTTTTGCCACTGCCACTGCCTGCTGCCCTTCCCCCAAGCGACATAAACCATTCCTTAATAAGTTTGAACCGGATTCCATAATCCTGTCAGGGAAACAAGTCGAAACCCGGCGTTTCGTGACGTTCAAATGAAAAAGCCTGTGCTGATCGCTGTGGCCAGTTGACCAACCCGGCGCTTTCGTCCATCCCCTTTGCCATGGAAAAGCTGCCGACCGATTTCACCGCCGTTCTCAACCTTCGCGCCATGGAAGTGGAAATGGCACTGACGGGCCTTCTGGACCAGCGCCTCAGGACGGGAGAAATCGCCCGCCCGGAAAGGCTGCTCGCCGCCATGCGCCACGGTGTCCTGAACGGCGGCAAGCGCCTCCGGCCTTTTCTGGTTGTCGAAAGTGCCGCCCTCTTTGGCAAGAGCGGCGATGCCGTTCTGCGTGTCGCCGCCGCACTTGAATGCATTCACTGCTATTCACTTGTTCATGACGACCTGCCTGCGATGGATGACGACGATCTGCGGCGCGGCCAGCCGACCGTACACAAGGCATTCGACGAAGCAGCAGCCATTCTGGCCGGCGACAGCCTTCTGACCTATGCTTTCGACATTATCGCATCCGATGAAACCGACCTTGATGCAACAACCCGCGTGCAGCTGGTGTCTGCGCTGGCGCGCGCGTCGGGTCTTGGCGGCATGGCAGGTGGGCAGGCTCTCGATCTGATGGCCGAAACCAGCAAGCCGGACGAGGCAGGCATCATCACGCTTCAGGCAATGAAGACCGGCGCGCTGATCCGCTTTGCCTGCGAGGCGGGAGCCATCATCGCCAGCGCATCAACCGAAGATCGCGAGCGCATGGCCGAATTCGGATCGGCCATCGGCCTTGCCTTCCAGCTGGCGGACGACCTTCTGGACGTGACCGCCGACGCCGAGGCGATGGGCAAGGCCACCGGCAAGGATGCCGCCGCCGGAAAAGCCACGCTGGTTTCACTTCACGGCATCGACTGGACCCGCAAGCAGCTTGCGGGACTGGTTGCCCAGGCAGAAAGCCTGCTGGCACCATTCGGCAAGGACGCCGATATTCTCAAGCAGGCCGCGCGCTTCATCGCCGAGCGGCAGAGCTGAAAATCACAGATCGTCCTCACGCACCTTGATCAGAACGACATCATCAGCGGAAAGCACGCGCCCGTCTTGAGCGTGCACATCAAGCGTGGCCACATCCTCGCCTGAGATGCTGTCGACGAGGCGTGAATGCATCTCGCCGGGCGCAAAGAGATGCTTTTCACCCCATTGGCGAAGCGACACGATAACAGGCAGCAGATCGCGCCCTTTTGCCGTCAACCGATATTCCTGATGCGCTCCGCCCTTGGGATCCGGTACAGCTTCCATGATGCCCTCTCCCGTCAGCTTGCGCAGGCGGTCGGAAAGAATATTGCGGGCGATTCCCAGATTTTTCTGAAAGGCGCTGAAACGCGTCACACCATCAAAAGCTTCACGGACAATCAGCAGCGACCACCAGTCGCCGATCACGTCAAGCGCGCGCGCACTGGGGCAATAATCGCCTTTCATGCTTTTTTTCCGAACCATATTCGCTCCATCGATTGCAACATGGTTGCAATATAAAACCTTTTGCACTACAAGCAAAATGGTTTCATATTGAAACCATTTTAGGAGCCCATCATGCAAACCTCAACCGACGCGACAGCGAGGCTGTCCGCGAACCCTGATGCGCGTCCTGCGCTTTCCTCGGCTACTCTTTTTCTGTTTGCGGCGGCAAGCGGACTGGCGGTAGCCAATGTCTATTTCGCCCACCCTTTACTCGATGTGATGGCCGACGACCTCGGCCTCAAGCGATCGACTGCGGGCTTTATCGTCGCCGCCAGCCAGCTCGGTTATGCACTCGGCCTGATTTTCCTCGTTCCGCTCGGCGACCTGTTCAACCGGCGCAAGCTCATCATCACGCATTTCCTTCTGTCGGTCCTGTCACTGATCGCAATCGGCCTTGCGGCCAATGCCACCGTACTTCTGGTCGCCATGGCCGTTATGGGGCTGCTCGCCGTCGTCACGCAGGCGCTCGTCGCCTATGCGGCCAGCCTCGCGGAACCTGCGCGGCGCGGCCATGTGGTCGGCATCGTCACCAGCGGCATTGTGCTCGGCATATTGCTGGCGCGCGCCATAGCCGGCGCCCTTACCGACATTGGCGGCTGGCGTATCGTCTATTTCGTTTCCGCCATTCTGACGCTTTCAATCGCGCTCCTGCTCTGGCGCGCCCTCCCCGACCAGAAGCGCCAACCCACCAGCGTCCGCTATCCGGCACTTATTCTGTCACTCGTATCACTGTTTCGTTCCGAACCGGTGCTGCGCATTCGCGCCATCATCGCCATGCTGATCTTCGCCAATATCACCACCTTGCTCGCACCACTGGTCATGCCACTCAGCGCACCGCCCTTCGAACTGAGCCACGCCCAGATCGGCCTGTTCGGGCTGGCAGGCGCAGCAGGAGCACTGGCCGCATCGCGGGCAGGCAGCGTTGCCGACCGTGGCCATGCGCAGCGCATGACAGGCTTTGCCCTGCTCTTGATGTTTATCTCGTGGGGATTGATAGCCCTGCTTGGGCACTCGCTGCTCTGGTTGATCGCGGGCGTGCTGGTACTCGACTTCGGCCTTCAGGCCGTCCACGTCACCAACCAGGCGATGATCTACCGCGTGCGGCCGGACGCGCAGAACAGGCTTACCGCCGCCTATATGGTTTTCTATTCTATCGGCAGCGCAAGCGGTTCGGCGGCTTCAACCTGGATCTATGCTCATGCAGGCTGGAACGGCGTCTGCGTGCTCGGTGCAGGCATCAGCCTTGTCACCTTCGTCTTCTGGGCAGCGACGCTGAAAACAACGCCAGAAGCCGCCACGCGTGCAGTAAGCTGTTCTGCCTAGAGCATTCCGGTTAAAACGGCGTCGCCTGAACCGGTCTAACATTTTGTTTTTATAGCATTATCCAACGCAGAACCGCTTCGCACTTTTGCTGGAAATGCTCTAGTTCTGACCGGAGGCAACCTTCTACTCAAGCCCGAAGCGGTTCTCGATGTAATCGGCAACCATCTTCTGGAAGTCCTCGGCAATAGCGGGACCACGCAGCGTCGTGACCTTCTTGCCATCGACAAAGACCGGTGCGGACGGCGTTTCGCCCGTGCCGGGAAGCGAAATGCCGATATCGGCATGTTTCGATTCGCCCGGCCCGTTGACGATGCAGCCCATCACGGCAACCGAAAGCGCTTCCACGCCGGGATATTTCTCACGCCAGACAGGCATGTTGCGGCGGATATCGTCCTGAATGGTCTGCGCCAGTTCCTGAAACACCGTCGACGTCGTGCGTCCGCAGCCGGGGCAGGCCGCAACGATCGGAATGAACTGCCGGAAGCCCATGGTCTGCAGCAATTCCTGCGCCACCTGCACTTCGCGGGTGCGGTCGCCGCCCGGCTCCGGCGTCAGCGAAATGCGGATCGTGTCGCCAATGCCCTGCTGCAGCAGAATGCCCATCGCCGCCGACGAGGCAACAATGCCCTTGGTGCCCATGCCTGCTTCGGTAAGGCCCAGATGCAGGGCGTGGTCGGAACGCTGCGCCAGCATCGTATAGACGGCAATCAGGTCCTGCACCTGACTGACCTTGGCCGACAGGATGATCTTGTCACGGCCAAGCCCGATCTCTTCGGCCAGATTGGCCGAGATCAGCGCCGACTGCACAATGGCTTCGCGCATGACTTCCTGCGCGGAAAGCGGTGCACCCTCAGCCTGATTGCGATCCATCAGCGTGGTCAGGAGTTCCTGATCGAGCGAACCCCAGTTCACCCCGATACGTACCGGCTTGTCATAGCGGATCGCCATTTCGACAATATCGGCGAACTGCTTGTCCTTCTTGTCCTTGAAACCGACATTGCCCGGATTGATGCGATATTTCGCAAGCGCTTCCGCACAGGCCGGATGATCGGCCAGCAGCTTGTGGCCGATATAATGAAAATCGCCCACCAGCGGCACATTGTGTCCGAGACGTTCGAGCCGCTCGCGGATTTTCGGGACGGCGGCAGCCGATTCATCGCGATCCACCGTGATGCGCACGATCTCCGACCCGGCACGATGAAGGGCCGCCACCTGCGCGACGGTGGAATCCACATCTGCGGTGTCCGTATTGGTCATCGACTGCACGACGACGGGCGCACTGCCGCCGACGATAACGCCACCGACACTGACACCAACCGACTGGCGGCGAGGAAATGGATGCGAAAAATAGCTGACGGTCTCGGAAGACATTTTGCTCTGTTCTTAACTGTACCTGTTTTCAGGTGGCGCAGCGCGACGCGAATGTCAACGGCTGCAATACTCCGGGTCTGCATTTCTCCGGGCCTGCGTATATCCGGCTTTCGCTTTATATAATCGCTTGCCGAGGCAATGTCGCTCTCTCATTATGTCGTGACCACATGGAGGAGCCCGCCAATGAACGACACATCTGCCCGCAAGACCGCAATCATCACCGGATCGAATTCCGGGATCGGCCTCGGTATAGCCCATGCACTGGCGGCGGCGGGACACAACGTCGTGATAAATTCCTTCACCGACCGCGACGAGGATCATGCGCTTGCCGCCAAGCTGGCTGAAGAGCATGGCGCGAGCGTGGTCTATATCGCCGCCGATATGTCAAAGGCGGATCAATGCCGCGCGCTGATCACAGAAACTGCAAGGCGGTTCGGCAGCGTGGACATTCTCGTCAACAATGCCGGTATCCAGCATGTATCGCCAGTGGAAGAGTTTCCGCCTGAGCAATGGGACCGCATCATCGCGATCAACCTGACATCGGCCTTCCACACCTCCGCTGCCGCCATCCCGCATATGCGCAAGGCGGGCTGGGGGCGCATTATCAATATCGCCTCGGCGCATGGCCTCGTGGCCTCGCCGTTCAAGTCGGCCTATGTCGCCGCCAAGCACGGCATTGTTGGCTTTACCAAGACGCTGGCGCTGGAACTTGCGACTGCCAAGATCACCGCCAATTCCATCTGCCCCGGCTATGTTCTGACCCCGCTTGTCGAAGCGCAGATACCGGACCAGATGAGGGCTTACCACATGGACCGCGAAACCGTGATCCGCGACGTTATGCTGGACAAACAGCCGACGAAGGAATTCGTCACCACCGCGCAGATCGGGGCAGTTGCCGCCTTCCTCGCAAGCGATGCGGCAGCGCAGATCAACGGCGCCGCCATTCCTGTCGACGGCGGCTGGACGGCGGAGTAGCGGATCCCGAAAAGTGGAAGCCGGTTTTCGGATAAGATGCGCGTCAAGAAAGTTTAATGCTTTTGATCCGCGTATCGGGCCAGGCTTGAGAAGGCGAGCACTACCAGCAGCAGGACTGGAAGCGCCAGAAACACCACACCGAAGCCGCTGTGCTTGGCAACAAAGCCGATCAGCGACGGCGCCACCAGCATGCCGGAATAGCCAAGCGTAGTCGCAATGGACAGGCCGACGCTCGGATTGACGCCCGGCATGTTGCCAGCCATCGAAAAGGCTATCGGCACCATGTTGGAAATGCCGATCCCGCAGATCGCGAAACCGATAATCGCCATTGTCGAGCTGTTTCCGAGACCGACGATCAACATGCCGATGATGGCGATGGTCGTGCAAGCGCGCAGGGTTTTAACCGCGCCGAACCGGTCGCGGACCAGATCGCCCGCAAAACGCATGACGGCCATGGCACCTGAAAACGCCGCAAAACCAAAACCCGCCACTGTTACCGAAGCGCCCAGATCCTGGCGCATATGGTAAGCGCCCCAGTCGAGAATAGCGCCTTCCGGCACCATGGAAAACAGCGCCATGACGCCGACAAGCCATGGCAGAGGATTGCGCGGCAGCGTCAGCTTCTGCTTTTCGCCGCTTGGATGATGGTGCTCCGTGTCGGCAATGATCGACGGCCAGGCAATCGCGATCAGGATGGCGGCGATAATTGTCGTCACCAGCGCATGAACGGCCGATCCGAATTGCGCAATGAGAAAGCCGCCGCTTGCAGCACCGATCAACCCGCCAAGGCTCCAGAAAGCGTGGCAGGACGACATGATCGCCCGGCGCATCTTCTTCTCGACCGCCACCGCATTGGCATTCATCGACACATCCATCGCGGCCATGGTCCCGCCGAAATAGAACATCACGATCACAGCCGTAACCACATTCGGAACCAGCGCGATGACGAGCAATGCCGGAATGAAGGCAAGCGCAAAAATGCGCACCACAATGCCCGAGCCGCGATGCGCCGAAAGAGCGCCCGCGACCGGCATCATGGCCAGGGAACCGAGACCGAAGATCAGGATCATCAGCCCCATACCGGCGCTGTCGAGACCCAGACGCGCAGCGAATTCCGGGATTTTAGGGGCCCAGCCACCGAAAATATAACCGTTCATCAGGAAGAGGAGCGCAACGGCGATCCGCTCTCTGGTTATGATCGGCGCACGCGTGGGCGCTGCATCTTCGCGCCCGGAAACCTGTTCCATTTTGCTCTCACCCGCACAAGATCAGCCTTCCACCCAACCACTGAATCGTGACGGCATGGCTGATAAAATCACTGTTTATCCTCAGATCCACGGAAAATCGAGAGCTCACAACCAATCAGTTGCGACTGAGCGCCGTTGCCGTGCCTGCAACGATCAGGGCCGCACCGCCAGCCCGCTTCGCCCACAGACGCGCGCGGGACGCGGCCAGAACGCCTCTCGCCCTTGAAGCCGCAAGCGCATAGATCGCATCGGTCATGCCCACCACCAGCGTGAAAGTGGCGATCAGAATTGCCGCCTGCGGCCAGTAAGGAAAGTTCAGATCAATGAATTGCGGCACGAAAGCCACAAAAAACACGATTGTCTTCGGGTGAAAAATCCCGATTGCAATATTGCTCAGGAAAGCGAGCCTGGGCGAAATGGGTCGCGTTTCCGTCACGCCCGCCACCAGCTCGCCTCTGCTTTTCCAGATTGCCATGACGCCAAGCCCGATCAGGTAAAGCGCACCCGCCCATTTGAGAATGGTAAAGGCTAGCGCCGATGCCGCCAGCAAGGCTCCCACGCCAGCCAGCGACAGGGTGATGGCGCAGAAATTGCCGACCGCCATTCCGGCAACGGAGGCCAGAGCCGTCCGCGTGCCGGATGAGATGGCATAGCCAACAATGCTGAGCACACCAGGACCGGGGATAAACCCCATGACGAGCGAGGCCAGCACAAAGCCGATCCACAGATGCATGTTCATGACTGCTCCCTCACAATCCCTACTCGCCGTAGACGATCAGCAGATCCTTCGCGTCGATCTGTTCGCCGGGGCGCACCAGCACTTCGGCGATGACACCATCGCGTTCGGCATGGATGGCGGTTTCCATCTTCATCGCTTCGATGGATAGAAGCACATCGCCCTGCGAAACCTTCTGGCCGGTCGCCACGGCAACGGTCGAAACGACACCCGGCATCGGCGCACCGACCTGCTTGTCGTTGCCCGCCTCCACCTTGCGGCGGACACCGCCCGAAGCGCCCTTGGCGCGGTTCGGCACCTTGATGCGGCGCGGCTGGCCGTTCAGCTCGAAGAACACCGTCACCATGCCCTTCTCGTCGGTCTCGCTCATCGCCTGATTGACGATCACCAGCGTCTTGCCGCGCTCCAGATCGACAAAGACTTCTTCTTCCGGCTTGAGGCCATAGAAATAAACCGGCGTCGGCAGCACGCTTGTCGGGCCATAGGTTTCCTGCGCGGCAGCATAATCCGTGAAGACTTTCGGATACATCAGCGCCGAGGCAAATTCCTGATCGGAAAGCTTGCGGCCCGCTGTTTCCTCAAAGCCCTTGCGCTCCGCATCGAGATCGGCGGCAGGCAGAAGCGAACCGGGACGCACGGTGAAAGGCTTTTCGCCCTTCAGAATCTTTTTCTGCAAGGCTTCCGGCCAGCCCGAAGGCGGCTGACCGAGATCGCCGCGCATCATCGACACCACCGAATCCGGGAAAGCAATGTCCTTGGCCGGGTTCTCAACGTCGGCAACGGTGAGGTCTTGGCTGACCATCATCAACGCCATATCACCGACCACCTTCGAAGATGGCGTGACCTTGACGATATCGCCGAACATGCGGTTCACATCGGCATAGGCCTGCGCCACTTCATGCCAGCGCGTTTCAAGCCCCAGCGAACGCGCCTGTTCCTTCAGGTTTGTGAACTGGCCGCCCGGCATTTCATGGAGATAGACTTCCGAGGCCGGCCCCTTGAGGTCGCTTTCAAAGGCAGCATATTGGTTGCGCACTGCTTCCCAGTAAAAGGAAATGCGGCGGATCGACTGCGAGTCCAGTTCCGGATCGCGTTCGGAACCGTGCAGCGCCTCCACGATGGAACCCAGGCAAGGCTGCGACGTGTTGCCCGACAGCGCATCCATCGCCGCATCGACAATGTCGACGCCTGCATCGATTGCGGCAAGCACGGTCGCGGCCGAAATGCCTGACGTATCATGCGTATGGAAATGGATCGGCAGATCGGTTTCCTCACGCAGCGCCTTGAACAGCACGCGCGCGGCGGCAGGCTTCAAAAGCCCCGCCATATCCTTCACCGCGATGATATGCGCGCCTGCCTTTTCGACTTCCTTCGCCAGATCGACATAATATTTGAGGTCGTACTTGGCGCGTTCCGGATTGAGGATATCGCCGGTGTAGCAGATCGCCGCTTCACAGAGCTTGTTTTCCTCCAGCACCGCATCCATCGACACGCGCATGTTCTCGACCCAGTTGAGGCTGTCGAAGACGCGGAACAGATCGATGCCGCCGCGCGCGGCTTCGCGCACGAAATATTTCACGACATTGTCGGGATAGGATTTGTAGCCAACACCGTTCGCACCGCGCAGAAGCATCTGCAGAAGAAGGTTCGGCGCGCCTTCACGCACCATCGCCAGACGCTCCCACGGGTCTTCTGTGAGGAAGCGCATCGAGACATCGAAGGTCGCGCCGCCCCAGCACTCCAGAGAAAACAGGTTCGGCAGCGCCTGCGCGTAGGAATTGGCGATACGGGCAATGTCATAGGTGCGCACGCGGGTGGCAAGCAGTGACTGATGCCCATCGCGCATGGAGGTGTCGGTAATCAGCGCACGCTTTTCATTGCGCACCCATTCGGCGAATTTCTTCGGCCCCAGCTGGTCCAGACGCTGCTTGGTGCCATCGAGCACCGGCTTGTCGCCGAACCACGGCACGCGCGGCTTGGCAGCATCGCTGGCAGGTTTCGCACGGCCCTTGGTTTCGGGATGTCCGTTGACGGTCACATCGGCAATATAGGTCAGAAGCTTGGTGGCGCGGTCCTGCCGCTTCACCTGCTCGAACAGTTCCGGCGTCGTGTCGATGAAGCGGGTCGTGTAATCGTTTGACTGGAATTTCGGATGATTGATGATCGCTTCGAGGAAAGTGAGGTTCGTCGCCACGCCGCGAATGCGGAATTCGCGCAAGGCGCGATCCATGCGGTGAATGGCTTCAAGCGGTGTCGAGCCGGAGGCTGTCACCTTCACCAGAAGCGGGTCGTAATAGCGTGTGATGAACGCCCCTGAATAGGCCGTACCGCCATCCAGACGGATGCCAAAGCCAGCCGCCGAACGATAGGCCTGAATACGCCCGTAATCGGGTATAAAATTCTGTTCCGGGTCTTCCGTCGTAATACGGCATTGCAGCGCGTGACCGTTAAGCCGGATATCTTCCTGGCGGGGCACGCCCGATTCCGGCGTGCCGATGGCAAAGCCTTCGAGAATATGAATCTGCGCCTTGACGATATCGATGCCGGTCACTTCTTCCGTGACCGTATGCTCCACCTGAATGCGTGGATTGACCTCGATGAAATAGAATTTGCCGCTATCGGCATCCATGAGGAACTCGACGGTCCCCGCGCCGATATAATCGGTGGCATGCGCAATCTTCAGGCCATAATTTGCCAGTTCCTGCCGCTGCGCATCGCCGAGATAGGGCGCGGGCGCGCGCTCCACGACCTTCTGGTTACGGCGCTGGATCGAGCAGTCACGCTCGAAAAGATGAACCGCATTGCCATGCGTATCGCCGAGAATCTGCACCTCGACATGGCGGGCGCGTTCAACGAGCTTTTCGAGGTAAACCTCATCCTTGCCGAAGGCGGCCTTGGCCTCGCGCTTGGCCTCCGTCACCTCGCGGGCGAGATCGGCCTCGGCGCGGATGGCGCGCATGCCGCGCCCGCCGCCGCCCCAGCTTGCCTTCAGCATCAGCGGATAGCCGATTTCGGCGGCAAGCTTTTTCACCTCCTCCATGTCGTCCGGCAGCGGATCGGTGGCGGGCACCACCGGCACACCGATCTCGATGGCGAGATTGCGCGCCGCAACCTTGTTGCCGAGGCGGCGCATGGTTTCCGGCTTCGGACCGATGAAGATGATGCCGTTTTCGGCACAGGCTTCGGCAAATTCCGGGCTTTCCGACAAAAGGCCATAACCCGGATGGATCGCATCGGCGCCCGAAAGCCTGGCAACGCGAATGATCTCGTCGATCGAAAGATAGCTTTCAATCGGGCCAAGGTCGCGGTCGAGATGCGGGCCGCGACCTACCTGATAGCTTTCATCCGCCTTGAAGCGATGCAGGGAAAGTTTGTCTTCCTCGGCCCATATGGCCACCGTTTTGAGCCCCAGCTCGTTGGCGGCGCGGAATACGCGGATTGCAATTTCAGATCGGTTGGCGACCAGAATTTTCCGGATTGGCTTTTGGGCGAAAGACAAGGCAGATCTCCCTAACTGCAATGACAAAGGCAGCTTTGATTACATGGCAACAGGCCCAAGCGCAAACGAACTGTGCAACCGCAAGTTAAAAACAATATGCCCGGCTAAATGCCGGGCATATTGCTGAATTTTGTAGCAAATTTTGCTAATATATGAGGCACGAGTGCGGTTCCTATTTTGAGGCAGTCACTGGAACCGCTCTCGTGCATTTGGTTTTGCGCATTATCCAACGCAAAACCGCTTCGCACTTTTGCTGGAAATGCTCCATTACTTCTGGAAGTAATTGTACTTGCCGTCTTCACCCTTGCGCCACTCGAACATGACGTAAGGCGACAGACTTGGATCGCCCTTTGCATCGAAGGTGATGTCGCCGAGCACGGTCTTGAACGGGCCCTTTTCCTTCATCGCGGTGGCGACTTCCTGCGGGTCGTTGCTTCCGACGGCATTGGCGGCACTGATCAGCGACTGCACACCCGCATAGGCGTAGAACGTATAGGCTTCCGGCTCGAAGCCCTTGTCGCGGAAAGCCTTGATCAGATCGGCATTCGACTTGTCGTCGCGCGGATCGGGACCGAAGGTGTTCATCACGCCTGCCACTGCATCACCAGCAATCGAAGCCAGTTCGTTGGACACGATGCCATCGCCCGAAATGAACTGCGCCTTGAGGCCCTGATCGGCCATCTGACGAATGAGCAGACCGGCTTCCGGGTGCATGCCGCCCCAGTAAACCGCGGTGATTCCCGCCGCCTTCATCTTGGAGATGAGCGCGGAGAAATCCTTGTCGCCCTGGTTCACGCCTTCGTAGAGCGTCTCCTTCATGCCGCTTTCGTTGAGCGACTTCTTGGTCTCGTCGGCAAGGCCCTGACCATAGGGGGTCTTGTCGTGCAGGATGGCAACCTTGCCGTCCTTGTAATTGTCGGCCATGTATTTACCGGCAACGATGCCCTGCTTGTCGTCACGACGGCAGGTGCGGAAGGTGTTCCACAAGTCGCGCTCGGTAAAGGTCGGATTGGTGGTGCCGGGCGCAATCATCAGCACGCCGTTTTCGGCATAGATGTCAGAAGTCGGAATACTGACGCCGGAATTGAAGTGGCCGATGACGAACTGGACGCCATCGCCAACGAATTTGTTTGCAACCGAAATGCCCTGCTTCGGATCAGCTGCGTCGTCACCATAGACGATGGTGATCTGCTCGCCGTTCATGCCGCCCTTGGCATTGGCTTCCGCGACAGCCGCTTCCACACCGCGCTTGATCTGCTCGCCAAAAGCCGCCTGGCTGCCGGTCAACGGTGCGCCGACGCCCAGCTGGATGTCGGCGAAGGATACGCCGCCCATTGCCACCATTGCCGAGAGGCATACGCCGCAGAATAAGGATTTCTTCATTTCAGTTGCTCCCACTAAATCGCACTCCGAAGTTTGAAACGGTATCCGGAATACGCATCAAAACAGTCATTCACGGCGACCGTCCGACCGAGCCGGATGGCCACCATTCTTGCGGGTTTGAACAGCACCGGCTGGACCTGAACCCGGAAATTCGGATGGGAGGCTGCATCAGCCGTTGAAACGCAATTTGGGCTTGAACTGCCCGCGTTGAAACCGGTCCTCCCACCAGACCGCCAGTCAGACACCGGGAATCGCCCTACATCTGACAGCCATCGTAGATAGATTCCCTTTCATTAGGAAAGTAAAGTAATGATTTCGTCTATATTCTGCGTTTCACGCATGACTTTATGCGAGGTCGAAACATGAAAACGAAAATGCCCGACATAAAGCCGGGCATCTCCACTAATCGGGAAAGAATATAAGCGAACTTACTGCTGTACGTAAGTATATTTTCCGTCAGCGCCCTTTTCCCACTTATACATGACATAGCCGGGAAGCTTCGGATCGCCCTTTTCATCATAGGAGAGGTCGCCCAGCACCGTCTTGAACGGTCCCTTTTCCTTCATGGCCTTGGCGACTTCCTGCGGATCGTTGCTGCCGGCAGCCTTGGCGGCCTGGGCGAGCGACTGAACCGCCGCATAGGAATAAAGCGTGTAGGCTTCCGGCTCGAAACCGGCGTCACGGAACTTCTTCACCAGATCGGCATTGTTTGGGTTGTTGCGCGGATCGGGGCCGAAGGTGTTGAGCGTGCCTTCAACAGCCGGACCGGCGATCGAGGCCAGCTCGTTCGACACGATGCCGTCGCCCGAGATGAACTGGGCCTTCACGCCCTGATCGGCCATCTGGCGGATAATGAGACCGGCCTCAGCGTGCAGCCCACCCCAGTAAACAACGGTCACGCCAGCCTGCTTGAGCTTGGCGATCAGCGCGGAGAAGTCCTTTTCACCGACGTTGACGCCTTCATAGAGGGTTTCCTTGGCGCCAAGTTCGTTGAGCTTCTTCTTGGTTTCGTCAGCAAGGCCCTGACCATAAGGGGTCTTGTCGTGAATAACGGCGACCTTCGCGTCCTTGAAATGATCGAAGATGTACTGACCGGCAACAATACCCTGCTGGTCGTCACGGCCACAGGTGCGGAAGGTGTTCCAAAGGCCCTGTTCGGTATATTGCGGGTTGGTCGCGCCGGGCGATATTTCGAGGATGCCATTCTCGGCATAGACCTGCGATGCAGGGATCGTGACGCCGGAATTGAAGTGGCCGATGACGAACTTGACGCCATCAGCGGCGAACTTGTTGGCTACCGAAATCCCCTGCTTGGGGTCGGATACGTCATCACCGACTGTAATGGCAATCTTCTCGCCATTGATGCCGCCCGCATCGTTGACTTCCTTGATCGCGGCTTCCGCGCCCTTTTGAATCTGCGCACCGTAAACAGCATTTGGCCCCGTTACAGGAACACCGATACCGACAAGCACGTCGGCCCAGGCCGAGCCCCCGAAAGCCATTACTGCTGCAAGTGCAACGCCTGAAAAAAGCGATTTCTTCATTGTTGAGACTCCCATCATTGTATTTACCCCGAACGATGTTTTGCATCGCCTTATTTTCTTGCTGATTACTCAGCAATATCTACGCTGAATCTTATTACTGTCAACGTGATCTTGTAAAAAAGCTTCGCCGCATAACGGCGAAGCTTTGAAATTATTTCGCTTTCCAGCTGAGAGGCGACGCCTTTTCATAAAGCCAGCCATACTGCCGCACCATTTGCTTGGTGCGCGTGTAGCGGAAGCCGATCGTGCCTATGATCATCAGGACAATCGTATCCACCAGATAGTAATGGGGCGAAAGAAGCGTTCCCTCGAACAGCGCGAAGTGGATGAAGCGCACCGCAGCGCCCAGTGGGATCAGGTAGATCAGCAGCTGCGGATAGGTGCGCCAGGTCGAAGCGCAGGCACGCCCCGTCATCCAGGCAGCCCAGCCGCCAAGCAGACAGGTGATGAGGAAAAACAACCAGAATGACGGTTCTTCGTAGAGAATACCTTGCATGATTTCCTCCTAGTGCCTTCCGCCTTCGAGATAGGCGGCGCGGACTTCCGGATCGGCCAGCAATTCACGGCCTGCGCCGCTCATGGTGATCGAGCCGTTGACCATCACATAGCCGCGGTCTGCGAGCTTCAGCGCACCGAATGCGTTCTGCTCGACGAGGAAAACCGTCAGCCCCTGCGTGCGGTTCAGTTCTTTGATCGCCTCGAAGATCTGCTTCACGATCAGCGGCGCCAGACCGAGCGACGGTTCATCGAGAAGCAGAAGCTTCGGACGCGCCATCAGCGCGCGGGCGATGGCCAGCATCTGCTGCTCGCCGCCCGAAAGCGTGCCGCCACGCTGGTTGATACGCTCTTTCAGGCGCGGGAACAGGTCGAACATCAGCTTTACGTCTTCATCGAAATATTGCTGATTATCGAGGCTCGCGCCCATCTGGAGATTTTCCAGAACCGTCATGCGCGGGAAGATGCGGCGGCCTTCCGGCGACTGCGCGATGCGCAACTTGGCAATCTCGTGCGGCGGCATGGATGTGATATCCTTGCCGTTGAAGAGAATGCGACCGGTGCGTGCCTTCGGCGAACCGAAGATCGTCATCATCAGCGTCGATTTGCCGGCACCGTTGGCACCGATCAGCGCCACGATCTCGCCCTCGTCGACAGTCAGGTCGATGCCCTTCAGGGCGCAAATATTGCCGTAATAGGTTTCGACCTTCTCGACGGCCAGAAGCGGTTGCTTTTTCTGCATGGTTTCAGCCTGCATCATTCGCCTCCCTTCTTGGGCTTCGAGGAAGCCTTTGTAGGGGTTTTTGTCGGGGCTTTGGCGCGTTTTGCGTCGCCCTTGGGAGCAGTCTTGTCGCCAGCCGGAACATCGGTTGCATCAACAGCGGAAGGCTTTTCGCCAGTCTCCTCGGCAATTTCCTCCTCGATGGCTTCCTCGGCAAGCTGGGCGGCGACCAGATGCGCCGGATCGACAACACCGGGCTTGTCCGCCTCTTCGATGAGTTCGGCGATTTCCTCGTCATCGACGCCGAGATAGGCGGCGATAACGCGCGGATCGTTCTTGACCTCTTCCGGCGCGCCATCGGAAATCTTGGTGCCGTATTCCAGAACGATCACATGATCGGAGATTTCCATGACGACCGACATGTCATGTTCGATCAGCAGGATCGATGTGCCGGTTTCCTTGCGGATATCGAGCAGAAGCTTGTTGAGCTCCGCCGATTCGCGCGGATTGAGACCGGCGGCAGGTTCGTCGAGGCAGAGGATTTCCGGCTCGGTGCACATCGCACGGGCGATCTCCAGACGGCGCTGATCGCCATAGGGCAGATCGCCTGCCGGATCGTCCGCACGGCCGATCAGGTTGATTTTCTCCAGCCAGTAACGCGCCTTTTCAACCGCTTCCTTCGCCGCCGACTTGTAGCCGGGCAGCCCCAGAAGACCCAGGATCGTATAACCGGAAGAGCGCATCAGCGTGTTGTGCTGCGCAACGAGCAGGTTTTCCAGAACGGTGAGGCCCGAGAACAGGCGTATGTTCTGGAAGGTGCGCGCCACCTTGGCGTGTCTGGTGATCTGGAAATCGGGAAGACGTTCCAGCAAGTACTTGTCGCCGGTCTTCCGGTTCATCGTCAGCATGCCGCCTGTCGGCTTGTAGAAGCCGGTGATGCAGTTGAAGACCGTGGTCTTGCCTGCACCGTTGGGGCCGATGATTGCCGTAATATCCCCGCGCTTCACATTGAAGCTCAGATCGTTGATGGCGACGAGGCCGCCGAAGCGCATCGAGAGATGCTCGACCTGAAGGATGGTGTCTTTTTGAGTGTTGCCGGACACAGTGCCAGACATTGTGCTTATCTCCGCCATCAGCCGTGCCCTTCCTTGGTAAAGGCACCCGACACCATCTTCTTCTCATGCAGGAACGCGCTCGGTTCTCGACTTCCGACGAAGCCGCGCGGTTTCCAGACCATGACCACGACCATGGCGAGGCCGAAGATGAGCATACGGTAGAGTTCGGGGGTGAAATCAGGTCCGAAAACCGCTTTCAGGAAGCTCATTTCACGCAGGATTTCCGTGCCGCCGATCATGACGATTGCCGCGATGGCGATGCCGACCAGAGAGCCCATGCCACCGAGGACCACGATTGCGAGAATGACCGCAGATTCGAGGAACACGAAGGATTCCGGGCTGACGAAGCCCTGGCGTGCCGCAAAGAAGGAACCGGCGAAGCCACCAAACATCGCGCCCGTGGCAAAGGCTGTGAGCTTGGTCGTGGTGGTGTTGATGCCGAGCGAGCGGCAGGCGATTTCGTCTTCGCGCAACGCTTCCCATGCACGGCCAACCGGCATGCGGCGCAGGCGGATAGTGACCCACGCCGTTAGCAGCGCCAGCAGAAGGATGACGTAATAGAGGAAGAACTTGTAATGCGCCGCCGAGAAGGTCAGCCCCATATGGGCCGCAAAACCATCTGGCCCCGCTTTGAAAGGCAGGCCGAAGAAAGTTGCCTTGGCAATGCCGGAAATGCCGAACGTGCCCTTCGTCAGATCGGTCCAGTTGATGAGGACCAGACGGATGATTTCACCGAAGGCCAGCGTCACGATGGCGAGATAGTCACCGCGCAGGCGCAAGACCGGAAAGCCCAGAATAACGCCCCACGTCGCAGCGAGAATACCGGCAATCGGCAGCAGCATCCAGAAGGACAGGCCGAAATAGGTGGAAAGCAGCGCGTAGGAATAAGCGCCGACGGCATAGAAGGCGACGTAACCCAGATCGAGAAGACCGGCGAGGCCCACCACGATGTTGAGACCCCAGGCCAGCATCACATAGATGAGGATCTGAACGCCGAAATTGTCGACCCATTTGAGCGATCCCTGCCAGCCAAGCAGCGCGACGATCAGGATCGGGTAGACAAAGAGGAAGGCGACGCCAAGACGCGAGAAGTTGCGGCGCACGAAAGACGGGCTTCCGACCGCAACGGCAGGCTGCTTGCTCTTGGCAAGCTTGCGCGCCTCCAGCCAGGGCTGGACAAAGGCAACGAACAGGAAGCGGCCAATGGCGGCCAGCACAACGATGATGGCCAGCGCGCCCCAGCGCTGTTGCAGCACCAGTTCGTTGTTGATGTTCTGATCGGTCTTGAAACCGATGATGAGGCAGAAGAGGCCCAGCGCCAGAAGACCGGCGAAGAACCCTTCACGGATGGCCCGGCCAAAAAGGGAATCCGGGCGTGAACTCGACTGTGCAGCCATGATTAAACCTTTTCGACTTCAGGACGGCCAAGAATGCCGGACGGCATGAAGATCAGCACGATGGCAAGGATCGAGAACGCGGCAACGTCCTTGTAATCGATCGAGAAATAGGCCGACCACAACGCCTCGATGAGACCGATGAGCAAGCCACCGACCACAGCGCCGGGAAGCGAGCCGATGCCGCCCAGGACCGCTGCCGTGAACGCCTTGACGCCGGGGATGAAGCCGTCGGCAAAGGAAATCACGCCATAGAAGGAGAGGTAGAGCGTACCGGCCACCGCCGCCAGCATCGCACCCATCACGAAGGTAAGCGAAATGACGCGATCGACATTGATGCCAAGAAGCGCCGCCATCTTGCGGTCCTGTTCGCAGGCGCGCTGCGCACGGCCCAGCGAGGTGCGATTGACGATATACCAGAAGATCGTCAGCAGCACCGCGGTCACCACGATGACAACGATCTGCTTCAGCGAAATCGTCACGTTCGTACCGAAGATATTGAAGGAGCCGTTCAGAAGCTGCGGCACCGGCTTGTTGCGCGGACCCTGCGTCACCTGAACGAAATTCGACAAGGCAATCGACATGCCGATAGCCGTGATCAACGGCGCGAGGCGGAACGAACCGCGCAGCGGTCTGTAGGCCACGCGCTCGATCGTCCAGCTCCACAAGCCCGTCAGCAACATGGCGACGATCATCATCAACAGAAGCATCAGCGCAATCGGCAATGCTCCAATGAAAGTTGTGATGATGAGAAAAACAATCAGCGCCATGAAGGCGCCGAGCATGAAGACATCGCCATGAGCAAAGTTGATCATGCCGATAATGCCATAGACCATCGTATAGCCGATGGCGATCAGGCCATAGATCGAGCCGAGCGCAAGCCCGTTGATCACCTGCTGGAAGAAATATTCCATCGAGAAGCCACCCATTTTAACGTCCGGGGTTTTTTTGACGCATCTTTATTTCGTGCGCCTTCATTTTATTCCCGGTTAATTACACCTAACGGCTGTATAGAGGAATGCAAGCCCCTTTTGTCTCAGACAAAAGACTAAGGGCATCATCCCTCCACAAACTAGTCATGTCCCCTATCAAACGTCCTGTATATGTTTTTTTCTCCTACCCGGCGCGCTTTATTCCATATTTTTAGCGTTACCCGAAAGCCAAAAAATTGGGGGCCAATAAGAAAATTACCAGCCGTACCCACTTTAGGGTCTTTCGGGAGACCAGGTTGCGGGCCTGGCGTCAGCCGGATTTTATTCCTGAACAAATCCCGACACCGTCCCAGCCTCGTCCCCTCCCCTGATCCTACGCGACTGTAAACCCGTGTGCAAAGGGATCGCGGTCATCGATAAAGATCGTATTATATCCCGTCATGCGTGCCCAGCCAGCAATTGAAGGGATGATTGCCGGGCGCCCGTCGACTTCCGCAGCGCGTTCCACGCGGCCGTGGAAAAGCGACCCGATGATGGATTCATGCACGAACTCATCGCCGGGCTTCAGCTTGCCCTTGGCAGCCAGTTGCGCCATGCGCGCAGACGTACCGGTTCCGCAGGGCGAACGGTCGATTGCCTTGTCGCCGTAGAAGACAGCATTGCGGGCATGCGCTTCCGGATGTTTCGCCTTGCCGGTCCATAGAATATGGCTCAGACGATTGATGTCGGGCAGCAGCGGATGCTGGAACTTGTACTTCTCGTTCAGCCGCTCACGCAGGACCGGGCTCCACGCAATCAGTTGCAGCGCGGAATAATCTTCCATGTCCGTGTAATTTTCCTGGCGTTCGACAATGGCGTAGAAATTGCCGCCATAGGCCACATCAACCTTGAGACTTCCAAGGTCGGGACACTCGACTTCCAGCCCTTCGGCATAAAGGAAGGCCGGGACATTGGTGAGGCGCACGCGCTCGACATACTGGCCGTTCTGCTCATATTCGATGGCCACCAGACCGGCGGGCGTATCGAGATTGAGCTTGCCCGGCGTCTTCGGCGTCACCAGCCCCTGCTCTATCGCCATCGTCACGGTTCCAATCGTGCCATGACCGCACATCGGCAGGCAGCCGGAGGTTTCGATGAACAGCACCGCAACATCGCAATCCGGGCGCGTGGGCGGATAGAGGATCGAGCCCGACATCATGTCATGGCCGCGCGGTTCGAACATCAGCCCGGTGCGAATCCAGTCATATTCGCGCAGAAAATGCGCCCGCTTTTCCATCATGGTCGAACCTTCCAGGTTCGGCCCGCCGCCAGCCACCAGGCGCACGGGGTTGCCGCATGTATGTCCGTCGACGCAGAAGAATGAATGTCTTGCCATGATGGTCAGTTCCGAAAACGTTGTGGCTTGAAAGGTTCGATGTCGATTGCAGGCGCAGCCCCCGTGATAAGATCGCGGATAAGCCGTCCGGTCGCAGCCGACTGCGTGAGGCCGAGATGGCCATGGCCGAAGCCGTAATAGATATTGCCGCCCGCCGAAGCCCGGCCGATGACCGGCACCGAATCCGGCATGGATGGCCGATAGCCCATCCATTGCCGCCCGCCTTCGGTGCGAAGGCCCGGCAGAAACATGGAAGCCTTCTTTAGCATGGCTTCGGAACGCGCGAAATTGGGCGGCAGGTCAAGCCCGCCGAACTCCACCGCGCCGCCGACGCGCAGGCCAGTTTCCATCGGGGTGATGACGAAACCGTGGCCGGGGAATGTCAGCTGGCGCTTCACGTCGAAACTGCCGACCGGCAAGGTCGTATTATAACCGCGTTCCGTATCGAGCGGCACGGCATCGCCAAAACCTTTGGCGAGATCACGCGACCACGCACCGGCCATCAGGACGAGATGCGCCGCCCTGATTTCGGTTCCGTCCTCAAGACGAACACTCGCCCCGCCATCGCCCGGTCTGGCATTCACGACCTTGGCCTGAAGGAAGCGCGCGCCCCTGCTTTCCGCATAGGACCAGATCGCCTTGCCGAACAGCTTCGGATCGCTCACATTCTTCCAGCCGGGAACAAAAGTTCCGGCAACGAAACGCGGGCTCAGTCCCGGCTGCAATTCGGCAAGCCGATCGCCGCGCACGTGTTCATAAGCAATTCCGGCATTTCCGCGAACATCCCAGCCCGGCTGCGAGGCGGCAAGCTCCGCTTCGCTTTCATAAAGTTCGAGATTGCCGTTCTCGTGCAGGCGATCGCGCAATCCGGCCCGGTCTATCAGCGCCATCATCTCGCTGCCTGCAAGCCGCATGATATCTGCCTGCGCAATCGCGGTTTTAGCCAATGCATCCGCGCTGCTTGCGCGCCAGAAGCGATAAAGCCAGGGCACCATCTTCGGAAAATAGGAAGGACGGATCGTAAACGGCCCGAGCGGGTCCATCAACCAGCCCGGCACCTTGCGCATGACGCCCTTGGAGGCCAGCGGAAGAATGTCGGAGAAAGCAAGCGCCGCAGCATTGCCGGAGCTGGTTTCCTCGCAAATGCCGGTTCTGTCGATAACCAGAACCTGGCGCCCCGCTTCGGCAAGCAAGGCCGCTGTGGCCACGCCGACGATACCGCCGCCGATAATGAGAATATCCTGCTGACCCTGTGGATCAGATTTCATCTTGTGCGGCTCCCCACCGGATTCAATTTTGCCTGCAGCCTTGCCGAAAAACCAGCCCACATGGTCGTTTCGGCCAATCGGCAATCGTCATGTTCAACGCCAGCACGCAATTTCTGTCCATCATTTTTTTGGAATGACACTGTGCCGAAAGTTCGCCATCGCTTGAAAAAGCCACAAAGGCCAGATTAGGGCCAAGTCAGGGATCGATAACGCAAATCGCCACTTATTGATATATCAGAGATATATCTGTAGGATTGAACTATGTCAATCGTCGTAAACCACAGGGCATGGACGACATGGAAGAAACGAACGTTCGAGACAGGCTGACGCGCAGCCCAGCCAGCATGCCGCTGGCGGCCATGGATGGCTGGGCCAGCGAAAGCCTTGCCGAACAGGCCTATCGCATTCTGGAGCGTTCCATCGTCACGCTGGAACTGGAGCCGGGCACTGTCGTCAACGAGCGTACGCTGATCGAACTGACCGGCATGGGCCGCACGCCGATGCGGGAAGCCATTCAAAGGCTCGCCTGGGAAGGTCTCGTAGAGGTGCGTCCGCGCTCCGGCATTGCCATCGCGGCCATCGACCCGAAGGATTTCATCAAGGTGCTGGATGCGCGCGAAGGCGTCGAGCGCGTACTGGCGCGTGATGCCGCGCGCTTCGGCAGCCCGCGCGACTATGAACGGCTCGAAGCCGCTGCCGCTGCCATGCGGCAGGCAATTCCCGACGAGGACGTGGCGCTGTTTCTGGACGCCGACAAGGCGTTCGACATTGTTCTGGGCGCGGCTGCGAGCAATCCCTATGCGGCGCGCATCGCTGCACCCCTGCAAAGTCACAGCCGCCGCTTCTGGTTCCGCCTTCGCCCGTCGACCGGTATAGCCGGTTCGGCCAATGCACATGCGACATTGATCGAGGCGATCATTTCCCGCCAGCCGGAGCGGGCCAGCGACACAGCCAGCGAACTGATGGCCTATCTGCGGACCCTCGCGCCCTGATTTTCGCCGCTGGCTTTCATAAGGCGCGATGGTCAAAACAAAAGCCGAAGCGATGGCTCCGGCTCTTTGAAACTTCGGGAACTGATTAACCCCATCAATGGGATTTGTTCATCGAGTCCGACATTTTGCGAAGCACGTTGAGCGCAACGCTCAACTCTTCATCGCTCACGCCTTCAAGAAGATCTTCACGCACATCTCCGGCGAGCTTCACCACCTGTTCAGCCAGAATCTTGCCTTCCGCCGTCATGACGACCCGCTTGGCGCGGCGGTCGCCCTGAACCGTTTGCCTTTCGATGAAAGACTGGCGCTCCAAACCATCGAGCAGGCGCACCATGGTCGCGTTTTCGATCTCCAGCGCCTCGGCCAGCTCCTTCTGGTAAAGGCCTTCCTGTTCCATCAGGGCAAGCAGGGTGCGCGCCCGGGCCAGCGTCAGGCCGCGCTCCTTCACGCGCGCGTCAAAAACAGTGCGAAGCCTGCGATTAACCTTCGCCATGGCATCTATCATTTCAGCTCTGAGGTCTGCCGTATCCATGCCAATCGCCTTATATATTAGTAAACTAATGATTTCAGGTTTGGATAGATCGCTGCCGAACCATTTTCAAGCGAACTTCTTGAACTCACGCAAGCGTGATGGGATTTTGCGCCGATATGACCGTTCTGCGAACAAATTCCCTGACGGAACGGTGATCTGAAAAAGAAAAAGCGGGCAAAAGCCCGCTTTCCCGAAACACGATGAATTGCCTGCTTATCAGGCCGGCATGATCGTTCCCTGCAGCGTCATCAGCTGGTGCAGGAAGATCTCCGCCTTGGTCCGATGCTCGTTGGTCGAGGCATCTTCCAGATGCTTGCGGGCTTCCTCGATGCGGCGCTGAATGTCTGCCGGGTTGATATCATCCACATGGGTCGCCGATTCGGCCAGAACGGTGCAGCCCTGCGGGGTGATATCGGCGAAACCGCCGAAGACCACGTAGGAGTCGGACTTGCCGTCGGCAAGCTTCACCGAAACGACACCCGGCATGATCGTCGTCATCAGCGGCGAATGACCGGCGAGAGCCGTCAGATAGCCTTCGCTACCCGGAATGACGACTTCCGTCACCTGCGCGGAAAGCAGGAGCCGTTCAGGCGACACGAGTTCGAATTGGAAAGCTTGAGCCATGGTTCTCACTTGAATTCAAAAGCACGATCCGGAAAGCTGAAGCAGTTTTCAGAACATGCTTAAACAAAATGATTGGCTTTCACGGCGGGCCTTGCGGCCCACCGGGAAATTCAATTCATCAGGCAGCTTCTGCTGCCAGCTTCTTGGCCTTCTCGAGAGCTTCCTCGATGCTGCCGACCATGTAGAAGGCAGCTTCCGGAAGATGATCGTAATCGCCAGCGCAAAGGCCCTTGAAGCCCTTGATGGTGTCGGCGAGGTCGACCAGCTTGCCCGGCGAACCGGTGAAGACTTCAGCAACGAAGAACGGCTGCGACAGGAAGCGTTCGATCTTGCGGGCGCGGGCCACGGTGAGCTTGTCTTCTTCAGACAGTTCGTCCATGCCCAGGATCGCGATGATGTCCTGAAGGGCCTTGTAGCGCTGCAGGATCGACTGAACCTGACGGGCGACGGCGTAGTGTTCGTCACCGACGACCTTCGGGTCAAGCATGCGCGACGTGGAGTCGAGCGGGTCAACAGCCGGGTAGATACCCTTTTCTGCGATCGAGCGCGACAGAACGGTCGTGGCGTCCAGGTGGGCAAACGAGGTGGCCGGCGCCGGGTCGGTCAAGTCGTCGGCAGGGACGTAAATCGCCTGAACCGAGGTGATCGAGCCCTTGGTCGTCGTCGTGATGCGTTCCTGCATGGCGCCCATGTCGGTTGCCAGCGTCGGCTGATAACCCACGGCGGAAGGAATACGGCCGAGAAGAGCCGACACTTCCGAACCTGCCTGCGTGAAGCGGAAGATGTTGTCCACGAAGAACAGAACGTCCTGGCCCTGGTCACGGAAGTTTTCGGCAACCGTCAGACCGGAGAGAGCAACGCGAGCGCGAGCACCCGGGGGTTCGTTCATCTGGCCGTAAACGAGGGCAGCCTTGGAACCTTCGCCGCCGCCGAGCTTGTTCACGCCCGATTCGATCATTTCGTGGTAAAGGTCGTTGCCTTCACGGGTACGCTCACCGACACCTGCAAACACGGAGTAACCGCCGTGCGCCTTGGCGACGTTGTTGATGAGTTCCATGATGAGAACGGTCTTGCCGACGCCTGCACCGCCGAAGAGGCCGATCTTGCCGCCCTTGGCGTAAGGAGCGAGAAGGTCGACGACCTTGATGCCCGTTACGAGGATTTCGGCTTCGGTCGACTGCTCGATATATTCCGGAGCGCTCTGGTGGATGGCGCGGGTCGCCGTGGTCTTGATCGGACCGGCTTCGTCAACCGGCTCGCCGATGACGTTCATGATGCGGCCAAGCGTTTCGACGCCAACCGGAACCATGATCGGTTCGCCAGTGTCGCGTGCTTCCTGACCGCGAACCAGACCTTCGGTCGCGTCCATGGCGATGGTGCGCACGGTGTCTTCGCCGAGGTGCTGGGCAACTTCGAGAACCAGGCGGTTGCCCTGATTGTCAACTTCAAGCGCGTTCAGGATCAGCGGGAGCTGGCCTTCCGGGAACTTGACGTCGACGACAGCGCCGATGACCTGCGTAACGTGGCCGATTGCGCCAGCCGCTGCTGCCTTTGGAGCGGCAGACTTGGCTGCTGCGGTGGTCTTGGGCGCTGCTTTCTTGGCAGGCGCCTTCGCCGCTGGCTTTGCTTCGGCCGCGGCGGTAGTTTTCGGGGTCGCTGCTTTTGCCATCGATCCTTACCTTCCGTTAGCATGATCCCGAAAAGTTGCAGGCTTTTCGGAAAATCACGCGGTAAACCAAATTCTATTCCGGCGCATCCGTGCGACGCCAGATGTTTCCATCTGGCTGCACAATGCTCTAGAGCGCTTCCGCACCCGAAATAATTTCGATCAGTTCCTTGGTGATCTGCGCCTGACGCTGGCGGTTATACGTGATCGACAGCTTGTTGATCATGTCGCCCGCATTGCGCGTCGCATTGTCCATCGCGCTCATCTTCGCGCCCATCTCGCCCGCGACATTTTCCAGCAGAGCGCGGAAAATCTGGACCGAGATATTGCGCGGGATCAGCGTCGACAGGATCGCCGCAGGATCAGGTTCGTATTCGTAGATCGCGTCGCCCGCAGTTTCCCCGCCCACGCTGTCGCCAGCCGAAGCCGGGATAAGCTGCTGTGCGGTCGGAACCTGGGAGATCACCGACTTGAATTCGGAATAGAACAGCGTGCAGACGTCGAAAGCGCCTTCCTCGAACAGCTTGATGATTTTGTGGCCGATCTGGTCGGCATGCACAAAAGCGAGCTGCTTGACTTCGCGCAGATCGACATGATCGACCAGCAGGCTGGCAAATTCGCGACGCAGGATGTCCGCGCCCTTCTTGCCGACCGTGATGATCTTGACCGTCTTGCCTTCAGCGAGGAGCTTGCGGGCATGATCGCGCGCCAGACGCGCGATCTGGCTGTTGAAACCGCCGCAAAGGCCACGTTCTGCGGTGCAGACGACGAGCAGATGCACGTCGTCCTTGCCCGTACCGGCCATCAGGGCCGGCGCATCTTCGCCGGTGACGTTCTGCGCGATATTTGCGAGAACGGCGCCCATGCGCTGCGAATAAGGCCTTGCGGCTTCCGCAGCTTCCTGGGCACGGCGCAGCTTCGCCGCGGCGACCATCTGCATCGCCTTGGTGATTTTCTGCGTCGCCTTGACCGAGGCGATACGGTTTCTCAGATCCTTTAGTGAAGGCATCCGTTCATCCCGTCACAAAATTCAAGCGAAAGACTTGGCGAACGCGTCGATCGCTGCCTTGAGCTTGCCCTTGAGGTCATCGGTAATGGCTTTCTCGTTGCGGATGCCCTCGAGCACGTCCTTGTGCTCGGTGCGCAGCGAAGCGAGAAGACCTTCTTCGAACTTGCCAACCTGGTTGACAGCAAGCTTGTCGAGATAGCCGTTAACACCGGCGAAAATCACGGCAACCTGCTCTTCCGTCTTCAGCGGCGAGAACTGCGGCTGCTTCAGGAGTTCGGTCAGGCGCGCACCGCGGTTCAGAAGGCGCTGCGTTGCAGCGTCAAGGTCGGAACCAAACTGTGCGAAGGCAGCCATTTCACGATACTGGGCAAGCTCGCCCTTGATCGAACCGGCAACCTGCTTCATGGCCTTGATCTGGGCCGAAGAGCCAACGCGCGAAACCGACAGACCGACGTTAACAGCCGGACGGATACCCTGGTAGAACAGGTTGGTTTCGAGGAAGATCTGGCCGTCGGTGATCGAGATCACGTTGGTCGGAATGAAGGCGGAAACGTCGTTGCCCTGCGTTTCGATGACCGGCAGAGCCGTCAGCGAGCCAGCGCCGTTTTCATCGTTGAGCTTTGCAGCGCGCTCGAGAAGACGGGAGTGCAGGTAGAAAACGTCGCCCGGATAAGCTTCGCGGCCCGGAGGACGACGCAGCAGAAGCGACATCTGGCGGTAGGCAACAGCCTGCTTGGACAGATCGTCATAGCCGATGAGGGCGTGCTGGCCGTTGTCACGGAAGTATTCGCCCATCGCGCAGCCAGCAAACGGTGCGAGATACTGCATCGGAGCCGGATCGGAAGCGGTAGCCGCGATAACGATCGAATATTCCAGGGCGCCGCGTTCTTCGAGAACCTTGACGAACTGGGCAACCGTCGAACGCTTCTGGCCGACGGCGACGTAGACGCAGTACAGCTTGTCCTTGTCCGGGCCGTTGTCGTGGATCGGCTTCTGGTTCAGGAAGGTGTCGAGGATGATGGCGGTTTTGCCGGTCTGACGGTCGCCGATGACCAGCTCGCGCTGGCCGCGGCCAACCGGGATCAGGGCGTCGATGGCCTTGAGGCCCGTCGACATCGGCTCATGGACCGACTTGCGCGGGATGATGCCAGGCGCCTTGACGTCGACGCGGCGGCGTTCCTTGGCCTTGATCGGGCCCTTGCCGTCGATCGGGTTGCCGAGAGCGTCGACAACGCGGCCGAGCAGTTCCGGACCAACCGGAACGTCAACGATTGCGCCGGTGCGCTTGACGATGTCGCCTTCCTTGATGTCGCGGTCGGCACCGAAAATAACGACGCCGACATTGTCGCTTTCAAGGTTCAGCGCCATGCCGCGAATGCCGCCAGGGAATTCGACCATTTCACCGGCCTGAACATTGTCCAGACCATAGACGCGGGCGATACCGTCGCCAACGGACAGAACCTGACCGACCTCGGAGACCTCAGCCTCCTTGCCGAAGTTCTTGATTTGCTCTTTCAGGATAGCGGAAATTTCCGCGGCGCGGATGTCCATCAGCCGACCTCTTTCAGTGCAAGCTTGAGAGAAGAAAGTTTAGTGCGAAGGGACGTGTCGATCTGACGCGAACCCATCTTGACGATAAGACCGCCGAGGATCGACGGATCGACGGTGACATTGATCGTCACGTCCTTGCCGGCCACGCCCTTCAGCGTTGCCTTCAATTCGTTCTGCTGCGCAGCGCTCAGCTCGTGCGCGGAAACCACATCGGCGGAGACTTCGCCGCGATGTTCAGCAGCAATCTTGCGGAAAGCGGCAACGATGCCAGGCAATGCAAAGAGGCGGCGGTTCCGCGCGACGACGCGCAGGAAATTTCCAACCAGACCCTTGATGCCTGCCTTGTCGGCAATGGCGCCGATGGCGTGAAGCTGGTCTTCCGAGGAAAACACCGGACTGGAGATCAGTCGCTTGAGGTCTTCGCTTCCGCTCAGAAGCGCCTCGAAACGGTCAAGATCTTTTTCCACAGCTGCAACGGATTTCGCGTCGAGCGCGAGCTCGAAAAGCGATCCGGCGTAACGCTGTGCGACACCTGAAATGAGCGAAGACGTTTCAGCCACGAACAACCTGCTCTCTACGTTGAAACCATCCTTTTGGGGCCCAATCTTGCTCAGGACGCCAAGCCGATGATTTTATTGAATGTTTCCGGAAAACCACTGACGCGCGAGCACGTCAACACCGAAATGTGATTGCCGTCTAGCATAGACGAACAGGACTCGCAACACGCGAATCCGGCACTTTTGTGTAAGATTTGCCGCCTTTCGCGGTCAAAAAAGTCGCATCTGCCGCGCCAGTGCTACCTTCCGTGACAAAGCCTGCACGCCTGACGTGTAAAACCCGGCCCTTTCCGGTCAGGAAATGAAGCCGAATGCGTAGAGCAGCGGACCGGCTGCGAGCACGAATTCGACCAATGCCGCGAGACTGCCGTAGAAGCGTCCGCCGGTCGGTCCGCCCCTGCGCCCGCCCGCATCCGACATCATCGAAATGAAGCGCCCGAACAGCGCAAACGCCCATACGGTACCCAGCACCACCCAAAGAAAAGGCTGGGCAAAGATGAGGCACCCAAGCCCCACGCCGAGATAGGGTCCAGCAAGCGTCGCGCGGATGGAACCGTAACCTTCGGGCCGACCGTTGATCGGCTGGAGGCGCAAGAGCTTCATCGTTATGCCGGGTGCGAAAAGCATGACAAGACCGGCCAGTGCCGTTATGGCCGCAGAGCCCCATGCAAGCCATTCTCCGGTCGTGGCAGGAAGATAGAATTCCATCGCATTTCCCCTTTCGGCACCCTTGTCACTTCAGGCCATATAGCGGAATTTCCGTGGATCTTCCACGCCTTTACGTGTCAGAGAAAGCTTTGCGGATCTATATCCACCTGCACCCTGATCGAGCCTTTTTCCCTTGGCGCAGCCGCCAGCAGCGCACGGATAAATCCTTGAATATCTGCGCGTTTTGTCCCGTGCACCAGAATTCGGAAGCGGTGGCGTCCGCGCACCAGCGCAAGCGGCGCTTCGGCAGGGCCGAGCACGGATATCTCCCGTGACGAAGGGGCAGCACGGCGAAGCGCACGCGCATGATTTTCGGCGTCGGGCCGGTTGTCGGCGGAGATGATCAGCGCTGCAAGCCGTCCGTAAGGCGGCAGGTTGCTACGCTCGCGCTCCTCGATCTCGCGGGCGTAGAACGCGTCCGCATCGCCGCTGACGATGGCCCGCATCACCGGATGATCGGGCTGGTAGGTCTGGAGAAGCCCGAGGCTCTTGCGCCCGGTTCGTCCGGCACGTCCCGTCACCTGATTGAGCAGCTGGAAGGTGCGCTCGGCCGCACGCGGATCGCCATTGGCAAGCCCCAGATCGGCATCCACGACGCCCACCAGCGTCATATTGGGAAAATTGTGCCCCTTGGCGACCAACTGTGTGCCGATGACAATATCCGCCTCGCCTTTCGCGATAGCGTCGAGTTCCAGCCGCAACCGCTTCACTCCACCCGCCATATCAGACGAAAGAACGATGATTCGCGCCTTGTCGAAGGTCGCCGCCACTTCCTCGGCAATGCGTTCCACGCCGGGACCGCAAGCGACCAGATGATCGAGCGTGCCGCATTCGGGGCAGGCTTGCGGAACCGGCTCGTGATAGCCGCACTGATGGCACATGAGCTGCCCGCGAAAGCGGTGTTCCACCAGCCAGCTTGAACATTGCGGACACTGGAAGCGATGGCCGCAGACCCGGCACAGTGTCAGGGGCGCATAACCGCGCCGGTTGAGGAACAAAAGCGCCTGTTCGCCGCGTTCCACCGTCTTGCCGACCGCTTCCGTCAGGGCAGGAGACAGAAACCGGCCCGGCGGCGGCGGCGAACGCCGCATGTCGATGGTCTTCAGGTCGGGCAGTGCGGCTTCCGCATAGCGTCCGTAGAGCTTGATTCGCTTGTAGCGCCCCTGCTCCGCATTGACCTGACTTTCGATGGAGGGCGTGGCCGATGCCAGCACCACCGGAAAACCGCTGATATGACCGCGCACCACCGCCATGTCGCGGGCATTATAAAAAACCCGGTCTTCCTGTTTGTAGGCCGGGTCATGTTCCTCGTCGACGACGATCAGCCCCAGTTCCTTGAAGGGCAAAAACAGAGCCGACCGCGCGCCCGCCACAACCCGCACCGTGCCTTCCGCTATCTGCCGCCAGACGCGTTCGCGGGTACGCGGCGCAAGATCGGAATGCCATTCGGCGGGCTTTGCTCCGAACCGGTCATGGAACCGGTCGAGAAACTGCTGCGTCAGCGCGATTTCCGGCAGGAGAATCAGCACCTGCCTGCCCTGCTCGATCGCCTTGGCGACCGCTTCGAAATAAACCTCGGTCTTGCCCGAACCGGTCACGCCGTCGAGAAGCGAAACCGAAAAACCACCAGCTTCCACCGCTTCCGACAGCATTTCCGCCGCCGCCTGCTGGTCTTCCGAAAGCGTGGCGCGGGCATAGTCGATATCGGGCTTTGCCACCACGGCTGGCGGCGGCAGCATCACTTCCTCGAAAACGCCTTGCGCCTTCAGCCCGTCCACGACCGTCATCGAAACCCCCGCCGCATGGGCGAGGCCCGATCTGGTCCAGGCAAGCCCGTCGCGGGCAAGCTCCATCACCCGCGCCCGGGCGTCCGTCATACGCTCCGGCTCGCCGCCGCAATAGCGAAGCCCCGGCACCGACGGTTCGGGGTCGAATGCGGCAGGCACGCGCAGGACCATGCGCGCCACCATGCCGGGCGGCGACAGCGTGTAGTCGGCTGCCCAGCGCATGAAGCGGAGCATGTCGCTGCCAACCGGCGGACAATCGAAAACTTCCGAAATTTCCCGCAATTTTCTGGCATCGACGGCATCGGTTTCGCCCTCGCAGACGATCCCCGCAACTTCCCTTGGTCCCAGCGGCACGCGCACAATTGATCCGGGCTGGACGTTCATGCCCGGCGGAACCATATAAGAATAAGGCCGCTCCGCGGGCATGGGCACGAGCACGGGAACCACCCGGGGGGCAAGCTCCGGAAACAGGCCAGAAATGGGGTTTGCAATATCGTGCGAATCTTTCGACATGATCGCGTGACCTTGGCGCGGCTTTGCGCTAAAGAAAAGCCACCTTCCGGGAATTAAATGGTTTTAAATTCCTCAAATCCACCCGCGCTCATTATGGAGGAACGCTGTTATGAAGTTTTTCGTGGACACTGCGGACGTCAAGGAAATCCGCGAGCTCAATGACCTTGGGCTGGTCGATGGCGTGACCACCAACCCGTCGCTGATTGCAAAGTCGGGCCGCGACATTCTTGAAGTCACCAAGGAAATCTGCAGCATCGTCAAGGGTCCGGTCTCGGCCGAAGTCACCGCGACGGATTTCGACGGCATGATGAAGGAAGCCGCCGTTCTTTCCAAGCTCGCCGACAATATCTGCATCAAGGTTCCGTTGACGCTGGACGGTCTGCGCGCCTGCAAGAAGCTGTCGTCGGAAGGCCACAAGACCAATGTGACGCTGTGCTTCTCCGCCAATCAGGCCCTGCTCGCCGCCAAGGCTGGCGCGACCTATATCTCGCCCTTCATCGGCCGCCTGGACGATACGGGCATCAACGGCATGGAACTGATTGCCGAAATCCGCACGATTTATGACAATTACGATTTCCGCACCGAGATTCTTGCTGCCTCGGTTCGCACCGTCAATCACGTCAAGGAAGCCGCTCTCATCGGTGCCGATGTCGTGACCGCGCCGCCTGCCACGTTGAAGGCGCTCGTCAAGCATCCGCTGACCGACAAGGGCCTCGAAGCTTTCCTCGCCGATTGGGCGAAAACCGGTCAGAAGATCGCCTGATCAGCAACCTGGAGCATGTCCAGCAAAAGCGCGAAGCGGTTTTGCGCAGGATAATGCTTAAAAACAAAAACTTGGAGCAGTTCCATCGATTCATCATTGAATGGGCTGCTCTTGCCAGACGAATGAAAGGCGGGCCATCGGCTCGCCTTTTTTATTCCAGCACCGTTTCCCCATCCTGCTTGCTCACCCGGATCGGCCGCGCGCCGCATTGTGCGGCAATGGCGCTTGCAAGGGTGGCGGAATGCGTCACCACCCATATCTGGCTGCGCTCGGATGCCTGGGCGATCATGCGGGCGAGCGAGGGAAGCATATCGGGATGCAGGCTCGCCTCCGGCTCATTGAGGGCGATCAGCGGCGGCAGGCGATAGGAAAGCAGAGCACCGGCAAGCGCCAGCATGCGGATTTGCCCATCGGACAATTCTCCGGCCCGGAATATGCGATGCGGAAAAGCCGGAAAATTCAGGCCGAACGTCGCCGTCTCGCCCGGAAAGGGAATATCGAGCCGCGCGCCATCCAGCGCATCGGCCACCAGACGGTCCAGATCGACCGTATCCTGCCGGATATGGGCAAGCGTCGCGAAGACAGAGGCAAGATTGCCGCCGTCCTCGTCCAACATGGCGGCGGTCGCGGCGATGGAGGGCTGACGCGCCGGTGCGTCGCGGTCGCTTCGAAAGCCATGATAAAAGCGCCAGCTTCGCATCTGCGCGGCCAAATCGCCGATCTCGGGGTAATGGCCGGATTGTCCCAGCACCGCCAGCCCGCTTTCGGATGTCAGCAGGCGTGACGGATGCTCCATGCGCCGCCCTTCCCCATCCCGCGCGAAGACAACCGGCCCGCGCCGGTCCATCAGATCGACAGGACGGCGCCCCGTATCGAGGCTGAGCTTCTCTTCCTTGATCTGCGGCTCGAAGGGAAAGGCACCCGAAACTGGCGGCGGCAATCCCGCCTCGACACTATAGGCAAGCCGCGATGCCAGCCTTTCATCCTCGAAATGCGCTTCCAGAATGATGCGCGCCGGTTCGTGCTTGCGGCGGCTTCCGCCCCACATCGCCGATTGCATTCCGCCTTCACGCACGATTTCGGTTGAGAAATTGCCTTCGGCAGCGGCCTTCACCAATTGCAGGGCGCGATAGAGATTGGATTTTCCGGCCCCGTTCTCGCCGACAAAAACCGCCACCTGCCCGAGATCGACACGAACGGAACGCAACGAACGATAGCCCTTCGCGGAAAACGAAACGAGACGCATCATTGCTCCCTGAAACACAAAAGGCGGCACCGAGAGTACCGCCTTCCGCCAGTTCGGACCAGCCCAACCAGAGCATTTCCAGCAAAAATGTGAAACGGTTTTACGTTCGCAAATGCGGAAAAAACGAATGGATAGAGCGGTTCCAACGATACCGTTAAAACAGCAATCGCTCTATTGGAGCTTCGACATCTTTTGCGCCAGACCGAGGAAGATCTGTTCGGCCAGTTCTTCCGCGGCGCGCTTGCGCGCATCGCGTTCGGCACGCAGGTTCGCAAACTCCTGACGCGGACGGTCAAAGGAAGCACCGACCGTGCGAGTGCCAGCGGCAAGCGGCTTGCCGTCCTTGTCACGCAGCACGAAATTCGACGTCGCCTTGACGATACCGGACGATGGACGGCCGGTACGGTCGGTCGTATCGCCGACATCGACGCTGACCGCCGCAAGCGTGTAGCTGCTCAGGCCAAGGCCAAGCCGATAGGTCGGGTTGGCCGGCTCACCGGCACCGCCGCCGAGCAGGAAGATGAGGCGATTGCGGACCTGCTGGCCGAAGACGTCGCCAGCCGGATCGATCGCGACCGAAGCAAGCTTCGTGCGCATGTCCGGCGTCACGCTGCCGCCAATGGTTCCACCGACGCCAGCGCCGGAGGAGTAAAGCGGCTGCACGGTGCATCCAGCCATCAGAACCGCGGCTCCCACTGCGAAAAACGCAATGCGGAAAGCTTTGATTGCGGAGAAAAAGCGGTCAGGCAACGACATTGACGATCCTTTGCGGCACCACGATAACCTTCTTCGGCGAGCCTCCATTGAGCGCAGCCTTGACGAAGTCAAGTTCGAGTACCGCCTGCTGGATGCTAGATTGATCAGCGTCGCGGGCGATTGTCAAATCCCCACGCTTCTTGCCGTTGATCTGAACCGGCAGAACGATCTCGTTTTCCACCACCAAGGCCGGATCGAAGACCGGCCATGGCGCGCGGGCAACCAGCGTTTCGCGGCCAGCCACCTTGCCGCCGAGCGCTGCCAGGCACTGTTCGGCCAGATGCGGCATCATCGGCGCCAGCATCGCGATAAGCTTTTCGGTAGCGTCGCGGACAGCGCCCTTCAATTCCTCATCCGCGCTGCCGGAGGCAACCTGCTGCAACGGACCGGCGACCGTATTGACCAGTTCGTAAAGACGGGCCACGCCACGGTTGAAGGCGAGCTTTTCGATATCGTCGCCGACAGCCTTGACCGCCTTGTGCGCGGCCTTGGAAACGACAAGCGCCTCGCCCTGCGCTCCAGCCTTCGGCGCAACGTCCTTCAACTGTTCGGCAGCTTCGGCCACCAGACGCCAGACGCGCTGCACAAAACGATGCGCGCCTTCGGCACCGGCCTCCGTCCAGATCACGTCACGCTCGGGCGGCGAATCAGACAGCATGAACCAGCGCGCCGTGTCGGCACCGTAGGAAGCGATGATGTCATCCGGGTCGACAACGTTCTTCTTCGACTTCGACATCTTCTCGATGGAACCGATTTCCACCGGCTCGCCTGTCGAAAGCAAAGTCGCGCTGCGCTTGCCGTCGCTTTCCTCGATGCGGATATCGGCAGGCGCCACCCACTGGCCATTGGCCTTGTAGGTTTCGTGCACGACCATGCCCTGCGTAAACAGGCCCTTGAACGGCTCATCGATGCCGACATGACCGGCAACCTTCATCGCGCGGGTGAAGAAGCGCGAATAGAGCAGATGCAGGATCGCGTGTTCGATGCCGCCGATATACTGGTCGACCGGCAGCCAGCGGTCGGCAACCGCGCGATCCGTCGGCTCGTTTTCCCAAGGTGCTGTGAAGCGGGCGTAATACCAGGACGAATCGACGAACGTGTCCATCGTGTCCGTCTCGCGCCGCGCATCGCCGCCGCATTTCGGGCATTTCACATGACGCCATGTGGCATGACGGTCGAGCGGATTGCCCGGGCGGTCGAACTCGACATCGTCCGGCAGCTTGACCGGCAGATCGGCGCGCGGCACCGGATTGACGCCGCAAGCCTCGCAATGGATCATCGGGATCGGGCAGCCCCAGTAACGCTGGCGCGAAATGCCCCAGTCGCGCAGGCGGAACTGCACCTTGCGAACCGCTTGCGGCTTACCATCGAGATCGGTCTTTTCCAGACGGTTCGCTACTTCATTGAAGGCGGCTTCCGGCGTCATGCCATCGAGGAAGCGCGAATTGATCATCACGCCATCGTCGGTATAGGCCGTATCGCCGATGCTGAAACTTGCCGCGTCCTCGCCCTTCGGCAGAACGACAGGCGTAACCTTCAGCTTGTATTTGTTGGCGAAATCCAGGTCGCGCTGATCGTGCGCCGGGCAGCCGAAAACCGCGCCCGTGCCATATTCCATCAGAACGAAATTGGCGACATAGACCGGCAGCTCCCAGTTCTCGTCGAACGGGTGCTTGACCTTTACGCCAGTGTCGAAACCTTTCTTTTCAGCGGTTTCAAGCGCCGCCAGCGATGTGCCATGGTGATGGCATTCATCGATGAAGCCGGTGAGCGAGGCATTGTTTTCAGCCAGCTTCTTCGCCAGAGGATGATCGGCGGAAATCGCCACGAAAGCCGCACCGAACAGCGTGTCGGGGCGGGTCGTATAGACTTCGATTTCCGAGAAACCGTCCGGCGCGGTCTTGCCATCCAGCGCGAAGCGGACCTGCAAGCCTTCCGACTTGCCAATCCAGTTGCGCTGCATCAGGCGGACCTTTTCCGGCCACTGGTCGAGCGTGTCGAGACCGGCCAGCAATTCGTCGCTGAAATCGGTGATCTTGAAGAACCACTGCGTCAGTTCGCGCTGTTCCACCAGTGCGCCCGAACGCCAGCCGCGACCGTCCACCACCTGCTCATTGGCAAGCACGGTGTTGTCGACCGGGTCCCAGTTGACCTTGGAGGTCTTGCGCGTCACCAGGCCCTTTTCGAAAAGGTCGATGAACAGCATCTGCTGGCGATGATAATATTCCACGTCGCAGGTCGCGAATTCACGCGCCCAGTCGAGCGAAAGCCCCATCGATTTCAGCTGGCTGCGCATCGTGGCGATGTTCTGGTAGGTCCATTCCTTGGGATGAACCTTGTTCTGCATTGCAGCGTTTTCCGCAGGCATGCCGAACGCGTCCCATCCCATCGGATGAAGCACGTTGAAACCCTTGGCGCGCTTGTAACGGGCGACGACATCACCCATCGCATAGTTGCGCACATGGCCCATATGGATGCGCCCCGACGGATAGGGGAACATCTCGAGCACATAATATTTCTCGCGGCTGTCGCCATTGTCGGTTTCGAAAGTCCGGTCTTCTTCCCAGACTTTCTGCCAATGAGCTTCCGCCACGCGCGGATTATAACGTTCGGCTGCCATGACCGTATTTACTCGCACGAAGGTGATGCAATAAGGAGAGTCGATATTTAATGGCGACCTTCACCACGTATTGGCGAAAGCGTCAACCTTTTGCGGACGAAAAGCCTGAAAGCGAGAGTTTCATGTCAGATATCGTAGCGAACCTGAACACGGTCAAGGCCGCAATCGCCCAAGCTGAAAAGGAAGCACAACGCGATAAAGGCTCCGTTACCCTTGTCGCGGTGTCAAAAACCTTCGACGCGGATGCCATCCGCCCCACGCTCGATGCAGGCCAGCGCGTCTTCGGCGAGAACCGCGTGCAGGAAGCGCAAGGCAAGTGGCCGCAGTTGCGGGAGGATTATTCCGGCATCGAACTCCATCTCATCGGCTCGCTGCAATCCAACAAGGCCGCCGATGCCGTCGCGCTCTTCGATGTCATCGAAACCGTCGACCGCGAAAAGATCGCCGCTGCCCTTGCCGATGAAATCAAGAAGCAGGGCAAAAGCCCCAAACTCTATGTGCAGGTGAACACCGGCCTTGAAGAACAAAAGGCTGGTATTGCGCCCAAAGAGGCCGTGGCTTTTGTCGAGCGCTGCCGCAAGGAACATGGCCTCGCCATCGAGGGGCTGATGTGCATCCCGCCTGCGGACGAAAATCCGGGGCCGCATTTCGCGCTTCTGGAAAAACTGGCGCGTGAAGCAGGCGTCGAAAAGCTCTCCATGGGCATGTCGGGCGATTATGAAACCGCCATCGGCTTCGGCGCGACATCGGTGCGTGTCGGCTCGGCCATCTTCGGCGGGCGGAGCTATGCCAACCCCGCCTGAATTGTGACCCCTACTGTTTGTTTTGTCGCATTATCCTGCGCAAAACCGCTTCACACTTTTGCTGGAAATGCTCCTAATGCAGGACGATCTCGCCCTGCACATTCCTCCAGTCCGAGGGGCCGAGCAGCCGGAAATGCGTGTAGCTGACCGAATGCAACGGCCCGTCGATTTCCCTGTTCCAGAACTCGATGAAATGATTGAGCATCGGAAAATCCGGAGCGAGGTCATAATCCTGCCAGACGAAAAGTTGCAGCAGATGCGGATGATCGGGCAGGTGGTAGAAGACTTTCGCCGTCGTCAGGCCGTAGCCGGCAAGTTGGAGTTCGAAGGCTGATTTCGCATTCAAAGCGGACGTCGTCATGGCGATTTCCCCTTTTTGTGAAGAGCCATATTGCAAGGCTCCTGATTAGAATATAATCACTCCAAAAGGTTTTTAAACTGTAAAAACAATATATTAGCAACAATCGACAGCGAGTGCTGCCAGCCGCCCTTCCCAACGATGCGTCATTGTGGATCATGGACGCGCCGATTGTCTAATTTACCTTGCCCGCGATGGAAGGTAGACAGGGCACCCGATGGTCTTGCCATTCTCGGCAAGCCGTCTCATCCGGCGGGAGGTGCCGGGCAGTTTTGGGTGCATTATGCGAGCGGGACATGGCTGTCCGGTTCGCGGAATGCTGAAGGAGGACATCATGTCGGAAAAGCTTTACCCGGTTCTTGCCGAGGCAAAGAGAAACACGCTCATCGACAACGCAACCTATCTCGACTGGTATCAGGAAAGCGTGAGCGACCCGGACGGCTTCTGGGCAAAGCACGGACGGCGCATCGACTGGTTCAAGCCCTTCACCAAGGTCAAGAACACCGATTTCAACGGCGACGTGTCCATCAAATGGTATGAGGACGGCGTCACCAATGTTTCCTACAACTGCATCGACCGCCACCTGAAGAGCCGTGGCGACGAGGTCGCCATCATCTGGGAAGGCGACAATCCCTATATCGACAAGAAGATCACCTATCGCGAACTTTATGAAAACGTCTGCCGTCTGGCGAATGTGCTGAAGAAGCACGGCGTGAAGAAGGGCGACCGCGTCACGATCTATCTGCCGATGATCCCGGAAGCCGCCTATGCGATGCTCGCCTGCGCGCGCATCGGCGCGGTGCATTCGGTCGTCTTCGCCGGTTTCTCGCCGGAGGCGCTGGCTGGCCGTATCGTCGACTGCGAATCCACCTTCGTCATCACTGCCGATGAAGGCGTGCGCGGCGGCAAGCCGGTTCCGCTGAAGGAAAACACCGATACCGCCATCGACATTGCGGCCAAGCAATATGTGATGGTCAACAAGGTTCTCACCGTGCGCCGCACCGGCGGCAAGGTGAGCTGGGGTCCGGGCCGCGATCTCTGGTACCACCAGGAAGTGGCAAGCGTGGAGCCGACCTGCGAACCGGAACCGATGAACGCGGAAGACCCGCTCTTCATCCTCTACACCTCCGGTTCCACCGGCAAGCCGAAGGGCGTGCTGCACACCACCGGCGGCTATCTCGTCTATGCATCGATGACGCATCAATATGTCTTCGACTATCACGATGGCGACATCTACTGGTGCACGGCGGACGTGGGCTGGGTGACGGGCCATTCCTATATCGTCTATGGGCCGCTCGCCAACGGCGCGACGACGCTCATGTTCGAAGGCGTGCCCAACTTCCCCGACCAGGGACGTTTCTGGGAAGTCGTCGACAAGCATCACGTCAACATTTTCTATACCGCGCCGACGGCCATCCGCGCGCTGATGGGTGCGGGCGATGAATTCGTCACCCGGTCGTCGCGCTCGACCTTGCGCCTGCTCGGCTCGGTCGGCGAGCCGATCAATCCGGAAGCCTGGGAATGGTATTACAACGTGGTTGGCGACCAGCGTTCCCCGATTGTCGATACATGGTGGCAGACGGAAACCGGCGGTATTCTCATCACGCCGCTGCCGGGCGCAACGGACCTCAAGCCCGGTTCGGCAACACGCCCGTTCTTCGGCATCAAGCCGGAACTCGTGGACAATGACGGCGCGGTCGTCGAGGGCGCCACAGACGGCAATCTGTGCATCATCGATTCGTGGCCGGGCCAGATGCGCACGCTTTACGGCGACCACAAGCGCTTCGTCGAAGCCTACTTCTCGACCTATAAGGGCAAGTACTTCACCGGCGACGGCTGCCGCCGCGACGAGGACGGCTATTACTGGATCACGGGCCGTGTCGACGACGTGCTCAACATTTCCGGCCATCGCCTCGGCACGGCGGAAATCGAATCGGCGCTCGTCTCGCATCACTCGGTTTCGGAAGCCGCCGTCGTGGGCTATCCGCATCCGATCAAGGGACAGGGCATCTATTGCTATGTCACGCTGATGACCGGCGAGACCGTCCATGACGAAGAGGCATTACGCAAGGAACTGACCCAGCACGTGCGCAAGGAAATCGGCCCCATCGCGACGCCGGACAAGATCCAGTTCGCGCCGGGCCTGCCAAAGACCCGCTCGGGCAAGATCATGCGCCGCATCCTGCGCAAGATCGCCGAAGACGAGTTCAGCGCACTGGGCGATACCTCGACGCTGGCCGATCCGGGCGTCGTGGACGACCTGATCGAAAATCGCCAGAACAAGAAATGACAAACGAAAGGCCGGGATTTCCCGGCCTTTTCACATTGCGATTAGACATTCGCTTTCGACATCTACCGAATAGATTTTCCGCGCCGCGATGACTTGAAATGTTTTTTCAAGCGGGCGCATATGGGTGATCTCCCAAGCCAGCCAACCATCTTCAAAATATGAGGCACAAGCCGCTTTCATATCGTCTCGTGTAAATGGGCGAACACAACCAATCCGGACCAGCGCTACCGCATAGCCATCCGGATCGTAATCGCCATCTTTCTCCAGAAACCGTCGATTCTCGACAATCAGCAAATCTTCGCCTGCATCCAGATTCGGAAGCCAGCGTCTCACCTCCAGGGTTTTCTCTCCAGACGCTATTCGGCGACCGCTTGGAGCGACGATCGAGATTGCTTTTACCAGCATCGAGAACCAACCCTCACAGGATAATCAAAAATCTATCGACCGCCCCTTGATCTCCCAGTCACCATAACGGGCGGGATCTTTTCCGCCGCGCCCGCCAATTTCGCGCGGTGCTTGCGCTTCCTTTTCGGCGGCGCGCCGCGCTTCGGCTTCCTTCAAGGCGCGCTGGGCCGCAGGCGGCAGGTCTTCAAACGTGCGCTTGTCCACATTTTCCGGGGCTTCGGTTGCGTCGATTTTCTCGCTCATCGGTCACATTCCTGTTGGCTGCATCTGCTCCCATTATTGAAGCGAAGCCTTTTCATACCCATCATATAGGCAGAAAGGCTTGCCGTGCAAAACCCTTGCGAGGGCGCGCGGCTCAAGATTTGGAGACCGCCACGGATGAATATGACGAAAACTGCCATGCTGATCGCGCTCATGACGGTCATGTTCATGAGCATCGGCTATTTGTTGGGCGGAGGAGGCGGCATGATGATCGCGCTTGTGATCGCCGTCGCCATGAACCTGTTCGGCTACTGGAACTCCGACAAGATGGTGCTGCGCATGTATAATGCGCAGGAAGTGGACGAGCGCAGCGCGCCCGACTATTACCGCATGGTGAGCGGCCTTGCCGCCAATGCGGGCCTGCCGATGCCGAAGGTCTATATCATCCACGAAGACCAGCCCAACGCCTTCGCCACGGGCCGCAACCCCGAAAACGCCGCCGTTGCCGCGACGACCGGCCTGCTCAACCGGCTTTCCCCGGAAGAAGTGGCGGGCGTGATGGCGCATGAGCTGGCGCATGTGCAAAACCGCGACACGCTGACCATGACCATCGTCGCAACGCTTGCCGGTGCGATCTCCATGCTCGGCAATTTTGCCTTCTTTCTTGGCGGCAACCGCGAAAACGGCAACGGCATCATGGGCGTGGTCGGCACGCTTCTTGCCATGATCGTCGCGCCCTTTGCCGCGATGATCGTGCAGATGGCGGTGAGCCGCACCCGCGAATATGCCGCCGACAGGCGCGGCGCGGAAATCTGCGGCAATCCGTTGTGGCTGTCCTCCGCGCTGGGCAAGATCGCGCGTGGCGCCAAGGCCATCCCGAACGAGGAAGCCGAACACAACCCGGCGACCGCGCATATGTTCATCATCAATCCGTTGAGCGGGCGCGGCGCGGATAATCTTTTCTCGACCCACCCGGATACCGATAACCGCATTGCCGCACTTGAACAGATGGCTGCCGAAATGGGCATCCGCTCTGGCGGAATGGCACCACGCGCCGCTGCCCCTTCCCAAAGCACCGGTCCATGGGGTAATGCAGGCGGCAGCAGCAATGGCGGTTCCGGTTTTCGAGGGCCGTGGTCGTAAATAAAGAAGAATAGTGTGAACGATAAAAAAGCCGCGCCGAAGCGTGGAAACAAAAAGCCGCAGAACAACTACGCCGCAGACCTGCGCCCCGGTCTGGCGGCGCGTTTGTGTGCGGCCCGCCTTCTCGGCGCGGTGATCGAAAAGAACACCTCGCTCGACGGCCTGACCGACAATACCCACGGCCATCCGCAATATCTGGCGCTTGAGCCGCGCGACCGCGCTCTGGTTCGCGCCATTCTGGGTTCTGCGCTGCGCAATCGCGGCAGCATCGAACGCGCCATCAACAAGCGTCTCGACCGGCCATTGCCGGAAAATGCCGTGGCGCTGAAACATCTTTTGCACGTCGCCATCGCCCAGATTTTCTATCTCGATCTGCCTGATCACTCGGCGGTCGATCTGGCGGTGGAAGCGGCGAACAACGATCCGCGCAACCGCAAATATGCCGGTCTGGTCAATGCGCTGCTGCGGCGTCTCGCGCGCAACAAGGAACGCGCTCTCGCCCACACGCTGGAGCCTGAAACCAATGTGCCGGAATGGTTCGCCAAGAGCATAACGGATGCCTATGGCGCGGAAAAAGCCGCAACCATTCTCGCCATGCACGCCTATGAGCCGCCGATCGATTTCACGGTCAAGGGCGATGCGAAGGCATGGGCCGAAAAGCTCGGCGGCGTGGCGCTTCCCAACGGTTCGGTGCGCCTGCAAACGGTCGAAGGCAATCTCACCGACCTGCCCGGCTTTGCCGAAGGCGACTGGTGGGTGCAGGATGTGGCGGCAAGCCTGCCCGCCCGCCTGATGGGCGACATCAAGGGCAAACGGGTTGCCGATCTCTGTGCCGCCCCCGGCGGCAAGACGGCGCAGCTTGTGCTTCAGGGCGCGGATGTGACCGCGCTCGACCTTTCCGAAAACCGCCTGAAGCGGCTCAACAGCAATCTGGAACGGCTTGGTTTCGAGGCGAAAACCGTCGCCACCAATCTGATGGATTTCCAGCCGAATGAATTGTTCGACGCCGTGCTTCTGGATGCGCCCTGCTCGTCCACCGGCACGGTGCGCCGTCACCCGGATGTGCCATGGACAAAGACCCCGCAGGACATTGCAAAACTCGCGGAACTTCAGGGCAAGCTTCTGGCGCACGCGGCCACTCTGGTCAAACCCGGCGGCGTGATCGTCTTTTCCAACTGTTCGCTGCATCCGCTCGAAGGCGAAGAAATGGCGCGCAAGGCGGCGGAAAATCCGCTGCTGGAGCCGTTCCCGATCACCGAGCAGGATTGTCCCGGTCTTGAAGGGCTGGTGACAGCGGAAGGCTTTTTGCGGTCTACGCCTGCAGACCTGCCGCCCGATCGTTTTGACGGCAATCCGCAAATGGCTGGCATGGACGGCTTCTTCGCCGCCCGCTTCAAGCGCGTATAAAACCGCTAAACAAGTGTTTTCGCATACCGGGCGCATTTCCGTCCGGTATGGTTAACGCTCGATTCACCATTTCAGTACAATTGTATCAAAGGACATCGGCTGTTCGATTTGGCCGCAGCATAATGACAAACGATACGGAGAAAGACCGGGTGGCAGTCGCCCTCAGCGAAACCCCTCACCTCTGGGGACTGGCCGTTGCACAGGCGTGGCGCAAGTTCAGCCGCCGTCTGCGCATGGGGCCGCTTTATCGCTGGCGCTTCACCGGCTTTACCCCGGACCGCATTCTGATAGCCCCGCCCGACCTGCGCGTCGCCGACCCGCAACTGGCGCAGGAATTCTATCATGGCCGCTTCGCGCTGGCCGGTCGTCTTGTCGAAACCGGCGGATTGTCGCCTTTCGCCGTCGAGCCGCCGACACCGGAATGGGAAGCAGCCCTCCAGAGTTTCGGCTGGCTGCGTCATCTGAAAAGCGCCAACAGCGATCTGGCCACCGCCAATGCGCGCGCGCTCGTCGATGACTGGATGCGGATGTTCGGCAAGCGCATCGGCGGTCTTGCCTGGTCGCCGGAAGTCACCGCCCAGCGCATCATCGCCTGGCTCCAGCATTCCAATCTCATTTTGTCGGGCGCCGAACTTCCCGCCTATCGCAAATTCATGCGCTCGCTCGCCATGCAGGTGCGTTACCTGCGCACCGTCGCCGCCGCCATGGATGACGGCGAGGAACGCTTGCGCGCCCGCATCGCTCTTGCCTTCGCAGCGCTTGCCTTGCCAGTTTCGCCGCCGACGGCACGCGCCGCGCGCCGCAATCTGGAATATGAGCTGAAGCGCCAGATCCTGCCGGATGGCGGGCATATCTCGCGCAATCCCGTTACGGTGCTGGAACTTCTGGCCGATCTTCTGCCGCTCCGCCAGACCTATGCCAACGGCACCGAATCGCCGCCCAAGGCGCTGATCGAAGCCGTTGAGCGCATGTTGCCTGCGCTGCGCTTCTTCCGTCATCAGGATGGCAGCCTTGCGCTTTTCAATGGCGTCGGCCCCACCATGCCGGAACGCATCATCTCGGTTCTGCGGCACGACGAGACCGCCGGATCGCCGCTGACCCATGCGCCCTATTCCGGCTATGAGCGGCTTTCGATGGGGTCCACCACCATCATCGCCGATACCGGACTGCCGCCGCCGGTAACCGCATCGCGGGATGCCCATGCGGGCTGCCTCGCCTTTGAAATGTCCTCCGGGCGCCAGCGCTATATCGTCAATTCCGGCATCGACCGTTTCGGCCCGCCGGAATTTCGTCCCTTGGGCCGGTCGACGGCTGCGCACTCCACCGTCACCATCAACGACACGTCCTCATGCCGTTTCAGCCTCAATGCGGGCCTTTCCAACATGATCGGCACGCCGATCATTGCAGGCCCGACTCGCGTGCAGCGCGACCGGATCGAGGAAATGGGGCGGCAGGGTTTTGTTGCCAGCCATGACGGCTATGCGCGCCTGTTCGGCATCTATCACGAACGTCGCCTCGTGCTGTCGCATAATGGCAGCGTAATCCAGGGCGCCGACCGCTTTTATCGCGGCGATGGCCGTCCATTGAAGGCCAACGGGCGCGACAATATTGCCGTCCGTTTCCACCTGCATCCCTCGGTCGATATTTCCTTCGATGAAAACGGATTGATCGTCCTGTCAGCGGATCGCGACGACACCTGGGTCTTTTCCTGCTTTGAAGTTGCGCCGCAACTGGAAGATTCGATCTTCTTTGCAGGCTTCCGCGGTCCCGTGACATCGAAACAGATCGTTCTGTCCTTCCCGGCGTCCGATCTGCCGGAAGTGAACTGGCAGTTCAGCCGCGTCGCGCTTGGCAGTTACGTATAAAGTTCAAATTGGTCTTTTGCGGTAGGATTCTCGGCGCGCTTGTGTTAGGGCGAGCCGTCCACTTTCCTGAACGCATCCGTTTCAGCAACGAAGAGACCAACTCCCTATGGCTGTCAGCTCCAAGCATATTCCCGCTCCCGATCTTCATCGGGTGCGCCGCGCCCTCCTTTCCGTTTCCGACAAGACCGGCCTGATCGATTTCGCCAAGGCGCTTCATGCGCAAGGCGTCGAAATCCTCTCGACCGGCGGCACCGCGAAGTCGATTGCCGCAGAAGGCATTCCGGTGAAGGACGTGTCCGAAGTCACCGGCTTCCCGGAAATCATGGACGGGCGCGTCAAGACGCTGCATCCGGCAGTCCATGGCGGCCTGCTCGCCGTGCGCAATGATCCGGAACATGTCGCGGCCATGGAAGCACACGGCATTGGCGGCATCGATCTGGCCGTCATCAATCTCTATCCGTTCGAGGAAGTCCGCTTCCAGGGCGGCGACTACGACACCACCGTCGAGAACATCGACATTGGCGGCCCGGCGATGATCCGCGCTTCCGCCAAGAACCACGCCTATGTCGCAACGGTCGTTGACCCTGCCGACTATGCCGACGTGGTGGCTGAACTGGAAAAGCATTCCGGTTCCCTGCCGCTCGCCTTCCGCAAAAAGCTTGCCGCCAAGGCCTTTTCGCGCACGGCAGCTTATGATGCGGCAATTTCCAACTGGTTTGCCGAGGCAATCAACGAAGAAACGCCGGTATATCGCTCGGTCGCAGGCAAGCTGCACTCCGTCATGCGCTACGGTGAAAACCCGCACCAGACGGCTGGCTTTTATCTCACCGGCGAAAAGCGCCCCGGCGTCGCCACCGCGACCCAGCTTCAGGGCAAGCAGCTTTCCTACAACAACATCAACGACACCGATGCGGCTTTCGAGCTGGTGGCCGAGTTTGATCCCGCCCGCACCGCAGCCGTCGCCATCATCAAGCACGCCAATCCGTGCGGCGTCGCGGAAGCTTCCACGATCAAGGAAGCCTATCTCAAGGCGCTCGCCTGCGATCCGGTTTCAGCCTTTGGCGGCATCGTTGCGCTCAACAAGACGCTCGATGAGGAAGCAGCCGAAGAGATCGTGAAGATCTTCACCGAAGTCATCATCGCGCCGGATGCCACCGAAGGTGCACAGGCCATCGTCGCAGCCAAGAAGAACCTGCGCCTGCTCGTGACCGGCGGTCTGCCGGACCCGCGCGCCAAGGGCATCGCCGCCAAGACGGTTGCCGGCGGCCTGCTGGTCCAGTCGCGCGACAATGGCGTGGTCGATGACCTTGATCTGAAAGTCGTCACCAAGCGCGCCCCGACCGAAGCCGAACTCAACGACCTGAAATTCGCCTTCCGCGTTGGCAAGCATGTGAAATCGAACGCCATCGTCTATGTGAAGGACGGCGCAACGGTCGGCATCGGCGCAGGCCAGATGAGCCGCGTCGATTCCGCCCGCATCGCAGCCCGTAAGGCCGAAGATGCAGCCGAAGCAGCCGGTCTTGCCGAACCGCTCACCAAGGGCTGCGTGGTCGCTTCCGATGCGTTCTTCCCGTTCGCAGACGGTCTGCTGTCCGCAGTTCAGGCTGGCGCAACCGCTGTCATCCAGCCGGGCGGCTCAATGCGGGACGACGAAGTGATCGCCGCTGCCGACGAACATGGCATTGCCATGGTGATGACCGGTATGCGTCACTTCCGCCACTAAATCCTTGTAAACCACAGATTTATTGAGGCCCCGGAACCAACCGTTCCGGGGCCTTCGTTTAGATCGGTTCTGATCCTGGCGGAATCCCGGAACCGATCTATCTCTTTGTTTTTTCGCATTATCCTACGCAAAACCGCTTCGCACTTTTGCTGGAAATGCTCTATTTTGAGTTTCACATTCTTTCGTTTACATTCGTTTCGAACAGATTTGGAGGAGCCCGCCCCATGACGCAGTTTATCGGTTCCATCGACCAGGGAACCACGAGTTCGCGTTTCATCATTTTCGACAGGCAGGGCGATATCGTCGCCAGCGACCAGCGCGAACACGAGCAGATTTACCCCAAAGCGGGCTGGGTCGAGCACAATCCGGTGGAAATCTGGCGTAACACGCAGCATGTCATTGCGGCTGCACTCAAGAAGGCAAAGTTGAAGGCAAGCGATATCGCTTCGGTCGGCATCACCAACCAGCGTGAGACCACCTTGCTCTGGGACCGAAAGACAGGCGCACCGCTTTATAATGCGGTCGTCTGGATGGATACGCGCACCGACGAGCTGGTCGCCCGTTACACCAAGGAGGGCGGCGCGGACCGTCTGCGCGAAAAGACGGGTCTGCCAATTTCCACCTATTTTTCCGGCCTCAAGCTGCGCTGGATCCTCGATCACGTTCCGGGTGCGCGTGAAAAGGCTGAAGCGGGCGATGCGCTTTTCGGCACCATCGACACATGGCTGGTCTGGAATCTCACCGGCGGCACTGAGGGCGGCATTCACATCACCGACGTGACCAATGCCTCCCGCACCCAGCTTATGGATCTTTCGACGCTGGAATGGGACGAAGCTATTCTTCGCCTGTTCGATATTCCCTCAGCCTGCCTGCCGGAAATCCGCTCTTCGAGCGAAGTCTATGGCGAGATCACCTTGCCCGCGCTTTCCGGCGTCAAGCTTGCAGGCATTCTGGGCGACCAGCAGGCAGCGCTCTTCGGGCAGGCCTGTCTGGAACCGGGCGAAGCCAAGAATACCTATGGCACCGGCTGCTTCATGCTGATGAACACCGGCGAGAAACTGGTGCCCTCCAATTACGGCCTGCTGACCACGGTTGCCTACAAGCTCGACGGTGCGAAGCCGGTCTATGCGCTGGAGGGTTCCATCGCCATTACCGGCGCTCTGGTGCAGTGGCTACGCGACAATCTCGGCATCATCAAAACGAGCGGCGACATCGAAACGCTGGCGCGGACCGTCGAAGACAATGGCGACGTCTATTTCGTCCCGGCCTTTTCCGGCCTCTTTGCGCCGCACTGGCAGGATTCGGCGCGCGGCATCATTGCCGGTCTCACCCGCTTCGCCAACAAGGGCCACATTGCGCGCGCAGCCCTTGAGGCAAGCGCCTATCAGGTGCGCGAAGTGCTGGATGCGATGGTGAAGGATTCCGGCGTCGAGATCACGGAACTACGCGCCGATGGCGGCATGACCGTCAACGAGCTTCTCATGCAGTTCCAGTCGGACATTCTGGACGTGCCGGTCGTGCGTCCGAAAATCATCGAGACGACGGCGCTGGGCGCCGCCTACGCCGCCGGGCTTGCCGTCGGCTACTGGAAATCCACGCAGGACATTATCGAGAACTGGCAAGTGGGCCATCGCTGGCACCCGCGCATGTCAGCCGAGGAAAGCACGCGCCTGTTCCGCTCGTGGGAAAAGGCCGTGCAGCGTTCACTCGGCTGGATCGAGTAATACAATCATCCGGCCCGTCACAACGGGCCGGACGCGCGCGGCCGGTCGGCTGGATAAGGCGTTATGGCCGCCAGATAGAGCCCAACGGCAAAGAACAGCAACAGCACCGACATGCCGAGTGCTGCGGAACCGCTCAGAGCGGTGATGGTCGCCACCAGAAACGGTCCGAGAAAGCTTGTCGCGCGGCCAGCCAGCGCATAGATGCCGAAATAGCGGCCCGATTCCTCCGGCCTGATGCTGCGGGCAAACCACGAACGGGCGGATGCCTGCACCGGCCCGAGCGCCACGCCAATCGTCAACCCGTAAACGAGAAATGCCTGTTCCGAAACAGTCGAGAACAGTCCCCTCACCTCTGGATAGCTGACCGGCACAAGGCCGAACAGCAGGGAATCCGTTTGGGTGGAAACGATGCCCAACGAAGCCACGAGCAACAGCACCAGCGATCCAATCACGATGACTTTTGAGCCGATCCTGGTGTCGAGGCGCGCCACAATAAGGCAGCTCAGGATGGCCGTCACATTGGTAATCATGCCGAAGAGGCCGATTTCGTTGATGCTCCAGTCAAACAACGAAGCGGCATAACCGGCGCCCAGCGTCACAATGGCGTTGAGCCCATCCTGATAGACAAGGCGCGCGGCAAGAAAACGGGCAATGCCCCGACGCTTTCGCACTTCCCCCAGCGTCGATCTGAGTTCAGCCAGACCGCTGCCGATTGCCTGACGCAACGGCTGTCCACGCGCCTGATCGGGCGTGAACAGGAACATCGGCATGATGAAAACAAGATACCACAGCGCCGCGATAGGCCCGGTGATGCGGGCATCTTCTCCGCTGGCGGGATTGAGGCCGAAGAGCGGCGGAAGCCCGATCAGCGTCTTGCCCGTATCCGGCGATGCAGCCAGAAAAACCACCACGAAGATGAGCACCAGAACGCCGCCCAGATAGCCAAGCCCCCAGGCCAGGTTGGAAACCTTGCCGATCTCACCGCCGGGAACAACCCGCGGCATCATGGAATCGTTGAAGACGATGGAAAACTCCGCCGAAACCATTGCCATGCTGAAAGCCAGAAGCACCCAGAACAGGCTGGCACCCGGCACTGCAAACCACAGCGTCATCAGGCCCGCGATCTTCAGAACGGCAAAGAAGGCGATCCAGGGCTTGCGCGAACCGGTCTTGTCGGCAATCGACCCCAGAACGGGCGACAGGATGGCGATCACGAAACCGGCTGCGGCAAGACCATATCCCCAGGCAATCTGCCCCGCTTCCGGAGTATCCGCCATGCGGGAAATGAAATACGGGCCGAAGATAAAGGTAACAATGACGGTAAAGAACGGCTGCGCCGCCCAGTCGAAGAATATCCAGCCCCATATGCCACGCCGTGAGGCATGGCTGCGGGCAGCCACAAGCTGATCGCTCAATTACTCTTTCCTTCCCCCCACGCCCGAAGCTGCTTTCGACGATAGAGCACCGTGCGCCTTTTGGCGTATAAAGACCACTCCAACGCGATACATCTGCACACAATGCTTTGCGAAAACCGGCTCCGATTTTCAGCTCCGATTTTCAGGCAGATGCGCGCAGGCCAGCCCAGCCAAGGCTGCGTCGTTCCTTCAATGTGTCGGATGAATTTCAGGCCCAAATCATATTAGAGCATTTCCAGCAAAAGTGTGAAACGGTTTTGCGCAGGATAATGAAAAAGGGCGGCCGAAGCCGCCCTTCCATGAGACTATTCTCGGGTTGTTTTACTGCGCAAGATCGGACATCAGACCCGCCGCAACCGCCAGTCGCGAAACGGTCAGGTCGCCACCTTCCGTCAGCGCCACCATGCGGCTCTTCACCTGCTCGATGCGCGCGCCATCGGCTGCGAACCAGGCTGCCGCCGGGTCCTTCTCCTTGGCAAAGCGCTTGAGCGCCGCAATGGTGATGCCGCGTGCGGCCTGCGTGATCGTATCGCTTGCCCGCGACAGAGCCAGCCCGTCATAATAATCCGTGACGGGGATAGCGCGGGCGGCTTCCTCGATGCGACCGATGCGGAACGCTTCCGAAACACCGAAATAGGTCTTGGCGGTGACCACGCGGTCGGCACCGGCCAGATGCGCGATCAGCGCAATGTCCGGCATGATGCCTGCAAGCTGCAGATTGGCAAGACGCCCTGCCAGCTTTTCCGGCGCGCCCATTTCCACGAAGGCGGCCTTGTCGGTCTGAAGCGCGCTCTTCAGATATTCCGGCATCAGGCCGTCGAAACGCGGCTCCAGTTCGGCACGGGCGCGGGTGATCGTATCCACCAGCTCCGTCAGGTTGGCGCGGGTCGTGTCGTTGCGCAGTACCCAGGCCGTCGTCGCCTGCAGCATTTCGCCGACCAGATGATAGAACTGGTTCTGCACATCGCCCGGCACCTTGTTGTCGAGCGCATCGATGGCATCATAGATCGTGTCGATATCGAAACCGTCACGCACCGCCACATAGGCGCGGACGATATCGGCAGGCGACTTGCCGGTCGTATCGGCCAGACGGCTGATGAAGGTGATGCCGCCGCGATTGATGACATCGTTTGCCAACAGGGTGGCGACGATTTCACGGCGCAGACGATGGCCGGAGATTTCCTCGGCATAGGTCTTCACCATGCGCTTCGGGAAATAATCCAGCAGCAGCGACTGGAAGTAAGGCTCGTCCGGAAGCTGGCTCGCCACCAGATCGTCACAGAGCGACAGCTTGGCATAAGCCAGCAGGACCGCCAGTTCCGGGCGTGTCAGCGGCTGGCCAGCTTTCTGGCGCTCGATCAGCATGGCGTCGGACGGCAGGTTCTCCACCTTGCGGTCGAGAAGCTTGCGGGCTTCCAGCTCGGCCATGAAGCGGGCCTGATAGGGCAGTTCTGCCAGCCCCTGCCTTTCGTTGAGCGACAAGGCCAGCGGTTGCAGGTAATTGTTGCGCAGAACGAGTTCCGACACATCGTCGGTCATGCTGACCAGGAGCTTGTCGCGCGCCGGGCGCTTGAGCTTGCCCGAACGCATCGCGGCAGCCAGCGCGATCTTGATGTTGACCTCGACGTCCGAGCAGTTGACGCCTGCCGAATTGTCGATGGCGTCCGTATTACCGCGACCGCCCGACAGCGCATATTCGATGCGCCCGCGCTGGGTTACGCCAAGATTTGCGCCTTCGCCAATCACCCGTGCGCCGACTTCCGAGCCGGTGATGCGGATGGCATCATTGGCGCGGTCGCCGACCTGCGCATCCGTTTCGGCGGACGAGCGGATATAGGTGCCGATACCGCCAAACCAGAGGAGATCGACCTTCGACTTGAGGATCGCCGTCATGATTTCCTGCGGCGTGCCGGAGGTCTTGCCAAGGCCGATGACTTCGGCGGCTTCCGGTGAGAGCGTAATCGTCTTCTGGCTGCGGCTGTAGATGCCGCCGCCAGCCGAAAGCTTGGAGCGGTCATAATCCTGCCAGCTCGAACGCGGCAGTTCGAACAGGCGCTTGCGCTCGGCATAGCCGTCCGCCGGAACCGGGTTCGGATCGATGAAGATATCGCGATGGTCGAATGCCGCCACCAGACGAATCTGCTCGGAAAGCAGCATGCCGTTGCCGAACACGTCGCCCGACATGTCGCCCACACCGGCAACCGTGAAAGGTTCGGTCTGGATATCCTTGTTGAGCTCGCGGAAATGCCGCTTCACGGCTTCCCACGCGCCGCGCGCGGTGATGCCCATGCCCTTGTGATCGTAACCGGCGGAACCGCCCGACGCGAAGGCATCGTCCAGCCAGAAATCATGCGCCTGGCTGATGGCATTGGCCGTATCGGAGAAGGTGGCCGTGCCCTTGTCGGCGGCAACGACGAAATAAGGATCGTCATTGTCATGACGCACGACTTCCGTCGGCGGCACGACATGATTGTCCTCGATATTGTCGGTGACCGACAGGAGCGTGGAGATGAACACCTTATAGGCATCGCGACCGGCTTCGAAAACCGCATTGCGGTCGCCGCCGACCGGCAGGCGCTTCGGATAGAAGCCGCCCTTGGCGCCAACCGGCACGATCACCGCGTTCTTCACCTGCTGCGCCTTCACGAGACCCAGCACTTCGGTGCGATAATCCTGTGCGCGGTCCGACCAGCGCAGGCCGCCGCGAGCGACAGCGCCGAAGCGCAGGTGCACGCCTTCCACTTCCGGCCCATAGACGAAGATTTCGCGATAGGGGCGCGGGTCCGGCAGGCCGTCGACCAGACGCGGATCAAGCTTGAAGGCGAAGGTGACGCGCGGCTTGCCGTCGGCATCAGGCTGGTAAGCATTGGTGCGCAGCGTCGCTTCGATCAGATTGCGGAAACGGCGCAAGATCTGGTCGTCATCGATGCTCGGCACGCCCAGGAGCGCGGTTTCAATACCGTCGACCAGCTTCTTTTCAGCCGCATCGCGGCGCTTGGCCGACGGGTTGAAGCGCAGGTCGAACAGCGCATAGAGATCGCTGGCGATTTCCGGATAACGGTTCAGCGCTGCCGCGATGAAGCTCTGCGAATAGGCAATGCCTGCCTGTTGCAGATAACGGCCATAGGAACGCAGGATCATGATCTGGCGCGCGCTCAGGCGCGCGGTCTGCACCAGCGCGTTATAGCCGTCATTGTCGGCCAGACCGTCCCAGACATTGCGGAACACATCTTCCAGCATCTCGCCATCGTCGGAAAGATCGACGGCTGCGCCATAGGCATTCACCAGCTGCATGTCGTGCAGATAGACGGTGGCGCCGTCCTTGCCCGCATTTGGCAGGTCGATGGTCTGCTCGCTGACGACGCGGAAGCCCATGTTTTCCAGAAGCGGCACGCGCTGCGACAGCACAACCGGCGCGCCGTGATGATAGATTTTCAGCGAAACCGCATCCGGACCATCGGTGCGATAACGATAGAAATCCACGAAAAGCGGAGCTTCTGCGCTGAGGCCCGCGATGCGTTCCGCATCGACCAGCGCTTCCGGCGCCGTGAAGATTTCGCGATAGGACGGCGGGAAGCTCGCGGCAAGCGCAACGGTCTTTGCCTCGGCGCTGTCCGAGCTTTCACGCACCGCGTCGTCCCAGGTGCGGACGATGGCGCGCACTTCAGCTTCCAGCGCTTCCCGGTCCACATGCGGCGTGGAGCGTTCATGACGGCGGATGACGAACTGAACGCGGGTCAGGCCGTTTTGCAGGAAGACCGGATGGAATTCAAAGCTGTCGCCGCCATAGACGTCGACCAGATAATGGCCGATCTTCTCGCGCACGACCGAGTCGTAGCGGTCACGCGGGATATAGACGAGCACCGTGGCGAAACGGCCAAAGCGATCGAGGCGCGGCACGGCGCGCACGCGCGGGCGTTCGCCGAGCGCCAGGATCAGTTCGGCATTGGCCGTGAGGCTTTCCACATCGATCTGGAAAAGCTCGTCGCGCGGATATTCTTCCAGCACATTGATGAGCGCCTTGCCCGAATGGTCCTCGCGGTTGAAGCCCAGATGCTTGATGACCGCATCGGCCTTGGAGCGGATGAACGGAATGCCCGCCACCGAGCTCGTATAGGCGACCGAGGTGAAGAGGCCGACCAGGCGCAATTCGCCGATGGCCTCGCCCTTCTCGCCGAAAATCTTCACGCCAACATAATCGAGATAGGAGCGGCGATGCACCAGCGAAAGCGAATTCGCCTTGGTGACGATGAGCGGTTCGCTGCTGTCGAGGAATTCCGTCACCTCGCGCGGCGTCACGGTGTCGTCGCCATCCTTGCGCAGGACGCGCACCTCGTGATCGTTGAGGATGCCCAGCGTTTCCCTGACCGGGACCAGTTCGCGCTTGTCGCCCTTGCCCTTGAAGGTCAGTTCGCGCAGGCCGAGGAAGATGAAACGGTCGTCGCGCAGCCATTCCAGAAACGCGATTGCTTCCGGCATGGCCGGATCGTTCGTCATTTCAAAAACGCGCTTGTAATCGGCGATGGCGCCGTCGAGGCGCTTCAGCATCGGCTTCCAGTCGCTGACGGCGGAGCGAACCTGCCCGAGCACGCGCTTGATGGCGGCGGTCAGGTCGGCCTTGACCTGCTTGTCGAGGGCAGGAAGATGAATCTGTACCAGGCTGACGCGCTCAACACCCTTGGCAGGCGCAAGCTGCGATGCTTCGCCGAGAATAACGAGATCGTCCTTCTCGCGTGCAATATCCAGCACCGGATGCACGACCATGAAAATCTGGCTGGCATGATCGTTCAGCTCACCCATGATGGAGTCGAGCAGGAACGGCATGTTATCATTGACGATGGTGATGACGCTCACCGGGCGACCTTGGCGTTCGATACCGTTATCGACGCTGATGATGCTCTTGCCCTTGCGCCAGGATTCCAGCGCGGCATAGCCGTGACGGGCCGAACTGTCGAGAGCGGCAGCATCGTAAGCGGCCAGATCTTCTGGCGGCGCCCATTCGAAGAGAAGCTGCGAGAAGGCCGTAAGCGCCTTCGAACTTCCTCCCTTCTTCTCCTCCTTGCTTGCCTTGGAACCTTTAACCTTGCTCGACCGATCCTGCTTTGCAGTCACGTCGGATACTCCTGTCATGATGGCAATGCGCGCCAAACTAGCAGATTAGGCATCGGTTTCGATGGCAATTCGCTGAAAATAACGAAAAATTTCCCGGAAAGTCAGAAAAACAGCATTTAATCCATTTAATTTGGAACAAAACTTCGAAAACTTCCTGCGAAATTTCGGATTATGCCGGTGGATTTCTCCACAACCCGCTGGAAACCTGTCAGAAGGGCGAAGCCGCAGGCGCGTTTCGCCTTATTCTAAGACTAAAGTTGCAGATGATTCTGACGGAATCGAACGGCTCTCATAACTCGATCAGGTGATCGTCCAGCTCGTTGATATTGTCCGGGCCTGCCGGGAAATGCTTCTCCAGCAAAAGCCCGGCCTGACCGATTGCCAGCACGAAACCCTCGGCCACCTGCGCCCGCGAGGCATGGTGGGTGAGCGTCGCGACGATCGCGTTCCACTCCTCCTGCTCGACACGCGCATTGATGCCCGCATCGGCGATCACCTCGGCATAATGTTCGGCCATGGAGACGAAAAGCAGGATGCCGGTGCGGTGCTCCGTAATATGCACATTGCGCGCCAGAAACTGCTGCACGGCATTGAGATGCGCGCGTTTGTAGCGGATGCGGCGCGGCACCAGCAGCATGCGGATGGCCGGAAAGAACCAGAGCACCAGCATTGCGGTCAGAAACGCCGCCAGTACCGCCAGTCCGAACATGGGCAGGCGGATATCGAACCAGTACCAGTGCGCGAGAAACGCCACGACAACCGATGCCAGCAGAATGCCGCAGGTCGCGACAAAGCCCGCCGCGAAGAAATAATCGTCGCTGGAGCGCGCCAGGACGGCGTAGATTTCACCGCTGGTCTCGGCTTCCGCCTTGCGGATCCCCTCGGCAATGCGGGCATGGTCCTCGGCGCCAATCAGCGTGTGATGCTTCATCGTTGCGTCTCCCTACCAGCTGCCCGAAGCGCCGCCGCCACCCGATGAGCCGCCACCGCCGGAGAAACCGCCGCCTCCCCCGCCGGACGACCAGCCAC